>CAWCQX010000013.1:0-44090 GCA_963797855.1 uncultured Chloroflexia bacterium | reverse complement strand
GGTGGCGGATCTCACCGCCGACCGGCACGAGCACCGGCTGGTCGTCCTGGATGAGGCTGACGAGGTTCTCGCCGGGGATGTCGTCGCTGGTGACGACCACGACGCGCTTCCAGTCGAATGCGTCGTCCAGCTCGATCCCTCGAGGCGCGCGTGCGGATCGGTCGAGCGGATCGTCGCGCCGAACCACGCGCCGGGGAAGACGAGGTCGTCGGCGTACTTCGCCTCGCCGGTGAGCTTGGCCGGGCCCTCGCGACGGAGGGGTGCCGCGGGCCGGGCGCGCCCGGGGGCCGGTGCGTCGACGGGGATGACGAGCGGCGTCGCGTCCGGCGGGGCGGAGCCCGGCGTGGCCACGCCGGGCGGGACGGTCCGCGTGGTCAGGCTGGGCCGCTCCTCCATCGGTGCATCCTAGCGTCCCCCGTCCCATTGACGGGGCTCGTAGATTGATGGCCGATGAGCTTTCTTGAGCGCGCGCGCCAGGCGGCCGAGCAGGCGCGCCAGACTGCGGCTGACGGCATCGGCGCGATGACGACGCCCGAGGCCAAGGCCGGGATGCGCCAGGAGGCCAGCCGCGTCGGGAAGGACCTGAAGGGCGCGGCCGGCCAGGTGGGGCAGGGCCTCATCACCGCCGTCGAGAAGATCGATCCGGGCATCCTCGCGGACCTGGTCATCAAGGCAACGGCCATCCAGGAGGTCGCGAACCGCTCCCTCCAGGAGAAGGGGTCGATCTACCGAATTTCGGAGATCACCATCACCGCCTCGATCCCGCCGCAGATCGGCTTCGCCATCGCGCGCATCGGTGACAAGCCCGAGACCGAGCGACAGGTCGGCACGCTGCACGCGTCCAGCGAGCTGGTCGACAGCCTGGCCACCGAAGACGAGGTGGTCGACCTCGAGGGCGACGTGCTCGAGATGCTTCCGGAGTCCGAGCCCACCCCGACCCCAGCGGCTGATCAGTCGCTCAGCGGACCTCGCTGATCTCGAGCAGGTGGCCGTCGGGATCGCGGAAGAAGGCGCGGATCTCGTGCTCGTACTCGACCGGCGGGGTGAGGAAGACCGCGCCGCGAGCACGGAGCGTCTCGTATGCCGCTCGGCAGTCGGGGACGCGAAGCGTGATCTCGTGATCGACCCGGTCGGGGTCTGCCGGAGCGGCGAAGGCGACGGTCGGCTTGTCGGGCGTCGGATCGCCGCCGGTCACGAGCAACAGCCAGGTTCCCTGGAACTGCAGCACCGCCGATGAACCGCCGTACTCGCGATAGAGGCTCGCACCGAGGACGTCGCGGTACCAATCGCGCGACCGATCGACGTCGGCGACGACGAGGAGCAGCGTGACCTCGACGCCGTCGGTGGGAAAGGGCTCGGTCATCGGCCCAATGGTAGGCGCGGCGCGTCCCGCCTCAGCCGATGTGGAAGAGCACCTCTTCGCCGCGCAGGATGGCCGGCGAGTCGCCAAGGCCGTCGAGCGCCTGCTCCCACGACTCGTACAGCGTCAGGAACGTTGCCCGCGGCAGCAGGTCGTTGGCGATCAGTCCGACGAGCGCCGAGTAGGCAGCTGCCCGCGCGGACTGCGGGATCTCGCGCCGGGCGCACGCCACGGCGAGAGCCTGGGTCGCGGCCTCGAAGAGATCGAGCCGGTCCGCGGCGGCGAGTCGTGACAGCGCGTCGCTGCGTGCGTCGGCGACGCGCGGGCTGATCTCGGTCTCGAGCTGTGCGATCCGCGCCTGGTGGGTGCGGAGCGTGTCGAGCTCATCGATGAGCGCGTTCAATGCGAGCAAAGCGTGCTCGGATGCGGCGGGCATGGTCGGACACTCCTCTTCGCTCGTCGTGCAGGGCATGCGCACGATTGGTGCCGAGCGAGGCGCGATTATCGGCGTCGTCGGAGGACGCGTCCAGACCTCGCGCCGGTATGCCCGACGCCTGGCTCGACGACGACGTCACCGCCGACGAGCACCCATTCGATGCCGTCGGGGAAGCGCCGCGGCTCGTCGTAGGTCGCATTCGAGCGGACGCGCTCCGGGTCGAAGACGACCAGGTCCGCCACAAGGCCGTCTTGGACCAGGCCGCGGTCCCGGAGCCCGAGCCGCTCCGCCGCGGCCGACGTCATCGACCGAACGGCCTCTTCCACGCTCAAAAGTGCCTCCTCGCGGACGAATTGGCCGAGCACTCGAGGGAATGAGCCATATGACCTAGGGGACGGCTTCTCGCCGACGAAGGTCGAGTCGGTGCCGATCATCCCGACCGGGTGGCGGATGAAGTCGCGCAGGGTCTCCGTCCACGGGCCGGGGGTGACCTGGTTCACTCGAAGGTCCTCCTCGAGCAGCAGGTCGCACAGAACGTCGACTGAATCTCCGTTGCGGTCGCGCACCAACTCGCCGAGGGTGCGGCCCTCCCAGCGCAGCAGCTCCGGTCGCGCGAACGCGCCGAGCCGGACGTCGTCCCAGGCGTTGCGCCCGGCGTAGAGCACACCGCGCTCGGACAGCTCTCGCCGGATCCGGTCGCGCACGGACGGGTCGGCGAGGCGCTCCTTGGTTGCCATCGGTCCGCCCGCCTGCACCCATGGCGGGATCATGATCAGCAGCCGGGTGCTGGCCCACTCGTACGGATACGTGTCGAACGTGACGTCGAGGCCCTCCGCGCGCGCGTCATCGACGAGGGCAAGCATCGGTCCGGGCCCGCCGGGAAACGTCTGCCGGTGATAGAAGTGGGTGATGTGGGCCGGCCCCTCGCCGCGCCGTCCGATCTCGATCGCCTCGCGGAAGGGATCGAGGTACCGATCGCCGAGCGCGTAGCGCACATGCGTGTGGTAGAAGCCCCCGTGGGCGGCCGCCTCGCGGGTCAGCTGCGCCAGCTCATCGGTGCTGGCGTAGGCGCCGGGCGGATAGTCCAGCCCTGACGAGAGGCCGATGGCGCCCTCCTCCATCGCCTCTCGCAGCATCGACCGCATGTTCGCGACGTCCGCCTCGCTCGCCTCGATCTCATCCCAGCCCATGGCTGCCATGCGCAGCGCGCTGTTGCCGACGAGGAACGCGAGGTTGACCGATGGATGCAGCGCGTCGAGCCGATCGAGGTAGGACTCGACGGAACCCCAGTCGTATGCGATGTCGGGGCGACCGTCGAGACCGGCGTTCATGTGGGCCAGCGCCTCGAGGTCGTTCGGGTCGGGGATCGGCGCGTAGCTGAGACCGTCGACGCCGATCACCTCGGTCGTGATGCCCTGGCGCACCTTCGGCTCGTGGAGGGGGTCCGCGAAGATCATCAGCCCCGAGTGGGAGTGGAGGTCGATGAACCCCGGTGCGACGATCAGCCCGGTCGCGTCGATCCGCCGTTCCGCCGCGACCACGGTCTCGGTCTCGCCGAAGACGATCGTCAGCCGGCCGTCGCGGATCCCGACCGCGCCCGCGAACCCGGGCGCGCCGCTGCCATCGACGATCGTCCCGTTCTCGATGAGGAGATCGAACGGCTCAGTCATCGGCCGCGATCGTCGCGATCTCCCGCTCGAACGAGGCCCGCAGCGCGCGCCGCTCCTCGTCGCCGAGCCACGTCGCCTCGATCCCCTCGATCGCGATCGCGCACATCTCCTCGAAGGTGTAGCCCATGGCGCCCGCGACGTCGCGGTACTCGGCGCCGAGGTCGAGATCGGTCATCGCGGGGTCGTCGGTGTTGATCGTCACGAGCAGTCCGGCCTCGCGCATCCGTCGAAACGGGTGGTCCGCGAGCGTCGGGAACCGATTCGCGATCACGACATTCGAGGTCGGGCAGACGTCGAGCGGGATCCGCGCGTCGGCGACGCGCGCCATCAGCTCGGGGTCCTCGACGATCGCGATGCCGTGGTCGATCCGCTCGAGATCCAGGGCGTCGAGGGCCGCGGCGATGTTCTCGGGGCCGGTGTCCTCGCCCGCGTGCCCGGTCGCACGCAGGCCGGCTGCGCGCGCGAGGTCGTAGGCGGGCGCGAAGTCGCGCGGATCGACGCCGCGCTCGGTCGAGTCCATGCCGAGGCCGATGACGCGATCGGCCGATCCGGCCCGACGCAGTCCGGTGAGACCCTCGGCCAGCTCGGTCGCGGCCGCGCCGCCGTAGGCGCGGTCGATGTCGCAGATGAGCGCGCACCGCACACCGGTCTCGCGCTGGGCCGCCTCGATTCCCTCGGTCAGGCCGGCGACGATCTCGGCCAGCGGCTGCCCTGCGGCGAGATGACGAGCCGGCGTGAAGAACATCTCCCGGTAGCGCAGGCCATGCGGTGCCGCATCGACGATCGACTCGTAGGCGACGCGCGCCCAGTCGTCCCGGTCGCCGATCAGCTCCTGGACGAGCCAGAAGACCGCGAGGAACGAGTCGAGCGATTCGAACCGATACAGCTCCGTCGGGTCCTCGCTCGGGAGCTTCCGGCCGTGCTTGCGAGCCAGCTCGACGACGGTTGACGGCCGGACCGTGCCCTCGACGTGGCAGTGGAGCTCGACCTTCGGGATCGCGTCGAATCGGTCGCTCACGCGGGCGGAGCCCAGCTCTGCAGCTCGACGACGTTGCCCTCCGGATCCGTGACGTAGCACCAGGTCACGCGGCGGCCATCGGCGGTCGTGAGCGTGACGACGTCGCCAACCGGGCTGCCGCCCTCCGCGAGGACGCGGTCTCGAGCGGGCGGGACGTCCGCGACGGCGAACGCGATGTGGCCGAACCCGGGCCGATCGATCGCGGGCTCCATGCCCGCACCGGTGGAGGCGAACGTGTAGATCTCGAGCGTCGGTCCGTTCTCGCCGTGACCGGGCAGCCGGAGGTGGACGCCCTTGAGCGCCGCATCGGGGATGGCGGTGCCGCGCGAGAGATCGGGCCCGGCGTAGTCCCGCTCCGGCGGGACCGGCACGCATCCGAAGAGGCGCTCGTACCAGGTGGCGAGACGACGCCAGTCGCGAGCGATCAGGTTGGTGTGGCCGTATCGAGCGCCCTCGATCGGGCCATTCGGTGTATCGGACATGCACGCATGCTAAGCCCGCAGAATGGACCGATGAGCGTCGCCGCCGTCATCCTCGCCGCGGGCGGATCCACGCGCTTCGGAGCGCCGAAGGCGGCGGTGCGGATCGGGTCGCGGACGATGCTCCAGATCGTCGTCGACACGGCGACCGCGGCCGGCCTGTCGCCGCTGATCGTGGTGGCGCCGTCGACGCTGCCCGTCCCGGAGTCCGCGATCGCGGTCCGCAACGATGCGCCGCATCTCGGGATGAGCCGGTCGCTGCAGCTGGGGATCGCCGCGGTCCCTCCGGATGCCGAAGCGGCGGTGGTCATGCTCGCCGACCAGCCGACGGTCAGCGTCGAGCACCTTCGCTCGCTCGATGGCTGGCGTGGCGGCACGCCGGTCGTCGCGACGAGCTCCGATGGCGTGCTCGGGCCTCCGGCGCTCATCGAGCGAGAGGGCTTCGCCCTCGTCAGCGACGCCGGCGGCGACACCGGCCTTCGCGACCTCCTCCGCGCGGACCCGGCGCTCGTCACCGCGGTCGAGCACGCCGCCATGCCCGACGTCGACACGGCCGAAGACCTGGAGCGCATCACCGAGCCCTGCCCCGGTTGTGGCGCGCGATACCTGCCGCAGGTCGCCGACGAGATGCATCCGTACATCGGCGCCTCGCCGGCGTGCTGGTCGACGTTCGGGGAGCTGCTGGCCCGGGAGTTCGGCGACGTCACGTTCGGCCGCATCCACCGCCAGAGCGTCGACGTCTATGCGGTGCAGCACCCCGGAACCGACGACCGCCGCCAGCGACAGTCGGTCGCGCTCCACCTCATCGGCCTCTGCCACTGGCTCGAGCACGGGATCGAGTCCGATCGGCTCACCGCGATCACGCAGCGGCTCGCGAACGACGATCGCTCCTGGCCGTGGCTCACGCCGCCAGCCGGATACCCGATGACCGTCGTCGACGTTCTCGTCGCGCGTGACGGCGCGGAGCACGTCGGTCTCGTCAGGCGCTGGGCGGAGACGACCTGGGATGCCTGGGCGGCTCACCACGAGACGGTGCGCGCGTGGGCCGCCGAGGCGCTCCGGGACCGAGGGTAGAATCGCTCACATGTTCGATTCGTGCCGCGGAGCGCACCGATGACGATCGAGCGCATCACGAGCGCGGAGGTCGCCGACGAGGAGCGCGCGCTCGAGTCGACCGTCCGGCCGCGGAGGCTCGACGAGTTCGCCGGCCAGGATCGGATCAAGGAGAACCTGGCGATCCTCATCGACGCGGCGCAGAAGCGCGGCGAGCCGGTCGACCACATCCTCCTGTACGGACCTCCGGGCCTCGGCAAGACGACGCTCGCGAACATCGTGGCGGCCGAGATGGGGGCGCAGATCCGGACCACGAGCGGGCCGGCCATCGAGCGGGCCGGCGACCTCGCGGCGGTGCTGACGTCCCTCGGCGCGGGAGACGTGCTGTTCATCGACGAGATCCATCGGCTCAGCCACGTCGTGGAGGAGATCCTCTACCCGGCGATGGAGGACTTCGCGCTCGACGTCGTGCTCGGCAAGGGACCGGGCGCGCGGACGGTCCGCCTCCAGATCGAGCCCGTGACGGTGATCGGCGCGACCACCCGCGTCGGCTCGATCACCGGGCCCCTGCGGGATCGGTTCGGCGTCACGTATCGGCTCGACTACTACACCCAGGCCGAGCTCGAGCGGATCCTCCGCCGCTCGGCCGAGATCCTCGACGTCCGCCTGACCGATGACGCCGCGCGGCTCGTCGCCCGGCGCTCGCGTGGAACGCCGCGGATCGCGAACCGGCTGCTCAAGCGCGTCCGCGACTACGCCCAGGTCCGCGGTGGCGATGACGACACGGTCACCGAGGCGAGTGCGACGGACGCCCTGGCCCTGCTCGAGATCGACGAGCGCGGGCTCGACGCCATGGACCGCCAGCTCCTGCGCGCGATCGCCGAGCACCATGGTGGCGGGCCGGTCGGGCTGGCCACGATGGCGGCGACGGTCTCCGAGCCGATCGAGACGGTCGAGGACGTCGTCGAGCCGTACCTCATGCAGATCGGGCTCCTGGCGCGGACGCCGCGCGGCCGGATGCTCACGCCGGGCGGCTGGGAGCACCTCGGCCTGACGCCACCCGCGTCAGCGGCGGCGGCGGCTTCGCAGCCCGGCCTCTTCGACGGGTAGTCCGGTGAGCCCGGAGCTCGGCCGGATCATCCTCGTCATCGGCATCGTGCTGGTGGTGATCGGCGGCCTCGCGGTGCTCGGCGTGCGCCTGCCCTTCGGGAAGCTCCCCGGCGACATCGCGATCGAGGGCGAGAACGGCGGCATCTACATTCCGCTCGGCTCGATGATCGTCATCAGCGTGATCCTGACGCTCGTCCTGAACTTCTTCGTGCGCCGCTAGGACGGGCGACGGCCGGCGCGGAATTCCGCGACGGATGGCATCGGTCGCGGAGTAGGCTGCGCGGCGGCACCAGTGCCCAACGACGGTGTCGGGCTGCGCGTGCCATGGAGCGGAGAGGTGGTCCGTGGAAGCGGAGGTCACCGAAGTACCCAGTAGCGAGGCAGCCCCGCCCGCGTCCAGCGGCGGGTTCGACTCCTACTTCAAGCTCAGCGAGCGGGGGACCAACATCGGGACGGAGGTCCGTGCCGGCGTCACCACGTTCCTGGTGATGGCGTACATCATCTTCCTGAACCCGTTGATCCTCTCGAACATGTTCCCCGAAGGGGCGGAACGCGACGCGTTCATCCCCGCGGCGGCCGCAGCGACCGCATTGCTCGCCGGCCTCCTGACGATCGTGATGGGCCTGGCGGCGAACTACCCGATCGCGCTGGCGGCCGGGCTCGGCATCAACGCCATCGTGGCGTTCACCCTCGTCCTGGGCCTCGGTCTCTCGCCGGCGGGCGCCATGGGCGTCATCGTCCTCGAGGGGCTCATCGTCCTGGTGCTGGTGCTCGTCGGCCTGCGGGAGGCGATCATGGACGCGGTGCCGCTCGCCCTGAAGCGGGCGATCGGCGTCGGCATCGGCCTCTTCATCCTGTTCATCGGCTTCGTGGATGGCGGGCTGATCGTCCCCGGCAACCCGATCGTCGCAGTTCAACTTCCCGGTCGAGACGGCAGACGTGGGTCTTCGTGCTCGGCCTCGCGTTGACGATCGTGCTGTTCGTGCTGAAGGTTCGCGCGGCGCTCCTCATCAGCATCATCGTGATGTCGATCGTCGCCTACGTCCTCGGCCTGACGACCGTCCCCGAGAACCTCAGCTTCGTGCCGGACTTCTCGACGCTCGGCCAGTTCAACGTGACCGAGGTCTGGGAGCTCGGCATCCTCGTCGCGTCGCTCACGATCTTCTCGATCATGCTCACCGACTTCTTCGACACGATGGGGACCGCCACCGCGATCGCGGAGCAGGCGGGCCTCGCCACGCCGGACGGCAAGGTGCCCGGCATCAACCGGGTCCTTCTCGTCGACTCGTTCGCCGCTGCCGCCGGCGGCGCCGCCGGCATCAGCTCGAACACGAGCTACATCGAGAGCGCCGCGGGCGTCGCGGAGGGCGGCCGAACCGGCCTGACGTCGGTCATCGTCGGCATCCTGTTCGTGCTGGCCGTGTTCGTGACCCCGCTGGCCTCGATGGTGCCGTTCGCGGCGACGGGCCCCGTTCTCGTCGTCGTCGGCTACCTGATGGCCACGCTCATCAAGGACATCGACTTCGGCGACGTCGAGGTCGGCATCCCGGCCCTCCTGGCCATCACGCTCATGCCGCTGACGTACAGCATCACCGTGGGCATCGGCGCGATGTTCGTGACGTACGTGCTCATCAAGGCCGTGCGCGGCAAGTTCGGCGAGGTCCACTGGCTGATGTGGGTCGTCGCCGTCGCGTTCGCCATCTACTTCGCGCAGGCGTGGATCAACTCGGTCATCTGACCGAACGGTCAGGCTGACCTGACCAGACCGATGCGCCCGGCCGGTCCCACCGGCCGGGCGTTACCGTGTCCGGCGTGAACGAGCGACGTCTCCGGGTCGACGACTTCGACTACGAGCTGCCGCCCGACGCGATCGCCCAGACACCGGCCGAGCCGCGCGACTCCTCGCGCCTGCTCGTCCTCGATCGCGCGACCGGGCAGATCGAGCACGCGCGCTTCCGCGACGTCGGCCGCTGGCTGAGCCCCGGCGGACCTGCTCGTCGTGAACGACTCGCGCGTCCTGCCGGCTCGGCTGGTGGGGGAGCGGCCCGGTGGCGGTGCCGCCGAGGTGCTCGTCCTCCGCCCGCTTCCCGACGACCCGCAGCGGTGGGAGGCGCTCGTCCGCCCCTCGCGCCGGCTCGCGGTGGGCTCGTTCGTCACCCTTCGGAGCGGCGACCGCGTCGAGGTCGGGGAGCGGCTCACCGATGGCACCCGCGTCGTCCGATTCGAGCGCGACGCGCACGCCGTCATGGCCGATGCGGGCGAGATGCCGCTGCCGCCGTACATCCGCGACCGATCGTCGCCGGCCGAGCGCTACCAGACGGTCTACGCCCGTCCACCCGGATCGGCCGCCGCCCCAACGGCCGGGCTCCACTTCACCGATGACCTGCTCGTCTCGCTCGAGACGGCCGGCGTCGAGCGCGCCTCCGTCACGCTGCACGTCGGGCTCGACACGTTCCGGCCGCTGGAGGGCGAGTTCGTCGACGAGCACCGGATCCACCGCGAGTGGTACGAGGTGCCGCCGGCGACGCGCGAGGCATTGGCGACCGCAGGCCGCGTCGTGGCGGTGGGCACGACCGCGGTGCGGGTGCTGGAGACGGCCGCGCGAACGGATGCGGCCGAGGGCTGGACGGACCTGTACGTCACGCCGCCGTATCGGTTCAGGGCGGTCGGCGCGCTGATCACGAACTTCCATCTGCCGCGCAGCTCGCTGCTGCTGCTCGTGACCGCCTTCGTCCAGGCCGGGATGGCGGATGCGTCCGCCCTCGAGGCCCGTGACCGGCTGCTCGCGTCCTACCGCGAAGCGCTGGCCGAGGGGTACCGGTTCTTCAGCTTCGGCGACGCGATGCTGATCGTCTAGCCCGGTTCGTCCGAGCGGGTCGGGACCGCGGCGCGCTCCTCGTCGGAAAGCTCGAGGATCTCCTCGTCGTCACCGATCGGCACGGCCGTCGGCCGTTGTGCGGCCTCGGCCGGCGGCGCGTCCGTCACCCCGTTGCCCGAGGCGTCGCCGGTGGCCTCGGCTGGCTTGTCCGCTTCGTCCGCCTCGCCCTCGTCCGGCTCGCCCTCGTCGCCGGACTCGGGTGCGTCGCCGGTCGGCGGGATCGGGCGCGGGCCGCCGGGGATCACGCCGGGGACGTCGGACGAGACGCGGCCGGCCGGGACGCCGAACGGCTCGGCCATGACCGCGCAGACGCGAGCGAGGTCGCAGAGCGCCTGGCCGAGGTCCGGCGACTCGGTCGCCGCCTCGAAGTGCGGATGGTGCAGGCGGAACGACCAGCGCGTGCGGTGCTCGCGGGCCCAGAGGCGGAACGTATCGGCGCGAAGCTCGACGCCACGGAGGACCTGCCAGGGGTACATCAGCATCGCGAGGCGGTAGCGGGCGGAGGACCCGAACGGCGCGTAGCGGTGGTCGAGCAGGCCGACCTCGGTGGCGACCATGACCCGGCGCTCGTCGCCCTCCTGTCCGGCCTCGAGGGCGTAGACCGCCAGATCCTCGACGCCAAGGCTCTGGAGTTCGAGCGCGATCCATTCCTTGACCTCTTCGTTCAGGAACGGCATTCGCGGCCACTCGGTCAGTCGCACCTGCGTAGGTTATCGAATCGTTACAAGCCCGACGAGCCCCAACGACACCTGCCGTATCCTGCGCCGATGCCGCCGAAGAGCGTGACGAGCGCGTTTCGCCCGTGACCGCGCAGGCGCCGGCCTTCACATTCGAGCCCACCGAGGTCGGTCGCGCTCGCCTCGGCCGCCTCACGACCGCCCACGGACCGATCGACACGCCGCAGTTCATGCCGGTCGGGACCCAGGCGACGGTGAAGGCGCTGACGCCCGGCGATCTGCACGCCGCCGGTGCGCAGATGATCCTCGGCAACACGTATCACCTGAGCCTGAGGCCGACCGCCGAGCGGATCGCGAGCCTCGGGGGGCTGCATCGGTTCATGGGCTGGGACGGACCGATCCTGACCGATTCCGGCGGCTTCCAGGTCTTCTCGCTGGCGCATCTGCGGCGGGTCGACGACGACGGGGTCACCTTCACCTCGCATCTCGACGGCTCGACCCATCGGCTCACCCCCGAGCGCGCGATGGAGATCCAGGCGCTGCTCGGTTCGGATGTGGCGATGGCGTTCGACCAGCTCGTCGACCCCGGGCTCCCGCGCACCGAGGTCGCCGAGGCGATGGCCAGAACGCACAGCTGGGCGCGACGATCGCTCGACGCGCGTTCGCCCGGCCAGGCCGTCTACGGGATCGTCCAGGGCGGCGTCGACGTCGAGCTGCGCCGGGAGTCGGTCGCGGCGATTGCCGGCATGCCGTTCGACGGGATCGCCGTCGGCGGCCTCTCGGTGGGGGAGTCGAAGGCGCAGATGGCGACGACCCTGGACGTCGTCGCCGAAGCGCTCGGTGACGACCCTCGGCCGCGCTACCTGATGGGGGTCGGCTCGCCCGGTCGACTTCTTCGCGGCGGTGGAGCGCGGGATCGACCTCTTCGACTGCGTCCTGCCCACGCGCGTCGCGCGCACCGGACAGGTCTGGACCGATGCGGGCCGCCTGAACCTTCGCAACGCCGCCTTCCTCGACGACGCCGGGCCGATCGATCCGGCCTGCGCCTGCGAGGCGTGCCGCGAGTTCTCGCGCGCGTACGTCGCCCACCTGTTCCGCGCCCGCGAGCTGCTCGCGTACCGGCTCGCGACGATCCACAACGTGACCTGGACGCTCGAGCTCATGCGCCGGCTGCGCGCCTCGCTGGCGGACGGCACGCTTCGGCACGCTGCGGCGAGCGGATATCGCGCCGGATTCGCTCGTCGGGACGGCGTCCTGAGCGTATGACGGCGTATGACATCGGTGTAGAATGGGCGGCGAAACGCGACGGGGGAGCTGTCACGAGGCCAAGCGTAGAATCGGTCGCATCGGTGCGCTAAGCGCCGGGTAAGCGGGTGATAAGGGCCGGCGGCGCAGGATTCGCGCAAGCTCGACCGGCTCACGCATCGGAGGTTCGAGCGATGGCAAAGGGGCGGGATCGACCACGCAAGGAGCCAAAGCGGAAGCCGAAGGAGAAGGCACCGAAGAACCAGGCCGGATCGGTGGCGCCGACGACGTACCAGCCGCCGACGCGCCAGGTCGAGGTCATCAAGCCCAAGCGCAAGGAGCGCGAGCCAGAGCCCCAGGACGAGGAGTGAGCTGACGCCACCGGGGCCCCGCACGCATCGAACGAGGAGCGGAACGAAAACGATGGACGCAACGGTGGTGGCGACCCAGACCCCGGCGGCGAAGAACGGCGATGGCGAGCGAAGCCGGGCCGTGGACGCCGCCATCCTCCAGATCGAGAAGCAGTTCGGGCGCGGCGCGATCATGCGCCTCGGCGATCGGGAAGCGCAGAACGTCCCGGCCGTCTCGACCGGCTCGATCGCGCTCGACCTGGCCCTCGGCGTCGGCGGCGTCCCGCGCGGCCGGATCACCGAGATCTTCGGCCCCGAGTCGAGCGGCAAGACGACGCTGTGCTACCACGTCGCCGTCGAGCGCGCAGCGCAACGGCGGCGTCGTGGCCTTCATCGACGCCGAGCACGCGCTGGATCCGGGCTACGCCAAGAACGTCGGCGTCGACGTCGACGAGCTGCTCGTCAGCCAGCCCGACACCGGCGAGCAGGCCCTCGAGATCGCCGAGACCCTCATCCGCTCCGGCGGCGTCGACGTCGTGATCGTCGACTCGGTGGCCGCGCTCGTGCCACGCGCCGAGATCGAGGGCGACATGGGCGACGCCTTCGTCGGCCTGCAGGCCCGCCTGATGAGCCAGGCCCTGCGCAAGCTGACCGGCGCGATCAACCGCAGCCAGACCGCGCTGATCTTCACGAACCAGCTGCGCGAGAAGATCGGCGTCATGTTCGGCAACCCCGAGACGACGCCGGGCGGCCGCGCCCTGAAGTTCTACGCCAGCGTGCGCTTGGACATCCGCCGCATCGAGACCCTGAAGACCGGGACCGATGCGATCGGCTCCCGCACCCGGGTCAAGGTCGTGAAGAACAAGGTCGCCAGCCCCTTCCGGGTCGCCGAGTTCGACATCATGTACAACGAGGGCATCAGCGTGGAGGGTGGCCTGCTCGACGTCGGCATCGCGGCCGGCATCCTCACGAAGACCGGTGCCTGGTTCAACTACGGCGACATCCGTCTCGGCCAGGGCCGCGAGAACTCCCGCGACTTCCTGAAGCAGAACCCGGAGATCGCGCAGAAGATCGACGACGAGATCCGCGGCAAGGTCGCGAGCATCGAGGTCGGCGTCGAGGGCATCAGCGAGGCCGAATAGCGCCTCTCGGCCGATGACCGACCTCAGCGCTCGTCGCCGCAAGGCGGCCGCCGAGCCGCCCGACGCGACCGCGGCGATGGAGATCGCGGTGGGTACCTCGGGACGCGCCCGAGGACGCGATGGGAGACCGAGCGCCGCCTGCGCCGCGCCGGGACGCCGGAGCCGGTGATCGATGAGATCGTCGAGCGGCTTGGCGAGCTCGGCTACCTCGACGACGCAGCCTTCGCCCGCTGGTGGGGCGAGCAACGCGATCGCCATGCACCCCGAGGCGTGCGGATGATCGAGGCCGAGCTCCGGCAACACGGGGTGCCTCGGGACGTCATCGAGGAGTACCGGGCCGAGCATCGCGCACCGCAGCGCCGTCCCGAGGACCAGGCGGTGCCCGCCAACGAGGCGGAACGCGCGGCCGACACGCTCGCTCGTCACCTCCGCGGCCGGCCCCTGCCGAGCGATCGAAAGGCGCTCCAGCGCGTCGGCATGTACCTCGTGCGCCGTGGCTTCGATCCCGATACGGTCCGATCGGCGATCCGCGAGGCGGGCGACGAGTCCGCCGACGACGTACCCTAGGCGTCCCAAACCCCACGTCACCACACCAGCGGGGACCGACCATGGCCAGGAGCAGCGCCAGCACGCCGGACGAGTACGTCGCCTCGCTGCCCGATGACCGCCGCGAGGCCGTCGCGACGGTTCGCGAGGTCGTCAACCGCAACCTGCCGCCGGGCTACAGCGAGGGAATGGCGTACGGGATGATCGGCTGGTGGGTGCCGCTCGAGACGTTTCCGGATACGTACAACGGCGAGCCCCTCGGCCTTGCCGCACTCGGCAGCCACAAGAACTACATCAGCCTCTATCTCAATACCGTCTACAGCAGCCCGGAAGAGGCGGCGTGGTTCAAGGAGCGCTACGCAGCGTCGGGCAAGAAGCTGAACATGGGAAAGAGCTGCGTGCGCTTCCGTCGCCTCGACGAGGTGCCGCTCGACGTGATCGGCGAGACGATCGCCCGGGCAGATCTCGACCGGACGGTCGCGCAGCTCGTCAGCGCGCGCGAGTCGTCGCGAAAGACGCAAGGCGCAGGCGGGTGATGGCACGGTTCCTGATCTGCGGATCCGTAGCGCGATCCGTAGAAACCCGGATGCGGGTAGGGGATCGAGTCCTAGAATGAGGTCCGCATGAAGCTGTCCGAATGGCTCGACGAGTACCGCCGCCTCGATCCGGACTCGATCGTGCGGCAGGTTGCCGAGCCGGAGGACGACTGGGAGGATCCCGGCCTGTACGCGCCGGCCGATCGGATGCACGACACGAGCCCCCGCTGGCGCGAGCGCGCTCAGCGCGTCGGCCACGGACCGCCCACCACCCTCTGGTAGAGCGCCGCGGCGTCGTTTAGGCTGGACGCATGCGTTACGCCCTCATGACCGAGCCCCAGCAGGGGCTGAGCTACGACGAGATCCTCGCGGTGGCGCGGACGGCCGAGGAGGCGGGGCTCGAGGCCTTCTTCCGCTCCGACCACTACGCGAGCTTCCCCGGTGGAGCCGGCAAGCCGACCACCGACGCGTGGACGACGCTGGCCGGGCTGGCGCGCGAGACCTCGACGATCCGGCTCGGCGTCCTCGTTTCGCCGGTCACGTTCCGCCTGCCCGGGCAACCTCGCCAAGGTCATCCAGACCGTCGACGAGATGAGCGACGGCCGCGTCGAGGCCGGCTTCGGGGCGGGCTGGAACGACGACGAGCACGCCCAGCTCGGCCTGCCATTCCCGGCGCTCGGCGAGCGATTCGACATGCTCGAGGAGCAGATGGCGATCATCCACGGCCTGTGGACCGAGCCGGACGGCTGGTCGTTCGACGGCGAGCACTGGCAGGTTCGCGAGTCGAAGCGCCACGGCGAGATCGGCCGCGGCGGTCGGCGCCATCCGCACATCATCTTCGGCGGCAAGGGCGGCGCGCGCCTGGCGCGGCTGATCGCCCGCTACGGCGACGAGTTCAACCTCAACTCGGCATCGCCCGACGACGCTCCCGAGGCCTACGCCCGCGTCCGCGCCGCCTGCGCCGAGATCGGCCGGGATCCCGACGAGGTCGTGCTCTCCGCGATGACCGGCGTGCTGGTCGCCGAGACCGAGGCCGACCTCCAGGCGCGCGTGGCCGACCTGCTCGCCGCGCTCGGCCAGTCGGCCGACGGCGCCGAGGCGTGGCTCGCCGAGCGTCGCAGGCCGCTGGATCATGGGCACGCCCGAGCAGGCGCTCGAACGCGTCCGCGCGCTCGAGGCGAACGGGACGCAGCGGATCATGCTCCAGGACTTCGTGCCGCGCGATCTCGACCACGTGCGCCTGATGGGGAAGATCTTCACCGCCTGACGGCGCCGGACCGCCGTCGGGAGGCGTGCGGGGCTTTGCGCTACACTCGCGCTTTCCGGCCGGGATCGGCCGCACAGACTCGTTCCGATCGATCGCCCGCCGCGCGGGCGCCAACCTCGCCCAATCCGGGCTCCAACGACGAGGAGGAGCCGAATGCCCGAATTCGCTGTCGTCGCCGTGGCGGCCGTCGCCGCCGTCATCGGGGTGTTCCTCGGCTTCATGGCGCGTCGCTTCGTCGCCGCCAACGCGGTCAAGCACGCCGAGGGCTACGCCCAGCGCCTCGAGGCCGAGGCGCGCGCGAAGCAGAAGGAGATCGTCCTCGAGGGAAAGGACGAGGCCCTGCACCTGCGTCGCGCAGCCGAGGAAGAGGCGCGCGAGCAACGCGCCACCCACCAGCGCAACGAGCGCCGACTCCTGGATCGGGAGGAGGCGCTCGATCGTAAGACGGCCGCGCTCGAGGAGCAGGCGGTGGCGCTGAACGCCCGAGCCGAGGGCCTCGAGGTGGAGGCCGCCCGGCTGAACGAGCTGCGACAGCGACAGCTGGTCGAGCTCGAGCGCGTCTCCGGGCTATCGGTGGCCGAGGCCCGCCAGACGATGATCCGCGAGATCGAGGACGAGGCGCTGGCCGAGGCCCAGCATCGCGTTCGCGAGATCGAGCGCCACGCGTCGGAGGAGGGGGACGACCGCGCGCGCCGGATCCTGACCACCGTCATGCAGCGCATCGCCGGCGACCTCACCAGCGAGGCCACGATCACCGTCGTGAACCTGCCCAACGAGGAGATGAAGGGTCGCATCATCGGCCGCGAAGGGCGCAACATCCGCGCCCTCGAGCAGGCCACCGGGGTCGACCTGATCATCGACGACACGCCGGAGGCCGTCGTCCTCTCCGGCTTCGACCCCGTGCGCCGCGAGGTGGCGCGCATGGCGCTGAACAAGCTGATCAGCGACGGCCGCATCCATCCCGGCCGGATCGAGGAGACCGTCGCCAAGGCACGCCAGGAGCTCGAGATCGTCATGCGCCAGGCGGGGGAGCAGGCGGCCTACGACGCCGGCGTGCCGGGCCTGCACCCCGAGCTCATCAAGCTCATCGGCCGCCTGAAGTACCGAACCAGCTACGGGCAGAACGTGCTCAACCACTGCGTCGAGACCGCGCGCCTGGCGGGGCTCCTGGCGGCGGAGATCGGCGCGAACGTGGCCGAGTCGAAGAAGGGCGGGCTGCTGCACGACATCGGCAAGGCGGTCGACCACGAGGTCGAGGGGCCGCACGCCGCGATCGGCGGCGACATCGCGGCCCGCTACGGGGTCAACGCCGACCGTCTGCAACGCGATCGCCGCCCACCACCAGGAGGTCGAGCAGGAGTCCACCGAGGCCACCGTCGTCCAGATCGCCGACGCGATCAGCGCCTCGCGTCCCGGCGCGCGCGGCGAGAGCCTCGACAACTACGTCAAGCGCCTCGACGACCTCCAGCAGATCGCCCTCAGCTTCCCGGGCGTCGAGCGCTGCTTCGCGATCCAGGCCGGCCGCGAGATCCGGATCCTCGTGCGCCCCGAGGACATCGACGATCTCGCCTCGAGTCGCCTGGCGCGCGACGTCGTGCGCAAGATCGAGGAGCAGCTCCAGTACCCCGGGCAGATCAAGGTGACCGTCATCCGCGAGACGCGGGCCGTCGACTACGCGCGGTGAGCGCCGGCGGCGACGAGCTTCGCATCTGCGTCATCGGCGACATCATCGGCAAGCCGGGCCGGCTGGCGGTGGCGGCCGTCCTCCCGGAGCTGCGACATGAGCGGGACATCGATCTCGTGATCGCGAACGGCGAGAACGTCGCGGCCGGTGCCGGTCTCACCCCGAGCCTCGCCGAGGAGCTGCTCGGCAGCGGCATCGACGTCATCACCAGCGGCAACCACATCTGGGACAAGCGCGAGATCTACGAGTACCTCGACACCGATCGCCCCGTCCTGCGGCCGATCAACTACCCCGACGAGGCACCCGGTCGCGGCTGGCTCGTCCACCACACCGATGGCGGCGACGAGGTCGCGGTCATCAACGCCATGGGCCGCGTCTTCATGAACCAGCTCGATTCGCCGTTCACGAAGCTCGACGAGCTCCTCGATGGCGCGGCCGATCCGCTGCCGCCGGTCCGGATCCTCGACTTCCACTGCGAGATCACCTCGGAGAAGAACGCGATGGGCTGGTACCTCGACGGTCGCATGTCGGCGGTGGTCGGGACCCACACCCACGTTCCGACCGCCGACGCGCGGGTCCTGCCGGCGGGGACCGCGTACATCAGCGACATCGGCATGACCGGTCCGCGCGACTCGGTCATCGGCTTCAGCCTCGAGACGGTGCTGCCGCGCTTCACGCGCCACCTGCCGACCCGCTTCCACGTCGCGGAGGGGCCGGTGTCGTTCAATGCGGTGGTCGTCCACGCCTCGCGGGCCACGGGACGCGCCAGCGCGATCGAGCAGGTGCAGCAGCTCGTCGAGGTGTAGGGGAGCGTGGTCCCCCCGGTGCTCGGCATCGTCGGGCCGACCGCTTCGGGCAAGACCGATCTGGCGCTCGCCATCGCCGACCGGATCCCGGTCGAGATCGTCGTCGCGGACTCGCGACAGGTCTACCGCGGCATGGACATCGGCACCGCCAAGGTCCCGACGTCCGCGCAACGACGGGTTCCGCATCACCTGATCGACGTCGTGGACCCCGATGAGCCCTTCACCGTGGCCGACTGGGTCGACCGGGCCCGCGCCCTGATCCCCGCGATCGCGGCACGTGGGCGGCTGCCGCTGGTCGTGGGAGGAACCGGCCTGTACGTCTCGGCGCTCGTCGACGGCCACGACTACGCCGGCCAGCCCTGGTCTCCCGAGCTCCGGCAGCGCCTGGCGGACGAGCTCGAGACCGATGGCCTCGAGACGCTCGTCGCGCGGCTCCGGGCAGCGGATCCGGCCGCGGCCGCGGCGATCGACCTGCGCAACCCGCGACGGGTGCTGCGGGCGCTCGAGCGCGCGGAGGCCGGAGGCGGCGGAGCCCCGCGATCCAGCGCCTACGCCGGGAAGGTCGCGCTCGTCGGCCTCGACCGGCCGAGAGCGGTCCTCTACCGACGGATCGACGAGCGTGCGCGAGAGCTCTTCGATGGCGGCCTTCTCGAGGAGGTGCGGCAGCTGCGAGCGGCGGGCTACGGTCCCGAGCTGCGGCCGATGACCGGGCACGGCTATGCCGAGGCCGCCGCCTACCTGGCGGGGGAGTGGAGCCTGGACGAAGCCGTGGCGGTCACGGCACGTCGCACGCGGCAGTACGCGAAACGCCAGCTCACGTGGTTCCGTCGCGACCCGCGAGTCACCTGGATCCCGCTCGGTGACGGGCCCTCGGACGCCGACGAGGTGGTGGGTCGGGCCGAGCGCGCGCTGCGAGCGGCGCTCAGCTGATCGGCAGCCCGATCGACTGGCGCCAGGCGGCGACGCCGTTGATGGCCTCGGTCGGCGTCGTCATCGGGGTGATCACCGGCACCATCGCCTGCTCGAGCGGCCCCGGCCGGCCGAGGTAGAAGCCCTGGCCGGCGGTGATCCCGAGACGCAGGAGCGGTCCGATCTGCGCGGAGCGCTCGATCCCCTCGGCGACGACGAGCGCGCCGGTGCGCGCGGCGAGCTCGACCACCGAGCCGATGACGGCGTTCGACGGGCGCTCCGACTCGCTGCGCTGGACGAGGGTCAGGTCCACCTTCAGCACGTCGAACTCGATCTCCGACAGCAGCCGAAGGCCCGCGTTGCCGGCGCCGATGTCATCGGCCGCGAAGCGAACCCCGGCGCGGCGGAAGGCGGCCATGCGCGATCGAGCGCGCTCGAGGTCTCGCAGCGGATGGTGCTCGGTGAGCTCGATGATCAGCCGATCGGGCGCGAACTCGTGGCGCGCGAGGATGGCGAGGATCGCCCCGCTGCTGAACTCGGAGGCCTCGAGCGTCGACGGCGCCAGGTTGACGGTCAGGAACTGGTCGTCGGGCAGCCCGCGCGCGCCGGCCACGATCGTGTCCACGCAGGCGAGGTCGAGCTTCGTGACCTGACCTCCGGCCTCGGCCGCGGCGAAGAGCTGCATCGGATTGGCGAACGGCGACGGCGGCATCGGCCGGATGAGGCCCTCGACGCCGATCACGTGGCCGTCGGGGATGGCCACGATCGGCTGGTAGACCGGGTGGAGCTGGCCGCGCGCGATCACCTCGGCCACCGCCGACACCGTGGCGCCGGCGGGATCGGCCACCTCCATCGACGGCTCGTACAGCACGATCTCCGTGCGTCCGCTGCGCTTGGCCGCATACAGGGCCGCATCGGCCTGCGCGTAGAGCTGCGCCGGGCCGAGGCCGAGCTCGGGCAGTGCCGACAGACCGCCGGAGAAGGAGAGGGACTCGGCCTCCTCGAGCGAGACGGTCGGCTCCAGGGCCTGGGTCAGCAGGCGCCGCGAGACGACGCGGGCGCCATCGAGATCGGTGTGCGGGAAGAGGACCGCGAACTCGTCGCCGCCGACGCGGAAGGCGCGATCGGCACGGCGCAGCGCGCCGTTCAGCAGGGAGCCGAATCCGCGCAGGACGCGGTCCCCGTTGGCATGGCCGCGGGTGTCGTTGATCGACTTGAAGTCGTCGATGTCGACGAGAAGGAGCGAGAGCGGGACGTTGTAGCGAAGGGCCGCCGCGACCTGCCGATCGAGCTCCTCGTGGAAGGCGCGGTGATTGCCCAACCCGGTGAGCGGGTCTCGCAGCGCGTCGGCGAGGGCCGCCTCGTAGCGCGCCTGCAGCTCGGCCTGCTTCGACACCAGCGGCGCGACCGTGCGCCACAGCGCCAGAGAACCGACGGCCAGTGCGGCCGCCGCACCGGCGGCGATGGCGATCGTCGTGTCGTCGCGAACCATCAGGGTGAGGCGATACACCAGCCCGAAGGCGAGCACCCCGAGCACGACGCCGCCGAGCATCCGGCGGGTCAGAACGCCGGTTGCGGCCCCCGTCTTCACGGTGGCCTGCTCCGTTGGCTCCACGCGACCTCCTGGCTGTGCCTGCCCCCATCGGGTCCGGTGCGGTGTGGTATGGCAGAGCGCGCAGCGGATCGCACTAGGACGTTGGTACCCCGAGAGTCCACGGCAGCGGCATCGGGCACCCCGCGCTAGCATGGGGATCGAACAGATGTCCGAACGCGACCGCATGATCGACCTCACCGCTCCGACCGAGCGCGCCTTCCTGATCGGCCTCGACAACCCCGGCAACGGCCGCTGGCCGGTGGACCGCTCGCTCGAGGAGCTCGCCGCCCTGGCCGAGACGGCCGGCGCATCGGTGGTCGGCAGCGCCTTTCAGCGCCGCAGCGCCCCGGATCCGGTGTGGTACTTCGGCAAGGGCCGAGCCGCCGAGCTGGTCGACGAGAAGGCTGCCACCGACTTCAACCTCCTGATCGTCGACGACGAGCTTGCCCCGAACCAGCAGCGGAGCCTCGAGACGCTCCTCGACTGCAAGGTGCTGGACCGATCGGCGCTGATCATCGACATCTTCGCCCGTCACGCCCGCACGAAGGAAGGCCGCCTGCAGGTCGAGCTCGCCGCGCTCGAATACCACCTGCCGCGCCTCACGCGGTTGTGGACCCACCTCTCGCGCACCGGCGGCGGGATCGGGACGCGAGGCCCCGGCGAGTCGCAGCTCGAGACCGACCGGCGCCTCATCCGCGAGAAGATCAAGAAGGTGCGTGCCGACCTCGCCGAGGTGAGGCGCCAGCGCGCCACCGCGGCCCGCAACCGCGATCGCCATGAGGTGGCGACGGTCGCCCTGGTCGGGTACACGAACGCGGGCAAGAGCACGCTCCTCAATGCCCTGGCCGATGCGGACGTCTACGCCGCCGACATGCTCTTCGCCACGCTCGACCCGACCAGCCGCCAGGTCACGCTGCCGTCCGGCCGCACCGTGGTCGTGACCGATACGGTCGGGTTCATCAACAAGCTGCCCCACGACCTCGTCGACGCCTTCCGCGCCACCCTCGAGGAGGTCATGCGCGCCGACCTCCTGCTCGAGGTGGTCGACGCCGCCGATCCGAACTTCCTGGCCCAGCAGGTCGCCGTGCAGTCGGTCCTCGACGAGCTGGGTGCCGGCGCGAAGCCGCGAATCACGGTCTTCAACAAGGTCGACCTCCTCCCGGCCGATGCCGGCGCGCCGCCTCCGAGCGAGACGGCCGCGTTCGTCAGCTCCCTGACCGGCGACGGCCTCGACACGCTCCGCGAGCGGATCGGCGACGCATTGCGTCACCAGATGGTCGCGGTCGACGCGGTCGTGCCCTACGAACGCGGGGAGCTCGTCGCGCGCGCGCGCACCTCCGGCGACATCGAGGAGCGCTACGAGGCCGGCGGCGTCCACGTCAGCGGGCACCTGCCGGCGACGATCGCCTCCGAGCTGGCGGCCGCCGTTCCGGCCGGCCGCCGCCGATCCTCCGCCCAGCGCTGAGCGAGGTGGCCGACGCGGGCCGGCCGCTCGTGGTCGAAGGGCACCTCTCGGTCGAGGCGGTCCTGGAGGCCGGCGTGCGCCCGGTTGAGCGCGTCTGGGCGGTCCGGCCCGGGGATCGGCGCCTGGGACGGCTGCGAGCGCTTGCGCGGGACCGCGGCGTGCTCATCGACGCCGTCGAGGCGGATCGGATCGAGGAGCTTGCCGCCGGGCGGACCCACGGGGGCGTGATCGGCCTGGTCGGGGAGCGCCGCGAGCGTTCGGTCGACGAGCTGCTCGCCGAGGTGGGGGAGGGGTCGCTGCTCGTGGCCCTCGATGGCATCGAGGACCCGTTCAACTTCGGCCAGGCCGTCCGCGCCCTCTACGCCGCCGGCGTCGACGGCCTCGTCGTGCGCCGCTCGTGGGAGTCCGCGCTGAGCACGGTGACCCGGGCGTCGGCCGGCGCCACGGAGCTGATGCCGACCGCGCACGCGGCCTCGATCGATGATGCCGCCGAGTCGGCGAGGAAGGCCGGCCTGCGGGTCGTCTGCGCGGTCGCCGATGACGATGCCACCGAGCTCCACGACGCCGACCTGACCGGCGGGCTGCTGATCGTCATCGGCGGCGAGCGGCGCGGCGTGACGCGCTCGTTCGTCTCACGGGCCGATGCAGCTGATCCGCATCGGATATGGCCGAGCGCGGGCGCCGGATCTGGGAGCGGCGGCGGCAGCCGCGATCATCGGCTTCGAGGCGCTGCGACAGCGCCGAGGCTAGAAGACGCGCCGTCCGGCGAGGCGATCGACGCCCGTGCTCTCCTGGCGCGCCGCGCGCCTGGCCCAGACGCGCTCGCGGATTGCGAGGCCGGCGACGAGATACAGCGCGCACAGGGCGGTCAGCAGGCCGTATCCGACCACCATCGGGCCGAATTCGCCACCGACGACGGTGCCGCCGACCATGCCGAGGCTGCCGAGCGCAAGCCCGGCGATCGCGAATGACCACATTGCGCTGCGTCGCATGCCCGCAGCCTACGCGCGCCCGCGCGATGGTCGGCATAGGACCATCGGGGTAATCGGGGGCGTACCGCGCCGGTACGCTACTCAGGCATCTACTTCCGCAAATGATAGTTATGTGATGTAGCCGCAGGACCAACCCGATCGCGCGACGGTCCCGGTCGCCGTAGGCGCCTGAGAGCCTAGGTCTGCGGCACCATCTGCTGGGCAGCCCACGTGTTGCCGTCGGGGTCGCTGAAGTACGTGAACCAGCCCCAGGGCTGCTTGTCCACGTCGCTGGCGTCGACGCCGCGCGACCGCAGCTCGTCCCGCAGCTTCTCCGCGTCCTCCACGACGACCTGCAGGCCCTTCTGCGAGCCCGGAGCCATCTCGGTGATGCCGACGCCCAGCACGATCGAGCAGGCCGATCCCGGCGGCGTCAGCTGCACGAAGCGCAGGTTCTCGTTGACGACGATGTCGTGATCGGCGTTGAAGCCGACCTGGTCGACGTAGAAGGCCTTGGCGCGCTCGACGTCGGTCACCGGCACGCCCACGAGTTCGAGCTTCATATCCATGTCGATCACTCTAGTCCGCGTCAGGACGGCTTGTCAGGCGCCGTTTCCGTCAGCTCGGTCGGTGCGCCGTGGACCGCCGGAATCGAGCCGATGCGCCCGGCCTGGTAGTCCGCGAAGGCCTGCATGACCTCGTCGCGCGTGTTCATCACGAAGGGACCGGCCCACGCGACGGGCTCGTGGATCGGTTGCCCGCCCAGGACGAGCACGTCGAGCTTCGGGCTGCGGCTCTCCTGGCGCACGGCGGCGGCCAGCCGGACGGTATTGCCCTCGCCCAGGACCGCGAGCTGCCCGGTCTCGACCGGGATCCGCTCGATCCCGACCGTTCCGTGGCCGGCAAGGACGTAGACGAGGGCGTTGTGATCGGCCCGCCAGGGCAGGACGAGCTCGGCCTCCGGGCTGAGGGTCGCGTGCAGGAAGGTCATCGGCGTGTACGTCGTCCCCGGGCCGGCGTGGCCCCCGAGCTCGCCGGCGATGACGCGGACGAGGGCTCCCCCGTCGGCGGAGGCCAGCAGGCCGACCTCGCGGGCGCGGATGTCCTGGTAGCGCGGCGGCGACCACTTCTGCGCGGCCGGCAGGTTCACCCACAGCTGGATGCCGTGGAACAGGCCGCCGGACACGACGAGGGCCTCCGGTGGCTTCTCGATGTGCAGGATCCCGGCGCCGGCGGTCATCCACTGCGTGTCGCCGTTCGTGATCACTCCCCCACCCCCGTTCGAGTCGCTGTGCTCGAACGTGCCGTCCATCATGTACGTGACCGTCTCGAAGCCGCGGTGCGGGTGCCAGGGCGTGCCCTTCGGCTCGCCGGGCGCGTACTCGACCTCGCCCATCTGGTCCATGTGGATGAACGGGTCCAGCTTCGTCATCGGCACGCCCTGGAAGGCGCGGCGCACCGGGAACCCCTCCCCCTCGAACCCCCGCGGCGCGCTGGTCAGGCTCACGACCGGCCGCTCTCGAGCGAGCGCCGGATCCGGTGCGGGAACGCGCGGGAGCGCGGTCAGGTCGTCGACGGTGATGGCAGGCATGGACCGATGATACACCCAGATAGTTGCACCTGCAACTATGTCCGGTGCGCGGACCCCCAGTAGAACGGCCCCTCTGCCGTGACCGATGCGTCCCAGCCGAGCTCCTGGAGGCGGCGGCGAGCTCGTCGGTGCGCCAGATCACCTTGATCGCGCGGTGGACCGATCCGTCCGTCAGCGGGCGCCGGACGATGCCACCCGGCTCGTCGATCCAGTCCTCGCCCCACGTCTCATGGACGCCCTCGTCGACGAACAGGACCCGCCCGCCCGGCGCCAGGAGGCCGTCCAGGACGCTCCAGAACGCCGCGAACGTCCCCGCAGGCACATGGGAGAGGAAGAAGCCGAAGAAGACCGCGTCGTGAGCGTGCGTCGCCTCCATGGCGAACGCGTCGGCGACCTCGTAGCGGACGTTCGGCCGATCCCCCGTCCGCGATCGGTTGAGCTCGAGCATCTCGGGCGACGCATCGGTGACGAGCAGCTCCTCAGCCGCCTCGGCCAGGATGCCGGTCCACTGTCCCGTGCCGGCTGCCAGCTCGAGCACTCGGCCTCGGGGCACGGACGCACGGAGCGCGTCGCGGATCCGATCGGCATGCGCCTCGAGCGGATCGCCCTCGGGGATCGATGTGGCGTCGTATTCGCCCGCCCTCGCGCGGTAGTAGGCGATCTGCTCGTCGATCAGCTCGCGATCCGGGTCCATCAGCGGCGCTCGGCGGGCACCCCGAGCGTCACGGCGGCGGCGACCGTCGCGGTCGCCAGCGCCAGGGCCTGGTTGGCCGTCAGGTAGCCGGGACCGCCGAACAGCTCGGTCGCCGCGCTCGGAATGGCCTGCAGGATCACCGGGATCAGGGTCCAACCCAGGACGAGCGCCGTCGGCGCCGTCGCGCCGGGCAGCCGCAGCGTGCGCGTCGCGACCGCGGCAAGCACGCCGAGAAACGCCGATAGCAGCAGGATCAGGATCAGGGCGGGCTGGTCCCGCGCACCGGAGGCCGTGACGAGGTTCACGATGCCGCGATACGCGATCGTGACGCCCAACGCCAGCAGGAGCCCGAGGACCGCCGCCCTCGCGCCGCTCATGATGCCGCCTCCCCCGTGAGCCGCTCGGCGAGGCCGCGCGCGATCCGGTACGACTTGCCGGCGCCCATGACCAGCACCGCGTCGCCGTCGGCGAGATGGTCGGCGAGGTAGTCGGTCGTGACGTCGACGTCGCCGGTGGCGATCGCGGGCGTGCCCGTCGCGCGTTCGATCGCATCGGCCAGCGCCTCCGCGCTCGTGGCGGCCATCGCCTCCGGCGTGTCGCGGCTGGCGAAGATGTCGGCGATGACGACCTCGTCGGCATCGGTGAAGGCGGTCGAGAAGGCATCCAGCAGGAGCGTCGTCCTCGAGTACATGTGCGGCTCGAACACGGCCCAGAGGCGGCGCTTCGTGCCGACCCGCTGGCGGGTGGCGGCGATCGCGGCACGGACTTCGGTCGGGTGGTGGCCGTAGTCGTCGTAGATCGTCACGCGCGGAGTATCGGCGATCAGCTCCATGCGCCGCCCGGCTCCGGCGAACGTCGCCAGGCCCGTCGGCGAGGCTGGTCGAGGTCCGCGCCGAGCTCGTGGGCAAGCGCCAGCGCGGCGGTCGCGTTCAGGACGTTGTGGGCGCCGGCGAGTCGTGACTCGAACCGCCGGGCGAAGAGCGTGAACGCGGTCCCCTCGCGGCGTGAACGTCACGTCGGACGCGGCGAGCTCGCCACCGGGACCGTAGCGAACGATCCGGCCGTCCCAGTCGCCGAGCCGCGCGACGAGCTCCTCGGCACCCGGGTCACCGGCCGCGGCGAGCAGCAGCCGCCCGAAGGCCGAATCGCTGCCCATGCCGCGCACGAACCGCTCGAACGAGTCCATGACGGCCGCCTCGTCGGCGAAGTAGTCGGGGTGGTCCATCTCGACGTTCGTGACGATCGCCGCGGCGGGGTGATAGTTCAGGAAGTTGTCCCCGAACTCGTCCGCCTCGACCACGAACGGTCGCCCGGCACCCGGACGGACCGATGCGCCCCAGGCCGGGATGAACGCCCCGACCTCGACGGTTGGGTCGAGCCCGGCGGCGGCGAGGAGGTGCCCGAGCAGCGCGGTCGTCGTCGACTTGCCGTGCGTGCCCGTGACCCCGACGCCGATCCGGCCCGGCGCGGCCATCAGCTCCCCGAGCAGCGCCTGCCAGGTCACGACCGGGATGCCGGCGGCCTCCGCGGCGGCGAGCTCGGCGTGGTGCGGCAGCGCGCGCAGCGCCGGCGTGATCGCGACGCGGTCGACGCCGGAGAGGTGCGCCGGGTCGTGGCCGACCTGCCAGCGAATGCCGGCAGCCTCGAGGGGAGGCGTGTACGGCGAAGGGCCGTCGGCGTCGCAGCCGTCGACCTGGGCGCCGGCCCGCTGGAGGAGGATCGCGGCTCCGGCCGCCCCCGACCCGGCGATCCCGATGACGTGGATGCGCTCGCCGGCCCTGATCACGCCGGCGGCTCGGTGACGACGCGCGTGGCGAGCTCGAGCGCCGCCAGCGCCGACGCGCGCTTGTTCCCGTCGCGGTCATGCGG
The DNA here is from genome assembly GCA_963797855.1 of uncultured Chloroflexia bacterium. Classification (GTDB taxonomy): domain Bacteria; phylum Chloroflexota; class Limnocylindria; order QHBO01; family QHBO01; genus JACDBZ01. Next base: position 16,740 of record CAWCQX010000013.1, on the reverse strand, counting down.
CCAGGTGTGGCGTTCGACGACCGGCCTGGCCGCCTCGCAGTGCGGCGGCCACGTACGTCAGCCCGACCGGCTTCTCCTCGCTGCCGCCGTCCGGACCGGCGATGCCGGTCACGGACACGGCCAGGCGGGCCGCGGGGAATCGGTCGAGCGCGCCGGACGTCATCGCCTCGGCGACCTCGGCCGAGACGGCACCGACCTGGCCCAGGAGCTCGCCGGACACGCCCGAGCAGCTCCTCCTTGACGGCATCGGCGTAGGACACGATCCCGCCAAGGAAGTGATCGCTCGACTTCGGGACCTGGGTGATGACATGCCCCACCAGCCCGCCCGTGCACGACTCGGCGGCGGCCATCTGCCAGCGTCGCTCCACGAGCGCGCGGCCGAGCCGCCGCGCCGATGCGACGAGCTCGTCGTCGGTGGGCGGGCGGTCGCTGGTCAGCGGAGCTTCCTCATCGGTAGTTCGTGAACTGGAGCGCGACCGGGTAGTCCAGCGCGCGCAGGTCCGCGATCACCGCCTGGAGCTCGTCCCTCGACTTCGCGCTGACCCGGACGGCGTCGCCCTGGATGACCGGCTTCGTCTTCGGGAACGACTCGCGGATGCGCTTCGCGAGCTCCTTGGCCTGTTCGCTCGTGAGCCCGCGCTTCAGCTTCACCTCCTGCCGAACGGTGCCGCCGGACGCGGGCTCGAGACGCCCCCACTCGAAGATCTTCAGGCTCAGGCCGCGCCGCACGGCCTTCGTCTCGAGCAGGTCCTTCGCGGAGCCGGCCCGGTACTCGTCGTCCGCCGTCAGCGTGATCGCGTCCTGGCCCAGATCGAAGGCGACCTTCGAGCCCTTGAAGTCGTAGCGCGTCGCGATCTCGCGCCGCGCCTGGTCGAGCGCGTTCACCAGCTCCTGCTGGTCGAAGTCGCTGACGACGTCGAACGTGGAATCTCCTGCCATCTCTCTCGCTCCCTACCCTTCTGTCCTGGTGATCCGCCACTCGACGACCTCGCCGTCGCCACCCATGGCGGCAATGCCGATGCCATTGATCGTGAGCCGCACGGCGCCGGCGTTTCCGGCCAGGATCCTGAGCTCATCATTCGCCCTGAGGTTGACGCGATCGCCTGGCGCCGCGATGGCGCCCGACACGCCGGCCACCGGTGTGCCGTCCTCCTCGACCTCGAGATAGGACTCCGCGCCGTCGAGGCGCAGCGCTGCCCGCAGCCCTCCGTCCGGACGGACCGTCACGCGACGCGTGACCGGGTCGCCGCCGTCAGCCGACACGCTCAGGCGCCACTCGCCCGGTCGCAGGGCGAGCTCGCCGCCGAATGCACCGCTCGTCGTCGGCAGTCAGCATCAGCGGGTCCGGCGCGGACGGGGGTGGCGCCTCGAATCGCCACCGGCTGACCCGCTTGATCGGTCACGACAAAGCTCGCGGTCGGCGCCTGGATGAGCGTCGCCGTCACCGCGACCTCGGCGCCCGGCGGCGCGGTGCCGGAGATCGGCACGGGCCCGCGGACGGTCCTTGCCGCGCACCGGTTGGTCGAGGCTCAGCGCGGTCGGTGCCCCGGATGGGCTGGCGGCCGCGTCCGTGACGACGATGATCGTGCGCTCCTCCATCTCCGACGGGCGCTCGGTTGTCGGGTCGGTCGCGACGAGCTGCACGACATTCGAGCCGGGCAGCAGTCCGACGACGACCTCGAAGTGCCGTCGGCGTCTGCAGAGACGGTGGGATTTTCGGGCAGGTTGCTGACCTTGACGCTCGCGTTCGGCTCGGTCTCGCCTCGGATCGTGATCTCCAGCTCGGTGTAGCCATTCACGTTGCCGGGGGGATCGATGATCCGGAGCTCCGGCGTGCGCGCGAAGTTCACGAACTCGAAGCCCAGATAGGCGACGAAGCCGCCGACCAGGATCGTGAGGATCGCGGCGACGACCGCGCCCGGCGTGACGACGAATGCGCGAGAGCGCCGTGCCCCCAGCGGCCGAGGCGCAGCCGGCGCGCGCGGACGCTCGCCGGCGACCGCGGCGCTCTCGATCCGATACAGGTCGATCAGGTACTCGGGATCGAGCCCGAGGTAGGCCCCGTAGTTCCGCAGGAAGCCCTTCGTGTACACCGCTCCGGGCAGATCGCGGTAGTCGCCGCGCTCGAGGGCCGAGAGGTATCGCTCGCGGATCTTCGTGTCGCGCTCGACGCGGGCGAGGTCCACACCCTTCCCCTCGCGGGCGGTGCGCAGCACCTCCCCGAGCTTGTGGACGTCGCCGGTCACCCGCCCTCGTCCTCGTCGGGCACGTAGTCGCCGCCCCAGCCGTCACTCGTCACGAGCACCTCGCGGAAGCGACTGCCGTCGGCGGGACCCACGATGCCGCGGTCCTCCATCTGGTCGAGGATGCGCGCCGCCCGGGCGTAGCCGATGCGCAGGCGGCGCTGGAGCAGTGAGGCCGATGCCTTGTCGGAGCGGCGCACGATGTCGACCGCCTGGGTGAAGAGCGCATCGGCGTCGTCCTCCTCCCCGTCCTCCCCCGGCCGCCCACCGCCCTTGCCATCGCGACGCGGCGCGGTGATCTCCGGGCGGTACTGCGGACCGCCCTGCCCGCGCCAGTGCCGCGCGAGCTGATCGATCTCCGGATCGGTCACGAGCACGCCCTGCAGGCGGACCGCGCGCGGCGCGTCGATCGGCTGGTAGAGCATGTCGCCGCGCCCGAGCAGGTCCTCGGCGCCGGTCGTGTCGAGGATCGTTCGGGAGTCGATCCCGGAGGTCATCGCGAACGCGATCCGGCTGGGGATGTTCGCCTTGATCAGGCCGGTGATGACCTGGACCGATGGCCGCTGGGTCGCGACGACGAGGTGGATGCCGGTCGCCCGCGCGAGCTGCGCGATGCGGGTGATCGTGGCCTCGACCTCGTACGCGCTGACCATCATCAGGTCGGCCAGCTCGTCGATGACGATGACGATGTACGGCATCCGTGGCTGGCCGGGCCGCAGCGCCTCGTTGTAGCCCGGCGATGTTGCGGACGCCGCGGCTCGCGAACTCGCCGTATCGGCTCTCCATCGTGCCGACCGTCCACTTCAGCGCGTTGACCGCCTTGTCGGGCTCGACGATCACGTCGGTCAGCAGGTGCGGGATGCCCTTGTACTGCGCCAGCTCGACGCGCTTCGGGTCGATGAGGATCAGCTTCACCTCGGTCGGCGTCGCGCTCATCAGGAACGAGCCGATGATCGCGTTGACGCAGACGCTCTTGCCGGAGCCGGTGGCGCCGGCGATGAGCAGGTGCGGCATCTTCGACAGGTCGGCGCTCGAGGGCTGTCCGGCGACGTCCTGGCCGAGGGCGAAGGCGAGCTTCGAGCGCTTGGCGACCTCCCCGTGGGTGCGGCTGGCGAGCACCTCCTTCAGGGTGACGAGGTCGAATGCCGAGTTCGGGATCTCGACGCCGACGTACGGCTCGCCGGGGATCGGGGCCTCGATCCGAATGCTCCGCGCCGCGAGCGCGAGCGCCAGGTTGTCGGACAGACCCTCGATCCGGCTCAGCTTGATGCCCGGGTCGACGTCGAGCGCGTACTGGGTCACGACCGGCCCTTCCTGGATCCGGGCGACCTTCACGCCGATGCCGAAGTGCGCGAGCGTCTCGCGGATGCGCTGGCCCTTGGCGGTGAGGTCCATCTGCGCGGCGCTCGACTCGGGCGCGTCGGCGAGGAGGTCGAGCGTCGGGAGCTCCCAGACGCGCTCGATCGGTTCGAGCGCGGCGTCGGACGTCTCCTGCTCCCCCACCGTGGCGAGATGCGCCTCCTCGGTCTGTTCCAGCTCTTCGTCGCCGTCGTCGGCGTCCGCCGGGCGCTCGTCGGCGACGACCGGGATCGGCGTGGGACGCGGCGGTCCGTTCGCGCCGGGCGCCGGCCGCTCGCGACGCACGATGACCGGCGGCTCGTCGTCGAGCTCGGGCTGCGTGCTGAGCCGATCGCGGACGCGATCCAGGAGCCCCGCTCGCGCTGCCGCCGGTGCCGCGAGCTCGGTGCCATCCGCGGTCCGCAGCCGTCGTCCGGCGACCGCCGCTCGTCGGGCGGCCTCATCGGCGTCCTCGCGGCGTGCGTCTCGACCGGCCAGGTAGGCGGCCACGAGGTCGCCGACGGTCATGTTGAAGTACAGCAGCAGGCCCACGACCGCGAGCAGGACGAGGACGACCCAGGCGCCGGGGACACCGAGCGCGCCGGTGAGCAGGCCGCTCATCCCCGCCCCGAACAGCCCTCCACCCTCCCCCGCCTCGATGGCGTCGGGCCCCGTGCCCCCGACGAGGTGGAACATCCCGAGGATGGCGAGCGCGAAGACGGCGGCGCCGGTGGCGGCCATCCACCGTTCGGCGGGCATCGTCTTCATCCACAGCATCAGTGCGAAGCCGGCGAGCAGCGGCGCGGCGAACGCGATGCCCCAGCCCAGCGAGGTCGAGAGCACGTCGTGCCAGGGCTGGACGATCGCTCCGGCATCGGGAGCGAAGAGGGCGATCACGCTCAGGATCGCGAGGAAGAGGAGCACGAGCGCGAGGCCCTCGCGGACGAAGCGCCCGCTCACCACGAACGGCGCCGGCTGACGTCGCCGCCTCGTCGTGCGGCGCCGCGGCGCCGTCCGTCGTCGCGTGGCCACCCGGGTCAGACCTCCATCACGATCGGGAGGATCATCGGCCGACGCTTCGTGCGCTGGTGGAAGAACCGGCTGAGCGTGTCGCGGATCTGCGTCTTGACGAAGCCGGCCTCGGCCGCGTGCTCGTCCTCTCGGCGCTGGCTGAGGACGTCGAGCAGGTGGTCGCGCGCCTGGCCGAGCAACGGGTCGTCGGGATCGGAGAGGAAGCCCCGGCTGACGATGTCCGGCTGACCGACGGGCTGGCCGGTGTTCCCGTCGAGGGTGACCGCCACCATCACGACCCCGTCCGATGCGAGCGTCCGCCGGTCGCGGAGGATGACCCCGTCGATCCCGTCGATGGCCGCGATGCCGTCGACGAGGACCGCGCCGGCGGAAACCGAGCCGGCCATGCGCGCCCGGGTGCCGTCGAACTCGACGACCTGGCCGTTCTCGAGCACGAAGATCTTGTCGACGTCGACGCCGGCGCCCTCGGCGAGCAGGCCGTGCTGCACGAGCATCCGGTACTCGCCGTGGACCGGGATGAAGTGGCGCGGCTTGACGAGCCCGAGCATGAGCTTCAGCTCCTCTCGCGACCCGTGCCCGGAGACGTGGCAGTGGACGAGCGGCTCGTAGTGGACCATCGCCCCCTCCTTGAAGAGGTTGTCGATCGTCTTCGCCACCGCCTCCTCGTTGCCGGGAATCGGCGAGGCCGACACGATGACCGTGTCGCCCGGCTCGATCGTGATGTTGCGATGGTCGCGGTTGCTCATGCGGGCCAGGCCGCTCATCGGCTCGCCCTGCGATCCGGTCGTCATCACGACCAGCTCCTCCTTCGCGAGGCGCTGGAGCTGGTCCTTGCGAACCATCGTCCCGTCGCGGTCGTCGAGGTAGCCGCGCTCGAGGGCGATCGCCGTGTTCTGCTCCATGCTCCGCCCGAGCGCGACCATCTTGCGGCCGTTCGCCCAGGCGGCGTCGATCACCTGCTGGACGCGGCCGATGTTGCTGGCGAAGGTCGCCACGATCACCCGGCCCTGCGCCTCGCCGACGAGCCGGTTGAGGCTCTCGCCGACGGTCGCCTCGGAGAGGGTGTAGCCCTCCTTCTCGGCCCGCGTCGAGTCGGAGAGGAGGAACTCGACGCCGCGGTTGCCGATCTCGGCGATCAGCCCGAGGTCGGCGCGCCGGCCATCGGGCGGGGTGTGGTCGAACTTGAAGTCGCCGGTGTGGACGACCGTCCCGATCGGCGTCTCGATCGCGTAGCCGACCCCGTCGGGGATCGAGTGGCTGACCCGGAACGGCGTGATCCGGAAGGTCCCGACGACGAACTCGTGCCCCGGCTCCACCACGTGGAGCGGGGTCGATTCGAGCAGCTTGTGCTCGCGCAGCTTGCCCTGGACGAGTCCCTCGGTCAGGCGCGTGGCGTAGATCGGCGTGCCGGGGATTCGCGGCAGGACGTACGGCAGCCCGCCGGTGTGGTCCTCGTGGCCGTGGGTGAGGATGATCGCCTCGCACCCGATCGCGATTCTCCTCGAGATAGGTCGCGTCGGGGATGACGAGGTCGATGCCCAGCATCTCCGGGTCGGGGAACGCCAGGCCGCAGTCGACCACCAGGATCTCGCCGGCGGCCTCGATGGCGGTGATGTTCTTGCCGACCTCGCCCACCCCGCCGAGCGGGATGATGCGCAGCGTATCGGCCATTCAGTCTTCCTCGAAGAGGGTCATCTGTGCGGCATCGTCGAGGCCCGGATCCGGGATGACCGCCGTCACCGTCGCCTCCTCCACCTGGACCGTCGCCGCCCGCTCGGCCTCGAGTGCCCCGCGCGCGTCGAGCAGCGCTCCGGGCAACCCGCGCATGTCCCGGAAGAGGGTGTCGCGCAACGAGGCCTGGTGCAGCGCCGCAGCAGGATGGTACATCGGGAAGACGTGCTGACCGGTGTAGGAGCGGCGCAGGCGCCCGTGTGCCTCGCCGATCCGCGCGCCCGGCAGGTAGCGACGCAGCGAGTGGCGCCCGAGGGTCACGACCACGGCCGGGTCGAGGGCGCGCTCCTGGCGCTCGAGGTAGCCGGCGCAGGCCGCCGCCTCCTCCGGCTCCGGGTCGCGGTTGCCCGGCGGCCGGCACTTCACGACATTCGTGATGAACACGTCGCCGCGCTCCCAGCCGATCGAGCGCAGCAGCTCGTCGAGCAGCTGACCGGCCGGGCCGACGAACGGCCGGCCGGTGGCATCCTCCCGGGCGCCCGGGCCCTCCCCCACCAGCAGCACGTCGCTGCGGAGGTTGCCCTCGCCCGGCACGGCGTGGGTGCGACGCGCGGAGAGCGCGCATCGGGTGCAGACGCGGACCTCGTCCGCGACCGCGGCGAGCGCGGCCGGACCGTCGATCGGTTCGCTCTCGGTGCCGATCATCGGCACCGAGGGTAGCGCGCCGCCGCGTGGCCGCGGCGGCGCCATCGGCCTAGGAGTTGTCGGGGCTCCCCGCGCCGGCCTTCGCCATGTGCCGCTCCATCGCGGCACGCCGGCTCAGGTTCACGCGACCCATCCGGTCGATCTCGGTCACGACGACCATCAGCTCGTCGCCGATGCTCACGACGTCCTCGACGCGCGGCACCCGGTAGTCGGCGAGCTGGCTGATGTGGACCAGGCCCTCCTTGCCGGGCAGGATCTCGACGAAGGCGCCGAAGTTCATGATCCGCGTCACGCGGCCCAGGTACTCCTTGCCGACCTCGACGTCCTTGGTCAGGCCCTCGATCCAGTTGATCGCCTTCTGGGCGGCCTCGCCGCTCGTCGCGGCGATCTGGATCGTGCCGTCGTCCTCGATGTTGATCTCGGTACCGGTCTCGGCCGTGATCTGGCGGATGACCTTGCCACCCGCACCGATGACGTCGCGGATCTTGTCGACCGGGATCTTGATCGTCGTGATCCTCGGCGCGAACGGGCTGAGCTCCTCGCGGCTCGCGCTGATCACCTCGGTCATCTTGCCGAGGATGTGCATCCGGGCGTCGTGCGCCTGGCGCAGCGCGTCCCGCATGATCTCGGTGGTGATCCCGGCGACCTTGATGTCCATCTGCAGTGCCGTCACGCCCTCGGCGGTGCCGGTCACCTTGAAGTCCATGTCGCCGTAGTTGTCTTCCTTGCCGGTGATGTCGGTGAGGACGGCGTACCGGCCGGTCTCCGGATCGGTGATCAGGCCCATCGCCGCGCCGCCGACCGGCGCCTTGATCGGCACGCCGGCGTCCATGAGCGCGAGGGTCGAGCCGCACGTCGACGCCATCGACGTCGAGCCGTTCGAGCTCACGACCTCGCTCACGACGCGGATCACGTACGGGAACTCGTCCTGGCTCGGCAGCACCGGCAGCAGCGCGCGCTCGGCGAGCGCACCGTGGCCGATCTCACGGCGGCCCGGGCCGCGCATGAACTTCGCCTCGCCGACCGAGTACGGCGGCATGTTGTAGTGGTGCATGTACCGCTTCTCGGTGTCCGGGCTGATCGTGTCCATGCGCTGGACGTCGCTGGACGGCCCGAGCGTCGCGATCGAGAGCGCCTGGGTCTGGCCGCGGGTGAAGATCCCGGAGCCGTGGGTGCGCGGCAGGACGCCGACCTCGACGCTGATCGGTCGGATCGTCGTCGTGTCGCGCCCGTCGATGCGGATGTTCTCGGTCAGGACGAGATGCCGGACGGTGGCCTTGGTCAGCACGTCCATCAGGGCCGAACCGATGCCGTGGCGGCGGCGGATGTCCTCGAACCGGTCGCCCTGCTCGGCGCGGTTGTAGCTCTCGCGAGCGCGGCGGATCTCATCGGCGATGTCGGTGCGAATCGCGTCGAGCCGCTCGGCCAGGCCGGACGTGAAGTTCACGAACAGCTCGGCGGTGGCCTCCGCGTCGGGCATCGCGCGATGCGCGACGACGTGCTCACGACCGAACACGAATCGCACGAGGTCGCTGAGCTTCCACGCCCCCGCATCGGGGTAGAGCTGGTAGGCCAGCTCGAGCGTGTCGAAGACCGCGGTCGGCTCCCACTTCACGTCGTTCGGGAGGTGGCGCAGCAGATACGGCAGGTCGAAGCTGATGTTGTGGGCCACGACCGGTGCGTCGCCGACCCACTGGGTGAAGTTCGTGAGCACCTCGGCGGCCGTCGGCGCATTGGCGACGTCATCGGTGTTGATGCCGTGGACCTGGTGTCCGACGATCGGGCGTCCGGGGTTGACGAGCGACTCGAAGCGATCGACGACCTGGCCGTCGCGCACGCGGAGCGCGGCGATGTCGACGATGTAGCCGTTCTCCGGCTTCATCGCGGTCGTCTCGAGGTCGAAGATCACGAACTCGGACTGGCCGTCGGCGAGGCGCTTGCCGAGCTTGACGATCGAGTCGGCCTTCGGACCGACGAACGGCTGCTTCTTCGGCTTCCCGGCCGAGGCGACGAGCTTCTCCTGGAGGTCGATCGACTTCTGGAGCTCCGCGTGGCCGTAGGCGATGGCATCGGCCATCACGTCCTCGGGCAGGATCTTCGCGCCGGCCTCGACCATCATCACCGCTTCACGCGTGCCGGCGACGACGAGGTCGAGCTCGCTCTCGTCGAGCTGGCTGTTGGTCGGGTTGGTGACGAACTCGCCACCGATGCGGCCGACGCGCACGCCGCCGACCGGGCCCATGAACGGGATCTGGCTCACGCTCAGCGCGGCCGACGCCCCGTTCAGGGCGATGATGTCGGGGTCGTTCTCCTGGTCGGTCGAGAGGACCGTCAGGACGACCTGGACGTCGTTGTAGTAGCCCTTCGGGAAGAGCGGGCGGATCGGCCGGTCGGTGAGGCGCATCGCCAGGATGGCCGCCTCCGACGGGCGCGACTCGCGCTTGATGAAGCCGCCCGGGATCTTGCCGGCGGCATACATTCGCTCCTCGTAGTCGACGGTGAGCGGGAAGAAGTCCGCGCCCTCGCGCGGATCCTTGCTGGCGACGGCTGTCGCCAGGACGACCGTGTCTCCGTAACGGAGAACGACGGCGCCGTCGGCCTGCTCGGCGAGCTTGCCGGTCTCCATGCTGAAGACCTGGCCGCCGATCTCGGCCTCGTGCTTAACTGCCACTGATTCCTCCAGTGATTCGTGTGCCGCATCGGCACCGTGCTGCGCGGCGCGCCCGTTCTGGGGGATGGCGCAGGCTCAGCGCAGGGGTCGATGCGGGTGGTGTGTGATGGATGTGCGAGACCCGGTCCCCGACTGGGTCCGGGTCGATCGCGGTTCTGATCTAGCGGCGCAGCCCCAGGCTGCTGATGACGGCGCGGTACCGATCCACGTCATGACGGACCAGGTAGGCAAGCAGCCGCCGTCGCTGCCCGACGAGCTTCAGGAGCCCTCGGCGCGAGTGATTGTCCTTCGGGAAGCTGCGCAGGTGGTCTGTCAGCGACTTGATCCGCTCGGTGAGCAGCGCGATCTGCACCTCGGGTGACCCGGTGTCGCCTTCGTGCGTGGCGTACTCGTCGACGATCGCGCTCTTCGCATCCTTGGCGAGCGGCACGTATTCCTCCACATTCGTTTCCGTAACGTTGGCAAGTTTACCAGAGGGGGCCGATTGCCGCCTTTTGAGAGGCCGGTGGTGCGCCGTGCGCTACCCGTCGAGCAGCCGGCGCGCGTCGGCCTCGTCGGCCCGCATCTGCTCCACCAGCGCCTCGACCGATGCGAAGCGGCGCTCCTCGCGCAGCCGCTGAGCGAGCTCGACGGTGAGCGTGGCGTCATACAGGTCGCCGTCCCAGTCCAGGAGGTAGACCTCGACGAGGACGCGACCGTCGTCGTGGAACGTCGGTCGCACCCCGACGCTCACGAGTGCCGGGTGACGTGGGCCAACCGACCGCTCCGGCACGGCGACGTGGCCGAGGTAGATGCCGAGCGCGGGGAGCGCCGGCGTGTAGTCGAACGCGAGGTTCGCCGTCGGGAAGCCGAGCTCACGGCCGCGGTGATCGCCCTCGACGACCGTGCCGCGCAGCAGCGGTGGCGAGCCGAGGAGCGCGGCAGCCTCCCCCACCTCGCCGTCGGCGAGCAGCGCGCGGATGCGCGACGACGAGACCGGCTCGCCGCCGATCGAGCAGCGGGGCGACGGGAATCGCGTCGAACCCGGCCGTCGCGCCGATCTCCGCCACGCGCTCGAGCGTCCCCGCGCGGCGATGGCCGAACGCCGACTCCGGCGTCATCGCCACGCCCCGCAGCCGGATGCCCGGCGCGAGCGCGTCCAGGAAGTCCTCCGGCGAGAGGGCCCGAAGCTCGTCGTCGAACCGGACGACCACGACGTGGTCTGCGCCGGCCGCCGCGAGGCGCTCACGGGTGAGCTCCGGGGGAAGGAGGCGCGCGATCCGGGTGCCGGGCCGGATGACCTCCTCGGGGTGCGGCTCGAAGACGACCGCGACCGCGCTCGCCTGCCGCTCACGTGCGGCGCTCGGCCGTGGCCTCCAGGAGATGCCGGTGGCCGCGATGCACGCCGTCGAAGACGCCGAGCGTCACGACGGCCGGCCCGATCGCCGGGATGTCGAGCTTCACGCGCCCTGGACCTGCGGAACGACCTTCTCCGGCCGGAGCTCGCCGCCGGCCAGGGAGCCGACGCCGATCAGCTCCCCAGCCTCGTCGAGGACCTTGACGCGCCCGGATGCGCCATCGTCGTGGGGCTGCGACGCGCCGTGCACGAAGCGCCACGCGGCGTCGGAATCCAGCGACACCGCCGGCAGCGGGAGCAGCTCACCCACCGGCCGCACCGCCTCGGCCAATCGACCCTCGGCGGCGAGCGCCTCGAGCCGATCTGGCGTGAGCGCGTCCTGCGCCAGCAGGCCGGCCGCCTCCGTGCGACGCAGGGCGTGGAGATGGGCCCCGGTCCCCAGCCGCTCGCCGAGGTCGCGGGCGATCGACCGGACGTAGGTGCCCGGCGCGCAGCGAAGGTCGATCCGGACGTCCAGCCAGCCCTCGCCGGGGCTCATCTCGAGCACCTCGATCGAGTCGACCGTGACGGTGCGCGGCGGGAGATCGATCGGCTCACCCGCGCGCGCGGCGCGGTAGCGCGGTGCGGCCGGCGACCTTCCGGGCGCTGAACGCCGGCGGCCGCTGCTCGAACGTGCCGACGAATCCGGCGAGCGCATCGGTGATGGCCCCGTCCGACGGCAGCGGAGCGTCGACGGCGACGATCGGGCCCTCCGCGTCATCGGTGGCCGAGGTCTGGCCGAGGCGGATGACGGCGTCGTACCGCTTGCGACCGCCCGTCAGCTCCTCGCTGAACCGGGTGGCGGCGCCGACGAGGATCGGGAGGACGCCGGACGCGAGGGGGTCCAGCGTGCCCGCGTGGCCGATCCGTCGCGTCCCGGTCAGCCGCCGCATGAGGCCGACCATGTCGTGGCTGGTCGGCCCGACCGGCTTGTCGAGGTTAACGACCCCGAGCATCGGCGCGGTCGAGCTCGCGCTCGGATTCCTCCAGGACGAGGCGCATCGCCTCCTCGAGCGGGGCGTTCACCGTGGCTCCCGCGGCGCGGGCGTGGCCACCGCCCCCGAACGCCGAGGTGATCGCCACCGCGTCGGCGCGCGACGAGGTGCGGACGCTCACCCGGGTCTCGGAGGGATCGGCCTCCTTGAAGAGGATCGTGACGTCGGCGGCCTTCGTGGATGCCAGCAGGTCGATGAACCCCTCGCTGGCCACCGGCTGCGTCCCCGTCTCGCGAAGCATCTCGGCGGTCATCGTCGCGGACACGATCCGCCCGTCATGGCGCTCGGTCGCGCCGGCCAGGATCCGTCCCCACAGGGCCAGCGTGCTGAAGGGCTTGTCGGCGTAGATGGACCGATGGATCGACGACAGCGAGGCCCCGGCCTCGACGAGGCCCGCGGCGACGCGGAGCGTCCGGGGGGTGGCGTTCGGATGCGCGAACGTGTGCGTGTCCTGCACGATCCCCGCGAGCAGGACCGTCGCGATGTCGGCATCGATCTCGACGCCCAGGTCGGGCACGAGCAGCGCGACCATCTCGCAGGTCGCGGCCGCATCGGCGTCCACCCAGGCGATCGCGGCCTCGCTGCCGTCGTTCGAGATGTGGTGGTCGACGTTCACGATCGTTGCGCGCGCCAGCCACTCGGCACAGTCGCGCGCGATCGCCCCGGTGCGTGACGGAGGCCCGTCGGTCACGAGCGCGATGTCGGGCTCGAGTGACGGGGTCGTGCGCACCTCCCCGATGTGCGGAAGGCCGATCAGCGCCGGGGGCACCGGATCGGCAGCCACCACCTCGACCTGCTTGCCGAGGCGTTCCGCGGCCATCCGCAGGGCGAGCGCCGAGCCGAGCGTGTCGGCGTCGGGGTTCTCGTGGCAGATGATCGTGATCCGGGTGGCGCCGCGGATCGCGTCGGCCACGGCCTCCCGGCTCACGTCGGGCTCTCGTCCGCGATCTCGTTGAGGAGTCGCAGCACGCGGTCCCCCGCCTCGATCGAGTCGTCGTGGCGGATGACCAGCTGCGGCACGTGGCGAATCGTCAGCCGGCGAGCCGAGCTGGCGGCGCAGCCACGGCGCCGCATCGGTCAGCGCCTTCAGCGCCGCCTGCTGCTCGTCCGGGGTGCCGAGCACGCTGACCCAGACCTTGGCCGAGCCGAGGTCCCGCGCGGTCTCCACGCGCGTGATCGTCGCGAACCCGATGCGCGGGTCCTTCATCTCACGCTGGAGCAGCTGCATCAGCTCCTGCCGGATCTGGCTGTCGAGCCGATCGGTCCGCTGGCTCATCGGTCCCTAGGCCTGTTCGGCCACCATCTGGTAGCACTCGATGACGTCGCCCTCGGCGATGTCCTCGGCGTCGAGACCGATCCCGCACTCGAGGTTGGTCGCGACCTCGCGGACGTCGTCCTTGAAGCGCTTCAGCGACGTGATGCGGGTATCCGCGATCAGCTCGCCCCCGCGGAAGAGGCGTGCCTGGCCGCCGCGCACGATGCGCCCGTCGGTGACGTACGAGCCGGCGATGTTGCCCGCCCGCCCGGCCTTGATCACCATCCGCACCTCGGCGTGACCCTCGACCTGCTCGACGAGCTTCGGCGTGAGGAGGCCGGAGAGGGCCTGGCCGAGATCGTCGGTCAGCTTGTAGATGACGTCGTAGATCCGCACGTCGACCCCGGTCGCCTCGACAGAGCGCTGCGCGCCGGCGTCGAGCTTCGTGTTGAAGCCGATGACGACCGCGTCCGACGCCGAGGCGAGGTTGATGTCGCTCTCGTTGATGTCGCCGGCGCCCTCGCGCAGGATGTTGACCCGAACCTCGTTCGTGTTCAGCCGCTCGAGAGCGTGCCGGATCGCGCCGAGCGAGCCCTGGACGTCGGTCTTCAGCACGACCCGCAGCTCGGCGACCTCGCTGTCCTTGATCTGGGCGCTGACCTCCTCGAGCGTGCTGGCCGTCCGGCCCTCGCCGCCCGCTGCCGCGATCTCGGCCGTCTCGGCCGCGTCCCGTGCGGTCTTCTCGTCGGCGACGACGCGCAGCGTGTCGCCCGCCTCCGGCAGTCCCTGGAGGCCGATGATCTCGACGGCGGTCGCCGGCTCGGCGACCTTCACCCGCTTGCCGGCGGCGTTGTTCAGCGCTCGGACGCGGCCGGACGTTCGTCCGACGGTCACGATGTCGCCAATCTTGAGCGTGCCGGTCTGGACGAGCACGGTCGCGACGTTGCCGCGGCCCTTGTCGACCTTCGACTCGATGATCGTGCCGATCGCGTCGCGGTCCGGGTTGGCCTTGAGGTCCTGGAGGTCGGCGACGAGCAGGACCATCTCCATCAGGTCGTCGATGCCGGTGCGCTGCTTCGCGCTGACCGGCACGGCGATGATGTCGCCGCCGTACTCCTCGATGAGCACGCCGTTGTCGGCGAGCTCCTGCTTGACCCGGTCGGGCTGGGCATCGGGCTTGTCGATCTTGTTGATCGCCACGATCATCGGCACCCGGGCGGCGCGGACGTGGTCGATCGCCTCCTTCGTCTGCGGCATGACGCCGTCGTCGGCGGCCACGACGATGATCGCGATGTCGGTCACCTGCGCGCCGCGGGCACGCATGGCGGTGAACGCCTCGTGGCCGGGCGTGTCGAGGAAGACGATCCGCTTGCCGTTGTGGTCGACCTCGCTGGCACCGATGTGCTGCGTGATCCCGCCGCTCTCGCCGGAGGCGACCTTCGTCTCGCGGATCGCGTCGAGGAGGCTCGTCTTGCCGTGGTCGACGTGGCCCATGACGGTCACGATCGGCGCGCGGGCGACGAGCTTGGAGGGGTCGTCATCGGCCCACAGCGGGGTGCGGCCGTTCGTCTCCGTCGCCGTGCCGGGCGCAACGAGCTCGGCCTCGGCGGCCTCGGCGGCCGCCGCACGCTCCGTGGCGCCGCGCTCGGTCGTCTCGAAGCCGAGCTCGCCGGCGACGAGCGACGCGGTGTCGAAGTCGATCGACTGGTTGACGGTCGCGAAGATCCCGTTCTTGATCAGGACGTTGATGATCTCGGCGATGCTGACGCCGAGGATCTCGGCGAAGTCCTTGACGACCACCGGGTTCGGCAGCTCGACCGGACCGGCCGGTCGAACGGGGGCGGTCTCGGTCAGGACGCCGCCAGGACGCGCTCCGGTTCGCTTGCGCTGCGGGCGCGGCCCACGGCGCTGTCGGTATCTATTTGGCGGCATCGTTCACCTCGAATTCGAGCGCGGAAGGCACGGGCTCCGCGCCGAGCGCCCGTCTGATTGCCGCCGCGGCCGTCGCTTGGTCGCGGCAGGCGGGATCGTCACAGATGTAGGTTCCGCGACCCGGCTGACGGCCGGTGTCGTCGCGGACGACCGATCCGTCGGCCGTGCGGACCAGCCGGATCATCTCGCGCTTCCCGCGCGAGGTGCGGCAGACCGCGCAGCTGCGGGTCGGAACGTGGTCAGGCCGTCGCTTCGGCATCGGCCGGCGCCTCCGCCTCCGCCTCGCGGCCGTCGAGCTCGGCCTGCTCGCCGTCGTCTCCATGCTCGATGTGCCCGCCACCGGCGGCGGCGGTGGCCACGCCGGCCTCCGATCGGATGTCGATCCGCCAGCCGGTCAGCTTGGCGGCGAGACGCGCGTTCTGGCCCTCCTTGCCGATGGCCAGGCTGAGCTGTCGCTCCGGCACGATGACGTTCGCGATCTTGTGCTCCTCGTCGATCCGCACGCTGAGCACCTCGGCCGGGCTGCAGCGCCTCGGCCACGAACCGTCCGGGATCCTCGTCCCACAGGACGATGTCGACCTTCTCGCCGTTGAGCTCGGCGACGATCGACTGGATTCGCGCCCCGCGCTGTCCGACGGCCGCGCCCTTGGCGTCGACGCCGGGCTGGCGGCTCTCGACGGCCACCTTCGAGCGGCTGCCCGCCTCGCGGGCGATCCCGCGGATGACGACGGTCCCGTTGTAGATCTCGGGGATCTCCATCTCCATCAGGCGGCGAAGGAAGCCCCGATGCGTGCGGCTGGCGACGATCACCGGCCCGCGCGTCGTGCGGCGCACCTCCATGACGTAGACCTTCAGGTGCTGGCCGATGCGGTACGTCTCGTTCGGCAGCTGCTCGGTGACCGCGAGCACGGCCTCGACGTCCTTGCCCATGTCGAGCACGACGGCCGAATCGGTCGTGCGCTGCACGTTGCCGGTCATGATCTCGCCCTCGCGGGCGGCGTACTGCTGGAAGACCACGTCCCGCTGGGCCTCGCGGAGGCGCTGCCGGTACACCTGTCCGGCGGTCTGCGCGGCGATCCGCCCGAGCTGCGCCTGCGTCACGTTCTCCGGGATGCGGACCTTGCCGCCGACGCCGGTCGTCGGATCGATCTTCTGCGCTCCTGCACGACCATCTGCGCCTCGGGATCCTCGATCTCCTGCTGCGTGGCCATGACCTCGTACTCGCGGGCGACGCTGATCTCGCCGGTCTCGGGGTTCGACCGTGACGACCACGTTCTCGGGCGCATCGGCATTGCGTCGATAGGCCGATTCGATCGCCTGCTCCAGCGTCTCGGATCAGGATCTCCTGCGGCACACCCTTCTCGGCGTTCAGCTGGAGCAGTGCTCCGATGAAGTCTCGATTCATGCCCGCTCCTCGTTCCGCAGACAGACAAACAAAGACGTGGGAGGCGAACCGACCCACGTCTCAGGTACTCAGTTCAATATTTGGTTCGCAATGGCCGGCCGAACCGTGCTGAAGTATA
>CAWCQX010000012.1:0-123981 GCA_963797855.1 uncultured Chloroflexia bacterium | reverse complement strand
GCGGCAGGATCGGGTCGAGCACCGCCTCGCCGATGACCGTCGGCCGCCCATGGGCCACCGCCAGCGCCGCCCGTTCGCCGAGCGCATCGGCCTCGGTGGCGGTCAGCCTGCGACGCTCGCCGTCGAGGCCGGTGAGCAGGTAGGTCGGACGGCCCTCGACGCGCGCGGCCGTCGAGCGCCTCGAGCGTCTCGGCCGCCATCTCCGGCGGCTCCGCGAGCAGCTCGATCACGCCGCGGCAGCCGAGCCCCATCCCCCACAGCTCGTCGCCCTCGGCGGAGTGGTCGATCGTCACGAGCATCGGCACATCGAGGTCGAGCGCCTCCCGCGCCAGGCGCGCCGCCTCCTCCTCGAGACAGCCGCCGCTGATCAGGCCGATCGGCGAACCCTCCTCCGGCACGAGCAGCCGCGCGCCCGGACGCCGGTACGAGGATCCACGCACCGAGACGACGGTCGCGAGCGCCATTCGCTCGCCGCGCGCTCGTCGCTCCGCGGCCGCCTCGAGGATGGCGTCGATCTCGCTCACGCCCCGCAGCCTAGCCGCGCCACGCCTCCCGTACCATCGCTGCCGTGACCGAGTTCCTCGACGACCTCCGCGCCAGCGCTCCGGAGCTCCGGCATCCTCACCGATGCGGGCGACCGCGAGTCGTATCGGCGCGACGAGACCGCGCACTTCGAGCCCGGGCTGCCGCTGGCGGTCGCGCTGCCGTCGTCGACCGAGGAGGTCGCCACGATCATGCGGGTCGCCACCAAGCATCGCGTCCCGGTCGTGCCGCGCGGCGCGGGGAGCGGGCTGTCCGGCGGTTCGGCCGGCATCGAGGGAGCGCTGACGGTCGCGCTGACGCGCATGAACCGGATCGTCGAGATCGACCGCGAGAACCTCGTGGCCGTCGTCCAGCCCGGCGTCGTCAATGCCGAGCTGAAGGCCGCGGTCGCCAAGGAGGGCCTCTTCTACCCGCCCGACCCGGCCAGCTACGAGTTCTGCACGATCGGCGGCAACATCGGCACGAATGCCGGCGGGCTGTGCTGCGTGAAGTACGGCGTCACGCGCGACGCGGTGCTCGGGCTGGAGGTCGTCCTGGCCGACGGCCGCGTCATCCGGACCGGCGGGAAGAACGTGAAGGACGTCGCCGGCTACTCGCTGACCCATCTCATCGTCGGCTCGCAGGGGACGCTCGGGATCGTCACCGAGGCGACCCTGCGCCTCCGACCGGCTCCGCCGCCGAAGCAGACGATGCTCGCCTTCTTCCCGACCATCGTCGCGGCCGGCCAGGCCGTGGCCGACATGACCGCCGCGGGCGTCGAGCCGTGCACGCTCGAGCTGATGGACGCGGTGACGATCGCCGCCGTCGACGACTGGCACAACCTCGGGCTTGACCGATCCGCCGCGGCCCTGCTGCTCGTCGAGTCGGACCGGCCCGGTTCCGCCGCCACCGATGAGCTGGCGACGCGCCGCCGACGCCTGCACCGAGGCGGGCGCGACCGAGGTGGTCCAGGCGACCGACCCCGCGGAGGCCGACTGGCTGCGCCAGGTCCGCCGGATGGCCTTCCGCGCCCTCGAGCGGCTTGGGCGTGGCGCGGATGGAGGACGTCGGCGTGCCTCGCGCCCGCGTCCCGGAGCTCCTGGCCGCGATCGAGCGCGTGGCCGCGGCGCACGACGTTCGATGCGGCACGTTCGGACATGCCGGGGACGGCAACCTGCACCCGACCTTCATCTGGGATCGCGGCGACGCCGACGCCGAGAGCCGCGCTCACGCCGCGTCGGAGGAGCTCTACCGCGTCGCGATCGGCCTCGGCGGCACGGTCACCGGCGAGCATGGCATCGGTGCCGCCCGGCGGGAGTTCCTGGAGGAGCAGCGTGGAGCCGATGCCGTGGCCGTCATGCGCGCGATCAAGTCGGCGCTCGATCCGCTCGGGATCCTCAACCCGGGGAGGGTTGTCTGACGTCAGCCGAGGCTGTAGCCCTCGAGATCGGCCTTTGGCTTCACGTCGGGCAGCCGAATCATCCGGAACGAGTTGAACAGCCCGATCAGCCCGGCGATCAGGGGAACGAGCAGGGCGACCTGCAGCGCGATCGGCCGGGCCTCGGTGTTGATCCGGATGATTTCGGCCTCGACGTCAGGCGGCTGCCCGACGATCGCCTCCTCGAGGCCCGTGTTGCTCATCAGCTGAGCATCCTCGTCCAGCGCCGTCGCCACCTGCTGCGCCTCCTCAGGGGAGAAGACCTCACTGGACTCCGCCAGGTTCGTGAAGCTGAAGGCCAGCGTCGCCAGCATCACGGCGCCGGCCACGGCAAGGCCGAACGACAGGCCGAACGACCCGCCCGCGGAGTTCACGCCGGCCGCCTCGCTGATGC
Organism: uncultured Chloroflexia bacterium; assembly: GCA_963797855.1. Taxonomy (GTDB): domain Bacteria; phylum Chloroflexota; class Limnocylindria; order QHBO01; family QHBO01; genus JACDBZ01. The sequence continues at coordinate 121,627 of CAWCQX010000012.1, read as the reverse complement.
GCTCCTCCTCGATCGGCGCGAGCGTGTAGTTGTTGAGCTGCGAGACCAGCAGGCCGAGGCCCGAACCGGCGATCGCCAGCGGAATCGCCAGCCACCATCCGGAATCGACCCGCGGCACGAACGGGAGCAGCACCGCGATCCCCGACGACAAGGAGGACGAAGCCCGCTCGAATGATGCTGGCGGGTCGTCGGTCGCCCGCCCGACGCCCGGCAAGGATCGCCACGAAGAACATGCTGAGCGACAGTGGAGCGAGCGAGAGCCCTGCCTGCAGCGCGTTGTACTCGAGGACCATCTGCAGGAAGATCGGCAGGGCGATCATCATCCCGCCCAGCGCGATCTGCTGCATCGTCTGTCCGGTGATCCCGAGCCTGAAGATCTTCGATGCGAACAGGACCGGATCGATCAGGACCGGCTTCCCCTCGCGCTTGCGCTTCTGAAGCCACCAGACGAGCGTGGCGAGCGAGGCCACGCCGATGGCGATCAGCAGGCCGACGGCCTCGCCGCCCTCCTGCCAGACGAGGACGCCGAGGACGATCCCGCCCATTCCCAGGACCGAGAGCAGGGCGCCGGCGAGATCGATCGCTGCGCGACCCGGTGTATGCGACGTCCTTGACCATCCCCATGCCGCCCAGCACGACCGCGATGACGACGATCTCGAGCGCGAAGCCGACGCGCCACGAGAGGAAGGTCGTGATGAATCCGCCGACCAGCGGGCCGATGGCCGCCGCGATCGCCGCCGCCGCGCCGACCAGCGCATACACCCGCCGCTGAGCGGCACCCTCGAAATTGCCGTGGATCAGCGACTGCATCGAGGGGAGCAGGAGCGATGCGCCCAGCCCACCGATGATCGCCCAGAAGATGATCACGGGGACGATGCCGTTGGCCAGGACCATCGCCGCGGCCCCGATCGCATATCCCGAGCAGGCCCATGATGAAGGCGCGCTTCCGCCCGAAGAGATCCCCGATCTTGCTGCTGATCAGGATGAACGCGGCCGAGACGAGCGCCTCGAGCGCGATGGCGGACTGGACGCCGCTGACCGTCGTCCCGAGGTCCTCGACCACGGCCGAGATCGAGACGTTCATCAGCGACGTGTCGACGACGAGCACGAACATCGCCGCGGCCAGCAGGTAGCCGAGGCGAGGATTTCCCTCCGCCTCCTCGGGGGCCGCCGTGGCTGCTGCTTCGCTCATTCGCGCAGTATGCCGTCCAGGAACGCGCGGAGCACCCGGTTGAAGCGCTCCGGATGCTCGAGGTTGACCATGTGCGCCGACTCGAACTCCTCGAGCCGCGCGCCGGGCACCGAAGCAGCCAGATGGCGCATCGAGTCCACCGTGCCCGGATCGTCCAGCGTCCCGAGCATCACGAGCAGCGGTGCGTGGAGCTCGGCGAGGCGGGTCTCAGCGGGCGGGTCGAGCGGCTGCGGCTCGCCCTCGACCTTCTCCGCCCGATAGTTCGTCAGCACCCACTCGTGGACACGCCGCCGGACCTCCGGCACCCGGTCGGGTGATTGGCCCGGTCCATCGGCCCAGAAGGCGGTCTCCCAGTCGCTGAGCGCCTCCCAGTCCCGTGCCTCCTCCATCGCCTCGACCGCTTCCCAGGTCTCCGCCGGCAGCTCGGCCGGCGACTCGTAGCCTCCGACGCCCCCGGCCACGGCGGTCAGGGAGCGCACGCGTTCCGGGAACTCGAGCGCGAAGTCGAGGGCGATCTGCCCGCCGCGCGAGAGCCCCACGAGATGCGCAGACCGCTCGCCGAGATGGTCGAGCAGCGCGCGCGATGTCCGCTCGATTCGAGAACGGCACCGCCTCGGTCTCCGTCTCGCCGAAGCCGCGCGTGTCGTGGCGGATCACGCGGTACGCGTCCCGCAGCGCCTCGACCTGGTCGTCCCACATGCTCCGGTTCGCCACGCCCGCATGGACCAGCAGGACCGGCTCGCCGCTGCCGGCGACGTCGTAGGCGATCCGCGCTCCGTTGGTCTCGAGGTAGTCGGTCACGAATCGATCCTAGACCCGAAGATCACCCCCGGGTTCAGGATGCCGGCCGGGTCCCAGGCCCGCTTGATCGCGCGCATGGCCGCCACGGCATCTCGGCCCCGGTCTCGAACCAGCCAGTCCACCTTCGCCACGCCGATGCCGTGCTCGGCGCTGACGCTGCCGCCGAGCTCCAGCACGAGCTCGAACACGGCCGTGTCGCACGCCTCGTCGTCGGGAGCGGGGCCGAGGACGTTGACGTGCAGGTTGCCATCGGCGATGTGGCCGTAGACGATCGTTCGGGCCGTCGGATCGGCCGCGCGGACCACCTCCGGGGCGCGCTCCACCAGCTCGGCATAGCGCGCCAGCGGCACCGAGACGTCGAGCTTGTGCGGCACCCCCTCGGCGTTCATCGCCTCGGTATGGCGTTCACGCAGCTGCCAGAGCCGATGCCGCCCCGCCGCATCGGCCGCGACTGCCCCGGCGTCGCCTGGCCCGGCCGCTTCGAGTGCCAACGCGAGGTCGTCGGTCGGATCGGCCTCGTCGGAGCCAACCTCGACCAGGAGGTACACCGGGCGCCGTGCCGCGAACGGCGGCGCGACCGAGGCATGGCGCATGACGAGCTCGAGCCCCTCATCGGTGAACAGCTCGAGAGCGGTCAGCGAAGCGAGGTCGCGACGGAGTCGCCCGGCGACGGCCACCGCATCGGCCGCGCGGTCGAGGCCGATCACCCCGACCGCTCGCCGCGCCAGGCGCGGGACGAGCCGCAGCCGGACCCGCGTCACGACCGCCAGCGTCCCCTCGCTGCCCGCGAGCAGCCCGGCGAGGTCGTAGCCGGTGTTGTCCTTCGGCATGCCGGGGAGGCGCCGCAGCACGGTCCCGTCGGCGAGCACCGCCTCGAAGCCGCCGGTCTGCCGGCGCATCGATCCGTGGCGCAGGACGTTGACGCCACCGGCGTTCGTCGCGACCATCCCGCCGATCGTCGCCGCGTCCCGCGCGCCGAAGTCGACGCCCACCTCCCAACCGGCCGCCCGCGCCGCCGACTGCGCCGCGACGAGCGTCACGCCGGCGCCGACGGTCATCTCGCCGCCATCGGGGTCCACGTCCTCGATGCCGTCCAGGCGGCGCAGGCTGATCACGACCTCCCCGCCGCGCGGCACCGACCCGCCGACGAGCCCGGTGTTGCCGCCCTGGGGCACGACGCCCACGCCGGCATCGGCGCATGCGCGGAGCACGCCGGCGACCTCCTCGGTCGACGCCGGGCGCACGACCGCGAGCGCGGTCCCGGACCAGCGGCGGGTCCAATCGGTCTCGTACGAGGCCCGCAGGTCGGGATCGGTCAGGCAGTGGCTGGGCCCGACGATCTCGGCGAGCTGCGCAACGAGCGCCGACGTGTTCACGCGCTGATGCTACCGGCACGCAACGTGCTGGCTCGGCGGGCGTGGACGAACGCGACTTCCGGATGCCCCTGCCGTCAGAGGACGAGGGCGACCTCGTCGAGGACCCGCCGGAGGGCATGACCGACGACCCGATCGTCGCGACCGAGGAGGGCGTGCCGTGGGATCCGCCGCTCGAGCGGATCGAGGCCGACGACACGGATCCCGCGGACGAGCTCGAGGCCGACGACACGATCCAGGCCGTTCACGAGATCCCAAGCGGCGACCGGCTCCGTGCCGACGTGGTCGAGGCGTTGCGCGCGTCGGATGTCGTCGCCGGCGACCACCTGCTCGTCGCGGTGGGTGGCGGCTCGACCGTGGTCCTGAGCGGCAGAGTCGAGTCGGTCGACGTCCTCGACGAGATCCTCGGGATCGTCGGCGACGTGCCGGGCGTCGAGGACGTGGTCGACGAAGTCGAGGTCGAAGGCGTCTGACGCCCTCGTTCAGGCCAGCCCGAGGTTCGCCGGAAGCTCGATCGGGCGCAGCAGATGCGGCCCATCGGCCGCGACCTTGTTGACTTCCGTGCTCACCGGCCACATCCGCAGCGACGCTTCGGGCGCGGGCGCCAGCATCGGCTCGAGCTCGTCCAGCGTCGCCGATGGATCCAGCCAGGCGTCGAGCAGGTCGCTCGTGAGAATGACCGGCATCCGGTTGTGGATCGGCGCGACCAGCTCGTTCGGGCGGGTGGTCAGGATGGCCGCGGTGACGCCGAATGCCCGGCTGCGGCTCCAGATGCCGGCGAGCGCAAGCATCTCGCCGCCCGAAGCAGGCCCGATCGCGTAGGGCTGCCGAGGGCGGACGCTCCGATCCCACTCGTAGAACAGGTCCGCCGGGATCACGCAACGGGTCGAGCGAAGGGCCGGGCCGAAGGCCGGCGATGCGGCGGCCGTCTCTGCGCGGGCGTTGATCCACGAGCGCGGAGCGCCGGGCGCGGCGCCCTCGGTCCAGAACGGCTGGAAGCCCCACCTGGCGGCAGCCAGCCGTCGCTCGCCGTCGCGGTCGACGACCATGCGGATCGTCTCCGTCGGAGGGACGTTGTACAGGCCGTCGGGAAGGTCGTCGTCCGGATAGGCGCCGAAGTAGTCGCTGACGTGCCGGGATGGCTCCCCCTGGCTGAAGCGGCCGCACATCGGCTCAGGCCCAGCCCAGCCAGCGGACGATCTCGGCGGCGACGTCGCCGATCGGCCGGTCGTTGGCAACCGAGACGTCCTCGAGCCCCGCGCCGACGTCGCTCGCCACCTGCTCGCGGGCGCTCACGAGGTCGAACTGGCGGCCGGAGGTCGGGTCGAAGCCCATGCGTCGCTCGATCTCCTCGATCCCGAGCGTCAGCCGCACCACGCGCATCGGCATGTCGAGGGTCTCGGCGATCGTGTCGCGCTCCTCGGCGCTGCTCAGGAGGCCGGCGAGGATGAAGCGGGTCAGCCCCGCGGCGCGGTAGTTGCCGATCATCGGTGCCAGGTTCGCGAGCATGAGCCGATGACCGGCCTCCCCGTGGCCGTCGGCGATGTTCGCCCAGGCGAGCCAGTCGAGGTCGATCGCCGCGTACGGGACGTCGCGCGCCTCCAGCAGCTCGGCCATCTCCGCAGCCACGCTCGACTTGCCGGCGCCGTACGCGCCGCAGATCAGGACCGCGTCAGGATGCTCCTCCGTCATGCGCCGAAGTATGCGGCGCGGCGCGAGCCTTGCATGGCATCGCCGCAAGGAGGAAACCCACTGACCGATGACGAGCGCGAGGGTGGACCGACGGCGAGCCCGACGACCGAGTGCGACGCAGGACAGGCGCGACGCGAGCAAGGTCGACGAGCCGTCGCGGCGAGCCGCCACCGGACAAGGACCTGACCTTCGACCCGACGATGACCGATGCGGACGAGGCGAACATCCCGGCGGAGTCGGCCGCGGACCCCGAGGAGACACCCGACGACGAGGGCTGAGCTCGCTCAGGACTCCTCGGTGATCCGGGTGTAGGCCGCGGCCACCGCGAGGATGATCGCGCCGAACAGGATCTGGCGCGTTGCCTCGGGCGCGCCGAGCACGTTGAGGAGCGTGGTGAGGACCGTGAGGATCAGCGCCCCGACGATCGTCCCCGCGTAGCCGCCTCGCCCACCGAAGATCGACGTGCCGCCGATCACGACCGCGGCCACCGACGGCAGCAGGTACGGATCCACGAGCCGCCCGGTGGCGCTGCCGATCACACCGGCATAGAGCAGGCCGGCCACGCCCGCGAGGATGCCGGAGATCAGGTACAGGACGACGAGCACCCAGCTGACTCGGACGCCGGCGAGTCGCGCCGCGGTCTCGTTGTCGCCAACCGCGTAGAGCAGCCTCCCGTAGCCGAACCGCCGGAGCCCGAAGAGAATGAGCGCCGCCAGCGGCACGAACAGGAGGAGGCTGTTCGGCAGGAAGCCGAACAGGGTCTGGCCGCCGAGCCATGCGATCTCGGGCGGAACGCGCGTCCCGCCGGTGATGTTCGCGCGCGAGTAGACGTTCACCGCGCCGGAAACGACCAGGCTCATGCTGATCGTCATGATCAGCGGGTGGACGCGGAAGAACCCGACGCCGATCCCGTTCACCAGTCCGACGAGCGCCGCCGGCAGCAGGGCGATCAGGCAGGCGGCCAGCCAGCCGACGTCGGAGACGGTCGTCGCCATGACATACGCGGCCATCGACGCGACCACCGCCACGGACAGGTCGATCCCGCCGGTGAGCATCGTCAGCGTCTGGCACGCGGCGATGATGGCGAGGGGGATCGCGAATCGCAGCGTGCTCGACACCCAGTTGGGCGTGACGATGCCCGGCTGCACGATCTGCAGGACGAGGACGAGCACGGCCAGCAGGACGAACAGCGCGACGAGCGGCCGATCGCGCATCCACGCGCGCGCGACCGCCACCATCGATTGGTCGCGGGCGGTGGCGACGCCGGCGGTCATGCGGTCCTCCGACGCAGCGTCACGATAGGCGCCGAGCATGACGACGACGACCATGATCACGCCCTGGATGACGGTCGAGAAGGCCGGCTCCACGCCCAGGAAGAGCAGGTCGGCGCGAATCAAGCCCAGGATGAAGATGCCGATGATCGGGCCGAGCAGTCCGCCACGGCCGCCGGCCAGGCTCACCCCGCCGATCACGATGGCGGCGACGCTCAGCAGGAGGTATGGCCCGGGAACCGGCTGGCCGATGCCGGTGCTCGCCGTCAGCGCCAGCCCGCCGAGCGCGGCGAAGAACCCGGTGAAGGCATAGGAGATGGCCTTCGTCCGGGCCACGTTCACCCCGCTCCGGAAGGCCGCCAGCTGGTTCGATCCGATCGCGTAGAGGGACAGCCCGAGCCGGGAGCGCCGCAGCGGGATCCACACCAGGCCGACGATGACGAGCAGGACGACGAGCGCCCGCGGGACCGCGTCGAGAACGATGCCCCCGTCGATCAGGTCGTCGAGCCACTGCACCGAGTCGCCGCCGGGGGTGGGGAGCACGAGCAGCGCCGCGCCGGCCCACACGAAGAGCATCGAGAGCGTGACGACGATGTCCGGCACGCGGCTGATCACGACCAGGGTGCCGTTCACGAGGCCGATGAGGACGCCGATGACCAGGCACGAGCAGGACGATCGGCACCGACAGCTCCGGGGCGTTCAGGAGCAGCACGGCGGCGATGGCGTTCGTGAGCGCGATCACCGAGCCGATCGACAGGTCGATGCCACCGGAGATCACCACGATCGCCTGGCCCGCCGCGGCGAACGCCACCGGCAGCGAGGCGATGGCCAGGGCCTCGAGCCCGTAGGCGGGCTTCAGAGGATGAGCGTGAAGACGTAGAGCGCGACGAACGCCACCGCGAGACCGATGGTCCACGCGTCGCCGCCCATCGCGCGCGCGATGCGGTCGCGCCAGCTCATCCGCTCCGCGATCGGCTCCGCGACGACGGTCGCGTCGGTCGACTCGGTCATGCCGCGTCTCCGGCCTCGAGCGGCAGCCCATGCGCCGCGCGGAGGAGGGTCGGCTCATCGGCCCGGGCGGCCGGTCAGCTCCTCGACGACCCGGCCGCCGAAGATGACGATGGCCCGGTCGCAGGCCCGCTGGATCTCTTCGAGCTCGGACGTCAGCAGCAGCACCGCGGCGCCGGCCGCCGCCAGGTCGCGGACGAGCTGGTAGATCTCGCGCTTCGTCCCGATGTCGATCCCCCGCGTCGGGTCGTAGAAGAGGAACGTCCGGACGCCGCTCTCCAGCCAGCGCGCGATCGTGACCTTCTGCTGGTTGCCTCCCGACAGTCGCCGCGTCTCGGACTGCGCGCGCGTGTCGATCTGGAGCTGGTCGATCACCGCGGCGACCCGCCGCTTCTCGGCCCCGCATGTTCACCACGCCCCAGCGCCGCGCGGGGGCGATCGCCGGCAGGCCGATGTTCTCGCGCACCGACCGCTGCGGGAGCAGAGCCGACGCGCGGTCCGCCGGGACGAGCACGATCCCCGCGCGGATCGCGTCCGCCGGATGGCGCAGCTGGACGGGCGCCCCGTCCACGAGCAGCTCGCCGGCCCCGGGGCGGGCCTGGCCGGACAGGATGTCGAAGAGCTCGTCCTGGCCCTGGCCCTCGAGCGCGACGATGCCGAGCACCTCGCCGGCATGAAGCTCGAACGAGACATCGTTCAGGTTGCGCGCCGCCCCGAGGGAGCGCGCCGACAGGCGCGGCACGGCGCCTGGAGCGAACGTGGCGGCAGCCGCGCGCGGCAGGTGCCTCGCGCATCGGCGGCCTCGGCTGCCGGCCCGAGCATCAGCTTGACGATCTCGTCCTGGGCGCCGGAGCCGGGGGCGATGTCGACCACCCCGACCGTGCTGCCCTCGCGGAGGACCGTGGCTCGGTCGCACAGGCCGGCGACCTCGAGCATTCGATGGGAGATGAAGATGACCGAACGCGACGTGCCGCGATGTTCGGCGACCACGTCGAGGACGCGGGCGGTCATGTCGGCCGGCAGCGCGGCGGTCATCTCGTCGAGGAGCAGGACGTCTGGCTCGATGGCCAGCGCCCGCGCCAGGTCGACCACCCGCAGCGTCGCCAGCGGCAGGTCGCGGGCGTGGGTGCGCAGGTCGAGGTTCTTGATCCCCAGGTCCGTGAGCCTGGCGCGGAATGCCTCGACCGGGGTCTCGGTCAGCGTGAGGTTCTCCGCAACGGTCAGGTCCGGGATGATCGCCGGCTCCTGGTAGACCGACACCATGCCGGTGCGTCGCGCCTCTGCCGGCGAGGGGACGTTGCGTTCCTGGCCCCGCAATCGAATCGTGCCGCCATCGGGCCTGACGGCGCCGGTCAGGATCTTGACCAGGGTGCTCTTGCCGGCTCCATTTGCGCCCATGAGGGCGTGAATCTCGCCGGGTCGTACGGCAAGCGATGCGTCGCGCAGTGCGGTCACCGCGCCGTAGCGCTTCTCGATGCCGGTCGCCTCGAGCAGGAGCTCCGTCATCGCCTCCGCTTCCCGCTGAGTGGGATGGGGCGGGAGCGCCGGCACCGAGCCGGCGCCCCCGTCATTGGCGTCCGTCGATCAGAAGGTCAGGATCCCGGCCCCTCGCAGGCGACGATCTGATCCTTCGAGTAGTCGGTCCACCCCTCGAGGGTGTACTGCAGCGGCCAGGTCGGATCGATGTCCGGATCGTTGGCCTCTTCGAGCTGGGCGATGCCCTCGTCGGTGTCATTCGCCCAGATCTGCGGCTCCGTGAGCGTGACCTGCTCCGCCGGCTCCTCGCCGTTGAGGATCTGGAGGGCGAGCTTGACGCCCGCGCCGCCGACCGCAGCGGAGTTCGTGACCGCGGCCCCGACCAGTCCGTCGACCGTGAGCAGCTGCTCGACGAAGCCGGCGTTGTCGGCTCCGACGATCGGAACGAGCTCCGCGTCGGCGTCGAGCATCGCCTGCACGATCACATTGTCGATGCCCGAGGTCCAGATGCCGTCGTAGTTCTCACCGGTGGCCAGGAAGTCGGTGAACTGCTGCGTCCCCTTTGCCTGGTCCCAGTCAGTCTGGCTCTCGAAGACGACGTTGATGTCCGGGTTCTCCTCCAGCGCGCGCTGGAAGCCGGCGTCGCGGTCGTCGTCCGCGGCCGCTCCGGCGATGCCGCGCATGTACACGACGTCGCCCGCGCCGCCCATCGTCTCGAACAGCCAGCTGGCGCCGAGATAGGCGTACTGCTCCTGGTCGTTGCTCAGGACGAAGGCGCTCTCCTCGGTCACCGCCTGGTCGACGGCGACCACCGTGATGCCGGCCTCGTTCGCCTCGGCGAGCGCGTCGTCGAGGGCCGATCGGTCGGCAGGGTTGACGATGATCGCGTCGACACCCTCGGCGATGAGGTTGCGGAGATCCTCGAGCTGACCGGCCGCATCCGTGTCGCGATGGTTGATGCTCAAGTCGCGCGACCTCGCCGGAGACCAGCGCCTGGGCGTTGATCGAGCAGATCATCTCCTCGCGCCAGCCGTTGTTCGTCAGCGTGTTCGAGACGCCGATGGTGTAGCTGCCGGCCTCACCGCCGCTCGCGGCCGGCGACGAGCCGTCGTCGCCCGTGCAGCCGGCGATGATGACGGCCACTCCGAGCGACGCGGTGATCGCCCGGCTCCTCCGAAATACGTTCATCGAGATTGACTCCTTCTCCACGAATCTGCCGGCGCCACCATGGATCGCCGGTGCCCTTGACGATGTGCGCTGAAAGACTCGCGCCTCAGTCTCCCTGCTCCTACCTCCTATCCCGGTACTCGTCGAGAATCGGCTTCGTCTGCGTCGCGCCGATGCGCGTCACTCCAAGTGCCATGACCGCGAGCAGGTCGTCCAGCGTGCGGACGCCGCCTGCCGCCTTGACCTGCACGCGATCCGAGACCGCGCTCCGCATGAGAGCGAGGTCGGCATGCGTCGCGCCACCGGGCGCAAAGCCCGTCGATGTCTTCACGAAGTCCGCACCCGCCGTCTCGGCCAGGCGGCAGCCGCGCACCTTCTCGTCGTCGGTCAGGTAGGCGTTCTCGAGAATGACCTTGACGATCGCCCCGGCAGCGTGGCCCACCTCGACCACTGCGCCGATATCGGCACGGACGTCCTCGTCGCGACCGGACTTCAGCGCGCCGATATCGATGACCATGTCGAGCTCGGAAGCCCCGGCCGCAAGCGCCTCGCGTGCCTCGAACACCTTCGTCGCCGTCGTGGAGCTGCCGTGGGGGAAGCCGACGACGGTGCCCACGGCAACATCGGTCCCGGCCAGCAGCGCCGCCGCACGCGCGACATCGGTCGGGCGAACGCAGACCGACGCGACGTCGTACTCGGCCGCGAGCCGGCAGCCATCGGCGATGAAGTCGTCGTCGAGCTCCGGGCGCAGCAGCGAGTGATCGATCGTCTTCGCCAGCTGGCGCTCGGTGACGTCGGTGACGGACAGGGTCATGGGCATCACTTGATGTACGGCCGAAGCACGTCGCGGGCGAGGAGGAATCCTCGCTTGACGAGCTCGTCCGTGCCCTCGAAGTCTCGATCCTCGTGCTCGATGGCGACGTCGCCGTCGTAGCCGGCTCGGTACAGGGCGGCGAAGATCCGTGGCCAGTCGGCGTCGCCGAGGCCCGGTAGCCGCGGGATCTGCCAACCGATGCCGGATGAAAGCGTCCCGCGCTCGTACAGCCCGTCGCGGTCGATCATCACGTCCTTGGCCTGGACGTGGAGGATGTGCGGCCCGAACTCGGCGATGAACCGCTCCTGGTCGATCATCAGCCACACCAGGTGCGAGGGGTCGTAGTTGAGGCCGATCGTGCCGCCCCACTCGGCCAGGATCCGGCGCCAGACGTACGGCGACCACGCGATGTTGTGCCCGCCGGGCCACTCGTCGTCGCTGAAGATCATCGGGCAGTTCTCGATCGTGACCTTCACGCCGTGCGCGTCGGCGTGGCTGACGATCTCCGGCCACACGCGGAGGACGTCCTCCCAGTTCGCGTCGACCGTCTTCGAGGCGTCGCCGCCCATGAACGTGTTGAAGTACGGCACGCCCATCTTCGCCGCCGCCTCGATCACGAGCTTCATGTGGCCGATGGCGGCCGCGCGCACGTCGGGGTCAGGGTGCATCGGGTTCGGGTAGTAGCCGAGGCCCGAGATGGCCAGCCCCTTCGACGCGATCGCATCGACGATCGTCTTCGCCTCGTCATCGGTCAGATTGGCAACGTCGATGTGCGAGGTGCCCGCGTAGCGCCGAGCCGACCCCGTCGAACGCGGCCAGCAGGCGATCTCGAGGCTCTCGAATCCGTTTGCGGCGGCCCAGTCGGCCACCTCGGTGAGTGGCGTCTCGGGAAACGGCGCGGTCAGGAAGCCCAGCCTCATCGCGGATCCTCGCCGGCAGCGACCATCGGTCGGGCGATCGGCTCGCGGACGACGTCGGTCCAGGTCCCCGACCGCGCGCTCGCGGCAATCGCGTCGTTCACGAGCATCTCGTCGTGTCCGTCGGCGAAGGTCGGGTAGCTCGGTCGGTCGGACGGCGCACCGTCTCCGACGTCGGCGTAGATGGCGCGGAAGAGCGCCTTGAACGTGTCCGCGAATCCCTCGACGTGCCCGCCCGGCAACGAGGCGGCGGCCTGCCCCGCGGGACCCATCAGTGCCGGGTTGCGGATGAGGATCTCGTTGGGTCGATCACGATGGCCGATCCACAGCTGGTCCGGCTGCTCGGAGTCCCAGAACGCGGCCGCCGGGGAGCCGTCCACCTCGTACTGCAGCGAGTTCTTGCGCCCGGGGCTGAGCTGGCTGATCGCGACCGATCCGCGCGCGCCGTTCTCGAAGCGCAGCAGGATCGTGGCGACGTCCTCCGTGGCGATCTCGCGGTCGAGTGTCTTTCCGTCGCGCTCGGTGGAGTAGGTCTCCACCGGACCGGACGGCTGCCGTCGCGTCGGAATGAACGTCGCGAGGTCGGCCATGACCGACGTGATGCGCTGCCCGGTGATGAACGCGACGAGGTCGAGCCAGTGCGAGCCGATGTCGCCGACCGCTCGAAGCGCCCCGCCGCGATCCGGCTCGAGGCGCCAGTTCCAGTCCGTGTCGAGCAGCAGCCAGTCCTGGAAGTACCGGCCGGCGACCAGCCTGACCTCGCCCAGCCCACCGCCCGCGGCGAGCTCCTGCACGTGCTGGTTCAGCGGGTAGAAGCGAATGTTGAAGTTGACGGCGTTCACCTTCCCGCTGCGCGCCGCCAGCTCGACGAGGTCGGCGGACTCGGCGGCGCTCATGGCCAGCGGCTTCTCGCACACGACGTGGCGACCGGCCTCGAGGATGAGGCGCACCTGGGGGTGATGGAGGTGATTCGGCGAGGTGACGTGCACGATCTCGACCCGGTCGTCGCCGAGCATCTCCTCGAGACTGCCGTAGCCTCGCTCGAGACCGAGCTGCTTCGCGCGCGCGGCGGAGCGCTCAGGGCTCGATGCGAGGATGCCGTGCACGTGCACGCCGAGGCGACGAAGGGCCTCGACGTGCACGGTCCCGATGAAGCCGCCGCCGATGACGGCGGCCCCGATCTCGCTCGCGGGCCTCACGCCCTCGGGCGCCCGGGGTGGAGGGAGGGTTCCGGGGGGAATTGCACGTAAGGATCGTACTTCTGCATGTCAAGTGCAAAAGGTCCGAGCAAGCGCGTATGATCCGACCGCGGTGAGTCTCGAGAAGCGATCCGACGGCGGGGGCGAGTCGCTCGACGCGCTCGTCTCGATCCTTGACGAGATCCGGCAGGCGCGGTCGCGTTCGCGCGCCGAGCTGGTTGCGCGCACGGGTCTGAGCCGAGGCGTCGTCGCCCAGCGCGTCGCGGAGCTGATCGAGCTCGGCCTGGTCGTCGACGACGAGATCGGGCCGAGCACCGGCGGCCGCCCGCCTCGGCAGATGACGTTCCGCGCGGACGCCGGGCACGTGCTCGTCGCCGACCTTGGCGCAACGAGCATCGATGTCGCGGTCACCGATCTCGATGGCCGGATCCTCGGCCATCGGGACGAGCCGTCCGACATCGCGGCCGGCCCGGAGGCCTGCCTCCAGCGCGTCGACGAGCTGTTCGCGGAGCTCACGACGGCGACGCGCGACCTTCCTGGCCGGCTGTGGGGCATCGGCATCGGCATCCCCGGACCGGTCGAGTTCCGCAGCGGGCGCCCGGTGTCGCCGCCGATCATGCCCGGCTGGGACGACTATCCGGTGCGGGAACGCTTCGTCGCGCGGTCATGCGGCGCCGGTCTGGGTGGACAACGACGTCAACCTCCTCGCGCTCGGCGAGTGGCGCTCCGGCATCGCGGTTGGCCATGACAACGTCATCGTCGTGAAGATCGGGACCGGCATCGGCGCCGGGATCATCTCGAACGGGCGCATCCATCGCGGCGCGCAGGGCAGCGCCGGCGACGTCGGGCACATCCAGGTCGTCGAGGACAACTCGGTCATCTGCCGCTGCGGCAACGTCGGGTGCCTCGAGGCCCTTGCCGGCGGCGGGGCGATCGGCCGCGACGGGTTGGCAGCGGCGGTCGAGGGTCGAAGCGACCGGCTCCGCGCGGCGCTGGACCAGCACGGTGGAGTGACGGCGGCGGACGTGGCGAGGGCGGCTTCGTTCGGCGACCCGGTGTCGGTCGCGCTGCTCCAGTCGGCCGGGCGTCGGGTCGGGCCTCATGCTTGCCAGCGTCGTGAACCTGTTCAACCCGTCGCTGGTCGTCGTCGGCGGAGGCGTCGCCCAGAGCGGCGACCAGCTGCTGGCCGCCATTCGCGAGACGGTCTACCGCCGCTCGCTGCCGCTCGCCACGCGGGAGCTGGTTCTGCGGCGCTCGTCGCTCGGTGCGTTGGCCGGCGTCATGGGTGCCTCTTCGATGGTCGTCGAGCAACTCTTCTCGCGGGAGGCGCATGGCGCGCCTGGTGACCGCTGGGCGGACCGGACCAGGCGCTCGAGGAGGCGGTCGCCGGGAGCGGTTGAGCGGTCAGCCAGGGACGACGAGGTCGGCTGAAGTCGCCCGACTCGGGATCCTTGACGATGAGCTTCTGACGGCCATCCGGCAAGAGCTCCCGCTTGATCACAACCTTGCCGTCGACCATCTCCGGCCGCGGTTCCGATCCGCGGCGTCTCGGCGCCGCGCCACTCGAACAGCTCGACGGGCTCCCACGCGCGGCTCTTCGCGGATCGGTAGCACGCGTCCATGACCGCGTTCACGACGTAGCCGTCGTAGAGCGTCTCGCGCGGCTCGCGGCCGGACTCCATCGCGTCGAACATGTCGGTGAACATGTCGACGAACCCGAGCTCGCTCAGCTCGTCGCCCAGCGGGAAGAGCCACCCGGCGTTCGTCTCCGCCTTCTCGGCGACGTAGCCCTGCGCCCCGCCGGCGGTGAAGATCTCGAGCCCCGTGCGCAGGAAGTGGTTGATCCAGATCGTGCCCTCGGTTCCGGCAATCTCGTCGCGCAGGTCCATTCCCCCGCGGAAGGTCCAGCTGACCTCGAACTGGCCGATCGCGCCGGACTCGAACCGGATCAGGGCGATCGCGTTGTCCTCGTCGGCGATCGGGTGGACCAGCGTGTCCGTGTGGCACATGACCTCGACCGGCCGGTTGCCCTTGCCGACGAATCCGCGAATGACCTCGATGCAGTGGCAGCCGAGGTCGACGATGGCCCCGCCGCCGGTGAGCCGGCCATCCCAGAACCACGCCGAGTGCGGCCCGGGATGCGTCTCGCGCGAGCGAACCCAGGTGACGTCGCCGACCGCGCCGGCCTCGACGGCCGCCATCGCCTTCAGCGCCTTTGGCGTGTAGCACAGGTCCTCGAGGTAGCCGCCGAAGGAGCCGGAGCGCTCCACCGTCTCGAGGATCCGGCGTGCTTCGTCCGCGTTGCGGCCCAGCGGCTTCGTGACGAGGACCGCCTTCCCGGCCGCGACGGCCGCCTCGACGGCCTCGACGTGCAGATGGTTCGGGATGCCGACCACGACGACATCGGTCTCGGGGTGGGTGACCGCCGCCACGAGGTCGGTCGTGTGCTCGGGGATGTCCCAGCGCTGGCTGAACGCGCTCCCGCGCTCATCGGTCCGGGAGTACACGACCCGGACGCGGTCGCGGCTGCGCTGGGCGTGGAGCGCGCCGGTGTAGAAGTCACCGATCAGCCCGGTGCCGAGCATCGTGATCGCGTGGCCGGCCATCGGCCCGATTCTAGGGCCGCCCGGCGACAGCGCGGCACGGATTGGCCTAGCATCGGTCCATGGCCATCACGTTCGACACCGACTCCAAGCTCGCCGAGTACGCCCATCCCGAGAAGCTCGTCACGACCGACTGGCTGGCGGAGCACCTGGACGACCCAGGCCTGGTGGTGGTCGAATCCGACGAGGACATCCTCCTCTACGAGACCGGCCACATCCCCGGCGCGGTCAAGGTCGACTGGCACACCGAGCTGAACGATCCCGTCACGCGCGACTACGTCGACGCCGAGGGCTTCGCGCGGCTCATGCGCTCCAAGGGGATCGGTCGCGAGACGACCGTCGTCTTCTACGGCGACAAGTCCAACTGGTGGGCGGCGTACGCGCTGTGGGTCTTCAGCCTCTTCGGCCACCCGGACCTGCGCCTGCTCGACGGCGGACGCGCCAAGTGGGAGGCCGAAGGCAGACCGATGACGACCGATTCGCCCACGCGGCCCGGCGCCGACTACCCGGTCGTCGAGCGCGACGACACCGCGCATCCGCGCCTTCCGCGACGACGTGCTCGCCCACCTCGGCAAGCCGCTCGTCGACGTGCGGTCGCCCGACGAGTACAGCGGCAAGCTCCTGCACATGGCGAACTACCCGCAGGAGGGCGCGCTGCGCGGCGGCCACATCCCCGGCGCCAAGAGCGTTCCGTGGGCGAAGGCGGCCAACGAGGACGGCACGTTCAAGTCGCGCGCCGAGCTCGAGGCGCTGTATGGCGGCGAGGTCGGCCTGTCGCCGTCGCGACGACGTCGTCGTCTACTGCCGCATCGGTGAGCGCTCGAGCCACACCTGGTTCGCGCTGACCCAGCTGCTCGGCTACGAGCGCGTTCGCAACTACGACGGATCGTGGACCGAGTGGGGCAACAGCGTGCGAGTGCCGATCGAGCGCGAGGAGGAGCCCGCCTCGTGACGATCGAGGTGCTTCCGCCGTCGCTGGCCGAGATCGTCGAGCTGTTCTCGACCTCGCCGCCGCGCGACCGGCTGGAGCTCCTCCTCGAGTACTCGCAGCAGGTCCCTCCCCTCCCGCAGCGGCTGCTCGAGCATCCCGAGCGCCTCGAGCCGGTCCCCGAGTGCCAGTCACCGCTGTTCGTCAGCGCCGAAGTCGACGATGACCGGCTCGTCCACCTCTTCGTCGACGTGCCGCGCGAGGCTCCGACGACCCGCGGCTTCGCCGGCATCATGCTCGCCGGACTGGATGGCCTCCCGGCGGACGAGGTGCTGGCCGTTCCCGGCGACGTGACCGCGCGGCTCGGCCTCGCCGAGGTCGTCAGCCCGCTCCGGCTGCGCGGCGCGACGGCCCTGCTGAGCCGGATTCAGCGCCAGGTGCGGGAGCAGCTCGCCGCGGCCTGAGTCGACCCGTCAGCAGTCGACGTCGAACCCGCCCTTGGGATGCTGGAGCACCTGGCAGAAGTAGCGGATCTGCTCGAGGCTCGCATCGGTCGTCGGTCCGAGATCGGTCGTGCGTGCCGGCGACGGTGATCGAACCGGTCGCGGTCGCGTCGGCCCGGAGGCCGTGGGACCACGTGTGAACGTGCGCGCCGCGCTTCTCACCGGCGGGGAACCAGCCGTTGCCCGACACCTTCGAGCGCTCGAACGCGTGGCGGCGGTCCAGTCGACCTGGAGGTCGATGACGACCGGATTGCCGTCGCCGTCCGTCCCCGACAGCGTCACGTCGATCGACGCCGTCCCGAATCGCGGGCTGCTGACGAGCCGGTCGAGCGACTGCGCATCCGCGCTGAACACGACCGGGAAGCGCGGCCCCGGACCGGAGCAGATGTCGAGCTCGCGGTAGAAGACGCCCACCAGTCCCTGCTTGTTGACCGGGCCGGGCCGGCTGCCGAAGACGGCGTCCATCGCGCTGACGAAGACCTCGGTCTGGGTGCAGCCATCGACCTGCACGAAGGTCGCGCCGGCGTGGCGGGAGCGGATGACTCGGGCGTAGTCCTCGGCCTGGGCGGCGCCGACGGGCGCGACCGTGGTCAGGAGGAGGCCGATCGCGGCGACGATGACGACCAGGCGACGCAGACGGTCCATTGGGCGATCCTCGGTACGACCGCGCCGTCTTGGGCCGGCGTCGGGCTGGCCTAGGTACGCCCGCCGACCCCGGAGT
The DNA here is from genome assembly GCA_963797855.1 of uncultured Chloroflexia bacterium. Taxonomy (GTDB): domain Bacteria; phylum Chloroflexota; class Limnocylindria; order QHBO01; family QHBO01; genus JACDBZ01. The sequence goes on along the minus strand of CAWCQX010000012.1, from coordinate 103,962 downwards.
GTTACGGACGGGTCGGGAGGGTCTAGGCGGCGGCTCCGCTCGAACGCGCCCGCCAGCGCCAGAGCGCCGTGACGATCAACGCGCCGAGGATCGAGCCGATGATGCCGCTCGGGCGCAGCTCGAGGCCGTCGCCGGCGACGAGGCTGAAGATGAGGCCGCCGACGAAGGAGCCCACGAGCCCCGAGACGAGGGCCATCCCCCAGTCGATGCTTCCTCCGGAGCGGCCGAGGATGAGCTGCGCCGCCGCGCCGATGAGCATCCCGAAGAGGATCAGACCGAGGATCAGCATGCCGCGGAGTATATGGTTCGCGCGATGAGAGCGGAAGCGGCATGAGGCGAGCGCCAGCTGCCCTCGTGGTGGCCGCGGTCCTGGCCGGCTGCGGCCTCCAGGACCCGTACCCGCTGCCCGCCGAGCCACCCGGCGACGCGACCTTCCATGCGGTCGCCGTCGGGGAAACCGTCACGGAGGCCGTCCTCTTCATCGAGGCGCGGACCGGGACGCGCGTCGAGATCCTGTCCGCCGAAGCGATCGGGACGCTCGAGGGCGCCACCGTTGAGTTCTCCGCATCGACGCTGACGCGAGGACGAGCAGGGCGAGGTCGTCGTCGGAGATGAGCACGCGGACCTGGCCGGGCTGAGAATCGACGACCTGGCAGACCCGCGGGCGGAGCCACCGGAGAACACGGTCGCGATCGTCGCCGAGATCACGCCATCCGAGCCCGGGCGCTACGTGCTGAGCACGGTGCAGTTGACGTACCGCATCAACGGCGCGCCGGAGCGCCATGGCGAGGGCATGGACGTCGTCGTCACCGTCTGTGCCGACGATCCAGCTCCGTCCGAGTGCGACGACCAGCCGGGATGAGGCGGGTCAGCTCGTCGCGGCCCTCCGGACGCGTGCGATCTCGATCGACCGGTCGTAGAGGACGACCACGAGGCTGAGCACGCCGATCAGGAACAGGAACTCGACGAGCGGCGGCCGCGGTTCGGCTCCCGGCAGCAGGATCCCGATCCCGATCCCGATCGCGGCGTTCACGGCGGTCATCACCGCGAACTGAGTCGCGACCGAGCTCCACGTCACCGCCCTGCGAGCGAGCCAGAGGCTGACGGCCGTGCTGGCGCCGATGATCAGCAGGACGGCCAGGCCGACCTGCAGCGCGCTGCCTTCGGTGCCCGGGAGCATCCGGCTGAAGATGAAGACCATCAGGCTGAGCATGATCACCTTCTCCACGAACGTCCGATCGAACGCGCCGTCGGTGCCGCGACTCGCGGCCTCGGAGGCCAGCCGAGGTGCTCGGCCTGCCGATCCGACGACACGGTCGGCGGCCAATCGGCCGGCGGCAGGAAGCGCCGCGCCGCCCACCAGGCGATGGCGATCAGCAGCATTGCCGCAACGACCAGGCCGACGGCCACCATCGGTGAAGCGGCGATCGCATCGGTCCAGGAGCTCGTCGCCGGGACCCCGAACACGGTCTCCTTCATGAAGTCGGTGAAGTCGAGCTGCGCGATGTGGATCCACCACTCCTGGGGCAGCTTGATGAAGATCCAGATGAAGGCCGCGATGCCGATGACCGCGGGCATCGTGAGACGAATCGGGTTGCGCGAGATGCGGAATGCCTCGATCGCGTCGAAGAAGTACTCGAACGTATTCGGGAAGACGAAGAGCAACCACCGCGCCCCGGTGCTTTCGAACAGGGCGACGCCCACCAGGCGGTAGTACCACAGGAATCGGCCGACCCCGAAGGTGGGGCCGCTGACCCAGTTCGCGATCGTCGAGACGTATGCGATGGCGAGGTAGTAGATGTCGAGGGCCTTGTCGTAGGTCTGATAGCCCGAGAGGTCGGAGTCCAGCGTCGCCGCGAAGATCGTCTGGTCGACGCCGTCCAGGACCATCGCGACCAGGATCGCCGGGAGCGGATAGGCCGGGATGAAGAGCGGCACCACCAGCCGCGCAACGACGACGGCGATTGGAATGACCGACGCGGAATCGAGGAATCCCTCCACGATGCTCTCCGTCGCGTGCGACTTCCTGGCGCACCAGCCTACAGCGACCTCAGGCGACGATGGTCGCGGAGCGCAGTATGGTCAAGTCTGGCTTGTGCACGCGTGGTATGAATGGCGCGCACTTAAGGAGGCGCACCCATGAAAAACCCACCGATTCTCATCTCGGTCCTCGGATTCTTCGCGGCACTCGCCGGATTCGGCTTCCTGTTCTATGGCCTGAGGGTCATCGGCTTCGACTGGTTCGGGATCTTCGGCGACCTTCCTGCCTACGAGCACGTCGGGCTGTGGGGCTGGCTCTCGGTCGCCACGGGGATCGTCTGGATTCTCGCGGCCGGCGGCCTGTGGGCGCTCCAGCCGTGGGCTCGGACGTTCACGATGATCATCGCGGGCTTCGCCCTGTTCGAGGCGGTCCTCGCGTTCTTCCAGTTCCCGGGCACTGGCATCGGCTTCGCCATGGCGCTCATGCCGGCCTTCATCCTCTGGTACCTGAGCTACCGACGACATCGCGGAAGCGTTCGACGCCAACGAGCCGACGGCGGTCTGACCCCGAGACACCAGCTCTCCTGAGCTAACTTAGCCACGCAGAAAGCCGAGCACTTCGCGGTCGAACGCGGCCTGCTTCTCCCACATCGGGTTGTGGCCGGCGCCACGGATGATCACCAGCCGTGCGCCGGGCACGGCGGCCACGATCTGCTCGCCGATGCGCGGGTTGCAGACGCGATCGTGCTCACCCCAGACGACGAGCGTCGGCGCCGTGATGGCCGGCAGCTTGTGACGCCAGTCCTTGCGCAGGACCTCGGCGGTCGCCTTGGCCATCCGAACGGGGCCCGAGCGAACCACGTCGCGCAGCAGGGTCGGGAGGATCGTCGGTGAGGTCCACGGCAACGTCCGCAGCGGACCGGTGACCCGGTGCCGCCACGTTGGGTCGAGTGACAGGAACCCGGCGTCCACCAGCACGAGCCGATCGACGCGCTCGGGATGGTCGGCCGCGAGGCCGCCGGCCACCAGGCCGCCCATCGAGTGGCCCATGACGTGGGCGCGCTCGATGCCCAGCTCTCCGAGGAGCGCGGCCACCTGGGCGGGCACCTCGTCGAGGATGAGCCGCGCGTCCGGATGGCTGGAGCCGAATCCCGGCAGGTCGATGGCCGTGACCCGGAACGCGCTGGAGAGCGCGGGCAGGTTGCGCTTCCACCAGGCGCCCGAGCCCGCGAGCCCATGGAGCAGGACGAGCGGCGGACCGTCCGCGCCGGCCTGCGAAGCCACGACGGGGCCGTGTCGCAGCCGGCTTGGTTCGGCCACGACTATCCTTCGGCGGGCCTCAGGAAGACGCGCGCCCGCCCGGGAAGCGCCGGGTCGTCCACGATCGGCTGATCGGCCATCCAGCTCCGGACGACGTTCGCCAGCTGCTCGGGATGCGAGTAATTGATCGCGTGCGCGGCGCCGTTGATGGTCACTGCCGTGACGTGAGGGAGGCCGGCCGCTCTTCGCTTGACCCACCGTTCGCTGACGAACGGGTCGCGACTGCCCAGGACGACGAGCGTCGGGACCGTCAGCTCGGCGATCCGCTCCGCCGTCGGGTAGGCGAGCATCGAGCGGATGAGGTTGAACACCGCGACCGGGCCGTAGGCGAGGTAGTCGGTGATGACGAACTTGCCCATCCCGGGCGGCTCCCGCAGGGTGTCCACGATGAGCTGCGAAAGGCCCTTTGGCAGCGGCTGGTTGTAGAGCCCGCCGGCCGGTGAGACGAAGATGATCCGCTCGACTCGGTCCGGGAAGTGGTCGATGAACTCGCCGATGATCGGGCAGCCGAGCGAATTGCCGAGCAGCGTCGCGCGCTCGACGCCGACCGCGTCCATGAATCGCGCCAGGGCATCGGCCAGCTCCGGGATGGTGAAGGGATGCGGCGGGCGCTCGCTGCGACCGAAGCCTGGCAGGTCGGGAACGTAGGTCCGGAACTCGGGGGCCAGCCGCCATGCGGTCGGCATGAGGTATCGGCCCGAGATGGCGAAGCCATGGACGTGGATCAGGACGGGGGCGTCCGCCGGAGGCGCCGGCTCGGCGTTCGTGCGGTACAGCAGGCGCCGACCGTCGAGATCGAGCCAGTCCTCGCGCAGGCTGATGGGATCACCACTCATCGCGCGAGCCTAGCGGATCGGCGATCAAACGTGGCAGCCATCAAGGGCGTTCGATGACCTTGGTGGTGGCTGGGGAGGAAGGATTCGAACCTTCGATCTCCTGATCCAGAGTCAGGCGCCTTACCGCTTGGCCACTCCCCAACGTTCGAGCGTCGAATCAGCTCGATCGGCCACCGATTGTATCCGACCCCTTCGGGCAGGGGAAACGAGGCGCCGTCAGGCCCCCTGGTACTCCTCGGCGTGGTCGCCGCGATCCTGGTCGAGGGTCCGCTGCCAGATCTCGAGCGTCTCCCCGACCGATCGGCCGTTCTCATCGGCCGCGGCCTTCAGGTCCTCGTAGCGGATGTTGTTGGTGCCCATCTCGAGGTGGGCATCCATGCAGCCACAGGTCAGGCACATGAAACGTGCTCCTTGGTTCGTGCCTGACCTCTTGCACGGCGCCTGCCAGTCAGCGCGGGAGGATGACCTCGACAGTCGTCCCCTTGCCCTGGCTCGCTTTCGAGACCGATGTGCCCGCCATGCGCCTCGACGAGGTTGCGCGCGATCGACAGGCCGAGCCCACTGCCGCTCGAGCCGGATGACCGATAGAACCGGTCGAACGCGTGCTCGACCTCTTCAGCCTCCATGCCCGGGCCGGTGTCGCTGACGCGGATCGTGACCGCGCCGTCATCCGAGGCGGCCACGCAGGACACGGCCGTCTTGCGGCGTGAATCGCAGCGCGTTCGCGACGAGGTTCGCGACGACCTGGCGAATGCGCGCCGCGTCGACGAGGATCGGGGTCAGGTCAGAGACCTCGAGGTCGAGGCGCACGCCGGCCTCATCCGCCGCCGCGCGCTGGCTCGCGACGACCTCCGCCAGCAGTGCCTCGAGGTCGGTCGGCTCCCGATGCAGGCGAAGAGCGCCGGCCTCCGAGAGCGAGAGCGTCCGGAGATCGTCGATCAGGCGCGACAGGACGCGCGTCTCGTCGAGGACCGGGCGCAGGTGCGCCTCGTCGGCCGGATAGACGCCGTCGAGCACCCCCTCGAGCGTTCCCTGCATGACGGTCAGCGGCGTGCGCAGCTCGTGGCTGACATCGGCGAGGAGGGTGCGTCGCGCCTCCTCGTTCGCGGCCAGGCGCGAGCTCATCGCGTTGAACGCTCGGGCCAGCGAGCGGACCTCCGACGGGCCGCGTTCCGGCACCTGGGTGCCGATCTCGCCGGCCTCGACCCGACCCGCCGCCTCGATGAGATCCCCGACCGGCGCCCCGGTCCGGCGGATGAGCCGGACGACGAGCAGCACCAGCAGGACGAGGACGATGAACGGGAGAACGGCCGTGACGACCAGGCCGAGCGCGCCGCCCTCCAGCAGGCCGCCGACCAGCCACGCGACGAGGGCGATCAGGCTGCCGACGAGGAGGATGAAGAACAGGAACGCACATCCGAAGCGCCACATGAAGCGGCGGCGTGCGTGGCGCCACGGCGCGCCGTCGGCGGGTGGCCACGCCTCGCCCTCCGGCCACCAGCGCGGGCGCCGGCCATCCGGCGGTCCCCAACGCCGGCGGCCCCATCGGTCCGATCCGGGCTCAGGCATCGGCGAGGCGGTATCCGACGCCGTAGACGGTCAGCAGGTGATGCGGCTGATGCGGATCCGCCTCGATCTTGCGGCGGATGTTGCGGACGTGCGCGTCGATCGCCCGCTCGTACGACTCGAACGCCACGCCGTGGATCGCGTCGAGCAGCTGCGATCGGGTGAAGACGCGGCCGGGCTGGCGGGCCATCGCCGCGAGCAGCGCGAACTCGGTGGCGGTCAGCTCGACCGCCCGACCGTCCACCTCGAGACGCATGCGGGGGATGTCGAGGAGGAGCGCCCCGGCGGTGAGCCGCTCGGCCGTCTCCGACCGCTCGCGGCGACGGAGCACCGCCCGGACGCGCGCGACGAGCTCGCGCGGGCTGAACGGCTTGGTGACGTAATCGTCGGCACCGAGCTCGAGGCCGATGAGCTTGTCCGTCTCGTCGTCGCGCGCGGTGAGCATGATGATCGGCACGTCGCCGTCCTGGCGAAGCCGGCGGGTCACGTCGAGCCCGTCGAGGCGCGGCAGCCCGAGGTCGAGGATCACGAGGTCCGGCTGCTCGGTCCGGGCGCGCATGAGGGCCTCGGGCCCGTCGACGGCCGAGGTGACCGCGAAGCCCGCGGACTCCAGGTAGTCGCGGACGAGCCGGGTGATCTTCGGCTCGTCGTCCACGACCAGGATGGTGGTCATCGGTGCGCGGATCGTACGCGACGGTGCGGTGAGCATCGGCCCACCGCACCGCTCCGCTGAGTCCCGGCTAGCCGGCCGATGGCTCGGTGTCGCGCTTGTGCAGCTCGCGGTGGTAGTCCGCGATCCGCTCTTCGCGGCCGCCGCCCCTAGCCTCCGGGCCCGCGCCCGCCGCCGCCCCATCGGCCCCAACCGAAGGCCGCCCGGATCAGGCCGAAGATGAGGAAGAAGGCGAGGATCGCGAAGAAGAAGCCGAAGAACCCGAACCCTCCGCCTCCCCAATGGCCCCAGCCGTAGCCGTACGGCGCGTACGGCGGAACCACGACGGCCGGGCTGTCGCCGGCGGCCTGCGCCGCGATTGCAGCCTGGGTGATCCCCTCGTTGACGCCGGCGTTGTAGACACCGATGCCGATGCCGGCCAGCACCGCGACGAGCGCGAGGACGGCCACCACCCGCAGGAATGGACTGAACATGTGTGTTGTCTCCTTTCGAGTCGACCGGGTCGCCCACATGGGCGACCGCATCGGTCAGGCTCGAAGGTGACGGCCGATTGCGCGCAGATTGTGAAGGCGCGATGGACGACCGGCGCTCAGCCCTCGGGAGCCGGCGACGCCGGCGCGGGACGTCGGCGCCAGATCTGCTGCACCGATCCGCGCATGTTCACGAGGCCGATGCCGGCGATGACCAGCGCGGTCCCCGCAATCAGCCGCGCGTCGATCGGCTCGCTGAGCACGAGCGCCCCGAGCAGGAGCCCCCAGATCGGCAGCAGGTAGGCCACCAGCGAGGTGCGCGTTGCGCCCCAGCTGCGCAGCAGCCGGAAGAAGATCAGGTAGGCGGCGCCCGAACCGAGCAGGCCGAGCCAGATGACGGCGAAGATCGCGTCCACCGTCAGCGCGCCCTCCCATGGCCGCTCGAGCAGGAGCGCGGGGATCGCGGTCATCACGAGTGCGAAGGTGACCTGGAAGAACGCGGGGATCATCGGCCGCAGGCCCTGCACGTTGCGCCTGGCGTAGACCCCGCCGAGGGCATACGAGGCCGCCGCGCCGATGAGCGCCAGCTGCGCCACGAGCTCGGTGCCCGCCAGGCTGGCCGGGTTGAATCCGACGACGACGGCGACACCGACGAGGCCGATGAGGATGCCCACGACCGCGTTCGCGGTGATCTTCTCGGTCGGCAGCAGAACGGCCGCGATCGGGATGACGAAGAGCGGCACCGCGCCCGTGAGCACCGCGGCAAGGCTCGAGTCGACGCTCTGCTCGGCCCAGGTGATGAGGGCGAACGGAAGCGCGACGCTGAAGAGGCCCATGACGAGCAGGTGCCCGTACATCCGCGGCTCGGTCGGCAGCGCCTCGCGCGCGACGGCGACCACGGTCCCGAGCAGCAGCATGCCGAAGAAGAGCCGCGCTGCGACGAGGGTGAAGGGCTGCAGCCCCGCGTCCACCCCGATCTTGATGAAGAGGTAGCTGCTGCCCCAGAAGAAGCCGAGGAGGACGAACAGGATCCAGTCGAGGCGGGTCGAGGAGCCGGAGGCCATCGGTGTCATGTTGACGCTTTGAACGCCGAAGTGCCACCGGCCGTGAGATGCGAGTTCGGCTCGGCCGAACGACGTAGTGCGGCGGTCGGTATCGGTGAGGTGCGGTGGTGGAGCATCCGTTCGTAAGGCTGCGGGTAGCCGGAACGGTCACTCGTCGGGCGAGCCAGCGACCGATACCGTCAGCGCCGTTGGATTCATCCGTTCGCAGGTGATACGAGACCGATGCAGCAGTCGCATCCGCACCAGTGGCGCAGGTACGGCTACGGTGGGCCGCCGGAGCCGTGGGAGCACGGTGCCCAGCGCAACCTGGATCGGCTGGCGACGTCGTACTACGTCGACATCCTCGAGTCGCATCGGCTGATCCTCCTGACGCAGCCGGAGCCCGCGGTTCGCGCCCGCGTCGACGACCTGCTGGCCACGGCCACGCGCCACAAGCACGAGATCGACTACACGCTGCGCCACTGGGCCACGCCCGTCGAGCGCGCGCGCGTCGAGGATCGACTCGGCTCGCTGATGCGGGTCGGTCTGCGCCTGCGCGAGGTCCGCGAGGGCCCGTCGGCTCCCGCGCCGGAGCCCCTCGCCGCCGCCTGACGGCCCTCTGCCCGCACGGCTGGAGCCCTCGTACACTCAGCGGCATGCCGCGCATGCCGACCCTCGCCGACGTCAACGACGCGCGCGGACGCCTGCGCGGCATCGCCCTCCATACGCCCCTCGAGCCGAGCCCAGAGCTGGCGGAGGCGACCGGCGCGGCCGAGGTTCGGCTGAAGCGCGAGGAGGTCCAGCCGACCGGGGCGTTCAAGACGCGCGGCGCGCACAACAAGGTCGCGTTCGTCGCCGAGGCGAGGCCCGAGGCGGCGCTGGTCACCGCCAGCAGCGGCAACCACGGCATCGCCGTGGCGACGGCGGCCGTCCGCCACGGGATGCGGCTGACGGTGCTCGTCGGACGCAGCGTGAGCCCCGCCAAGCTCGAGCGGCTGCGGGCGCTGGAGTCGAGCCGGGTGACCGTCGAGCTCGCGGGCAACGACTCCGACGACGCGGAGGCCGAGGCGAGGCGCCGCGACGACGCCGGCCACGCGATCTACATCCCGCCCTACAACGATCCCGAGGTCATCGCCGGGCAGGCGACGGTCGGGGTCGAGATCCTCGAGGACTGGCCGGAGGTGGACATGATCGTCGTGCCGATCGGCGGCGGAGGGCTGATCGCCGGCATCGGCCTGTGGGCGAAGGCGGTCAAGCCCAGCCTGAGGCTGATCGGTGTCCAGCCCGCGGCGTCGCCGCCGATGTACGCCTACTTCGAGACCGGCAAGACCGAGCCGATGCCGATCGCGCCGACGCTGGCCGACGGCGTCGCCGGCAACATCGAGCGCGACAGCATCACCTGGAAGCTGTACCGGCAGCTCGTCGACGAGGTCGTCGTCGTCGACGAGGAGCCGATCGCCGACGCCATGCGCTGGGCGGTCGAGGTGCCGCACCTGCTGCTCGAGGGCAGCGCCGCGCTCGGCATCGCCGCGCTCCAGACCGGCCAGGTCTCCGTCGAGGGCGCGCGGTCGCGGTCGTGACGACCGGCCGCAACGTCAGCGCCGAGACGCTGCGGACCGTGCTCGGGTGACCCCGGCCGAGGCGCGGGCGCGCTTCGACGAGGCCCCGTGGCTCGCCTCGCGACGGTCGGGGCCGGACGGCGCGCCGCACATCGTGCCGATCACCTTCGCGCTCGACGGGGACACGATCGTGACCGCGGTCGACGCCAAGCCAAAGCGCGGCACCCCGCTGCGCCGCTTCGAGAACATCGCGGTCAATCCACGGGTCTCGGTCCTGGTGGACGCCTACGACGAGGACTGGACGCGCCTCTGGTGGGCCCGGGCCGACGGGCGTGCCTCGGTCGTCGCCGATGGCGCCGAGCTCGAACGCGCCCTCGCCGCGCTTCGCGCGCGCTACCCGCAGTACGCGACCGTGGCGCTCACCGGACCGGCGATCGTGATCGCGGTCGATCGCTGGAGCGGCTGGTCGGCGACCTAGCTCAGTCGTGCGAGCCGGCCCAGCCGAGCTCGTCGTCCTCCCGCCGCCTCGATCGGCTCGAGCCTCGCCAGCTCCGCCTCGGCCTCGCGCAGCGCCTCGATCGCCTCGTCGGCCGTGACCGATGCGAACGTCAACGCGTCCCCGGTCAGCAGCTGCGCCACGCGACCGATGTCGGCGCGGATGACGCACGCCGGGCACGCGATAGCCGCCGGTCACCGGCCGGTCGGCGAGCATCACGATCGGCCGGCCGTCCGGCGGCACCTGGATCGCGCCGAGCGGCAGGCCCATCGACGGCACCTCGCCGCCCTCGACGCGCGGCCCATCGAGCCGCACGCCGGTTCGGTCCGCCTCGACCGCGACGGTCCACTCCGCCGCTCGAGGGCTCGATCGTCTCCGGGTGCGGGCCGGCGACGATCCGGATCGGTCCGGTCGGCGCGAGTGCCGGTCCAGCGGGCCGGCCGGCCGGTCATCGGTCCGACCTCGAGCCGGTCGCCGGCCCGCAGCGCTCGCCCCTCGAGGCCGCCGAAGCCGGTGCGCAGGTCCGTCGAGCCGAACCGAGGACGGGCTCGACCACGAGGCCGCCGCCGATCGCCAGGTAGCCGCGGGCGCCGTCCGCCGCGCGGATCCGGACGGACCCGCCGGGGCGCAGCCGCCATGCCTCGTTGATCGGGAGCTCGATCCCGCCCGTCTCGACGCGCAGCCCGCCGGTCAGCGCCATCCAGGCGCGCACGATCGGTCGCGACCAGCGCCCCGCCGAGCGTGATCTCGAGCAGCGCGGCGTCGTCGGGGTTGCCGACGAGCCGGTTCGCGAGGCGCGCGCTCCATGGATCCGCCGCGCCACCGACCGGCACGCCGACGTGGCGCCATCCGGGCCGGCCGAAGGGATCCTGGACGGTCGTGAGCGGCCCGGGCTCGAGGACCTCGATCGTCACCAGTCGTCGGGGACGCCGGCGCGGCCGTCCCATTCCGCGGCATCGATCGGCTCGAAGCGCACGCGGTCGCCGGGCACCAGGTACGCGGGCGGGTCGCGCCGCGGGTCGAAGAGGGTGACCGGCGTGCGACCGATGACCCGCCAGCCGCCGGGCAGCGTCGCCGGATAGATGCCGCTCATCGGCCCGGCGATCGCCGACCGATCCGGCCGGCGTGCGCGTGCGCGGCGTGGCCAGGCGTGCCACGCGCAGCTCGATCGGCAGCTCGCCGAGGTAGGCGAACCCGGGAGCGAACCCGTCGAACAGGACGCGCAGCTCGGCGGCGGCATGGCGCTCGACGACCTCGGCCTCGGTCAGGCCGGTCAGCGCGGCCACGTCGGCGAGGTCCGGGCCCATCTCGCCGCCGTAGACGACCGGGATCGTGCGGAGCCGCGCCCCGACCGTCGGCTCGGCCGCGTGCGCCAGCCGGCTCGCCAGGGCGTCACGAACGGCCTCGGGATCGGCCGACAGCGGATCGAGCTCGACGAGCAGGCTCCGAAGGCCGGGGACGGCAGGCGGTCACGCCGGGGATCGGTTCGCGATGCAGCTCGGCGGCGAGCGCCTGCGCGCGATCGGCGAGCCGGTCTCGACCAGCAGCGCCGCCTCGCCGAATGGCCGAATCACGCCGGGATCGGCGCGGCCACGTCACGCCGGCGGCCTCCAGCGCCCGCGGACGGCCGCCGCGATCTCGACCGCGCCGGGCGTGTCTCCGTGGCAGCAGATGCTCTCGGCGCGGATCGCGACGCGCCTGCCGTCGGAACGCGGCCACCGACCCGCCGGTCGCGATCTCCACCGCCCGCTCGGCGGCGACGCCGGGATCGGAGATGACCGCGCCCGGCTGACCTCGGGGCTGGAGCGTGCCATCGGCCAGGTAGGCGCGGTCGGCGAAGGCCTCGGGCACGAAGCGCAGGCCGGCTTCGGCGGCGGCGGACGCCATCGGCTCCGAGGAGGCCAGCCCGAACAGCAGCAGGTCGCGGCTGAATCGGCCGACCGCGCGGGCGATCGCCGCTGCGAGCGCCGGATCCGTCGCGGCCTGGTTGTAGAGCGCGCCGTGCGGCTTGACGTGCTGCATCTCGACGCCCTGCGCCCGACAGAACGCCTCGAGCGCGCCGATCTGGTAGCGCACCAGGGACTCGACCTCGTCCGGCTCGAAGGGCATCGGCCGCCGGCCGAAGCCGAGCAGATCCGGGTAGCCGGGCTGCGCGCCGACCGCCACGCCCGCGCGGCGGCAGAGCGCGACCGTCGCCTCCATCACCCGGAAGTCGCCGGCGTGGAAGCCGCAGGCCAGGTTCGCGCTGGTGAGGTGCGGCACGAGCCGCTCGTCGTCGCCGAGCGTCCAGCGCCCGAAGCTCTCGCCGAGGTCGGCGTTGAGGTCCATGCCCGTCATCCTACGGCGCCCTTGGCAGCGGGCGTAGGATCATCGACGTGACCGATTCCAGCGCCTCGGAGCCGATCGTCGACGAGCCAACGCCGGCGCCCGCCGACGGCTCGAGCTCCGACGCCCGCCATCGGCCTCGGCGTCGCCCTGCTGCTCATCGGGGTCCTGCTGTTCGTCGGCCAGCTCCTCGACATCGGGATCGACGACCTCGGCTGGCCGGTGATCGTCATCGGCATCGGCGTCGTGATCCTGGTGCTCGGCCTGTTCGTGAACCGCGAGCAGGGCATGGTCATCGGCGGCACGGTCGTCACCACGGTCGGCCTCGTGCTGCTCTACCAGAACACGACCGGCCGCTGGGAGAGCTGGGCCTACGCCTGGGCGCTCGTCGGCCCGGCCGCCAGCGGCCTGGGCATGGCGCTGTGGGGCATCCGCAGCGCGGATCCCGCCGGAGATCCGCAACGGCACCTGGGCGCTGCTCGGCGGGCTGGCCTTCTTCGTCGTCGGCTTCCTCTTCTTCGAGGGCGTCATCGGGATCAGCGGCGAGCCCTGGCCTTCCGGAGTGGGTGCTGCCGGCCGTGGTGATCGCGATCGGGGTGGTGGTGCTCGCCCGAGGGATCTTCCAGCGACGAGACCCCGAACGCACCTGACCGTCGCCGGCGGCCAGCCCGCGAAGCCCCAGCCCGGGGCCGTATCCTTGAGCCGACATGCCCAGACCGACCCGGCCCAGACCACCGCCGACCCGCTCGATGAGCTGAACCTGGTCAACGCGGGCTACGTCGCCGACCTGTACGAGCAGTATCGCGCAGGACCCGGCCAGCGTCGACCCCGAGTGGCGGTGCCTCTTCGACTCGGGTACGGGCGGCTTCGAGCCGGTCGCCGGCGCCGCCCGCCGGCCGGCAACGGCGACCAGCAGGCAGCGCCGACCGCGCCAGCCACCGACCGACGAGGCAGCCCGCCGCGGCCGCGCCATCGGTCCCGGAGGGAGCGACCCCGATCAAGGGTCCGGCCGCGCGCCTGGCGCAGAACATGACCGCCAGCCTGGCGGTGCCGACCGCGACGAGCTTCCGCGAGCTCGACGTCGCGACGCTCGAGGCGCGCCGCAGGGAGCTGAACGAGCAGATCGCGCCGCGCAAGGTCAGCTTCACCCACCTCATCGGCTGGGCGATCGTGAAGGCGGCCAGCGAGCAGCGCTCGATGAGCCACTACTTCACCGATGCGGACGGGCAGCCCTTCCGCGTCGACCCGGGCGCGATCAACCTCGGCCTGGCGGTGGACGTCGAGCGCCGCGATGGCAGCCGCTTCCTGGTGGTGCCGGTCATCAAGGGCGCCGACGGGATGGACTTCGCCGCATTCCACGCCCGCTACGAGGAGCTCGTCGAGAAGGCGCGCGGCGGCAAGCTCGGCGTCGACGACTTCACCGGCGCGACGATCACGCTCACCAACCCCGGGACGCTCGGGACGACCGCGAGCGTGCCGCGGCTCATGCCGAACCAGGGCACGATCGTCGCCACCGGCACGATCCGCGACGTCGGCGCCGATCGGCGGATGACGATCACGTCGACCTACGACCACCGCATCATCCAGGGCGCCGAGTCCGGCCTCTTCCTGCGGCGCGTCGAGGGCCTGCTGACCGGCGAGGACGGCTTCTACGCCGATGCCTTCGCCGCGCTCGGCGCGCGCGCCGCCGACGTGACGACCGACGAGCCGATGCCGTCGCCGGCCGAGGCGGCCGCCGCGCCGCCGCCTCTGGCGACCGACGGCGCGATCGACGAGCAGCTGAAGGCCGTCGCCGCCGGCATGGCGCTCGTCAAGGCGTACCGCCACTTCGGGCACATGGCCGCGCACCTCGACCCGCTCGGCTCCGAGCCGCCCGGCGACCCGGCACTCGACCCGGCGCGGCTCGGCCTCACGCCGGCGGCCATGGCCCAGGTCCCGGCCGAGCTGCTGCGGATCTACGTGCCGGGCGCCACGCTGGCGGAGGCGCTGCCCCACCTCGAGGAGACGTACGCCGGGACGATCGCCTACGAGGTCGAGCACATCGCCTCGCACGAGGAGCGCGTCTGGCTGCGCCACGTGATCGAGTCCGGCGAGCACCGGCGGCCGATGGAGGCCGAGGACCAGGTCGCGCTGCTCGAGCGGCTGATCAGCGTCGAGACGCTCGAGCGCTTCCTGCACAAGGCCTACCTGGGCCAGAAGCGGTTCAGCATCGAGGGCCTCGATGCCATGGTGCCGATGCTCGACGTCATCCTCGGCGACGCCGCCGACCAGGGCGCTCGCAGGGTCATGATCGGCATGGCCCATCGCGGCCGGCTGAACGTCCTGGCCCACGTCGTCGGCGTCAGCTACGAGACGATCCTCGCCGAGTTCGAGGCTGGGCGCGCCGGCGTCGAGACCGCGACCGCGCCGAAGGGCGGATCGGACGACGTGAAGTACCACCTCGGTGCGGAGGGCGCCTATCTCGCGGCCGACGACTCCGAGGTGCGCGTCGTCCTGTCGCCGAACCCGAGCCACCTCGAGGCGGTCAACCCGGTGATCGAGGGCCGCACCCGCGCCGAGCAGACGGACCGATCCAGGCCGATCGCGCGGACCGACGCCTCGACCACCCTGCCGGTCCTCATCCACGGCGACGCGGCGTTCGCCGCCCAGGGCGTGGTGGCCGAGACGCTCAACCTGGCGCGCCTCGACGGCTACGCCACCGGCGGGACGGTCCACCTCATCGCGAACAACCAGGTCGGCTTCACGACCGGCCCGCGCGAGGGGCGCTCGACCGACTACTCCTCCGACCTGGCGAAGGGCTTCGACGTCCCGATCATCCACGTCAACGCCGACGATCCCGAGGCGTGCCTCGCCGCCGCGCGCCTGGCGATGATGTACCGCGAGGAATTCGGCAACGACGTGGTCATCGACCTCGTCGGCTACCGCCGCTACGGCCACAACGAGGGCGACGAGCCGGCCTACTCGCAGCCGGCGATGTACGCGGCGATCGAGAAGCACCCATCGGTCCGCGAGCTGTACCAGGCGCAGCTCGTCGAGGCGGGCGTCATCGGCGCCGACGCCGCCGAGGCGATGGTCAAGGACGCGCAGCGCGACCTCGCGAAGCGCCAGGCATCGGTCCGCAAGGGAGCCGAAGAGCCGCAGGGCGAGCTCGACCGCGGGTCGGAGGCGATCGCGCCGGAGGAGCCGGCCGAGCCGGAGACCGCCGTGCCGATCGAGCAGCTGCGCGAGGCGAACGCCGGCATCGGCGCGGTCCCGGACGGCTTCACCGTCCATCCGAAGCTGGCGCGCCAGCTCGAGCGACGGGCCGTCGCGCTCGACGCCGACAAGGCGGCCGTCGACTGGGGCCACGCCGAGCTGCTCGCGTTCGCCACGCTGCTGCGGGACGGGACGCCGGTCCGCCTCACCGGGCAGGACACCGTCCGCGGCACGTTCAGCCAGCGACACGCGGGGCTGTGGGACGCGAAGACCGGGGCGCGCCACGTGCCACTGCAGCACCTCCCCGGGTCGCGGGCCTCGTTCGAGCTCCACAACTCGCCGCTGTCCGAGTACGCGTCCCTGGGATTCGAGTACGGCTACGCGGTGACGGCGCCGGATGCGCTCGTGCTGTGGGAGGCGCAGTACGGCGACTTCGTGAACGGCGCCGAGATCATCATCGACCAGTTCCTCGTCTCCGGGCTCGCGAAGTGGCGGCAGACCTCGCGCCTGACCCTGCTGCTGCCCCACGGCTACGAGGGATCCGGCCCGGAGCACTCGTCCGCGCGGCTCGAGCGCTTCCTGGCCCTCGGCGCGGAGGGCAACATCCGCGTCGTCTACCCGACGACGCCGGCGCAGTACTTCCACCTCCTTCGCCGCCAGGCGCGCCACGCCGATGCGCGACCGCTGGTCGTGATGACGCCGAAGTCGCTGCTGCGCCTGCCCGCTGCCGCGTCGCGCCCGTCCGAGCTGGCCAGCGGGGCGTTCCGCAGCGTCATCGACGATCCGCGCGTTGCCGACAACCCCAAGGCCGCGGCCAAGGTGCGCCGGCTGCTGCTGTGCAGCGGCAAGGTCTACTACGACCTCGTCGGCTCCGAGGCCTTCGAGGACGCGAAGGACCTGGCCATCGTCCGCGTCGAGCGCCTCTATCCGTTCCCGGCCGAGGAGCTCCAGGCGGTCATCGATCGCTACCCGAAGATCGAGTCCTTCGCGTGGGTCCAGGAGGAGCCGCGGAACATGGGCGCGCGCAAGTTCGTGCTGCCGCGCATCCGTCACCTCGTGCCGTACCAGATCCCGCTCGGCGACATCAGCCGCCCGGAGCGGTCGCGTCCCGCCGAGGGCTACCCGACGGCTCACGCGGTGGAGCAGGCGCGAATCGTTCGCGAGGCGCTCACCGGACGTTGACCGAGCTCCTCGAACGGTACCGATCCCTCGATCGCCCGAGACGGCGAGGCCTTTCCGATCTCGCTCGGCGAGGGCGGCACGCCGCTGATCCACGCTCGGCGCCTCGGCGCCGAGATCGGTCTTGATCAGCTCCACCTGAAGTTCGAGGGCACGAACCCGACCGGCTCGTTCAAGGACCGCGGCATGGTGCTGGCCGTCAACCGCGCGGTCGCCGCCGGAGCCCGGGCGGTGGTCTGCGCCTCGACCGGCAACACGTCGGCATCGGCCGCGGCCTACGCCGCCGCGGCCGGCCTGCCCGTGCCACGTCATCCTGCCGGCCGGCAAGGTCGCCCGCGGCAAGCTCGCCCAGGCGCTGGCGGCCGGCGCGCGGCTGACGATGGTCGACGGCAACTTCGACGCGGCGCTCGTCCGCCGTCCGCCGCCTCGGCGAGGAAGGGCTGGCGGTCGTCGTCAACTCGATCAACCCGGATCGCCTCGAGGGCCAGCAGACGGCGGCCTGGGAGGTCGTCGACGACGCTCGGCCGCGCGCCCGATGCGCTGGCGCTGCCGGTCGGCAACGCCGGCAACATCACCGCCTACTGGCGCGGCTTCCGCCGGTACGCCGACGAGGGACGGGCGACGAGCCTGCCGCGGATGCTCGGCTTCCAGGCCGAGGGCGCCGCGCCGATCGTGCGCGGCGAGCCGGTCGAGTCACCCGAGACCGTCGCGACCGCGATCCGGATCGGCAACCCGGCGTCGTGGGATGGCGCGGTCGCGGCGCGCGACGAGTCGGGCGGCCTGATCGAGTCGGTCACCGACGACGAGATCCTCGAGGCGCAGCGCCTGATCGTTCAGCTGGAGGGCGTCTTCTGCGAGCCGGCCTCGGCGGCGGGCGTCGCCGGCGTGCGTCGGCTGGCGGCCGAGGGTCGCATCGGTCAGGAGGAGACGGTCGTCTGCGTCCTCACCGGCCACGGGCTGAAGGATCCTGACGCGGTCCAGGCCGAGGAGGGCTCGCTGACCCCGATCCCGCCCGAGCTCGACGCCATCCGGGCGGCGATGGATCTCTGACCGCGACCTGGCTAGTCGCGACAGCCGGCGACGATGGCGTCGACGAATTCCTCGGGGCTGCTGCCCTTGCTGACGTAGCGCGTCGAGCCATTCAGAACGGGTCGGGCCTCGGTGTCTCCCCAGCCGGTGATGACGACCCGGATCGAGGGCCAGGCGCGGCGTCATGCCGCCGATCAGCGCCATGCCGGCATCCACGTCGGGGAGCCGAGGATCGACGAGCACGACGTCGGGTTGAGGCGCTCGATCTCCTCGAGCGCGGCGCGGACGTCGCCGGCGCGCCCGACCACCTCGACCTCGCCGCTCACGCCGAGCAGGTCGGAGAGGCTCTGCAGAACACGGCGATCCGCATCAACGATCACCACCCTCGGAGTGGAGGGCAGCTCTGGACGCGGGATGGCCTGCATGCACGGAACGTTAAGGGGCCGTGAACCGCGTGCCCATCGGCGGAAGGCGCAGCCGGATCTACGTCATTCGGCCGAGGCGGGAGCCTCGAGCGGGACGACGCGCGTCGATGGTCGAGCCACTTCCCGGCGTGCTCTCGACCCGCAGCTCACCACCGACGAGATCGACGCGCTGCCGCATCCCGATCAGCCCGAGGTGCCCGCGCGGGACCTCGTTCGGGTCGAAGCCGTCGCCGTCATCGGTGACCGTCAGGCGAAGCCGATCGTCGCCCTCGGCGGCAATCCGGATCGTGGCGCACGACGCGTTCGCATGCTTCACGACGTTGTGGATCGCCTCCTGACCGATGCGGTAGAGCGCCTCCTCCGTGGCCAACGGCAGGCGCTCGACCGGCTCGGCGTCGACCACGATCGTGAGGCCGGTTCGGCGCTGCACCGCGGTCGCGTGGGTCCGCAGCGCCTGCACCAGGCCGTCGGACTCGAGCGACGACGGACGCAGCTCGAAGATGAGCGTGCGCATCTCGGCCAGCGCGTCCTGCTGGAGCTCGCGCAGCTCGGCGACCTTGCTCGGCACCTCGTCGCGATCGGTGTCGAGCAGCAGCTCGAGCGTCCGCAGCGTGAGCCCCATGCTGAAGAGGGCCTGGGTCACCGAGTCGTGGAGCTCGCGCGCGAGATGGCTGCGCTCCTGGCTGGCCGCCAGCTCGGCGGCCTGGGTCCGCAGGTCGCCCTCGAGGCGCTCCCGCTCGCTGATGTCGCGCACCGCGCCGTGGGCGCCGGCGAAGCGGCCGTCGACGGCCGTGCCGGTCATCGCGACCTCGGCCTTGCTGATGCGGCCGTCGGCCAGCGGCAGCTCGAGGCGCACGCGCCGCTCGTGGTTCGGATCGGCCCGCAGGGCCTCCCAGGCCGCGACCGCGTCGGCGGCCGACGCCTCGCCGGCGAGCACCGTGAACGGCTTGCCGAGCAGGTCCTCCGGCTTCCAGCCGGTGCGCGACTCGAGCGAGTCGCTGAAGAACGTGAAGCGGCCCTCGGCATCGACGCTCCAGACGATGTCGGGGGAGTTGTCGACGAGATGCCGATACCGGCGCTCGGACTCCTCGACCTCGGCGTAGAGGCGGGCATTGGTGAGCGTGATGGCGGCCTGGTCGGCCAGCAGCTGGAGCAGCACGGCGTCGTCCTTGCCGAAGGCGTTCGCCTCCATCGCCTCGACGGTGAGCGTTCCCAGCAGCCGATCGGTGCCGATGAGCGGGGCCGAGATCATCGAGCGGATCGACTGCGCCTCGATCCGCTCGTCGACGGCATCGTGCGGGAAGGTCTGGTCGGCGAGGTAGTCGCCGGTCCAGCGAACGCGGCGCTCGGCGGCGGCCACGCCGGGGATGCTGGAGCCCAGCGGCACCTCGACGTCCGCGTCCGAGGGTGGGGTTGGTGCCGCGGCGATCGGCCGGTCGAGATGGTCGCCTTCCTCGGCGATGAGGTTGATCTGCGCCCGATCGGCGCGGAGGAGTCGCGCCGCGTCGGCGACGGCGCGATCCAGCACGGTCTGGGGCTCGTGCAGCGCGGCGATCTGCGCGGCGATCTCGGCCAGCGTGCGCTGCGCGTCGACCCGGTCGCGGAGCTGCTCGTAGAGCCGCGCGTTCGTGATCGCCACGGCCGCCTGGCCCGCGAACAGCTGGACGAGCTCGAAGTCGGCATCGGTGAATGCGACCTCGGCGCCACCGAGGCGGCTGATGTTCATCGCGCCGATGACCTCCTCGCCGGAGACGAGCGGCACGATGATGATCGCCTCGTCCTCCTCCTCGGTGTCCGGGATCTGGATCAGCCGGGGATCGCTGAGGGCATCGTTGATGAGCAGCGGCTCGCGGTGCTCGAGGCTCCACCACGTGAGGCCCTGGCCGCGTGGAATCGAGAAGTTGAGGATCGCCTCCGCGTTTCGGTCGCGGGCGTAGACCGGTCGCAGCATCGAATCGCTCTCGTCGACCCGGTAGACGCCGAGGTTGTCGTACCAGACCACGCTCTTCAGGCCGTCGGCGATGACCTCGAGGACGCCGGCCGGGTCGAGCGTGGTGAGGAGGCTGCGGTTGATGTCCAGCAGGCGGCGCTGCGAGTCCGTCTGACGGGCGAGGGCCGCGGACTCCTGGCCCAGCTGCTCGTAGAGGCGGGCATTCGTCACCGCGATCGCGGCCTGGCTGGCGAGCACCTCGAGCAGCTCGGCGTCGGCCGAGTCGAAGGCGTCGCGCGTCTGCGAGTGGACGGTCAGCGAGCCGATGGCGCCCTGCTCGCCGATCAGCGGCGCGCTCATCACCGAGCGGATGCCGTGCTGGCGGATGTATCGGTCCGGCGCCTCCGCGTGGATGAAGGCGTTGTCGACGAGGTAGTCGCCGGTGAAGACGACCTTGCGCTCGCGCACCGCGCGGCCGGAGACGCCCTCCTCCGCGGTGACCTGGGCCTCGCCCTGCGCGCGCTCGATCGGCAGGTCGATCGCGGAGTGCCCGAACGCCCAGTGCAGGCCGCCGCCCTCGACGACGAGCTCGATCCGTCCGCCGTCGGCGTCGAGCAGCCGCACGGCCTCGTCGAGCGTTCGCTGGAGGACGTCGCCGGGATCGTGGATGGCCGTGATCCGCGCGGCGATCGCGCCGAGCGTGCGCTGCGCCTCGACGCGGTGCTCGAGCTCCTCGTAGAGACGGGCATTGCCGAGAACGATCGCGGCCTGGCTCGCCAGCGCACCGAGCAGCTCGGAGGTGCTCTCGGCGAAGGCGTCGGGGCGGGAGGAGTAGGCGCTGATGGCGCCGATCGGTCCCTCTTCGGCGATGAGCGGCGCGCTCATCTGGGAGCGATAGCCGGTCTTCGTGATCCACTCGTCGGCACGAGCCGTGTGCGGGAACGAGGTGTCGCCCAGGTAGTCGCCGGTCCAGATCACCTGCCGTTCGGAGATCGCCCTCCCCGCGACGCCCTGGCCGATGCTGACCGTCACGTCGTCCGCCGGCGGCATGTCCGGGCTGGCCCGGAACACCGAACGGTAGTCGGCGAGCTCGTGCGTGCCGGCACGTACCTGGTGGATGACGACGTGGTCCGCGCGCAGCAGCCGCTTCGCCTCGTCGATCGTCCGCAGCAGCACCGCCGACGGGTCGCGCAGCGAGGTGATCGAGGCCGCGATCTCGCCCAGGGTGCGCTGCGCTTCGACCTGATGCGCGAGCTGGGTGGCTGACACCTCGGCCTCGGCATTGAGCCGAGCATTGACGAGGACGATCGTCGCCTGGTCGGCGAGGAGACGCAGGAGCTCGGCCGAGTCGGCGTCGAAGGCCGCCGCCTCCTCCGAGTAGACGCCGATCGCGCCGATGGCTCCCTCCGGGCCGATCAGCGGCGCGGAGACGACGGAGCGAAGCCCGAGCTTGCGCGCCACCGCATCGGCTGCGGCGTCGTGCGGGAATGAGTCGTCGGCGAGGTAGTCATCGGTCATCGACGAGCCCCGTTCGCGGACGGCACGGCCCGAGATCCCGTCGTCGACCTTCGTATGGTCTTCCTTCGCGAACGGCACGAGCCGCTTGTGGATCAGCGAGTGTCCGTCGCCCCAGCGCAGGACGCCGTCGTCGTCGGTGCCGATCATCCCGATCTGCCCACCGTGGCCCTTCAGCAGGCGAACCGCCTCCCGGAGCGTCTGGATCAGCACGTCCGACGGATCGCGCAGCGACGTCAGCTCCTTTGCCATGACCGACAGGGTTCGCTGCGCCTCCACGCGGTCGGCCAGCTCGTCGGCATGGCGCCGCAGGTCGACCGTCAGCCGCGAGTTGGCAAGCGCGATCGCGCCCTGGTCGGCGAGGCCCTGGAGGAGCGCCAGCTCGTCCTCTCCGAACCGATGCGGTCGCTCGAACGAGACCGCCAGCGTGCCCATCACCTCGCCCTCCGGGCCGCGCAGTGGCGCGGCGGCCATGCCGCGCAGTGCGAGGCGCTCGGCGATCCGGTGGTCGCCCGGCTCGTGGGGAATCCGCGGGTCGACGAGATAGTCCTCGGTGGCGATCAGGCGGTCCCGGCCGGCGGCGAGACCGTTGATCCCGTCGTCGATCGGGAACTCGAGCTGGGTGAACCACTCCTCGGTCCAGGCCGGGTTGCCGCCCGTCACGACGGTCGGGCGAAGGAAGCGCCCGCCCGGCTCCATCAGGGTGAGGTGCGCACCATCCGAGTCGATCAGCCGCTTGGCGGCGTGGACCACCGATTGGAGGACCTCGGCCGGCTCCTGGATCACCGCGATGCGCCCCGCGATCTCGCCGAGCGTCCGCTGCGCGTCGACCCGCCGAGCGAGCTCGGCCTTGGCGGCCTCGAGCCGCTCGATCAGCCGTTGATTGGAGACGGCCGCGGCAGCGTGATCGGCCAGGGCGCGGAGCAGCGCCAGCCCGGACTCGTCGAAGTCGTCGATCCGGCTCGAGTACGCGCCAAGGGCGCCGAGCACCTCACCGTCGGCGATCAGCGGGGCGGCTGCCATCGATCGCATGTTCGCGGCGAGCACGATGCGGTCCGCGACCTCGGAGTGCGCGAAGCGCTTGTCGCGGCGGTAATCGGTCGTGACGACCAGCTCGCCCTTCTCCGCGGCGTGACCGAAGATCCCGACCCCGATCGGGAGCGTCAGGTCCCGAATCAGCTGCTGCGCCTCCGGGTCGCGGATGCCGGCGTCCACCGCGAACCGCATGAGGCCGTTGTCGACGAGGTAGACCATCGCGCCGTCGGCGTCGAGCAGGCGAGCCACCTCCTCGACGGCATGCGAGAGCATCGCCAGCGAGGCCGGGGCAGCGGGCTCGGCCGCCGCGGTCACGGGCGTCGGTTCGGCATTGGGGCGTGCGGGCGCGCGCGTCATCGGCCCGTGAGGATACGCCATGCACGCGCGGCGTCCCATCGGCGCTGCAGAGGGGTCTGCGTACGTCATTCGGCCGACTCGCGGTCGCGCGGATGCCGGGGTCAGGTCTCGCCTTCTGCCCGATTCGGCGACCGACGAGCCGCTGCGATCCTTCGGCAAGACCAATCAATCCGATGCCGGTCGCGGTGTCGAGCCACACTCCATCTGGAGGGTTTCTGGAGATGACCTCGTTCTTTGGCAGCAAGACCTTCGGGTTCGCCCTCGGTGCCGCCATCGTCGGCCTGACCCTGGTCACCGCGAACATCCATCTCAGCCTCGGCGGGATGCTCTTCACGATGAACGGCCTCGGCTACCTCGGACTCGCCGCGCTGTACGTCGTCGCTGCCGCGGCTCCGACGCCGCTCATCCAGCGATTCAGCTGGTTCCCGCGCATCGCGCTCATCGGCTACGCCGCCCTGACGATCGCCGGGTACCTGGTGATGGGCCCGTACTTCACCCTCGGCTGGATCGCGAAGGGCGTGGAAGTCACGCTGATCGTCCTCGTCACCGTCGACATCTTCCGGGTCTACGGCAGCCCGATGGGCTTCGTCCGCGCGGCGCTCGACTCGGTTGCCCCGATCCTCCCGGAGCGGTTCCGCCCAACCGCTGCGTAACTCACCTCTTCCATCACGCCCCGTCCGGTTCGTCCGGGCGGGGCGTTCTCGTGTCTACGGGTCGCCGCGGGTGACCTCGCCGCACGTGTACCAGCGATCTCCGGCACCGAGGCCGCCACCGATCGCGACCTGATCTCCGACCTGAGCCACCGGATCGCCCCGATCGTTCAGCACGACACGCTGTGCCGTCCTCGTCAACCGCCACCCATCCATTGGGCCAGACGACGACGATCGTCGTGCCGTCCGCCGCCTGGATCACCACGCCCGCGTCCTCGTCGGCGACGAGGCTGTCCGGTGAGCAGCGCGTCCATGCATGCCACCTCGCCGGCCGGCGGCTCCGCCGTCGGGATCGCGACGAGCTCTCGGTTCGACGTCTGATGGCGCGGCCGCCGCGCAGGCGGTGACGGCGACGCCGAGGATCGCGACGGTCAGCAGATGGCGCATCGGCCCAAGGACGCCCGATGGGAAGAGTGCCGTCGATCGGGAATCGCGTTGGACCAGCGTCGTCAGACGAGCTTGTGCTCCACCGCGTACAGGGCGGCCTGTGTCCGCGACGCGAGACCGAGCTTGCCGAGGATGTTCGACACGTGCGTGCGGGCGGTTCGCTCGGTGATGCCGAGCTCGTACGCGATCTCCTTGTTCGCCGCACCCTTCGCGAGCTGGGTGAGGACCTCCTTCTCGCGTGCCGTCAGCGGCTCGACCGGCTCGGCGTCCTTGCGCTGGCGCATGCGCTGGGCGAGCAGTCGCGAGACGGCCGGGTCGAGGTGGACCTCGCCGTTGTAGGCGGCTCGGATCGCCTGGGCGACTTCCTCGGCCTCGGCGTCCTTGAGCAGATAGCCCGATGCGCCGGCCTCGAGGGCGGCGGTGACCTTCTCCTCCTCGATGAACGAGGTGACGGCCACGATCTCGATCTCGGGGTGCGCCTCCTTGATGGCGGCGATTGCCTCGAGCCCGCTCATCTCCGGCATCAGCAGGTCCATGAGGATGACGTCCGGCATGAGCCGATCGGCGGCGGCGACGCCCTCGCGGCCGTTCTCCGCCTCGCCGACCACGTCGAAGTCCTTCAGGAGCTCCAGGAAGCCGCGAAGCCCGCGGCGCACGACCGCGTGGTCGTCCACCAGCAGGACCCGGATCGGTCCCTCTTCGTCAGTCACGATCGCCATCCCCTGCCCATTCTCGGATGCATGAGGCTCCTCCGCAGCGTCGGATCGAGCGCGCGAAGTATGCACCAGCGAGAAGACCCGTTCGGGCTCCGGGACGTCGCGCAGGCGCTGCGCACCGAGGTCGCGGAGCAGCGTTCCCGGAGGCAGCGCGCCGCCCGAGCTCGTCGACCGTGCTGCCGGAGAGGAAGGTCTCGCCGCCGTTTGCGAGGCGCCTGGAGCCTGCGCGGCGCGAAACAGCGGGCGGCCGTAGTAGCGATCCCCTTGCGCCTCGACGTCGCCGGTGACGACGGAGATTCGAACCCGCATCCGACCGATCACCCCCCAGTCGTGCTCGATGATCGCGCGCTGGACGGCGTCCGCGGCGGCGACGGCATCGGCCGCATCGGTGAAGCAGGCGTATGCGCCATCGCCGATGCGCTCGAACAGCTTGCCGCCGTGGCGAGATGCGGCCAGCGCGACCAGCTCGTGGTAGCGCGAAAGGGCAGCTCCGGCGTCTGCGCCGTGCCGCTCCATGAGCCGCGTGCTGCCCTCGATATCCGCAAACAGGAAGGTCAGATGTCGAGTTTCGGGGGGCGCCGATCTCCACCCACCAAGGATACCGGTCTCCCCCGATGACGCCGGTTGGCGGAATGACGTACCGGCCGTCGTCCCAAGGTCGCACCCCTCCGCGGGACCCGTGGCCGTCGTGGATCCGCACCCGCCGGGCCATCATCGATGCATCGAAACAAGGCACAAGGAGGCAATACCGATGCTCGCACTGACCGCATTCACCTTCGAGACGAGAGACGCATCCGGACAGCCTCCGCATCGGCCGTCGCGGCCGGGACGGAGGTCGAAGGGGGACCGCGGCGTGTCCCACCTGATCCGATCGTTCCGCCGCGCCGTGGCTCAGGCACTCGACGAGCCCGCCGTCTGGCTGGCTTCCGCGGATCAGCAAGTACCCGTACTGAGCACGCAGGAGCAGACCGATGAACTCGATTGCCGCATACCATGATGGTTCAGGCCATCGACGACGAGCGACGCGCCTCCGCGGAGAGGCGTCGCCAGGCCAAGAGCCGGCATGCCGGCTCCGCGGACGCCGACGCGACGTTCGTGGGCGGCCAGTCATGGCGCGCGATCCTTCGCTTCCCGCGGTTCACCCCGGCCACGTCGAAGGGCTGACCTCGACCCGCACCGATCCGCCCGGGCCACACGGCCCGGGCGTTTTCGCGCCCTTCACGACGGCTATCCTCGCGCGCGTGACGCGACCGACGCTGACCGGCACGCCAGACGCGGTCCCGACCGTCGAGCTCGACGAGCTGCTCGAGGGCGGCGACCTCGAGCTCATCGATCGCTGGCTCGCCCAGGCCGACGTCGTCGAGATCGCTGATGAGCTGTCCCGGCTCCCGCGCGAGCAGCGCGCCGTCCCGTTCCGCCTGCTCCCGCGCGATCGGGCCCTCGAGGTCTTCGAGCTGCTCGACCCGTCGCTGCAGCAGGAGCTGCTCGAGGGGCTGCGGGACGCGAACGTCCGGCAGCTGTTCGAGGATCTCGATCCCGACGACCGGGCGCGGCTCACCGAGGAGATGCCGGCCAAGGTCGCGCGCCGCCTGCTGGCCGGCCTCTCCCCGAACGAACGGCGGCTGACCGCGACGCTGCTCGGCTACCCCGAGGACTCGGCCGGCCGCCTGATGTCGCCGGAGGTCGCCAGCCTGCGCGCGGGCATCACCGCGGCCGATGCGCTCGAGCGGCTGCGGCGCATCGGCGAGGGCGCCGAGACGATCTACGCCCTCCCGGTGACCGACGACCATCGCCGCCTGGTCGGGATGCTCGGCCTGCGCGACCTCGTGCTCGCGCCACCGGACGCGCTGGTCGGCGACCTGATGGACACCGACGTCTTCTCCGCACGCGTCGACAGCGACCAGGAGGAGGTCGCTCGCCTGATGCGCGAGGCGGACCTGCTGGCGCTCCCGATCGTCGACTCCGAGGACCGCCTCGTCGGCATCGTCACCGTCGACGACGCGATGGAGGTCCTCGAGGAGGAGGAGACCGAGGACCTCGCGCGCGCCGGTGGCGCCGAGCCTCTCGGCCGGCCGTACATGGCCACGTCCGTCATGCAGATCGCGCGGTCGCGGGTGATCTGGCTGCTGGCCCTGATCGTCGCGGCGACCCTGACCGTCAACGTGCTGAATGCCTTCCAGACGACCCTCGACCAGGTCGTGGCGCTGGCGCTGTTCATCCCGCTCGTCATCGGCACCGGCGGGAACACGGGATCGCAGGCCGCGACCACCGTGACCCGCGCGCTGGCGGTCGGCGAGGTGCGCTTCGACGACCTGCGGATCGTCATCCTGCGCGAGGCGCGCGTCGGGCTGCTCCTCGGCGCGATGCTCGGTCTGCTGGCGCTGGGGCCGACCTGGCTCTTCGTCGGTCGCGACATCGCCCTGGTCGTCAGCCTGACGCTGCTCGTGGTCTGCACCCTCGCCGCGTTCGTCGGCTCGCTGCTGCCGCTGGTCGCGCGCCGGGTCGGCCTCGATCCGGCAGTCATGAGCGCGCCGTTCATCACCACGCTCGTCGACGCGACCGGACTGGTCGTCTACTTCCTGATTGCCCGCGCGATCCTGGCCTCTGAGGGGCGAACGAATTGCCCAGTGAGCGAGCGTTCGCTCGATGGCACGCTCCGTGCTGGAGCGGCGCCAGACACGTGGCCTGAACGGAGATGACTGCACTCGAGCTGATTGACGTTGCCAACCAGGTCCTCTTCATCGGCCTCTTCGCCGCCGTCCTCTGGCGAGCGCTGAAGCAGCCGTCGCGGGCGGCCTGGGACACGGTCCTGCTCTTCGGATCGATCGCCGGCGTGGTCTTCCTCGCCCGCGCCGCCGAGATCCTCCAGCTCGGCGAGCAGCCGTGGCTGATCGGGCTGATCCTGCTCCTGCTGGCGATCGCGCCCTACGCGATGCTCCGCCTGGTCGGCGACTTCAGCCGGACGCCGCGCTGGGTGCTGCTGGCCGGCGGGCCGGTCCTCGCGATCGTCGGCGTGCTCGGGTTCGTCGCCTTCGGCGCCGCACCGCGGCTGTACGAGATCGTGGCCATCGCCTGGTTCCTCGGCGTCGGCGGCTATGCCGCGCTCGCATTCGGCCGCGCGGCGCTCGCCACCCGCGGGATCACGCAGCGTCGGATGACGGCGGTGGCGATCGGGACGCTGCTCTTCATCGCGGCGATCGTGATCGCCTTCGCGGACGTGCTCGTCGAGACGGTCGACCTGGCGGCCGCGCCGCAGGTCATCAGCCTCTTCGCCGCCCTCTCGTTCTTCCTGGGCTTCGCGCCGCCGACCTGGATCCGCCGGGCCTGGCGCGAGCCGGACCTGCGAAGCTTCCTCGAGCGATCGATCCACCTGCCCGACGATCACCGATGAGCGCCACGCGCTGCTCGAGATCCAGAGCGCCGCGGCCGGCTGCGTTCGGCGCCTCGGGCGCCTCGATCGGCCTCGCCGTCGCCGATCGCGCGGTCCTGCGCTACGTGAACCGGGCCGGCGACTGGGTCGAGTATCCCGACGACGCCTTCATCGCCGGACGTGCCTTCCGAGCAGCAGGCGCGCGTCGTCGCCCTCGACGCTTCGGAGCTCGACCCGGAGCACGCGGCGGTCTACGAGCAGAACCTTGCGACCACGATCATCGCCGCACCGATCACGACCGATGATCGCCGCATCGGCGTCCTGTCGGTCTACGCCGACCGCGCGCCGATCTTCGTCGAGGACGACCTCTGGCTCCTCGAGCTGATGGCCGCTCATACCGCCCTCCTGCTGGAGGCGCGCGAGCACGCGGCCGTGACGAGCAGCCTGCACGCGCGGGAGGAGTCGGCTCGACTCAAGGAGGAGTTCCTCTCGGCGGCCGCCCACGACCTGCGCACGCCGCTGACGGTCGTCCTCGGCCAGGCCGAGCTGCTCGAGCGGCGGGTTGCGCGCGATCCGGCCGCCCCTCCGGATGCGGCGGGGATCTCGCGGATGGTCCGCGAGGCCCGGCGATTGCGCGATCTCGTCACCGAGCTCCTCGACGCGCAGCGGCTGGAGCAGGGAGCCGAGGTGATGGACCTGGAGCCGCACGATCTTCGCACCGTGGTGGAGTCGGTGCGGCGCCGGTATCACGACCAGGGCATCGACCTCAAGGTGACGGTCCCGGCGGATGCCGCGATCGGCTCGATCGACGCGCCGCGCTTCGAGCAGGTGATCGACAACCTCGTCGAGAACGCGATCAAGTACACGTCCAGCGGGATGCTTCCCGAGGTCGAGCTTGCGGTCGAAGCTGGCGAAGCGAGGATCCTCGTCACCGACCATGGCGTCGGCGTCCCCGAGGACGAACGCGATCGGATCTTCGACCGCTTCTATCGCGCGACGAACGTGCAGGGCACGACCGAGACCGGGATCGGCCTCGGCCTGTACATCTGCCGTCGCATCGTCGAGGCACATGCCGGGCGGATCTGGGTCGAGCCCGACGCCGGGCGGCGGCAGCACGTTCTCGGTCACGATCCCCGTCGTTGCCGAGGCGACCGCGACCGAGCCTCGCGTGGCCGACTGGCAGGTCCCGAATGCCGAGCCCGGCCGCGATGGCCTCGAGGCTGCCGCCGATGCGTGAGGTCACGGTCCTCGTCGTCGACGACGAGGCGGACATCCGCGCCACCGTCTCGGCGATGCTCGAGATCGAGGGCTACGACGTCGCGGAGGCCTCGAACGGAGCCGATGCGCTCCACGTCCTCGAGGAGCGCCGGCCCGACCTCATCCTGCTGGACATGCGCATGCCCGTCCTCGACGGATGGGGGTTTGCGGCCGAGCTGCGGCGACGTGGCCACCGAACTCCGATCGTGGTCATGACCGCGGCGCGCGATGCGGCGCACTGGGCGGCCGAGATCGCCGCCGCTGCCTTCGTGGCGAAGCCATTTGGCTTCGAGGATCTGATCGCCGCCGTCGAGCAGGTCTCCCCGCCGGCGGCCTGACCTCAGCCGCTCACGTGGCGAGCGCCGCTCCCGTGTCCCAGCCGTTCCCGCCGTAGCCGAGGAACCGCGTCGGGCGAAGCACGATCGGCTGCGAGTAGACCTCGGCGAAGCGCTGGACCGTCAGGCCCGCCCGGTGCAGGAGCTCGCGGTACTTGGCGCCGAAGCCGTCCGGCATGACCGCCGCGGCCGGCTCGTCGGGGAGCTCGGCCGTCGCCTCGATGAGCTCGACGTCGAACTCCAGCCCGGGCGTCCCGACCGCCAGCATCACGCTCGGCTGGTCGCGCAGGTTGTCGACCTTGCGCGCGTTCGGCTTGCTGAAGGCGAGGATCAGGTCGCCGTCCCACACGAACCACACCGGCACCAGGTGCGGGCGACCGTTGGACTGGACCGAGCTGAGCCACACGACCGGGTCGTCCCGCAGCGCCGCCTCGATCGAGGGGCGGCAGCGTGGCGTCTGGTCGGCCTGGGCGGTGCTGGTCATGTCGGCAGTTTCGGAGTCGACGGCGCCTGAACCCACTGTGAGACGTCGCATGCAGGGATTCGACGTTGGATGGCCGCCGAGACGGCGAGATGACGTATGCGCGCTCCTATACTCCGCCACGCATGCCGCCCGTCGCCAGCGTCGACGTTCCCGCCTCGAGCGCCAACCTTGGCAGTGGATTCGACTCGTTCGCGGTTGGCCTCTCGCTGAAGCTGCGCGCCGAGCTGTGGGCGGGTGACGAGGCCGGCATCGTGCTCAACGCGCGAGGGGAGGGAGCACCGCGCGACGACGATCCCGCGGGCGAGAACCTGCTCATCCGCGCATTCCGCGAGGGGCTGCGGGTCTCGTCCGCACCCGGTGCCGCGTCCTGGAGGCTCGACGTGTCGAGCATGATTCCGTCCGCTCGCGGGCTGGGTTCGAGTGCCGCCGCCATCGTCGCCGGGATCGTGCTCGGGGCCGCGGTCGGCCGCCGCACCGTCGAGGCGGACGAGCTCCTCGCCCTGGCGGCGCGCCTCGAGGGCCATCCCGACAATGTCGCGGCCGCGCTGTATGGCGGGTTCACGATTGCCCTGGCGCAGAACGACCGCATCGCCCTGCGACGCTTCCGAGTGCCCGAAGCCTGGATCCCGGTCGCCTTCATCCCGCAGCGCGAGAGCCGCACGCACGAGATGCGCGCAGCGCTGCCTCAGACGGTTCCGCACCCCGCAGCCGCGCGCCAGGCGGCGCGCAGTGCGCTGCTGGCTGTCGCGATCATGACGTCCGACGCCGGGCCTCCTGCGCGACGCGATGGGCGACGAGCTTCACCAGCCGTATCGCCTCCCGCGCCTCCCGGGCTCCGCCGAGCTGATCGAGATGGCCTACGAGCGGGGCGCGGCGGGAGCCTGCCTCTCCGGCGCGGGCCCGACGGTCCTGGCGATCTGTGACTCGACACCGAGCGCGCATGCCGTCGAGAAAGCCTGGAACGCCGCCGGAGTGCCCGGCATCGCCACGAGACTTCGATTCGACACGTCGGGAGCGCGCCTCGCCGCCGACTAGCCGGCAAGTCCCCGACTCCCGGCTACGATGCACGGGCCCATGAGCCTCGTGACCCTCGCCGGCGTGTCGAAGAGCCACGCGGCGCAGCATCTCTTCAGCGACGTCGGGCTGATGATCAGCGCCGGTCGCCGCTTCGCGATCGTCGGGCCGAACGGCGCGGGCAAGACGACCCTGCTCGAGCTGATCACCGGAGACCAGTCGCCGGACAGCGGGACGATCACCCGAGCTCGCGAGACGGTCATCGGCTACCTGCGCCAGGAGGTGGCCGAGAGCCGCGGTCGCAGCGCCCTCGCCGAAGTCGTCGGCGGCGCGGGCGAGGTCAGCGGGATCGAGCGGCGGATGCGCCACATCGAGACCGAGCTCAACGACACTGACGACGATGCCGAGCTCGCCGAGCTCATGGACGAGTACGGCCGGATCCAGCATCGATTCGAGGCCCTCGGTGGCTATGGGCTGGAGTCCGAGGCCCGTCGCATCCTCGCCGGCCTCGGGTTCGCTGACAGCGACATGGAGCGCGACATCGGTGAGTTCTCCGGCGGCTGGATGATGCGGGTCGCCCTCGCGCGGCTGCTGCTTCAGAACCCGGACGTCCTGCTGCTCGACGAGCCGAGCAACCACCTCGACCTGGCGTCGGTCGAGTGGCTGACCGGCTTCCTGGCGCAGTACGCCGGGGCGATCGTGCTGGTGAGCCACGACCGGGACTTCATCAACGAGGTCGCCAACCGGGTCGTCGAGCTCCATGACGGCAGCGCAACCGAGTACGTCGGCGACTATGCGGACTTCGTCGACCAGCGGGCCGAGCGGATCGCCCAGCTCGAATCCGCGGCCAAGACGCAGCAGCGAAAGATCGCTCACACCCAGGCGTTCATCGATCGGTTCCGCTACAAGAAGACCAAGGCACGCCAGGTCCAGTCGCGCATCAAGTCCCTCGAGAAGCTCGAGCGGGTGGCGCAGCCCCAGCGGCGGGCGAAGAGCGTGAAGTTCCGATTCCCCGAGCCGCCACGGTCCGGCCGAACGGTGATCACGCTGAAGGACGTGGCGAAGCGCTACGGCGAGACCGTCGTCTATGCCGGCGACCTCGACCTGTCGCTCGAGCGCGGGCAAAGAGTTGCGCTGATCGGTCCCAACGGGGCCGGCAAGAGCACGCTGCTGAAGATGCTGGCCGGCGTGCTCGAGCCCGATGCGGGCAGTCGCCAGCTCGGCTCGAACGTGCGGGTGGCGTACTTCGCACAGCACCAGATCGAGGCGCTCAACCCGGCCAACACCGTGTTCGCGGAGCTCAACGAGGCCGCACCGATGATGGCCACCGCCGAGATGCGGCGCCTGCTTGGCGCATTCCTCTTCACCGGCGACTCGGTCGAGAAGAAGGTCGGCGTGCTCTCCGGCGGCGAGCAGACTCGCCTCGCCCTCGCCAAGCTCCTTGCCGATCCCGCCAACCTCCTGTGCCTCGACGAGCCGACGAACCACCTCGACATCCAGTCCCGCGACGTCCTCGAGGATGCCCTCAATTCCTTCGGCGGGACGATGGTGCTGATCACGCACGACCGCTACCTGATCCGCAGCGTGGCAAACGCAATCGTCGAGGTGGACGGAGGCCAGGCGACGCTGTACCCCGGCGACTTCGAGTACTACGCCGCCAAGCGCGGGGTCGACATCGAGACCCGCGGAGCCGCGGAGGGTGCGCGCGCCACGCCGCGAGGCACGGTCGCCGCCTCGTCGAAGCCGCGGGAATCCGCTCGCTCGGCAGCCGAGCGGCGCCGCCACGAGGCTGAGGCACGGAACGCGCGCCATGGACGGACGAAGGGGCTGCGCCTCGCACTCGAGCGGGCGCGCGCCGACCTGGCCGCCGCCCAGGTGGAAGTCGCGGAGGCCGGCGAGCGCCTGGCGGATCCCGCGACCTACGCCGACCCGGCGCTCGTTCGCGACCTCGTGGCCAGGCACAACGCCGCCCTCGACCGCATCCCCGAACTCGAGGCCGAGGAGCTGCGCCTCGCGGCCGAGCTGGAGGCCGCCGACGCGGCCTTCGCCCGCGCGTGAGCCTCGCGAGCATCGAGCCGCCCGGGTGACGGGGCGGGCGGCGGCCGCCGAGCGGAGGGGCGCTCGGGGCGGCGCTGATCGTCGTGGCCGCGGTGTGCTTCGGCACGCTCGGACCGATCAGCCGCTACGGCGACGAGGCCGGCGTGAGCTCCTTGGCGCTCGTCGCCTGGCGAGCGGGCGTCGGCGCCACGGCAACACTGTTGCTGCTCGCCGGCCTCGCGGTCGTCGCCGGCCGCCGGCCGCAGAGCCCGCGTGACATCCCGGTCCGCCAGCGCTGGTTCATCCTCGCCGGCGCCGGCACGAACCTCGTGCTCAACCTGGCGATGTTCATCGCCTTCGTCCGGATCGAGATCGGGTTGGCGCTGCTGCTCTTCTACCTGTTCCCCGCGATCGTCGCCGTCGCGTCGGTCCTGTGGTTCGACGACCGGCTCGACACGTTGCGCTGGACGGCGCTCGGCGTCTCGATGCTCGGGCTGGCGCTGACGCTTGCGGGGGCGGGCGGGTTCGGCGAGCTGGACCCACTCGGCATCGGCCTCTCGATCCTGGCCGCGTTCGCGCAGGCCTTCTATGTCCTCGCCGCCCGTCACGGCTTCCCCGACATCCAGCCGATCGAGGCGGCGGCGACCACGATGGGCCTCGCGACGATCGGCTACGTCGTCATCGCCATCGTCATCGGACAGGTGGCTGCCCTGGGTGTGCCATTGCAGTCGAGCGACGCGCTGCTCGCGGTCATGGCCGCGGGACTGGTGGGCGCCGCCGTCCCGACCCTGTGCTTCATCACCGGCATCCGGCTGCTCGGCGCTCCACGCGCGGCCATCCTCGCCACGCTGGAGCCGGTCGTCGGGGTCGCCCTCGCGGCATGGCTGCTGGACGAGCAGCCGTCGCCGCTCCAATTGATCGGCGGTGCATTGATCCTGGCGGCAGCCCTGCTGCTCCAGGTCCGCGGGGGCGGCGCCGCGGAGCACGAGGCGGTGGCGGCATGACCCTCGAGCTGACCTGGCCGCAGGCGCTCGCCTGGCGCATGCGGCGTCAGATGCTCGATCCCGTCGGCCCGGTGCCGGTCGACGAGGTCGTGCGCCGCCTCGGCGCCGTCCAGGCGCAGGTCGCATCGTCGGCCGAGCTCGCGATCCGCGTCCGGCGCCAAGGTTCCCAGCGCGGCGAGGTGGCGCGAGCCCTTTCCGCCGGCCGCCTGCTGAAGACCTGGGCGATGCGCGGCACGCTTCATCTCCTGACGCCGCAGGAGGGAGGCGCCTTCCTGTCGCTGATGGCGGCCGGCCGTTCGTGGGAGCGACCGAGCTGGCAGCGGTACTTCGGGATGACGCCCCGCCAGATGGAGCGACTACGTGGCATCGTCCGCGAGGAGATCGCCGAGCGCCCGCTGACGCGGGAGGAGCTGATCGAGGCCGTTGGCCGCCGACGCGGCTTCAAGCGCGTCGCTGAGGGCCTGCGCTCGGGGTGGGGCACGCTCCTGAAGCCGATCGCCTGGCAGGGCGACCTCGTCTTCGGCCCGAGTGCCGGAACGCGCGTCACCTTCACCACGCCGCAGGCAGCGAGCCCGCGCTGGGCCGGCCTCCCCGAACCTGACGAGGCGGCGCCGATCGCGATCCGCGCCTACCTCGGCGCGTACGGCCCAGCGACCGTCGAGGCGTTCTCGTTCTGGGTCGCCGGCGGCTGGTTCAGCACGGGCTCGCCTGCGTGGGTGGTTCGCGGATCTCGGCGATGAGCTCGTCGAGGTCGACGTGGATGGCGATCGAGCCTGGATCCTCGCGGAGCACGCCGACGAGATGGCCGAAACCAAGCCGACTGCGGCCGTCCGCCTGCTCCCCGGATTCGACCAGTTCGTCCTCGGGCCCGGCACCAAGGACGCCCACGTCACACCGACCGCGCGACGCGGGGAC
The DNA here is from genome assembly GCA_963797855.1 of uncultured Chloroflexia bacterium. GTDB lineage: Bacteria > Chloroflexota > Limnocylindria > QHBO01 > QHBO01 > JACDBZ01. Next base: position 68,803 of record CAWCQX010000012.1, on the reverse strand, counting down.
GTGAGCCGGACGGCGGGTTGGATCTCACCGGTCGTCGTTTCGGGCGGTGTGGTGTGCGGGACCTGGGAGCTCGACGGCGCCGACTTGCGGATCGCCTGGTTCAAGGAGGCGGGACGCGTGCCGCGCGCGGCTATCAAGGCCGAGGTCGCGCGGATGTCTGAGCTCATCGGGCATGACCTGACCGCCAACGTCGAGGCTCGTGGTCTGGGAGCAGGCTGAACTCTGGGTCGCGTAGCGCGTAACCCGGGCATGCGGAGCGGAGGCACAGCAAGTCCAACCGCGGCGATTCTCCTCGTCTTCGCTCTGTCCGCAGCCGCGTGCTCGCGTGTCGCAGATCAGACGGCTGACCCGTCGCTAAGGACCGCGGCTGCCTCGGCGCCGAGCCAATCGGCTGAAGTGGCGGAGCCGATCCGCTACGTCTGCGTCGAGGGCCACCCGTCATTCACGATCGAGGACATCGAGTTGGCGCCGGCGGGCGACGTCCGCCACGACCCGGCGTGGGACCTGGTCCAGGCCCTAGCTGACTATCAAGCCAACCTGGGGGACGCCAGCGAGAACATCCCCAAGGATGGATGGCTTCGTGTCGTGGACGGCCCGGAGGAAGTCGTGTTCCTTGCGGAGATCTCGGAGAAGGGGGCGTTGTATGCCGTCGTGAACGTCGTTCTCGCCAGCGGCGGCTTCCTGACTCAGGACGGGTGGGCCGTCGACAGCTTCGGCCCCTGCACCCCACGTCCCGACGTCCCCGAAGATGTCTCCGTGGCGGACTGGTGGGTCAACACCTCCGGGCAGCCGATTGATCCGGACGCAGAAAGGATCCCGGCACTCGTCCACGAAAGCGCCTGCGCCAGCGGGCAAAGCGCCGAGGGTCGCATCCTGCCGCCGGCCATCATCTACGGACCGACGAGGTGACGGATCACCATCACCGTCCAAAATGTCGTTGGCGGCGCTCAGTGTCCCGGCAACCCGTTCACGCCGTTCATCATCGAGCTCGACGAGCCGCTTGGTGATCGGTTGCTCCTCGACGGCGGGCAGGTCCCGCCGGGCGACCCACTCGAGGAGCCCGACCCCTGATCGGCTGTCACACAGCTCAGCGCCCCATGAAGGTGGCGTGAACCGCTTGTGCGGCCGATGCCGCCGATGCGACCGGTACCTCCGCCCACACCACCCGCAGCCCGCCCTCGTCGAATGCGCCCTCGCCATGAGCCGGGAGCGGGAGCAGCTCCGGCGTCAGGGCGGCAGGACCGACCAGGCTGATCCGCGCCACCCGCTCCTTCCGGTCGACGGCGAGCATCAGAACGCCGTCCTCGGGACGAGATGAGGGACGAACGACGGTCTGCGGGGCCTCGTCGTCGAGCGCGCGCACCACCAGCCGCAGCCGGCCGCGCCGAGCGCGGCGGACCGCGACGGGATGAACGACCTCGGCACCCATCTCGGCCAGCAGCTCGAGCTGCAGCGCATCGACCTCGGGCAGGAAGCGGGCGGCTGGGACGAGGTGCGGGTCGGCCTCGAGCACCCCGCCGACGTCCTTGAACAGCTCGCAGCGGGCCGCGCGTAGCGCGACGGCGAGCGCAACGGCCGAGAGGTCGGTGCCGCCGCGACCGAGCGTCGTCAGCTCCCCGTGCGTCCCGATGCCCTGGAATCCCGCGACGACCGGCACCAGCCCTTCGGCCAGCGCCGCGCGCAACGGTCGCGAGAGCACGCGACGGACCTCCGCACCCAGGTGCGCCGCCGCGGTACGGATTCCAGCCTCCGCGCCGGAGAAGGATCGAGCGGGGATGCCACGCGCCTGAAGCCCCAGCGCGAAGAGCGCCGCAGAGAGTGCCTCGCCGGTGGCGAGGGCGCGATCGGTCTCGCGCGCGAGGCCCGACTCGGGATCCTGGGAGGGCTCGCGGAGCCACGCGCCCTCATCGGGCAGGAGGACCCGTGCGGCGCTGAGGATCGTATCGGTCACGCCCTCGAAGGCGCTGACCACGACGACCGGGACGCAGGCCGGCGGCGCGCTGGCGCTCGACGAGGGCCACCGCCTCCGCGATGTCCTCCGGGCGCCGCAGCACGGACCCGCCGAACTTGTCGACGACCACCTCCGGCTCGGTCCGTGCCATGCCTCGCGGGCCTCAGCCGGAAGGGGCCGGGATGAGGTCGGCGACGTCGCCGCGCGGCAGCGGGCCGCCGCTCTTGACGATCTCCGGCACCTCGTCGAGCGAGCGAATGACGCGGACGTCGGCCGGCGCCGGCTCGTCGGAGGGCGTGATGTTGATGCCCTCGGTGCGATCGAGCCACGCGGCATCAAGGCCCGGCCGCCCACGCGCCACGGATGTCCGCGCGGTACGAGTCACCGACCATGAGCGCCTCATTCGGTCGAACGTCCACGGCGTCTAGCGCCAGGCGGAAGAACGCCGGGTTCGGCTTTGCCATGCCGACCGCGCCGGAGGGCAGGACGAAGTCGAGGTATCGGTCCAGCTCGAGACCGGCCAGGATGTCGCGCAGGTTCGAGCCCCAGTCACTGACAACGCCGATGTGGACGCCTGCATCGCGCACCGCGACCAGCATCGGCTCGACGTCCGGGTAGAGCTCCCAGGCATCGGACGTGAACTGGCCCTCCAGGAGGCGGTCGAGCACCTCGTTGCGGGCGTCGACGCCCAGCCGGCTCAGGATGATGCTGTGATACCGGCGCCAGTACTCGTCGATCCGGGTGTCATCGGTCCAGGTGTCGTTGCCGGGTCGGTGGTACTCGTCCCAGAACCAGCGGTCGCCCTCTTCCCAGACGGCGCGCATCTCGTCCTCGGTGACGGTGCGTCCGTCGTCGACCAGCGCATCCGAGATTGCCTCGGCGAGCGAGCGGCGCGGCGTGAGGAGCGTGAACCCCGCGTCGAGGCACAGCAGCCGATAGCTCATGGGCCCCCACGGTAGCGCACCGTCGAGGGCCCGGTGATGAGCGGCGGCACGCACCGGACGCGCGCCGCCGCCCGATGGTCAGCGGTCGAAACGCGCGGGGAACTGGGCCAGGATGCCGTCGCTCAACATGTCGGCCATGTGGAGGATCTGGACGTGGATCTCGTCATAGGCGGCGACGTCGTCGGCGTATCGGCCCTCGAGCCGCGCGACGGCCTCCTGCAGCGTGAGGTCGAGGTGGTCGCGCATCATCGCCTGCATCTCGGCGAGCTCCCAGTTCCGCGGATTGGCATCGGCCAGGAAGGCGGCGATCGCGTCGCCGTTGGCGTACCAGGCCGCACTGGCCTCCGCGACCGCGTCCGCGTCGCCCGCCTTTGCTGCCGCCAGCAGGTCGGCCGCGCCCGACGATGTGCTCGCGCAGCAGCCGGCTCAGCTCCTCCCCGGCCGCCTCGCCGTAGAACGGCTTGATCGCGTCGCCGATGTCGTCCTGGTTGCGCAGCAGCCGATCGACGGCGGATGGGCAGGTCAGGCAGGTCGTCGGCGACCGAGATGATCACCATCCGGGTCCAGACGATGTGGTCCTCCCACAGCTGACGCATCGCGTCGTGGAAGGTCGTGCGGCTGGCACGTGAAGCCGCGGAGACCGTCGAGTCGTGCCCGTGGTGCGAGCTCGGCGCGAGCGCGATGGCCAACGCCCCGATGACGAGTGCCACGATCGCGACCAGCAGCACGCGGCGCGGTCGAATGGCGAAGGTTGTATTCACTGGTCCGGATTCCTCCAGTCGTGGCGCGCCGGTCACCCTTCGGTGACGATGACGACGCCCTGCATGTCGTTCGGGTGGAACGAGCAGTCGTAGCGGTGCTCACCCGGGCCGGTGAACGTGAAGCTCACGCTCTCCCCCGGCGCGAGCTGGAGCTCCTGCCCGCCGTCGTCGAGAAGGCGGACGTTGTGGGTGAAGTTGTCGCTGTTGGTCCAGGTCACCGTCGTCCCGTCCGGGACCGTGATCGCCTCCGGTTCGAATCGGTAGGACGGCGGCAGGTCAACGTGGTCGGTGGCGACGGGCTCAGCCGCCTCCTGCGGCGCGCAGGCCGCCAGGAGGATGGCGATCCCGAGCAGCGGCCCAGCGATCGGCAGGAGGCGGCGGCGCATCAGGCGCGCCCCTCGCCGCTGCGGAGCGTGGCGGTCGCGGTGCGCGTCGCGGCGACGAACACGAGGATGAACGCGAGGAGGTCGAGGACTTCGCTGATCGTGTGCGCGAAGAGGAAGACCGTCCAGTCGAGGTGGTAGGTCAGGTAGCTGATCTCAGCGGCGGCGAAGAGGGTGAAGGCCCAGCCGAGGAGCGGCATCCCGCCCCCGAAGCTGCGCCAGGCGAAGTAGGCGCCGATGGCGAACGCGGTCAGGTGGATGAACATGAAGACCGGCGCCGGGATCTGGTTGACGAAATCACCGATGGGCATCGCGAGGACCTCCGAAGTTGCGTTGTATCTCTAGTCTCCATTAGAGATACACCGGGTCGGCAGGCGTGTCAACTCTATCGCTAGCGAGCGTGTGTGTTAGAGTCCGCCGCATGACCGATGCCCGAAGTGACGACCTCTCGGCGCTTCGCCTGCTGGACGAGCCTGCGCGCCGCAAGCTCTACGACTGGGTGGCCGAGCAGGACGAGCCCGTGGGCCGCGAGCAGGCAGCCGCGGCGACGGGCCTGTCGCGCGCCCTGGCCACGTTCCACCTCGACAAGCTCGCCGACGCCGGCCTGTTGGAGGCTTCCTACCGCCGCCTGACCGGACGTGTCGGGCCCGGTGCCGGGCGCCCCGCCCGCGTGTACCGGCGCGCCGACCGCGAGTTCAGCGTCACCGTGCCCGAGCGCCGCTACGCGAATGCCGCGGACCTGTTCGCCTCCGCGCTCGAGCGGATCGGCGGCGGCGGGCCGCCCATCGAGCTCCGCCAGGCGGCGCACGAGACTGGCCGCCGCCTGTCGTCGGCCGTTCGCGGCCGATCCCGCTCGGGCCGCACCCGCCTCATCCGCGCGCTCGAGGGCGGCGGGTACGAGCCGGTCACGGACAGCCTCGGCCAAATCCGCCTTCGCAATTGCCCCTTCGACGCCCTGACCGATGCGCATCGGCCGCTCGTGTGCGGCACGAACCTGGCGCTGGCCGAGGGAATCGCATCCGGAGCCGGCGCGACCGGCTACGAGCCGGTCCTCGACATTCAGCCGGGCTTCTGCTGCGTCACGTTTCGCGAACGGACCGCCTGACGGCGCTCACCGCGCCAGTCGGACTCGACCGGGGTCGGCCAGATCCCGCTCGATGAGGCCCTCGGACTCCATTGCCAGGAGAGCCGCGTCCGACGGCCCCCTCCCCGTGCTCGCCGATCGGTCCGGTGACCGCTCCCCACTCGTCGTCGGACACGTCGCGCAGCTGATCGACGATCCGTCCGCGCAGCCACCGGCTCGTCGACGCGAACGTGGCGCCGGCAGCCGGCTCGCCGCGCCGCACTCGACGCGTCACCCGCGTCGCCGACCGACACCACCGCGCGGCGGGACACTCGGCACAGCGCGGCGCGGTGGGGCGGCAGACCGTCGCGCCAAGGTCCATCAACGCATGCGTCCAGTCCGCCGGCCGAGCGGGAGGCACGGACTTGTCGGCGATCGACTGGAGCTCGCGGGCGCTCGTGACGCCATCGGCGCTCACGAGGCGGCCGAGGACGCGGCGCACATTGGTATCGACCGGCCCGACCGCCTGCCCGAATGCCAGGGCGGCAACGGCACGGGCCGTGTAGGGCCCGACGCCCGGAAGCCCGAGCAGCTCGTCGAGGCTGGATGGAACCGTTCCGCCGTGCTCCGAGACGATGACGCGCGCCGCCCGCTGGAGGTTGAGCGCGCGGCGGTTGTATCCGAGACCTCGCCAGGCTCGAAGGACGTCGGCGATCGGGGCATCGGCAAGGCTCTCGACCGTCGGGAACGCTCGTCATGAACGTCGCCCACTGTTCCGCGACACGCGAGATCTGGGTCTGCTGCGCCATCACCTCCGACACGAGGATCGCGTAAGGATCGCGCTGGCCGCGGAACGGGAGCGCTCGCCCACGGGCGTCGTACCAGGCAAGGATCGCCGCCTGCGTCTCGGGCGAAACGGCTTGGACTCGCATCCCCGACACGATAGGGGTCGCCGCCGGTCGCTGATGGCGGTCGGGCCCCGTCTACAATCGGCGCGTGACGACGAACCTTCAGGTCGCCGACCCGCTGCCCTCGGTCGGGTTGCGCGCGACCGACGGGTACCTGCTCAACCTGCGCACCTTCGTGACGAAGCAGCCGTCGCTCCAGCTCTTCTTCGGCGGCGCCGACGCTCTCGGGCGCTGCGCGGCGGAAGGGGACGAAGGCGATCGAGGCGCTCGTGAGCGGCTACGAGCGCCTGCGTGAAGCGGGGATCGCCGTCGTCGCCATCAGCACCGATTCGGAGGAGCAGCAGACCGAATTCGCCAAGGAGCTGGAGCTGCCCTTCCTGCTCATGAGCGACGAGCGGCTCTCCGCGGTCGAGGTCCTCGGCATCGAGACCGTGGCAACCGGAGCCAACGTCAACGTCGCCAAGCCCGTGGCGATCGCCGCCGACATCGACGGGTACGTCCGAGCCGTGCTCGATCCGGTCGACCCCGAGACGCTGGTCGACGCGGCCATTCGAGCCCTCTCCGAACCGATCCCGGCGGCCACCGAGGACGCCTCCGCGGCCCAGTAGGCCCCAGACCGATGCGCGCCGTGCGCCTCGACGCGCCCGGCCGTCCACTCCGGGTCGAGGATGTCCCGCAGCCAGAGCCATCGGGCACGGAGGTCCGGATCCGCGTCGCCGGATGCGGCGTCTGCCACACCGACCTGCACATCGTCGACGGGACGCAAACGCGGGTCGAGCTCCCGCTGACCCTCGGACACGAGGTCGCCGGCTGGATCGATGCCGTCGGCACGGACGCCGATGCCGCGTTGGCGGCGGCCGGTCTCGGGATCGGCGATGCCGTCGTCGTTCATGGCGGCTGGGGATGCGGCACCTGCCGCGAGTGCGCCTCCGGTGCGGAGCAGCGCTGCGCGGACGGCCGATCACCCGGCTTCCAGGCCGATGGCGGCTACGCCGAGATGATGCTCGTCCCGCACCCGCGTCATCTCGTCGACGCTCGGCGGTCTGGATCCGATCGAGGCCGCGCCACTGGCCGATGCGGGCCTGACCTCCTATCGCGCGGTCCAGCGAGCACGGCCGTGGCTGGCATCCGGCGCGCGAGTGCTCGTCGTCGGTGCCGGAGGCCTCGGCCAATTCGCCCTGCAGTACCTCCGCCTGCTCCCCGGTACAGGCGGCGAGCTCTTCGTCGTCGTCGCCGAGCGGTCTCAGGCGCGGCTGGAGCGCGCGACGGAACTTGGTGCGGACGTGGGCCTCCTCGATCCGGATGCTGCCGCGGCGACCGCGTCCCTCGGTGGGCCCGCAGACGTCGTCCTCGACTTCGTCGGCAGCGACGAGACGCTCGCGCTCGCCGCCGAGGTCGTCGCGCCGGATGGCCTGGTCATGCTGGTCGGCGAGTCCGGCGGCCATCTCGAGGTCGGCTTCGAGCGACCGGCGATCGAGGCCTGGGTGACGACGACGGCGTGGGGCTCGATCGACGAGCTGCGCGAGGTGGTGCGCCTGGCCCAGATCGGCCGCGGTGCGGCTGGATGTGGAGGTGCTGGATCTCGGGGACGCATCGGCCGCGCACGCTCGGCTTCGCGCCGGCGACGTATCGGGACGTCTGGTGCTCGCGCCGCGTTCCGGCGCCTGACGCTCAGCCGCCGAAGAGCCGGCCGAAGATGCTGCGCTTCTCCGGCTGCCGCACGTAGAACGGCGCCGCCGTCGCGTCGTATTCCTCCCGGAGCGATGGCGCCCGGAGGTCGGTGACCGCCAACGCTCGCCGCGAGCCGAGGTGCTCGGTGGCGACGGCGTGGAGACGGTTGCGGACCGCATCGAAGTCGCCGAGCACCGCGTCGGGACCCAGCTGGATGCCGACCGTCCAGGCGTCCGCCGCGCGAAGCAGCCACGCGCGTTCGACCTGCGAGAGGTCCATCAGCGCCGCTCGAAGCTCCGCCCCGAACGGCTCGGGAACCTCGTCGGGTGCGACGAGCGACGGCACTCCGCCCACCGGCCGACGGGCACGAAGCGCATCCGGTCGATTCGGATCGATCCCCGCGGCCAGGAACGGCAGAACGCCGACCGCGATCTCCAGCTGAGTGGGCGCACCGGGGTCGACGACGACGCGTTCGTGGGCCGCCTCGGCTCGCTCGAAGAGCTCCCGCGCCGGCACCCGGACGTGGTCGCTGCCTGGCGGACCGTACGCTTCGAGGGCCGCCGAATCCGAGAAGGCGGCGATGAATCGGGCCCCGCCCTCGTCAACGCCGTGCCGATACGCTTCCGGACCGATTCGCTCGATGTCCGGCACGGCGCCGGAGGAGGATCGGATCGGCACCAGCAGCTCGGCATCGAGCATCGCGTCGAGCCGCGGCGCCTGGGATCCGGGCACCGGGTCGGTCACCCGGCGGCCACCGGGGCGAGCTTGGCCATCGCCAGCTCGACACGCGCGAGCGACCGCTCACGGCCGAGGAGCTCGAGCGACGCGAAGAGCGGCGGCGAGATCGTGCGCCCGGTCACCGCGACGCGCAGCGGCGAGAAGAAGTCGCCGGCCTTCACGCCGGCCGCATCGGCCGCCTCGCGGAAGCGCTGCTCGAGCAGGTCGGCGCTGAAATCGGCATCTTCGACCTCAGCCAGAACCCCGCGAGCGCCCTCCAGCGCCGTCAGGGCCTCTGCCGGGCCGCCCTTCTTCGGAAACAGCAGCTCCGGCGCGTACCAGGAGGCGACCACCTCGTCCGGCTCCCAGGCGAAGCCCAGAAGATCGACGACGCCGCCGAGCGTCACCAGCCGCTCCTTGACGAGGGGCACCATTCGCAGGAGGTCCTCATCGGCCACGGCATCCGGCACCCAGGGCCGCAGGCGCAGCGCCAGCTGCTCATCGGTCAGCGCTCGGATGTAGACGCCGTTGAGGTGGTCGAGGCGATCGCGGTCGAAGATCGCTCCGCCCTTGTGCACCTTCGACAGCTCGAACCGCTTCGCCAGCTCGTCGAGGCTGAAGATCTCCTCCTCCGTCCCCGGCGACCACCCGAGGAAGGCGATGAAGTTGACGAGCGCCTCCGGCAGGTAGCCGTCCTCGCGGTACGCGGTGATCGCCATCTGCGTCTTGCGCTTGCTCATCTTCGAGCGGTCCGCGTTGAGGATGAGCGGGATGTGGCCGAACCGAGGCTCGCGGTAGCCGAGGGCGCGGATGAGCGCGATGTGCTTCGGCGTGTTGCTCAGGTGGTCCTCGCCGCGGACGACGTGCGTGATCTCCATCGCCTCGTCGTCGACGACGACGGTGAAGTGGTAGAGCGGAATCCCGTCGTTGCGGACGATGACGAAGTCGCCGAGCAGCGCGTTGTCGAACTCGACCTCGCCTCGGATGAGGTCGTCGAAGCGGATCGTCACGGGCTCGACCTTGAAGCGAATCGCTCCCTGGCCTCGCTCGGCCGCCATCGCGGCACGCTCCGCATCGGTCAGGTTCAGGCAGCGCCGGTTGTACCGCGGCGGCTGCTTGTTGGCCGCCTGCTCGCGTCTGACCGCCTCGAGCTCCTCCGGCGTGCACCAGCACCGATACGCCGCTCCGGACTCGAGCAGCCGATCGGCCTCGCGCGCGTAGAGCTCGAATCGCTGGCTCTGGCGATAGGGCGCATGCGGACCGATGTCCTCGCCACCGGCCACCTGCGGACCCTCGTCCCAGGTGATCCCGAGCCAGTGCAGGTTGTCGATGATGTCGCGCTCGAAGTCCACCGTGCTGCGAGCGAGGTCGGTGTCCTCGATGCGCAGCACGTAGGTGCCGCCTCCGTGGCGCGCGGCGAGGAAGTTGTAGAGGCTCGTCCGCGCGGTACCGATGTGCAGCGGCCCCGTCGGACTGGGCGCCATCCGCACCCGCATCGCGGTCTCCATGCGACCGATGCTAGCAGCGGGCCTCAATCTCGCAGCAGATCCTCGATGACCGGCGCGCGATTACCCTACACCGATGCTCCGCGCCGCAGCCCTGCTGCTGGTCCTGGCTGCCTGCGCCGCCCCGGCGCCATCGGCAACACCATCCCAGCCTGCATCCGGGAGTCGCGAACCGGATCCGTCGGGAACATCGCCCGGACCGACTCCCGCGGCTGCCGAGGCCGCATGGGAGGTGCTCGACGGACGCTCCGTTCGCGCGCCTCGAGATGGCCGTCGCCGCCCACCAGGGACGGATTTGGCTCGCCGGCGGCCTCTCGCCGCTCGACGAGGCGCTCGCCGACGTCGCGATCTTCGACCCGGCCACGGGCGAGTGGTCAAGCGGCCCGTCGCTGCCGACGGGAGTCCACCACGGGACCCTCGTCTCGGATGGCAGTCGCCTCATGCTCATCGGCGGCTATCTCGGCCGCAGCCCCAGCCGGCCGACGAGCTTCGTCCTGGTGCTCGACGAGGCCGCCGGCGAGTGGCGCGAAGGGCCGGAGCTTCCCGATGCCCGTGGCGCCGGCGCCGCCACCTTCGATGGGTCGCGCGTCCTGTTCGCCGGCGGAGTCGGCACGAACGGAGAGGCCGCCGCGGATGTGTTCGCCCTGGTCGGCGATTCCTGGGAGCGGATCGGAGCCATGGCCCAGGCCCGTGAGCATCTCGCTGCCGTTTCGGACGGCGAGGGCCGCGTCTGGCTCCTCGGCGGCCGAGTCAACGGGGTCGCCAACAACCTCGCCGACGTCGAGCTCGTCACCGGTGCCGCGATCGAGCAGCTCGACCCGCTGCCGACCGCGCGCAGCGGCGTGGGCGGGTTCTACGCCCCGGCATCGGCGCCTGCCTCACCGGAGGCGAGGGCCCGGAACGAGCCTTCGCCACGGTCGAGTGCATCGACGCAGGAGGGGGCCGTGACCACGCTCCCGGAGCTGAACGAGGCGCATCACGGTCACGGCGCCGCCGTGGTCGACGGGGTGGCGTACGTCCTGCTGGGCGGTCCCGAGCCCGGGCTGAGCGCTAGCAGCGTGGTGGAATCGTTCGTGCTCGAGCCATGACCAACCGATGTTCCTGACCGGCACGATCCTCAACGTCATCACGGTCCTGGTCGGCACGGTGATCGGCGTGCTCCTCGGCAGCCGGATGCCCCTCGGATCCAGGGCGCGCTGACCGATGGCCTCGGCCTGTTCGTCATCGTGCTCGGCGTGAGCATGGGCATGCGCGTCCTGACCGATCCGGCGGCGCTGCCCGGCGACGAGCTCGCGGTGCTGGCCGCGGTGCTGCTCGGCGCCGCCATCGGTGAGCTGCTCCGCCTCCAGGACGGGCTCGAGGGGCTCGGCGGCTGGTTCCAGCAGCGGCTCTCGCGCAAGGGCGAGCCAAGCCGCATCGCCGAGGCCTTCATCACCGCCTCGATCGTGTTCTGCGTCGGCCCGCTCACGATCCTCGGGTCGATCGAGAACGGCCTGACCGGCGAGATCCGGTTGCTGGCCGTGAAGTCGCTGCTCGACGGCGTCGCGGCGATCGCCTTCGCCGCCGCGCTCGGCTGGGGCGTCGCGCTCTCGGCGATCACCGTCCTGGTCGTCCAGGGGGCGATCGCCGGCGGCGCCTTCCTGCTCCGCGACGTGATGGACGAGCGCACGATCCTCGTGGTGACCGCGGCCGGCGGCGTCATCCTCCTCGGCGTGGCGCTTCGCCTCCTCGACCTTCGCCAGGTCCGCGTGGCGAGCTTCCTCCCCGCGCTCGTGCTCGCCCCGCTCTTCCTCCGCCTGGCCGATGCGATCCGCGACGGTATCTGAGCTGACGCGGACGGTCAGGACAGGCGGAAGACGGCCCGGACGTCGCCGGCGCTCGCGCCGCGCGGGTCGACGATCGGCGGCGCGGCGTACTCGACCAGCGGGCCCGCGAGCGGATCGGTGACGAGGCCGAGCTGGCGCAGGGTTGCGATCGTCGCGACGTCGCCCGCCCGTCGCGCCAGGTTGCCGTCCTCGATCTTCGCCGCGATGCCCATCGGTCCGTCGCCGAACGGCGCCGATCGCGGCAGTGCTCCCGGTGGCAGGCCAATGGCCTGCACGCCCTCGGCGCCGCCCTTGGAGACGACGCGCTTCGGGAAGGCCCGCATGAGCGCCGTGTCGATGCGACGGCGCTCGCCGGCGACGAGCTCGGGGTGCTCCATCATCGCGTCACGGATGCGGGTCAGCGCGGATCGCAGCGGTGGATCGGCGACCGCCGACGGGTCGGCCAGGCGCGCGTAGGCCGTCGCGAGGCCGCGCAGCGGCATCCCGAAGCACACGACGCCACAGCCGTCGGTGGCCGTGGCGATCTCCTCGATCGGCACGTCGCTGAGCGCGGAGATCGTCTCGAGGGCGAGGCGCTGGACGGGATGCTCGGGGTGCCAGTACGTGTCGAGCGGCCAGCCCGACGCCTTCGCGAACAGCACCATCCCGGCGTGCTTGCCGGAGCAGTTGCCGCGCAGCACGGTCGGCTTCTCGCCGTCGCGCAGGAGGCGCTGCGCCGTCTCGGTGTCGTACGGGGCGTGGACCTGGTTCTGAAGGACGGCGCTCGTCAGGCCGCCGCGGCGCAGGACCTCCTGGACGAGGCGGACGTGGCGGTCCTCGCCCGAGTGGCTGGCGGCCATGATCGCCAGCGCATCGGTCCCGAAGCCGTACTCGTCGAAGCGCCCCGAGGCGACGAATGGCGCGAGCTGGAACGGCTTGGCGCTCGAGCGCGTGAAGGCGAACTGGTCGGGATCGCCGACGGACGCCACCGGCGAGCCGTCGGGTGCGACGACCGCGACGGAACCCCGATGGACGGACTCGACGCGGCCGCCCCGCGTGACCTCGACCAGCGCCGGCGGCGCAGAGGCCGATCGCCGCGGCGATCGGCCAGAGACAGGCACCGGCGCCAGGGTGCGCTGCGACTAGCCGCCGGTGCTCTGACCTGCCGGCTGGCCCTCGCGCTGCTCGGCGGGCTGCGCCTCGGGCTGTCGGTCGCCCTTGCTGAAGATGCTGCTGCCGCCACCGCCGCCGGAGTTGCCGCCGGATCGGGCGGGCTGCTGCCCCGGAGTCGGGGCCGGCGCCGTCGGCCGTGCGCCGGGCTCGCGGGTCATCGTGACGCCGCCCTCCCAGTGCGCGCCTTCCTTCACGACCAGCACCTGCGTCTTGATGCTGCCCTTGACGCGACCGGTGGAGCCGATCTCGAAGCGGCCGCCGCAATCGACGTCGCCCTCGTAGTCGCCGTTGACGATCACGTTGTGGGCCTTGATGGCGCTGCGGACACGGGCCTGCGGGCTGATGATCAGCGTTCCCTGGCACTCGATCTCGCCCTGGGCCTCGCCCTCGATCCGCAGGTCACGGTCGCTGACGTACTTGCCGTTGAACCGTGCGTGGGGGTCGATGACCGACTCGTTGCCGCGGTCTCCACCGCGCGGGAATTCGCTCGCTGGCTGTGCCACGTCCACCTCACTCGTCAGGCTATCCGGATACAGGTTCCCGACAACGTCCTCGCGCGAGAGGCTGTCCGGCTTCGTTTCTTTTTTCGATCCGAAGACCATGCTTTCTGACCTCCTCAGATACGGATCAGCGACAGGCTGGGCACGGTCCGTGCGCGAGAACACTACGTGCAGGGACAGATAGCCTAGCAGCATGCCGCTATGGGAGGTAAGTCCGGGTCCAGGCCTCGCATGACGCGTACCAACTAGAATCGCCGCCGATGCCGGTAAACGTCAGCCAGCACCCGCTGGTCGCCCACAAGCTCGCGATCCTGCGCGACCGGACGACGGAGCCGAAGCGGTTCCGCGAGCTGGTCCGTGAGCTGACGTGGCTGCTCGGCTACGAGGCGATGGCCGATCTCGCCACCCGCGAACGGATCGTCGAGACGCCGCTCGAGCCGACGAAGGGCGCCGAGGTCGAGCCACGAGTCGGGCTCGTGCCCGTGCTCCGCGCCGGGCTCGGGATGGTCGAGGCGATGCTCGAGCTGATCCCGACCGCCGAGGTGTGGCACATCGGCCTCTACCGCGACGAGCGCACGCTCAAGCCCGTCGAGTACTACAACAAGCTGCCGGACGCGGCGACCGTGCAGCTCTGCCTGATCCTCGACCCGATGCTGGCCACGGGTGGATCGGCGGCGGCGACGGTCGACATCCTGAAGGCGTGGGGCGCAGCCAGGATCAAGCAGCTGTCGCTGATCGGTGCGCCGGAAGGCGTGGCGACCCTGGAGGGCGCGCATCCGGACGTCGACATCCACCTCGCGGCGCTCGACACGCACCTGAACGAGCGCGGGTACATCGTGCCGGGCCTCGGAGATGCCGGCGACCGCCAGTTCGGCACGTTCGCCGGCCCGACGTCGGAGCCCGGCCACGGGCCGTCGGACGAGACGGCCGAGATCGTGCGCCGCCTCCAGCGCGACCTCGGCGAATGACGGGCAACGAAATGTCCCGAAGGAACCGCCGCCGGACCGTTGATGCAATCTCCGGTGCCGTTGGCTGCCCCTTCGGGACGACCGAAGCATAGGGAACGGGCCGCGGGCGTCGCAATCCCCCTTGTCCACGACCTTGGGAGCCGCCTTTGGGAGTTATCCACAGGTTATCCCCAACGGTGGACATTGACCCGGCTTGATGCTGCGTTGACCCCGCCGTCGTACGATTCAGCCCATGGAGACGACCGGCGACCAGCCCGACCCGCGTCCTCTTCGTGTGCACCCACAACAGCGCTCGCAGCCAGATGGCCGAGGGCATGGTGCGGGCCTGGGGCGGCGACCGCTTCGAGGCGTTCAGCGCCGGCACGGAGGCGAGCCACGTGCGACCGGAGGCCATCGCCGTGATGCGCGAGATCGGCATCGACATCAGCGGCCACACGAGCAAGACGATCCTGCCGTTCCTCGGCGAGGCCTTCGCGTGGGTCATCACGGTGTGCGACGCGGCGAAGGAGTCGTGTCCGGTGATCCCCGGTGCCGCCGAGCAGGCGCACTGGAGCATCGACGACCCGTCGGAGCGTCGAGGGCAACGAGGAGGAGCGCCTCGAGGCGTTCCGAACGGCGCGCGACCACCTCCGCGACCGGGTCCACATGTTCCTGCTGGCCGCCGGCCGCACGGACCTCCCGCAGCCGGCTCCGACCCGCATCGGCGGCTGAGCCTCCCGCTGCTACGCTCGCGAGGTGACGCGCCCCGTTCCGCTCTGTCCTCGTTGCGCGACCGCCGACGAGCAGCCGCTGACCTGCGACCGATGCGGCTGGCGCTGGTACGCCAATCCGAAGCCCGCCGCCGCGGTCCTGCTCGAGCGCCAGGCGGACGGCGATGCCGAGCCATCGGTCCTGCTCCTGAAGCGAGCCGTCGAGCCCGGCTTCGGTGAGTGGGATCTGCCGGCCGGCTACCTCGACCCCGGTGAGTCGTTCGAGATGGCCGCCCGACGCGAGACGCGCGAGGAGTCCGGCATCGAGGTCGAGCTCGTCCAGCTCTGCGGCGTGTACCACTCGCGGCCGGCCAACGCGGTGAGCGCCGTCTTCCGCGCCCGCGCCATCGATTCCGGAGCCCCGGTCGAGACCGATGCGGAGTCGAGCGATCACGCCTGGGTCGCGCGATCCGAGGTCGTCAGCTGGCTGCCGCGCATGGCGTTCGCCTCGATGGCGAGCGCCCTCGCCGACTGGGCCGCCCGGTCGGACTGAGCACGGCGCTGCGCTACACTCGATCGCGCTCGATGCCCCCCACGACAGGAGACTGATGCCCGACTCCACCGTTCGCGTCGCCGTGACCGGCGCCGCAGGCCAGATCGGATACGCGCTCCTCTTCCGGATCGCGGCGGGCGAGGCATTCGGACCCGAGACGCCGGTGGCGCTCCAGCTGCTCGAGCTGGAGGCTGCGATGCCGGCGCTCGAGGGCGTGCGGATGGAGCTCGAGGACTGCGCCTTTCCGCTGCTCGACGAGGTGGTCACGACCTCCGACACCGACGCGGCATTCGCGGGCGCGAACTGGGCCCTGCTGGTCGGCGCGGTGCCGCGCAAGGAGGGGATGGAGCGCAAGGACCTCCTGAGCATCAACGGCGGCATCTTCACCGGCCAGGGCACCGCGATCGCGCGCAACGCCGCCGACGACTGCCGCGTGCTCGTCGTCGGCAACCCGTGCAACACGAACGCGCTGATCGGCTCGACGGCGGCCGCGCGCCACGGGATGGCGAAGGACCGATGGTTCGCGATGACGATGCTCGACCAGAGCCGCGGGCGGTCGCAGCTGGCGGCCAGGGCCGGCGTCGCACGTCCGCGACGTCACCGATCTCGCGATCTGGGGCAACCACTCGTCGACGCAGTTCCCCGACGCATGGCACGCGCGCATCGGCGGGCGGCCGGCGCCCGAGGTGATCGGCGACGAGGAGTGGCTGCGCGGCGAGTTCATCGCCAACGTCCAGCAGCGCGGCGCCGCGATCATCAAGGCTCGCGGCCAGAGCTCCGCGGCCAGCGCGGCGAACGCGGTCATCGACACCGTTCGCGAGGTCGCCCGACCGACCGGCGAGCAGTTCAGCTCCGCGATCCCGGCGCCCGCGACCGGCGGCTACGGCGTGCCCGAGGGGCTCGTCTTCGGCTATCCGCTGCGCGCCACCGCCGCGGGAGGCGTCGAGATCGTCCAGGGCATCGAGCACGACGACTTCGCCCGCTCGAAGATCGAGGCCACGACGCAGGAGCTGCTCGAGGAGCGCGCCGCCGTCGAGGAGCTGCTGGCGTGACCGCCGACTCGCCGGCGCGCACCGACGCGGCGACGCTCCGCATCGGTGCCGAGGAGGTCGAGCTGCCGATCGTTCACGGCACCGAGGGCGACGACGCGATCGACATCGCCAGGCTCCGCGGCGATACCGGGCTGATCACGCTCGACCCCGGCTACGGCAACACCGGCGCCTGCACGAGCGCCATCACCTTCCTCGACGGCGAGGAGGGGATCCTGCGCTACCGCGGCTACCCGATCGAGCAGCTGGCCGAGCACTCGACCTTCCTCGAGGTCGCGTACCTGCTGATCTGGGGCGAGCTGCCGACGCGCGAGCAGCTCGATCGGTTCGTCGACCGAGGTGACGCATCACACCCTCATTCGCGAGGAGATGCGCCACTTCTTCGACTCGTTCCCGACCGATGCGCACCCGATGGCGGTGCTCGCCTCCGGCGTCGTCGGCATGAGCACCTTCTATCCCGACAGCCAGAACATCTTCGACGCCGATGCGGTCGAGATCACGACCAACCGGCTCATCGCCAAGCTGCCGACGCTCGCGGCCTGGTCGTTCAAGAAGGCGATCGGCCAGCCGTACGTGTACCCGCGGAACGACCTCGGCTACGCGGCGAACCTGCTGCACATGATGTTCGCGGTGCCGACCGAGGAGTACGAGGTCGACCCGAAGGTCGCCGAGGCGCTCGACCTGCTGCTGATCCTGCACGCCGACCACGAGCAGAACGCCTCGACCTCGACCGTGCGCCTCGTCGGCAGCACGCACGCCAACCTGTACGCCTCGATCAGCGCCGGGATCAGCGCGCTGTGGGGCCCGCTCCACGGCGGAGCCAACGAGGCGGTCATCAACACGCTCGAGCGCATCGTGGCCGACGGCGGCGACGTCCAGAAGTGGGTCGACCGCGCCAAGGACCCGAACCACAGCTTCCGCCTCGCCGGGTTCGGGCATCGCGTCTACAAGAACTTCGACCCGCGCGCGACGATCATCAAGAAGGCCGCCGACCGCGTCCTGGCCGCCACGGGGGCCGATGACGCGCTCTTCGAGGTCGCCAAGCGCCTCGAGGAGGTCGCCCTCAGCGACGAGTACTTCGTCAGCCGCAAGCTGTACCCGAACGTCGACTTCTACTCGGGACTCATCTACCGCGCCATCGGCTTCCCGAAGAACATGTTCACGAACTGCTTCGCGATCGGCCGCCTGCCGGGGTGGATCGCGCAGTGGCGGGAGATGATGTCGGTGCGCGAGACGAAGATCGGACGGCCACGCCAGGTCTACATCGGGCCGCCGACGCGGGACTACACGCCGATCGAGCAGCGTCGATGACCCGACGTTGAAGGGCGGCGTCGAGGTCCGGATCGAGACCGATGCATCGCTGTCGCCGGCCGAGGTGAACGCCGCGTACGCCTGGGCCGAGTGGCCCGAGCGCGAGCCGTGGCGGCTGGAGGCGCTCGCGCGAAGCTGCACGTGGCTCGCGGCCCGCGACCCGGACGGGGCATTGGTCGGTGTCGCGCGGGTGCTCGACGACGGTGGCGCTCCATGCCAGCCTGTGGGACGTGATCGTCCGCCCCGACCGCCGAAGAGCGGGGAATCGGCACCGCTTGGTTCGGGCGGCGCTCGACCGATGCGCCGATCGGCGGCTGGTGGCTCTGGTCAGCACGCCCGACGCCGTGCCATTCTTCGCGGCCATGGGCTTTCTCGCCGAATCGCACGGCCACATCGCGATGTACCAGCGCCCGCCGCACGCGGGCGCGGATGCGCACTGAGCCGATGCGACTCACGATCCTCGGACGCTCCCCCGCATCGCCGAACCCCGGCGAGGCCTGCGCCGGCTACCTCGTCGAGGGCGGCGGCGCCCGCCTGCTCGTCGACATCGGTCCGGGCGTCGTCTCGCAGCTCGTGCGCCGCCACCACCCCGACGAGCTCGACGCGGTCGTCATCAGCCACATGCACGCCGACCACATGCTCGACCTCGTCACCCTGCGCTACGTCTATCCGTGGCGCGAGCGTCCGAAGGATCAGCGGCTGCGCGTCTTCGTGCCGCCCGGATCGGCCGATCAGCTGCTCGACCTCGCCAAGGGCGTCGGCAACGCGAAGCACTTCGAGTCGTGCTTCCGGCTCGCGGAGCACGACGGCGCGTCGTCCGCTGCCCTTCGGGGGCCTCACGATGACCCCCGTCCGGACCCAGCACTACATCCCGTGCTGGGGCTTCCGCATGGAGGCCGATGGCCGCCGACTCGCCTACACCGCCGACACGGCTCCGTGCGACGGCCTGACCGACCTCGCGACCGATGCCGACCTGCTGCTCAGCGAGGCGACCCTGCGGACGCTCGACGAGGACGCTCAGCCGCCCGAGCCGCGCGGCCACATCACGCCGGCCGAGGCGGGCGACGCGGCGCGGGAGGGCGGGTCGCGACGCCTGGTCCTGACCCATCTGCCGGTCGACGGTGACGGGTCGTGGGCCCGAACCATGGCGTCCGAGGCGTTCGAGGGCGAGGTGGAAGTCGCCGAGCCGTCCGCGACCTACGAGATCTAGGGCTCCAGCCGGGCGCGGGCGATCCAGCGGTCCGCGGCCCAGGTGGCAAGCGGCCCACACCTGGGCAAGGATGACGGCGCCGATGCCAAGGGCGACCGCTCCGAGCAGCGCGCCGGCACCGGGTACGGCGCCGGACATGACCAGCGCGGCGCCGAAGACGAAGACCAGGACGAGGCCGACCATGACCAGCGCGATCTTGGCGGCGGTGAGGCTGAACCACCCGAAGGAATGGCCCTGCGCCCGCCCCGCCAGCCAGAGGACGCACGGTCCGGCGGCACCGACGAGGGCGGTGTAGATCCCGAAGCCGCCGAACAGCGCGTCCGCCGCCGAGGCGCTCGCCGCTCACGAACCAGACGAAGAGCCAGGCCGCGAGGAGCGTCGACAGGGCGCCAACGCCGATGAGCCAGATCAGGAGCAGGGTCGCCGTCCCGCCGGAGAGCCGTTCGATCAGCTCCCCCTCCTCCGTCTCGACGACCTCGGTCGGGCCGTCCTCGCGCGGATGCTCGTCCGTCACGGAGCCGATGCGGCGAACGCCGACTCGAGATCGGCGCGCAGGTCTTCCGCGTTCTCGATCCCGACCGACAGGCGCACGAGCGCCGGCGGGACCGCGAGCGGCGAGTCCGCGACCGAGGCGTGGGTCATCGGCGCCGGCAGCTCGATGAGCGACTCGACCGCGCCGAGCGACTCGGCCAGCGTGAAGAGCCGCGTCGCCGCCGCGAACCGCCGCGCGCGCTCCTCGCCGTCGCGCAGCTCGATGCTGAGCATCGCGCCGGGCAGCCGCATCTGGCGCTCGACGAGCGCGGCCGCCGGATGGTCCGGCATGTCCGGGGTAGTGGACGGCTTCCACCTCCGGGCGCTCGCCGAGCCAGAGAGCCAGCACGAGGGCGTTGGCGGATGACCGCTCCATGCGAAGCGCGAGCGTCCGCAGGCCGCGCAGGATGAGGAAGCAGTCGAACGGGCTCGGCACCGCGCCGGCGGCGTTCTGATGGAAGTGGAGCCGTTCGGCGAGCTCGTCCGATCGCGTCGCGATCAGCCCGCCGACGACGTCCGAGTGGCCGCCGAGATACTTCGTGGCCGAGTGGACCACGAGGTCGGCTCCGAACTCGAGCGGCCGCTGGAGGTACGGCGTCGCGAACGTGTTGTCGACGACCGTGAGCGCTCCGGCCACTGCCGCCAGTCGCGCCACCGCGCTGATGTCGATGATCTTCATCAGCGGGTTGGACGGGGTCTCGATCCACACCATCCGAGGCGGCTTCTCGGCCGCGAACGCCGCGGCGACCGCGTCGAGGTCGCGGAGATCGATCGGATCGGTCTCGATCCCGTAGCGGCGCCAGACCTTGTCGGCCAGCCGCCACGTGCCGCCGTAGACGTCGTCGCTCATCAGCAGCCGGTCGCCCGGGTCGAAGAGGTAGCCGACGGCCTGCGTCGCGGCCAGCCCGGATGCGAACGCGATGCCGTGCGTGCCGTTCTCGAGCGCCGCGATGGCGGCCTCGAGCGCTCCACGGGTCGGATTCCCGCTGCGACCGTATTCGAAGCCGCCGCGCAGGCCGCCGACGCCATCCTGCTTGAACGTCACGCTCATCTGGATCGCGGGCACGACCGCGCCGGTCTCGGGGTCGGGCTCGGCGCCGGCATGGACGGCGAGCGTCTCGAATCGGTCGGTCATTCTGCCACGCGCATTCTGCCACCGATGGCGCGGACCTGCAGCTCAGCCGGTCGCGGACTCCGCGGGCGCGGCCTCCGCCGGCTCGTCGACGTCCGGGACCTGCCAGCGACGCCACGCGTCGCGAGCCAGCCAGACGGCGATGAGGAGGACGAGGAAGCCGTTCACCGGGTGCAGCGCCGCGATCGCCGGCGTCGACTCCCGCTGCAGGACCAGGACCGATTGCAGGATGAACTGGCCGAACATGACGGCCGCGGCGATCGTCTCCCATCGGCCGAAGCCGCCCACCAGCGAGGTGACGATCAGGATGACCGGGAGCAGGGTCAGCGTGTAGCCGAAGTCTCGGTGCGTGGCGAACATCGATGAGCTGTCGAAGACGCCCATCCCGGCCAGGAAGACCTGGACCAGCAGGCCGGCGACGAGCAGCCAGGCAACGACGAGGTGGATCGGCCGCGCGATGCGTCTCGCCATTCGCGGTTCCTCCGTCTGATCGTGTGCTCGGGATCTCGGCTCAGGCGAGCAGCCGGTCAGCGCGTCCGCGGGAAGCCGAGGTCCACCGATGACGTCCCCGGATCGGGCCAGCGGGCAGTGACGACCTTGCCGCGGGTGTAGAACTGGATGCCTTCGGGGCCGTACATGTGGATGTCGCCGAACAGCGACGCCTTCCAGCCGCCGAAGCTGTAGTAGGCCACCGGAACCGGGATCGGCACGTTGATGCCGACCATGCCGACGTTGACGTCGAACTGGTACTGGCGAGCGGCGCCGCCGTCGCGCGTGAAGATCGCCGTGCCGTTGCCGTACTGGTTGTCGTTGACGATCCCGAGCGCCTCGGGATAGTCGTGCGCGCGGACGACCTCGAGCACCGGGCCGAAGATCTCGTTGCGATAGCACTCCATCTCGGGGGTCACGTTGTCGAGCAGCGAGACGCCCAGGAAGAAGCCCTCCGACTCGTTGTAGAGGACGTGCTGACGGCCGTCGGCGCGCAGGGTTGCGCCCTGGGAGACGCCGCTCTCGAGGTACGAGGCGACCTTGTCGCGGTGCTCCTTCGTGATCAGCGGGCCCATCTCCGAGCCCTCCTCGTTGCCCGGCCCGACCTTGATCTTCGGCAGCCGTTCCGCGATGGCGTCGACGAGCGGATCGGCCACGTCGCCGACCGCGACGACGACGCTGATCGCCATGCAGCGCTCGCCGGCGGAGCCGTAGGCGGCCGACACGGCCGCATCGGCCGCCATCTCGATGTCCGCGTCGGGCAGCACGATCATGTGGTTCTTGGCACCGCCGAGCGCCTGCACGCGCTTGCCGTTCTTCGTGCCGGTCTCGTAGATGTATCGGGCGATCGGCGTCGAGCCGACGAAGCTCACGGCGGCGATGTCGGGATGCTCGAGGATCCGATCGACCGCGACCTTGTCGCCGTGCACGACGTTGAAGACGCCGTCGGGCAGCCCGGCCTCCTTCAGCAGCTCACCGAGGTAGACCGATGCGGACGGGTCCTTCTCGCTCGGCTTCAGGACGAACGTGTTCCCGCATGCGATCGCGTTCGCGAACATCCACATCGGCACCATCGCCGGGAAGTTGAACGGCGTGATGCCCGCCACCACGCCGAGCGGCTGGCGGATCTGGTAGACGTCGATCCCCGAGCTCACCTGCTCGCTGAATCCGCCCTTGAGCAGGTGCGAGATGCCCGTGGCGAACTCGAGGTTCTCGAGGCCGCGCGCGACCTCGCCGAGCGCATCGGTCCGGACCTTGCCGTGCTCGCGGGTGAGGTGGGCCGCGATCTCCTCGCGATGCTGCTCCACGAGGTTCCGGATGCGGAACATGATCTCGGTCCGGCGGCTGATGCTCGTCGCGCGCCAGGCCGGGAAGGCCGCGTGCGCCGCGGCCACCGCCGCGTCGACCTCCTCGACGGAGGCGAAGTCGACCTGCCGCGCGACCTTGCCCGTCGCCGGGTTGTAGACGGGTCCCTGCCGGCCCGATGTCCCGGCCACCGGCTTGCCGCCGATCCAGTGGTTGACCCGGTCCTGCGCGCTCGTGGCGTCCGCGGGACGTGTTTCAGCTACCTGGGCCATGCCGTTGCCTCGTGGTCTGGTGCCACAACCTTACTCCGCGACGTCGCGCGAGCGGCAGCAGTCGCCTCAGTGCGTGGTGCCGATCGAGGCGTATCGTGGCCGCGTGAACGAGACTTCGCGGACCTGCGACCTGTGCGGCGAGCCGATCGAGCCCGACCAGGCCTGGATGGTCGCCGATGGCGGCGGCCGCGGCCCACTCCGGGTGCGCCTACCGGGAGACGGACGAGGCCGAGCGCGACCGCTGGATGCCGTCCCGAGCTCTGAGGCTCGGTCAGCCCGGCGTTCGGGATCTCGTCCCCGCGCAGCACGACCTCCGGCCGGGTGGCGCGCCAGTCGTAGCCGCGACCCCCTCGTCGGGGCCGATGAGCCCGCGCTCCCGCAGCCAGTCGTCGTTGTAGAGCTTGCCGACGTAGTTGCGGCCGGAGTCCGGCAGAAGGATGACGAACAGCGCGTCGGGGTCGTCGAGATCGCGGGCGACCTGCAGCGCGGCCCACAGCACGGTGCCGCCCGACTCGCCCATCAGGATCCCCTCGCGCGCGGTCGCGGCCCGCGCGGTGAGCATCGAGTCGCGATCGCTGACCCGAACGATCTGGTCGCAGATGTCGGTGTCGTAGGTCGTGGGCCAGAAGTCCTCGCCGATGCCCTCGGTCAGGTACGGCTGCGGCGTGCCGCCCGAGTAGACGCTTCCTTCCGGGTCGGCTCCGACGATCACGAGGTCCGGGCTTGCGCTCCTTCAGGTAGCGCCCGGCGCCGCTGATCGTGCCGCCGGTGCCGATGGACGCCACGAAGTGCGTCAGCCGGCCCTCGGTGGCCTCCCAGATCTCCGGGCCGGTCGTCGCGTAGTGCGCCTCCGGGTTGGCGGCATTCGAGTACTGGTCCGGCTTCCAGGCGCCCGGCGTCTCGCGCGCCAGCCGGTCGGAGACCCTGTAGTAGGAGCGCTCGTCCTCGGGGTCCACGTCGGTCGGACAGACGACGACCTCGGCACCGTAGGCCCGCAGCAGCGCGCGCTTCTCCTCCGACTGCTTGTCGGCCATCACGAAGATGCACCGATAGCCCTTGACGGCGGCTGCCTGGGCGAGGCCGACGCCGGTATTGCCCGAGGTCGGCTCGACGATGACGCCGCCTGGCTTCAGCAGCCCCGCCCGCTCCGCCGCCTCGATCATCGGCAGCGCGATCCGGTCCTTGACCGATCCGCCCGGATTCATGTGCTCGAGCTTGGCCACCAGGCGCGGACGCACGTCCGCGGCCAGCCGGTCCAGGGCCACGAGCGGAGTCCGCCCCACGGCCGCGGTCACATCGGGCAGGATGCCCGGCCGGTCAGCCAGCGCTGGGCTCCGCCTGCGCCTGGGGCGCGGGCGCATCGGTCTTTGGCGCGTCGCGGCGGGCCGGATCATCGGCGAGCCCCACCCGCGCCGATGGCGAATGACGAGCCAGGCCAGCGCGAGGACGAACCCGACGATGCCGAGCCACATCGCGGTCGGCAGGCCGAGGATCGTCCAGTTGTTCACCCGGTACAGCTCGAGGACGGTGCGCACGGCGCCGTACCACATGATGTAGAGCAGCGCCGCGTCGCCGGCGAACAGGCGCGGGCCGAAGCGGCGAATGACGAAGAGCAGGACCGCGGCACCGATGAGGGTGAGGATCGCCTCGTAGGCGAAGAGCGGCACGAACTGGGTCGTCTCGACCGGGTACGTCACCGAGTCCCACTGGGTCCCGGCGCGGTGCGTCGCGTCGATCGGGATCCCGAATGGCAGGCACGGCGGGAAGTCCACGCCGCACAACGTGGTCGGCGGCCCGTAGAGCTCCTGGTTCACGAAGTTCCCGAGGCGGCCGATCGCCTGGCCGAGCAGCAGGGCCGGGGCGGCGATGTCCAGCCAGCGCGCCGTGTTCAGGCCGCGCGAGCGGGTGTAGACCAGGACTCCCAGCGCCCCACCGGCGATCCCGCCGGGGATGCCGATGCCGCCGTTCCAGATCTGCGGGATCTCGATCGGGTTGGCGATGTAGTGATCCCACATGTGGATGACGTGATAGAGGCGCGCGCCCACGATCGCGAAGGCCATGACGACCAGCAGCATCGACCAGGCTTCCTCGGGGTCCTCGCCGAGCCAGCGCGCCACCCGCGTGGCGAGGAGCGTGCCGACCAGCGCGGCGGCGGCGATGAGGATCCCGTACCAGTGGACCTGGATCGGGCCGATCGTGAAGGCGACGGGGTCGATCACCCGGCCGATTCTAGCGCCGATGCCGCGGGGTCTTCGGCGGCCGCATGGGGGAACCGGTCGAGGTGCCGCAGGACCGGGAAGAGCCACATCCAGACGCCGGTCACCACCAGCGTCGCCACCCCGCCGATCACGACCGAGGGCACCGTCCCCCACCACGACGCCGTGACGCCCGACTCGAACTCGCCGAGCTCGTTCGAGGCACCGATGAAGACGCTGTTCACCGCGCTCACCCGCCCGCGGATCTCGTCGGGCGTCTCGAGCTGGACGAGCAGGTGCCGGATGTAGACGCTCACCATGTCGCCGGCGCCCATCACGGCCAGCGCAACCAGGCTCAGCGCCAGGCTCGTCGACAGGCCGAAGACGATCGTCGCGACGCCGAACGCGGCGACGCCGCCGAACATCCAGCTGCCGACGCGACGGCGGATCGGCCAGACGGCGACGACCGCGCCGACCAGCGCGGCGCCGACGGCCGGCGCCGCCCGCATGACGCCGAGGCCCACGGGTCCGACGTCGAGGATCTCTCCGGCGTAGAGCGGGAGCAGGGCCGTCGCGCCGCCGAAGAGGACGGCGAACAGGTCGAGCGAGATCGAGCCGAGCACGATCGGGCGCGACCGAACGAACGTCACGCCGGACAGCAGCGTGCTCCACGACACCGGCTCGTCCGAGCGCTCCTGCCGTCCACCGCCTCGCAGGCCGGCGATGAGCACGACCCCCAGCACGAGCAGGACGAGCGCGACGGCGTAGGCGACCCCGACACCGAACAGGACGAGCACGCCACCCACGGCGGGACCGGCGATCGTCGCGATCTGCCACAGGGACGAGTTCACCGCCACGGCACGCGGGAAGAGCTCGATCGGCGCCAGGTTGGGCAGCAGCGCCTGGCCGGTGGGCTGGCTGAAGGCGCGCGCGATCCCGAAGACGGCCATCACCCCGAAGATCGGCGCCAGGTCGGTCACGCCGGCCAGCGTCAGCGCGAGGAGCGCGAGCGCGCAGACGGCCAGCAACGCGTACGTGATGAGCTGGATGCGACGCCGGTCGTATCGGTCGGCGACGTGCCCGGCAGGGAGGATCAGCAGGATGAAGGGCAGGAACTGCGAGAGGGCGACCAGGCCCAGGTCGAACGGATCGCCGGTGGCGCTGAAGACCTGCCAGCCGACGGCGACCGTCTGGACCTGGGTCGCCGTGGCGACGACGAATCGCGCCACGATGTAGCGGCGCAGATCGGGATGGCGGAAGACCGCGGTCCGGTCTTCGTCGGCAGCTGATCGCATCGAGCGCGCAGCCTAACGGACTGCGGCACCACCGCACTCATCCCGCAGTCCGGATCGGGAAACTGTCGCCAACCCACGCCGCCGACGCTAGATTCCGCCAGAACGGACCGGAGGACCGATGACCGAGCCGCACGACTCCGATTCCCGCGCCGCACTGCCGATCTGGCAGCTGGTCACCCTGTCGATCTACTGGTTCGGGATCGTCATCATCTGGGGCGGGCTCAACAAGATCATCCTGCCGGCGATGATCGGGGCCCAGCCCGGCGGGGCGGAGAACCTCGGCATCCTGCTGGCGATCCTGGTCACGGTCGGCGTGGTCGCGCCGATCGTCGTCCAGCCGACGGTCGGCATGATCAGCGACTACACCGTGACCCGCTGGGGCCGTCGCAAGCCGTACATCTTCGTCGGCGCGCTGCTCGACGTCGTGTTCCTGTTCGGGATCGCCACATCCCAGACGTACCTGGCGCTCGTCGCCTTCTACTTCCTGCTCCAGCTCAGCTCGAACTTCGCCCAGGGCCCGTTCCAGGGCTACGTTCCCGACCTCGTCCCGAAGCGCCAGGTCGGCCTGGCGAGCGGGCTGATGGGGACGATGATCGTCCTCGGCACGATCGCCGGGGTCGGGATCGCCAGCTTCGGGGTGAACACCGGCAGCCTCTTCCTCGCCACGATGGCGCTCGGCGTGGTCGAGCTGGTCACGATGATCGTGCTCGTCACCACGGTCCGCGAGGGCACGGCCGCGCCACGGCGGACGCAGTCGTGGCTCGGGGTTGCTCGCTCGGCGTGGTCGACGGACATCCTTCGCGAGTCGAGCGTGCTGTGGCTCCTCGTCGTGCGGCTCCTCTTCCTCGGGGCGTACGCCGCGACGTCGCTCGCCCTGCCGTACTTCCAGCGCGCCCACGGCATGAGCGAGGCCGAGGCGAGCACCACGGTCTTCATCGGGACCGCCATCGTCGGGGTGATGACCGCGATCGCGGCGATCCCCGGCGCCCGGATCTCCGACCGCGTCGGGCGCAAGCCGGTCATCTGGGCGGCCGCGGTGATCGCGGGCATCGGCCTCCTCGGCGTTGGCCTGGCGCCGACGCCGGCGATCGCGATCGCCGCGTTCGTGCCGTTCGGGATCGGCATGGGAGCGTTCCTGTCGGTCGACTGGGCGCTGATGACCGACGTCATCCCGAAGCACACGTCCGGCCGATACATGGGCATCCTCAACGCCGGGACCGCGATGGCCGAGCCGGTGTTCCTGATCGTCGCCGGGCCCCTCGCGCTCGACCTCATCGGTCGCACGCTGGGCGAATCGATCGGGGCGCGATCGACGATGTTCGTCGCGGTCCTCTTCCTCGTCGGTGCCGGGCTCGCGCTCTTCCGCGTGGATGCGCGCCGCCGCGAGTGGGACGAGGTCGCGGACGATGGCCGGCCGCGAGCCAGCGCTGACCACGACGGCACCGACGCAGGCCTGATGGACGCGGCGAGCGACCGCGCCCGGCGGACCGGGCCGCGCGAGCTGAGCGTGGCGGTCACGCCTCGCTATCGGTTCATGTGGGGCCTGAACCGGCTGATCGTCGGCATCCTCTTCGACGTTCGCGCCAGCGGGCTCGAGCATGTGCCCGCGCCGCCGTTCCAGCTCGTCGCGAACCACCACAACGGCTTCGACCCGATGTTCGTGGTCGCTGTCACGCCGCTCGAGCCGCGCATCACCTGGTTCGGGCCGCGCGAGGCCGACTTCAGCCGCGGGTTCAAGAACCGCCTGCTGGCGTTCTTCGGCGGGGTCATCCCCTACAACCCGGAGAAGACGACCCTGACGTCGGCGGTGCGCGCCGTCCGGCGCGTCTTCGAGGCCGATGGCGTGCTCGGCATCTTCGCCGAGGGCCGCATCGGCTTCCGCGAGAGCGAGCTCCTGCCGTTCGAGGACGGCGCCGCGGCCTTCGCGGTCTCCTCGGGCGTCCCGGTCCTGCCGTGCGCGATCGTCGGCAGCACCGACCTCTGGTTCCGCAAGCGGATCGAGGTCCGCTTCGGGCCCACCATCCAGACCGATGCGCGTCCGCGGCCGAGAGGCACGCTGCGGCGCTCGAGGCCCGGATTCGCGAGTCCATCGGTGCGCTCCTGCCCGACGCGCGAGCCGCGCCTGCCGCGACGCCGGCCGCTCGCCCTCCTCACGAACCTCCTCAATGGCGCCGAGGACGTCGCGCGTCGCGAGAGCGGCGGCCGCTAGCATCGGTTCGGCATGCTCCCGATCGTCTGGACCCTGTTCGTCGTGTTCGCCGTCGGCGGGTTCCTGATGATCGCCGCCTACTGGCTCGACGTGCAGGACCGCCCCGACCTCGACGGCGCGCGGCCGGATCGCCTGGTCCGCGGCGGTCATCGTCTTCCCGATCTCGATCCCGGTCTATGCCTTCGCCGGCGGCCCGAACTGGCCGCTCGCGCTCCGGATCGGGAGCCTCGTGCCGGGGATCGCGCTGGTGCTGTTCGCCGGGTTCCTCTTCGGGATCTTCAGCTAGTCGGGCCGCCCGCGCCCGCGTGCCGATCGGTCGCATCCGACGGGGACGCTCAAGGATCGGATCGGGTTGCATCGGCCTCATGCCCGTATCATCGGCCAATGACGAGCCAGACCGATACCGACCTTTCGGCCGCTGCCCAGCTGGCCATCGAGTACCTCCGCGAGCACGACGCCGAGCACCTCGCGCAGCTCGACGAGTTCCTCTCGATCGAGAGCGTCAGCGCCGATCCCGAGCGTGCCGGCGAGGTCCGGCGCACGGCCCAGTGGATCGTCGACGAGATGACGCGACTCGGCGTCGAGCGCGCCACGCTCCACGAGACGAGCCATCACCCGATCGTGACCGGCGAGTGGATGAAGGCCGGCGCGGATGCGCCGACGGTGCTCGTCTACTGCCATTACGACGTGCAGCCTACCGACCCGCTCGACGAGTGGATCCGGCCGCCGTTCGAGCCGCGCCACGAGGACGATCGGGTCTACGCGCGAGGCGCCGGCGACGACAAGGGCCAGCTGTTCATGCACCTCAAGGCGGTCGAGGCCTGGATGGCCGCGGCCGGGCGCCTGCCGGTCAACCTCCGCTTCTTCTTCGAGGGCGACGAGGAGGTCGGCTCGGAGCCGGTGGAGGCGTTCATCGCCGAGCATGCCGACCTGCTGAAGGCGGACGTCTGCGTGGTCTCCGACGGCGACACGTTCGACGACGAGGGCACGCCCGCGATCGGCTATGGCCTGCGCGGGATCGCGTACTGGGAGATCCGGGTTCAGGGCCCGCACCAGGACGTGCACTCCGGCCAATACGGCGGCGGCATCGACAACCCGGCCAACGTCCTCGTCCGGATGCTCGCCTCCCTGACCGATGCCGATGGCCGCTTCACCGTCCCCGGCTTCTACGACCAGGTTCGCGACCTGACCGATGAGGAGCGTGCCGCCTACGCCGCCCTTCCCTTCGACGAGGAGGCGTGGCGCGCGGAGACCGATGTCCCGGCCGCCATGGACGGCGAGGCCGAGTACACCCTCAATGAGCGGCTCTCCGCCCGCCCGACCTT
Source organism: uncultured Chloroflexia bacterium (assembly GCA_963797855.1). Lineage (GTDB taxonomy): Bacteria > Chloroflexota > Limnocylindria > QHBO01 > QHBO01 > JACDBZ01. Next base: position 38,889 of record CAWCQX010000012.1, on the reverse strand, counting down.
CGACATCAACGGAATCTGGGGCGGCTACACCGGCGAGGGCGCCAAGACGATCATCCCGGCCTGGGCGGCCGCGAAGTTCTCGACCCGCCTCGTGCCTGACCAGGACTACCGCGAGATCGAGCGCTCGGTCAAGGCCCATCTCGAGTCGATCGCGCCGTCGACCGTGCGGGTCGAGGTCAAGGTGATCCACGGTGGAGCGCCGGCGATCACGCCGCTCGACCATCCGGGCATCGCGCCGGCCGCTCGCGCTCTGGAAGCCGGCTTCGGGAAGGCGCCGCTCTTCCAGCGCTCGGGAGGGTCGGTGCCGGTCGTCGCCGCGCTCGACGCGCAGCTCGGCCTGAAGACGCTGATGGTCGGCTTCGCGAACCCGACCGGCAACTTCCACGCTCCGAATGAGTGGATGAGCCTCCGGAACCTCCGCGATGGGATGGCGTCGCTGGTCCACCTGTGGGCAGAGCTCGGAGCGATGCGAGGCTCGGACCTCCGTGGCGACTGAGCGGGCGTCCCGCACGACCCCGACGATCCCTGGTTGGCGCTCGGCGCCGCGTCTCGCCTCGTCGGCGTCGGCCCTGACACGCTGCGCCGATGGGCGGACAGCGGCAAGGTGCAGAGCTACCAGACGCCGGGCGGGCATCGGCGATTCCTGCGGTCCAGCCTCGAGTTGATGATCAATGCGCCACGGCGCCCACGCTACGGCGTCGAGCGTCTCCCGGACTCGACGCAGATGATGGCCGGCGAGCTCCATCGCCGCGTCTCGCGAACCGGATACGCGGGCCAACCCTGGCAGGCACGGCTGAGCGCCGAGCAGCGCGACGAGTTCCGTCGCTGGGGCCAGCGCACCTTCACGCTGGTCGTCGAGTACGTGGCGGCCTCGAAGAAGGCCGAGCGCCGGCTGCTGCTGGAGGAGGCCGAGAAGATGGGCGCGCTCTACGGCGCCGAGGCGTCGCGCGCCGGGCTGACGCTGGCCGAAACCGTCGAGGCGTTCCTCTTCTTCCGGTCGCCGGTGCTGGACGCGATCGTCGGGCAGCTGCGTCGACGCTCGGCCGATGTCTCCGAGGTCACCGCGGCCTTCCACGAGGCCAATGCGGCGATCGACAGCGTGCTGTCAGCCCTGGTCAGCTCCCACCGCGAGTCCGTCGCCGGCTAGTCGACCAGGTACAGCTCGGTCGAGGTCGTGTTGAGGCGCTCGCCGCCGGCATCGGTGCAGACGACGATGTCCTCGATGCGCGCCCCCCAGGTCTCGCGCACGTAGATCCCCGGCTCGACGCTGAAGGCGTTGCCGGCCACCAGCGGCTCGGGATTCGAGGCGACGATGTACGGCTCCTCGTGGGTCTCCATGCCGATGCCGTGGCCGGTCCGATGGAGGAACGCCTCGCCATAGCCGGCATCGGTGATGATGTCGCGCGCGACCGCATCGATCTCGGCGGCGGGCACGCCGGGGCGAACCGCCGCGCAGGCGGCGGCCTGGGCCTCGCGAAGCACCGCGAAGAGGCTGAGGAAGTCGGCGGGGGGCTCTCCGACGAACGCCGTCCGTGACGTGTCGCTGGCATAGCCGGCCTTCGTCCCGCCGATGTCGAGCACGACCGCGTCCCCGGCACCGATCGTGCGGCTGCCCGGCCCGTGATGCGGGCTGGCCGAGTTGGGTCCGGAGGCGACGATGGCGAAGCCCGCGTCGTCGTGTCCCTCGGCGATGAGCAGGTCGCGGATGTGGCGGCTGACCTCCGCCTCGGTCCGTCCCGACAGCCCTTCCGCGGTGACGGCGAGCATGGCCCGGTCCGCCGCGGCGGCCGCCGCCCGCAGCCGCTCGATCTCCTCGGGGTCCTTGATCGCTCGCAGCTCGCTCATCGTCGGGCCGGCCGGCACGAGCTCGGCGGGATCCAGCGCCGCGCCGAGGCGCAGCGCGAAGCGCGCCCACATCTGGTCCTGCACCGCGACCCGACGGGCCGGCCCGACCAGCGCCTGCACCGCGCGAATCGGGTCATCGGTCTCGTCCCACGGGACGATCTCGAGGTCATCGGCGAGGTCACCGAGGGCGTGGCGTGCCAGCGGCTCCTCGAGCCGCGGCAGGACGAGGACCGGAACCCCCTCGGACCGGGAGCACCAGGCAGGTGAGCCGCTCGAGCGCCGGGGCGGAGTACCCGAGCAGGTAGGCGTAGTCGGGCGACGGAGTGATCAGCAGCACGTCGACCGCGCGCTCGGCCGCAGCTTCGGCCGCGCGACGCAGGCGAGCGCGGTGCGTCGACGCGGCGAACAGGCCCGCCGCGGGCGCTCCGGTGGTCATGAGCCAAGCCTACACCGATGGGTCATTGACCCCCGCCGGCCAGACGCCAACACTGGGTCGAACGGGCGTGTGACAATGTCATACGTGCCAACCTCCGGGAGAGCCTAGGTGGCGGAGAGGCGAGCACCGGCGCGCGCGAAGGTGGCGACATCGGTCGTCGTGCTGTTGCTGGCCGGGCTCCTGCCCGCTCCGACCGCGCTCGCTGCCGACCCGGTCACCGACGCCCGCCAGGACCTCAGCCGGCGCATCGGCGGCGCTCCGAGACGACTTCCAGCTCCTCGGCGAGACTGGCCGTCACGGCCGAGCCGGGGATGTGGGCCGGCAAGTTCCTCGACGTGCGCACCGGTGCCGTCCACAGCTCGTATCGCCGCGCGGACGGCACGACCGGGTCGGTCGAGCTGCTCGACGAGGCGCTCGCGTCCGCACAGGCGGCACTGCCCGTCCTCGATCGAAAGGCCGACGCGCCGCTTCTCGCGGCGGTGCGAGCCCGCGCGGCGGCCGAGGTTCTGCGTGTCGCGATCTGGCTCGACGTCGATGTCTCGACGGCCGAAGCCGACCGTCGAGCAGTCACATCCCGGAGGTCGAGTGGCTGGCCGGTCGCCCGATTCCCACGACCCTCGAGCAGGCTCGTGCCCTGCGGGCCGAGCTCTGGGAGGCGAGGCGAGCGATCTATGCCGCGGCGGCCGATGCGGTCGAGGCCCAGGTCAACGCGCTCGGCGGCAGCGTGGCGTACGTCAGCACGTCCGCGCCGCTCGTCTTCGTCGACATGCCGAGCGACGGCGTCGCCGCGCTGGCCGAGCGGCCCGAGGTGCTGAGCCTCGGCCTCGAACAGGGTTGGCGAACGTTCATGTCCTCCGCCGGCGTGACCGTCGGCGCGAACTGGACGAGCGGAAGCGGCGACCAGGGCAATGGAGTCCGAGTGGCGGTGGTCGAGTACGCCAACGCCGCGAACACCGGCGACCTCGCCGGACAGGTCGTCAAGCGCCACAGCACGAACGGAAGGATCGTGACCCACATCCATCCGACGTGGGTCGCCGGCGCCGTCGCCAGCCAGAGCTCCACGTGGCGGGGCGTGGCGCCGGGCGCCCACATCGTGAGCGCCGGGACCGGGAACTCCGCGCCCGGGCTGTCGACGGACCGCGCCGTCATCGCCGCCACCGATTGGGCGATCTCCCCGAACGGCGGCGACGCCGACATCGTCAACACCAGCTTCGGCCAGGACACCGCCACTGGCGCAGCGGAGGGTCGACGCTACTTCGACTCCGTCGGCTGGGAGGACAACCGGCTGGTCGTCGCGTCGAGCGGCAACTTCTCGACCTTCGGAAACTGGAACGTCGTCTCTCCCGGGACCGGCTACAACGTGCTCACGGTGGGCGGCATCAACGACCGCAACACCGGCGGCACCGGCGACGACATCCTGTGGTACGGATCGAACGGAGCGAGCTACCGCGACCCCGACGGCACCGCCTGGAATCCGCACGGCGACTACAACAAGCCGAACCTGTCCGCCCCGGCGGTCAGCGTCCGAACGGCGAACGGCACGATCGGCGACGGGACGAGCATCGCGAGCCCGATCGTGGCCGGCATCGGCGCCCAGCTCATCGCGCGGTCACCGACCCTCGCGACCTGGCCCGAGGCGACCCGCGCGATCCTGATGGCCGGCGCGAACCGGCGGACGCCACTGCCCGGGCGGCGGCCTCAGCCGCGATCACGAGGGCGTCGGCACCGCATCGGCCCGATGGTCGAACCGGGTCCTCGACAAGGGCCCGTACGGAGGCTGGATGCTCGGCACGATGACCGAGGGTCAGGTCGTCACCCGCAACATCCCTGTCGTGAAGGGCCAGCGAGTGCGCGTGGCGCTCGCGTGGAGCAGCCACACCTCGGGAACGTCGAACCTCGGCAAGACCGATGTCCTGCGCGCCGATCTCGACCTGGTCGATCCGCCAGCCGAACGGGACGACGACCGGATCGTTCTCGTTCGACAACTCCTACGAGGTCGTCGACGTGACGGCCTCGAGCACCGGGACGATGCGCATCACGGTGCGAGCACGACCGCTTCGACGCCTCCCAGGAGCCGTTCGGCCTCGCGTGGTCGCTCACGAGCCCCTTCACCGACATCGAGGGCTCGAAGTACTACGGCCAGATCCTGTGGGTCGCCGCAGCGGTCGATCATGGCCGGCTGCACGTCGACGAGGTTCTGCCCCGACGGCTCCCTGACCCGCGGCCAGCTGGCCAAGGCGCTGGCCGAGGGCCTGGACCTGCCGCCGACCAGCACCGACTACTACTCCGACGACGACGAGCACCGCTTCGAGGGCGCCATCAACCGCCTGACCGCGGCCGGCCTGACCGGCGGCTGTGGCGGCGGCAAGTACTGCCCCGGCCGGCACGGTCCGCCGCGGCCGGCTGGCCACTGCCCTGGCCCGGGCGCTGCGCCTGCCGGCCACCAGCCGCGACTACTTCAGCGACGACGAGGGCAGCCCGCACGAGGCCACCATCAATCGCATCGCCGCCGCCGGCATCACCAGCGGCTGCGGTGGCGGCGACTTCTGCCCGGACGCCCGCGTGAGGCGGGAACAGGCGGCCGCCTTCCTGCGCAGAGCCTTCGACTAGGCCGGTGAACGCGGGGTGGAAGCCGCCGCCTCCCCGACGATCGGCTCGACCTCGGATACTTCCCAGGCGCCACCCCGTCCGGGCCAGCCGTCGATGAGGGCCTTCAGGTTGGCGACGTTCTCGTAGCCGTTGGCGACGAGATACTGCGCTGCCCGCCCGGATCGCGCGCCGGAGTGGCAGTAGAGCAGGAGCGGGGCGGCCTTGTCCGGCAGGTCGCTCGCCATCCGATCGGCGAGCTGGCCGAGCGGGATGTGCCGCGCGCCCGCGACGTGGCCGGCGTCCCACTCGAACGGCTCGCGCACGTCGACCACGACGCTGCCCGCGTCGCGCAGCCGGATGGCCTCGTCGATGTCGACCTCCCGCACGCTCACGGCGCCGAGCCGCCGCCGCCGGCCTGCGCGAGCACGTCGGCGTCGTCCGGCCATCTCACCGCAGACCCGGTGACCGCGCCCTGCAGCACCTTGTAGCCGAGCAGCGCGCACTTCAGGCGGGCCGGCCCGATCGGCACGCCCAGCGCCTCGACGACGCCGCGCGCGTCCATGCCGCGCACATCGTCGAGGGTCATGCCGCGCAGCTCGTCGGTCATGATCGAGGCCGATGCCTGGCTGATCGCGCAGCCGCGCCCGTCGAACGCGACGTCGGCGATGGCCTCGCCCGAGGCATCGAGGCGCAGGGTCATGCTCAGCTCGTCGCCACAGGTCGGGTTCGAATCGGCGAAGTGGAGGTCGTGCGGCTCGAGGACCCCGCGGTTGTGGGGCTCGCGGTAGTGCTCGAGGATGAAGTCCCGGTAGAGGTTGTCCATCTCAGGCGGTGCCGAAGATGCGCTGGGCGGCGCGGATCGCATCGGTCAGGCGGTCGATGTCGTCGAGGTCGTTGTAGACCGAGAAGCTGGCGCGAGTCGTGGCCGGCAGGTCGTAGCGCTGCATCAGCGGCTGCGCGCAGTGATGGCCGGCGCGGACGGCGACCCCGTGGCGATCGAGGATCTCGGCGAGGTCGTGCGGATGGATGCCGTCGACGACGAAGCTGATGACGCCGGCATGCTCGTCGGCCGAGTCCGGGCCGAGCCGGCGGAGGCCGCCGATCTCCCCCAGTGCGCGCCACGCCGCCTCGAAGAGGACCCGCTCGTGCGCCCTGCACCGTGGCCATGCCGATGCCTTCGAGGTACTCGACGGCCGCTCCGAGGCCGATGGCCTCGACGATCGCCGGCGTGCCCGCCTCGAACTTCCACGGCACCTCGTTCCACTCCGCGGTCTCGAGCGTGACGCGGGTGATCATGCTGCCGCCGGTCAGGAACGGGGGCATCGCGTCGAGCAGGTCGCGGCGGCCCCAGAGCGCACCGATCCCCGACGGGCCGAGCATCTTGTGACCGGAGAGCGCCGCGAAGTCGACGCCGAGCGCCGCGACGTCGACCGGCATGTGCGGGACGCTCTGCGCGGCGTCGAGGACGACGATCGCGCCGACGTCATGGGCGCGTGCCGCGATGTCGGCGACCGGGTTGATCGTGCCGAGCGCATTGCTGACGTGGGCCAGCGTGACGAGCCGCGGCTTCAGCGTCGAGGAGCCGGTCGAGGTCGTCGAGATCGAGCCGTCCGTCATCGGTGATCGCCACGTGCGCGAGGGTCGCGCCAGTCGCGGCGGCGAGCTGCTGCCACGGAACGAGGTTGGCGTGGTGCTCCATCCCGGTCGAGACGACGAGGTCGCCGGGTCCGACGTTGGCGCGGCCCCAGCTGTAGGCGACGAGGTTCAGGGCCTCGGTGGCGTTTCGCACGAAGACGACCTCGCGGTCGCTCGGCGCGCCGATGAATCGCGGCCAGGGCGCGGCGCGCGCCCTCGAAGCGGGCATCGGCGTCGGCGCTCAGCTCGTAGATGCCGCGATGGACGTTGGCGTAGTGGTGGGCGTAGGCATCGGCGACGGCGTCGATGACCGCGCGCGGCTTCTGTGCCGAGGATGCGGAATCGAGGTAGGACAGCGGCTGGCCGGAGCGCGTCGGACGCTCGAAGACCGGGAAGTCGGCGCGGCGCGCCGCGCCGTCGAGGACTCGCGTGTCGACCGGCTCGACGGCCATCGCGGCGCGGCTAATGCGCCTCGACCGGCTCCGGCGCGGAAGCCTCGTCGCCGACGCCGGCCGGCAGCGCCGACCTGATCGCGGACCCACTCGTAGCCGTTCGCCTCGAGCTGGTGGCTCAGCTCCTCGCCGCCGCTCATCACGATCCGGCCGTCCAGGAGCACGTGCACGAACTGCGGCTTCACGTAGTTCAGCATCCGCTGGTAGTGGGTGATCATCAGCACCCCCATCTCCGGCGAGAGCGTGGCGTTGATGCCATCGGCGACGTTCCTGAGCGCGTCGATGTCGAGGCCCGAGTCGGTCTCGTCCAGGATCGCCATCTTCGGGTCGAGCACGGCCATCTGGAGCATCTCGAGCCGCTTCTTCTCGCCGCCCGAGAAGCCCTCGTTCACGTAGCGGGTGGCGAATCCGGGATCCATGTGGAGGAGCGCCATCTTCTCCTCCATCAGCTTGCGGAACTTCGCGAGCGGGATGCCCGTGTACTTGATGGACGTCTCACCGGTCTCGTCGGCCGGCTTCGGGTGATGCACCGCGTTGTAGACGTTGCGCAGGAAGCTGGCGACCGTCACGCCGGGGATGGCGCTCGGGTACTGGAAGGCCAGGAAGAGGCCGAGCCGGGCACGCTTGTCGGGTGACATCCCCAGCGGCGTCGGCCCCTTCAGGAGGTCGTGGCCGGCCCAGGTGATGCTCCCGGCGTCGACGGTGTAGTCGGGGTGGCCCATGAGCGTGTAGGCGAGGCTCGTCTTGCCGGAGCCGTTCGGGCCCATGAGCGCGTGCACCTCGCCCTGCGCGACGGTCAGGTCGAGGCCCTTGAGGATCTTCTTTCCACCGATGCTCACCTCGAGCCCGGTGATGACGAGTTGATCGGTCATGCGGTTGGCGTTTCCTGCGTGCTGCGTTCTGCGTTGAGAGCGATGCGTCGACGACGCACCTCGATGGGATACGGCGGGCCGCCGGCCGAGGCGAGCACCTCGGCCAGGCTGGTCGCGCCGAGGGAGAGCGAGAGCGACTCGTAGACGCGCTGGAAGACCTCGTGGACGCTGCACGGCTGCGGCCGATCGCAGTGCTCGAGGTCGCCGACGCCGGCGCACGGCATCTCGAGGATCGGGCCCTCGAGGGCGCGAATCGCGTCGGTCATGGCGATCTGCGCGGCCGGGCGCGCCAGCCGGTAGCCGCCGGCCTGGCCGCGGGTCGCGGTCACGAGCCCGGCTCGGCGAAGGTCGCCGGCGAGCTGCTCGAGATAGGCGTGCGGCAGCTTCTCGCGCTTCGCGATCTCGGCGAGCGAGAGGCAGCCGTCCTCCCCCTCGTTGCGAGCCAGCGTCACGAGGACGCGAATGCCGTACTCGGTGCGGGTGCTGATCTTCATCGGTCGTCGAGCCTCACGCGGACCTCGTCGCCGACCACCTCGGTCGGGTAGGCGCGCAACGGGTCGGACCGGTGGCAGGGCGAGGACGCGCCCGGTGAAGAGGTCGAAGCGGCCGCCGTGGCGCGGGCACTCGACCGCGGTGTCGTCGAGCTCACCCTCGCCGAGCGTGCCGCCGTCGTGGGTGCAGACGTTGTCGATCGCGCCCCACTCGCCATCCTCGGTGTGCCCGACGCACAGCGACCGGCCCTCCAGCTCGATGACCCGGACGGTGCCGGGCTCGACGTCGCCGACGCGCGCAACCGTCACGAACCCTGCGGCCTGCTCGAGCGCGGTCATGCCGCCTCCAGCCTCCTCGGTGCCGATGCGGGTCGCGAGGGCCGCGAGCACGTGCTCGCGGATCGTCTCGTCGCCGATCTGCCGCACGACCTGCTCGAAGAAGCCACGGACGATCATCCGCTCGGCGGCGACGGGATCCATCCCGCGGGACTGCGCGTAGAAGAGCTGGGTCGGGTCGATCGCGCCGGCCGTGGCGCCGTGGCCGCAGCGCAGGATGTCGTTGGCCTTGATCTCGAGCACCGGGATCGGCTCGGCGCCGGCCTCCGGGCTCAGCAGGAGGTTGCGGCACTCCTGGTACGAGCTGGTCTGCTTCGTCCCGTGCTCGACCCGCGTCACGCCGTAGAAGGCGGCGCGCGCTCGGTCGTAGAGCGCCGAGAGGTACAGGAGGTCGCTGGTCGTGTAGTCCGCCGCGAGGACCTGGTGCGCGTTGATGTCGATGTGCTGGTCCTCCCCCGCCGCCAGCAGACCGAGGAGCTTCGAGGTGCCGCCCTTGCCGCTCATGGCGACGTCCAGCCCGACCTTCGTCACGCGTGAGCCGATCTCCGCGTTCAGGGTCGTGACCTGCGCGTCCGGGCCGACCGCGACGCGCTGCGCGCCGATGTTCCACGCCGCGTCGCCGAGCTTCTGGAGGTTGGCGTAGCGAACGGTCGATGCCCGCGTCGGCGATCACCTCGACGATGCCCCCGTACCAGCCCGGATCTCCGTCGGGCGAGACCGTCTCCTCGAGGAGCGTGACGCTGCTGTCCTCCTCGGCGACGACCAGGCTCACGGGAAGGTAGGTGCCGTCGGCCGTCGGCAGCGTGGAACGCGCGAGGAGCGTCCCGTCGACGACGACGCCACGCGGCACGTAGCAGAAGAGGCCACCGGTCCACGCGGCGTGCGCGAGCGCCCAGTAGTGCGCGTGCGATGCGGGGCCCTCCGCCTGGCCGAGCGCCCGGCGAACGAGCTCGGGATGGTCCCGTACGGCGTCACGCAGGTCGGTGAGGATCACCCCGGCCTCGGCGGCGCCGGGCGGAAGGGTCGTCTCCAGGCGCGGCATGTCCATCAGGAGCTGGCCGTCGCGCGGCAGTCCCGCAAGGTCGGTGCGGCGCCACTCCTCCTCCTGACCGGTCGGGGGCGGCGTCCGCATGGCGCGCTCCCACCAGCTCGCGCGCGAGGCGCGCAGCCAGTCCGGCTCGTCGTGGTGGTCGCCGATGCGCCCGATCGCGTCCGCGTCGAGCGCCGCCACGGTGGCGGTCGTCATCGGTTCAGCCGACCGCGCCTTCCATCTGGAGCTGGATGAGGCGGTTCATCTCGACCGCGTACTCCATCGGCAGCTCCTTGACGATCGGCTCGATGAAGCCGTTCACGATCATCGCGGATGCCTCCGCCTCCGAAAGCCCGCGGCTCATCAGGTAGAAGAGCTGCTCGCTGCCGACCTTGGAGACCGTCGCCTCGTGGCCGATGGTGACGTCCTCCTCGTCGATCTCCATGTAGGGATACGTGTCGGAGCGCGCCTCCTCGTCGAGGATCAGGGCGTCGCAGCGGACCGTCGACTTCGCCTTCGCGCAGCCGGGATAGACCTTCACGAGGCCGCGGTAGCTCGTGCGGCCGGTGCCCTTCGAGATGGACTTCGAGGTGATCAGCGAGGTCGTGTTCGGCGCGGCGTGGATGATCTTGCCGCCGGCGTCCTGGTGCTGGCCGTCGCCGGCGAAGGCGATCGACAGGACCTCGCCGTGCGCCCGCTCGCCGACCAGGTAGATCGACGGGTACTTCATCGTCACCTTCGAGCCGAGGTTGCCGTCCACCCACTCCATCACCGCGTCCTCGTGCGCGACGGCGCGCTTCGTGACGAGGTTGTAGACGTTGTGGCTCCAGTTCTGGATCGTCGTGTAGCGGACCCGGGCGCCCTTCTTGACGATGATCTCGACGACGGCCGAGTGCAGGCTGGCGGTCGAGTACGTCGGCGCCGTGCAGCCCTCGACGTAGTGAACCGATGAGCCCTCGTCGGCGATGATCAGCGTCCGCTCGAACTGGCCCATGTTCTCGGTGTTGATCCGGAAGTAGGCCTGCAGCGGCAGCTCGACGTGGACGCCGGGTGGCACGTAGATGAACGAGCCACCGCTCCAGACGGCCGTGTTCAGCGCCGCGAGCTTGTTGTCGTTCGCCGGGATGACCGTGCCGAAGTGCTCGCGGAACAGCTCCGGATGCGTCTTCAGGGCCTCATCGGTGCCGAGGAAGAGGACGCCCTGCTTCTCGAGGTCCTCGCGGATGTTGTGGTAGATGACTTCGGAGTCGTACTGGCCACCGACGCCGGCGAGGTACTTCTTCTCCGCCTCCGGGATGCCGAGCTTGTCGTAGGTGCGCCGGATGTAGTCCGGGACGTCGTCCCACGACTGCGCCGCCTTGTCGGTTCCGGTGACGTAGTAGTAGATGTCCTGGAAGTCGATCCCGTCGAGGTCGGCGCCCCACTTCGGCATCGGGCGCGCCTCGAAGTGGCGAAATGCCTTGAGGCGCAGCTTCGTCATCCACTCCGGCTCGCCCTTGATCCTGCTGATCTCGGCAACGATCTCCGCGCTGATCCCCTTCGGGAACGTCGTGCGGGGCTGCTCGACATCGTGCCAGCCATACTTGTAGCTGTCGGGGACCTGGCTCAGGGCGGGATTCGGAAGGGCCATCATTCCTCACTGGGATCGGGGTGTCGGAATCCTGACCGATTTGGTCGGTGTTCTCTGCTGAATGATCCTCCAGCGGGGCCGATCGGTCAAACGTCGGGCCACTTCGTGGCGGGTGTAGAGTCGCCTCGTGACCGTGGCCGCTGGACCGGGGGTGGCACCCGCACCGGATCGGTCGCGGCTGGCCCTCGCGCTCCTGCTCGGGTCGATCGTCGCCCTCTCGCTCGGCGTCTACGGCGCGGTCCACGATCCCACCGGCCGCAGCCTCGTGACGCTGTTCTTCACGGCCACGATCAACCTCAAGGTCTGGCTCGCGACGGCCGCCGTGCTGCTCGCCGTCTTCCAGGTGCTGACGGCGGCGAAGTTCTACGGTCGCCTGGGACGCGGACACGGGCCGCGCTGGCTCGGGCGCGTCCATCGCGCGAGCGGCACCCTCGCGTTCCTGCTGACGATCCCGGTCGCCTACCACTGCCTGTGGGCGCTCGGGTTCGACGAGCGCGGCCGACGCGCGCGGGATCATCCACGGCCTGCTCGGATCGCTCTTCTTCGGCGCACTCGCGGCGAAGGTGCTGCTCGTCCGATCGCGCGGCCTTCCCGGCTGGGCGCTCCCGCTCGCCGGCGGCATCGTCTTCACCAGCCTCGTCGGCGTGTGGCTGACCAGCTCGTTCTGGTTCTTCACCACCGTCGACTTCCCCGCGCTGTGAGGGACCGATGACCCGCAGGGCCTACAACCGGCTGATCGGCACGATCCTGGCGCTCGGTGCGGTGACCTTCGTGCTGCTGCTCGCCGGCGTCGGGTCGAGCTTCCTCACCCGGCCGCCGGTGCCCTGAGCGCGTCGAGCTCTCGCAGATCCGCTGCCGATGGGTGGCGCTCGACGAACGCCCGCGCCTCCTCGACCGGGATCGCGCCGTTGACGACGGCGAGCTGGCGGACCTCGCCATCGGCCACGTAGGCGACCGCGAAGCCGCTCGAGTCCGGATCTCCGAGGACGATCGTCTCGTCCCATGCCGGCGACCAACCCACGACGTCGAGGAGCTCGCCGGCGACCTCGCTGAAGACCCACGGCGCCCGCTGCGCCGGGACTGCCTGGCCGAGCATCGACAGCGCCGCGCGCTCGCCGCCCTCTCGCGCCGCGTGCCAATGCTCGATTCGGCGCCCCTCGACGCGCGCGACGTCGCCCGCGGCCCACGTCGAGGGGTGGCTCGTCCGGTGCTCGCCGTCGGTCACGATCCCGTCGTCGACGGTCAGCCCGGCGGTCTCCGCCAGCTCGGTTCGCGGCACGACACCGATGCCGGCGACGCTGAAGGCGTGGTCGATGCGCTCGTCGCCGACCCAGGCGGCACGTTCGTCGAGCCGCGTGACGGTGGCGCCGAGGCGGACCTCGATGCCCGCGCCAGCCAGCCGCTCCCGGGCCCACGCGTCGAGCTCGTCGCCGAGCGACCCCGCCCACAGCCGCTCGCCCATCTCGAGGATCGTCGGCCGCAACCCGAGTGCGGCGAGGCCCGAGGCGACCTCCACGCCGATGAAGCCGCCGCCGATCACCGTCACTCGCGCTCCGGCTCCGGCCTCGATGGCCCGCGAGCGAAGGGCGCGCGCATCCGACAGGGTGCGCAGCAGCAGGGTCCGCTCGCCGCCCTCGACGTTCAGCTCACGGGGCCGTGCGCCGGTCGCGATCAGGCAGCGCTCGAACCCGATTCGCGTCCCGTCGTCGAGCGTCGCCTCGCGCGCGTCGAGGTCGAGCGCCGCGACGCGATGCCCCGTGAGGAGCTCGACGTTCCCTGCGCTCGTACCAACGCTCGGGCTCGGCCAGGACGAGGTCGTCCGGAAGGTCGTCCCGGAGGAGCTCCTTGCTCAGCGGCGGGCGGTTGTAGGGCAGGCTTGGCTCGTCGCCGACCAGCGCGATCCGGCCGTCGAAGCCCTCCCGGCGCAGCGTCCGGGCGCATCGGACCGAGGCGACCCCGCCGCCGATGAGCAGGATCTCGACCGTCGTGCCTGCTTGAGTCACGACGGAATCCTAGTCGTCACCCTTCGATAGACTCCGCTCCGTCATGAGCTCTTCGATGTTCGGCACCAGCGGTTGACGACGCTCCGCGGCCTCGTGCTTCGCGCGCTTTCCGGGTTCTACACCGTGGTCACCGATGACGGCGACCTGATCGAGGCCAGGATGCGCGGCCGGGTGAAGCGCGAGCGGCAGTCGTCCGACCTCGCGGTCATCGGCGATCGCGTCGAGCTCGAGCGCCTTCCCGATGGGACCGGCGCGATCGTCGCCGTCGAGCCGCGCACACACCGATTCAGCCGCCGGCAGCCCGGCCCGCGCGGCACGTGGCGCGAGGACGTCATCGTCGCCAACCCGGACCTCGTCGCCATCGTGTTCGCCTGCGACCGGCCGCCACCGAATCCGCGGCTGATCGACCGCTTCCTCGTCGTCGCCGAGTACAACGAGGTTCCGGCGATCCTCGTGGCGAACAAGACCGACCTCGTCGGCGTCGATGCCGCGCGTGAGCGATTCGGCGGCTACGAGCGCATCGGCTATGACGTGCTCTACACGAGCGCGAGGGCGCGCATCGGGCTCGAGGAGCTTCGGGGACGGCTCGCGGGGCGGCTCTCGATCGTCACCGGGCCGTCGGGTGTCGGGAAGTCGACCCTGCTCAACGCGATGCAGCCAGGGCTGCGGCTGGAGACCGGCGACGTCAGCGAGGTGCTCGACCGTCGAGGCCGCCACACGACGACGCACGCCGAGCTGCATCCGATCGACGGTCCCGCCGGCGGATACGTCGCGGACACTCCCGGCATCCGCGAGCTGGGCCTCTTCCAGATCCCCGCGACCGAGCTGGCATCGTGCTTCCCGGAATTCCGCGAGCACCTCGGGAACTGTGCCTTCGGCGACTGCTCGCACCTGCACGAGCCGCGCTGTGCGGTCCGCGACGCCGTCGAAGCCGGGGCGATCTCGCCTGACCGATACGACTCGTACCGGCGCCTCGCGACCGGTGACGTGCCGCCCTAGTCGCCGATGAGCGCCAGGGCGATCGCGAGGGTCGCGTCCGCGAAGAGCGCCACGCGCTCGACGTCGACGTTGTCGAGGTCGTCACAGGAGAGGTGGTAGCAGGCGTCGGCCGGCGTGCCCTCCGAGCCCGACGCCGACGGATTGCTGGCCGACCCCGTCTCGGACGCGCCGGAGAACATGCCTCCGGTCGGAATGCCCGCCTGCTGGAACGAGCCGTGGTCGCTGGCGCCGTGCAGATCGATCGGCTCCGGGACCTCACCGCGTTCGGTCAGCCACTGGACGTAGCCCTGGGTGATCCCCCCGGACTGATCGGCAACGGCGACCTCGTGGTAGACGAAGTTCGCGCCGTTCAACGACCCGGCCATGTCGATGTTGAGGTATGCCACCGGGTCGTCCTCGAGGCTCTGCACGTAGGCGCGCGAGCCGACGAGCCCGAGCTCCTCCCCACCCCAGAGGCCGATCCGAACCGCGGTGCCATCAGGGATGCCACCCTCCGCCACACCGCGCGCGATCTCGAGGACCGCGGCCACGCCACTGCCGTTGTCGTTGATGCCCGGACCCTCGAGCACGGAGTCCAGGTGCGCGCCGACGATGACGACCTTCGGGCCGTCCCCGAACTCGGCGATCACGTTTCGCAGGACCGCGGGCTCGCGCTCGGTCTCGACACTCGAGCCGCACGGGCTCGTCGCCGACCGCCTCGATCGCGTGGATGGCCTCGTCCGTCACGGAGACCACGGGAATGTCGATCCCATCGGGGTCGATGAGCGTCGGGCGGTAGATCTCGCCCGGCCCGCGGCCTGGATAGCCGACGAGCAATGCGGCGGCTCCGGCTTCGATCGCGTTCAGCACCTGCTGGCGCCGTAGGCAGCCGCCTCCGACGGTCAGTGCGATGGCGCCGGGCTCGACATCGTCGAAGTCCTCCGGGTCACACCCGCTCCCTTCGAGCAGCTCGACTGGAGCGGTGACGTCACCGCTTGCCGAGTAGATCAACGCGTGGAGCTCGTCAGGCCCGCTGAAGCTCTCACTACCGACCTCGAGCGTGGTACCCGGCAGCTCGGCGAAGCCGGTGAACTCGACCTCGGGCGTCTCGACCTCAAACCCCAGGTCGCGCAGGGCCTCGGCGGCATAGTCGACGGACGCGTCGTAGCCGGCGGTCCCGGAGAAGCGGGTTCCATCGTGATCGTCGGCGATCGCCTGGAGCGCGGCGAGATGCTCGGTGATGCGCCCCGGATCGGCCGCGAACGCCGGCAGGGGCGCCACCGGAGATCCGGTGGCTGTCGACGCGGACGAAGCGGGCGACTGGGCCCCCGAGCCGCAAGCGGAGAGCACCGCAGCCAGCACGGCGGCCAGGAGCGCGCGTGATCGGTCCATCTGCAGACCGATACCCCGCTGACGCCGACTCGGTTCAGGCAACCCAGAAGTCGACGCTGTAGATCGCGGCGAGGAATGCCATGAGCATGACGCTCGCGATCGTCCAACCGCGATCGAACGCGGGCTCGGCGCCAAGGCGCGAAAGTCCGAGGAAGATCGGCGGCACCGCGAGGACGTACCGCACCATTCCCTGGGGCTCGCCACTGGCCAGCGAGATCGCGAGCGTCGCCAAGTCCGAACACCGATGCGGCCGGCCAGCGACGGAACGCCCACACGCAGGCGATCGCCGCGCCGACGACCGCCACGACTTCGAGCCCGTAGTAGACCTGCGTCTCTGGAAGCGCGTCGGCGAAGCCCGAGAGCGCGTTCGTCCATCCGTGCCATGCCGCCTCCAGGTTCAGGAGCCCGCGGCCGAAGTACTCGCGCTGGACCACCTCGAACGCCTGCCCCATCGCCGACGTTGCCCACACGGCATAGGCCACCACCGGACCGATGAGCGCGAACGCCCACGACGCCCACTCAACCGACGACGGCGCGCTCGAGTCTCCCCGCGGCGCCAACGCAGGACGGCGAGCGCGAGCGCGACGCCGATCGCGAAGACGAGCGCGAGCCCGACCGGCCGCGTCAGGACGGCGACGATCGCCAGCAGCCCGGCCGGCAAGGGACGGCGATCGGCCAGGAACGCGAGGGCGCCGAACGCGGCCGCCAGGAAGAACGCCTCGCTGTACACCTGTGCGAGGAAGAACCCGGTCGGAAAGATCAGCAGGTAGAACGCGGCGCGGACCCCGCCGTCCTCGCCCAGGTGCGGACGCGCCAGCCGATGCAGCGCGAACATCGCGGCGAGCGCGGCGACGAGCGACACCGCGACGCCCGCAAACGCGGCGGCCGTGACCGGCTCCATCCCCAGCGCCGCGGCCGGCGCGGCGACGATCCGCATGGCGAACGGGTAGGCGGGCAGGAACGCGTAGTTCAGCGGCACCATCGGGCCGCGCGGCGGGATGTACTGCGGGACCTCGGGGTCGTCGTAGCCGACGACGGCGATCGACAGGTAGTACTCGGAGTCAAACGCGATGTGGGTGTTGAAGTCCGGCTCCGGCGAGGTAGGGCCGGCCACCATCCGACGGATGCCGGTCTCCGATCGCGTCCACTCCAAGACGAAGTCCGGGCGCTCCGGCTCGAGGCGCGCGATGACGATCTCCTGGAAGGCGAGGAGGGAGGTCGCCCAGATCGCCCAGACGGCCACGATCAGGCGCACCGAGCGCCATGCGACGCTCGGCGGGTCGCGATCGGCCTCCGTCACCTGCGCCTCCACCCGCTCCAAATCCGCGTCAGGGTAGTGCAGCAAAGACCTCGGATGGACCCTCCCGGAAGCACCGATGTATCATCGCTCGCGGCTCGAGCGGGAGTAGCTCAGCTGGCAGAGCACAACCTTCCCAAGGTTGGGGTCGCGGGTTCGATCCCCGTCTCCCGCTCCATTTTCATGCCCTCCGTGCGAGACCCGATATCCTCGTCAGGTCATGAGCGATGACCGACCGCCGCACGATCCCTGGCGCTACACCGCCCGATTCCCTGTACGGCAATACGAGCTCGACCAGAACGGTCACGTCAACAACGCCGTCTACCTGAACTGGGCCGAGCAGGTCGCGATCGACCACGTCGAGGCGCTTGGCTACGGACGCGCCTGGACGCAGGCGCATGGCGGCGGGTGGGTCGTCCGCGAGCATCACGTGACCTATCACCAGCCGGTCCTCTACGGGGACGTCGTCCTCGTCACGACCCTGCCCCAGAAGCTGGCGGGTGTCCGCGGGACGCGCCGCACCGAGATCCATCGTGAGTCGGATGGCGCGCTGGTGACCGAGGCGACGACGGAGTGGATCTTCGTCAACGCTGATGGTCGCCCGGCGCGGGTGCCGGCCGAGATGCTCGAGGTCTGGGCGCCCCGCTAGCCGTCGGTCGCGCGGATCGGATCCCGCGTCGAACCCGCAGGTCGCCGATCGTCGTATGTTCACCAGAGACCCATCGTTGAAAGGAGACTGGTCGAATGAAGCAAGGCGACTTCACCCACTTCGAGATCCCGGCCGACGACCCCGATCGGGCCAAGGCCTTCTACTCCGGCCTCTTCGATTGGAGCTTCGGCGACCCGATTCCCGGCTTCGACGGCTACCACCTGTTCACCACCCCGGTCGGGCAGGAGGGGATGGGCGGCGCGATCGGGAAGCGCGGCGAGAACGCGCCGGAGCAGCTGCGCACGTACGTCCATGTCGACTCGGTGGACGCCAGCCTTCAGAAGGTGACCGAGCTCGGAGGCTCAGTGGTCGAGGCCAAGGCGGAAGTCCCCGGCCAGGGCTGGTACGGCATCTTCCGCGACACCGAGGGCAACGAGATCGCGGTCTGGGAGTCCCTGCCCACGGGCTAGCCGTCGGACCGACGGCCGATCATGGGGATCCGCGTATCCTGAGCCCGATGACGGCTCGCGCCGCGCTGATGGTGGCGCTCCTGCTCGCCGGCTGCAGCGCGGCTCCCTCAACATCCGGATCGCCGGACACCAGCGCGTCGGCGGCTGCCACAGAGTCGCCGTCCTCATCCGCGGCGCCGTCGAACGATGCCGCAGGGCCATCCGCAACGCCGGAGCCTGAGCCGCTCGCCTGGGCGCAGATCGACGCCTCCGGGCCCGCGGCGCGGGAAGACCACACCTGGACGGTGAGTGGCGATGGCCGCACCGCCCTCCTCTTCGGCGGGCGCGACGGAACCACCACGTTCGGAGACCTGTGGTCGTACGACCTCGACTCCGATGCGTGGACCGAGCTCTCACCGGCCACCGGCCCCGACGCGAGGTTCGGACACGAGGCGGTCTGGGTGGACGACATCGGCCTGGTCGTCTTCGCCGGCCAGACCGGCACGACGTTCTTCAACGACCTGTGGGCGTACGATCCGGCCGCCGACGCCTGGACCGAGCTTCCCGGCAGTGGCGACGTGCCGGTCTCGCGCTACGGGACCTGCGGCGCCATCGGCCCCGACGGCCGCCTCTGGATCAGCCACGGGTTCACGTCCGACGGCGTGCGGTTCTCGGACACGCGGGCGTACGACTTCGAGGCCGGCGCCTGGGCCGATGAGACGCCGGATGGCCCGCGTCCGGTCGAGCGCTGCCTGCATGGATGCTGGTGGACCGATGACGGAACGCTCGCGCTGTACGCCGGGCAGACGACCGGGACCCTCGCGCTCGACGATTTCTGGACGCTGGCCGACGGCGCGTGGTCGGAGGAGACCGGCGGGCTCCCACCGGCGCGCAACCTCTACGCTCTGGCGCGGATCGACGGCGCCACGCTCGTCTTCGGCGGCCAGGCCCTCGACATGTCGTACCTCGACGACCTGTGGCTGCTTCCCGACCCGGCGGGCGACGCGGTCGAGCTCGAGCCGGCGACCGAAGGTCCTTCCGGCCGCGCCGGCGCGGCTTTCGTCGCCGACCCCGCATCGGGCCGCCTCCTCCTCTTTGGCGGGCGGGATGCCGATGGCGTCCTCGAGGACCTCTGGTCGCTCACCGGAGAGATCGAAGGCGAGTGAGTCGCATGAGGCGGATGGCGCGCAACCTGCTGGAGTCGCAACCATGACGACAACGAAGTTCGACGAGGTCGCCGCGCCGGCCTGGTCCATCCGGCCGGAGCAACCGCTCGACCTCGACCAGATCCACGACCTGCATCGCGAGGCGTTTGGGCGTCCAGACGAGGCCGAGCTGGTCGACGCCATCCGCAGCGGGCCCGACTTCATACCCGAGCTGTCGCTGGTGGCCGCGGCCGCGGACGGGAGCGTCCTCGGGCACGTGCTCGTCAGCCGGATCGGCTTCGAGGAGGAGGCCTTCGCCGTCCGCGGCGATGTCCTCTCGCTGGCTCCACTCGCGGTCCTGCCACCGCACGGCGGACGGGGCATCGCGTCCGCGCTCGCCGCCCAGGTGCTGGCCGAGGCGGACAAGCGCGACGAGCCGTTCGTGTTCGTGCTCGGGTCGCCGAGCTTCTACGCTCGATTCGGCTTCGCCGCCGCGTCGGACTTCGGCATCGAGAGCCCGTACTCCAGCGCTGGGCCTGGCTTTCAGGTGCGCCCGAGGCCGAATGGACCCACGCCGGTGCCAGGGATCGTGTTCTACCCGCGCATGTTCGAGCAGCTCCGGGCGCGCTAGCCGCCGGAGCCGCTCCCGCCGCCGCCAGGACCGCTGTTGTCGTCGCCGCCCCCGCCAGGACCGCTGTTGTCGGACTCGGACGGCTCCGGGGTTTCGCTCCCTCCATGGTCGTCGGACGGCGTCGGCGCGGGTGTCTGTCGAGGGCTCGGTGAGGCGCTCCGCGTCGGCGATGGGCGGCTCGGCGTCGGGGACGGGGTCGGGCTGATCGTCGGCGACGGGGTCGGGCTTGGGCTGACGACGACCGATGGGCTCGGTGTCGTGCCCGCACCCGGTTGGCGCACCAGACCTGAGAGGTTGCCGACCGCCAACGCCCCCGACGACCGCCGCTGTCACGACCGCCGCCGCCGCGAGGCCGCGGGCCGGCATTCCCCAGCTGGCCATCGATCCGGAGAAGCGCGCCCACCAGCCGACGGCCGGATCCGGCTCGGCGTCGATGGCCGCATGGATGCGCGACGCGAGGTCGACCGGGGGACTGGAGCTCTGCCCGGAGGCATAGCCCTGGAGCTGCTCGGCAAGGCCGTCGAGCTCCGGATCGGTGCGATCGAGCTCGTCGGGGCCGTACGGGTGGCGGATCATCGATCGGCCTCCGCTGCGAGCGTCGGGCGCAGCCGCTCCAGGCCGCGGCGCAAATGGGTCTTCACCGTGTTCAATGGGCGTCCCGTGGTCTCGGCGATCTCGGCGAGCGACAGCTCACCGAAGAACCGCAGCGCGACCGTTTCGCGGTACGGATCCGGGAGCGCCGCCACCGCGTCGCGGATCTCGCCTCGGCGTTCCGCGATGACCACCACCCGCGTTGGATCGGCACTCGAGTCCGCGAGCACGGGCTCGCCAACCGCGTCGATGTCGGTCGTCGGGCGGCGCTGAGCCAGTCTGCGGAATGCCTGGCGGGTGGCGATCCGCATCAGCCAACCCCGCACCGAACCCTCGCCGCGGAAGCCCCCGACGGACCGAAACGCCGCCAGGAAGGCCTCCTGCGCGACGTCTTCGGCATCGTGTGGCCGTCCGAGGATGCGGAGGCAGGCGCGATAGATCATCGGTGTCTCCTGGTCGACCAGCAACCCGAAGGCTTGCCGGTCACCCGCTCGCAAGGCAGCGACGAGAGCGTGGTCATCCACGCCCCCATCGTGCCATGTGGCGTTCGCCATCCCATGGGCCAACGCGACAATCAGTGACCGCTGCCAGGGCCTGAGCTGTCGTCATCGCCGCCGCCGTGACCCGAGCTGTCGTCGTCGTCTGGCGTTGCCGGGACCGGAGTTGTCCTCGTGGTCCTCGTCGTCGTCGTCGGCGTTGCCGGGACCCGAGTTGTCCTCACGGTCGTCGTCGTCCCCGGGGCTGGCCTCGGCGGTCGCGCTTGGCTCGCCTCGGGGCTCCGGCCGGCTCGAACGAGTCGTCGGGGCTCGCCTCGGGCGACTCGCTCGCCTCGGGCGACTCGCTCGCCTCGGGGCTCCCGGACGCCTCGGCGGATGGGCTGGGCTCCGGGGTAAGCGTTGCGGATGTCACTGCGCCGCCAGGGGTTGCGACGGCGCTCGGCGAGGCGGATGCGCCCACGCCGTCGTCAGAGGCCCCGCCATTGGCGAGTACGACACCGGCCATGACGAGGAGGCCACCAACGGCCAGCGCCGCGCCACGGAATGAAGTCCTGATGTTCACGATGATCGGCTCCTGAAGGTTCTGCGGTTGGTCAGCGCACGGTCACGTGCGTCTCACCCTCTTCGATCCAATCCGGCGCCGAAAGGTTTCAACCCACCGTGGGTTGGGAGCTCAGTCGTGCTCTTCCTCGAGGGTCGCGCTCACTGCCAGCTCGACGTTGCCGGCAAGCGCGCGGGAAATCGGGCAGTTGTCCTTCGTCTGCTCGGCGACGGCATCGAAATCGGCCGAGCTGATTCCCGGCACCGTGCCCACCACGTCGAGCTCGGAGCGAGTCACCGTCCAGGCATCGCCGACCTTGTCGAACGTGACCGTCGCCGACACGTGAACGTGATCCGGTGGAGTTCCGGCGCGAGCCAGGGCGCCGGAGAGGGCCATCGCGAAGCACGAGGAATGCGCGGCGGCAAGCAGCTCCTCCGGCGAGGTCCGGCCATCGTGCGCCTCGGTGCGCGATCCCCACGAGAGAGGCAGGTCGGCGAACATGCCGCTGGAGCCCGCGCTGACCGTGCCCTCCCCATCGGCAAGCGTGCCGCTCCAGGTGACGGTGGCCGTTCTTGTGGCAGCCATATCGTTGCTTCTCCTTCGTTAGACTCGGGCGCATGGCCAGCCTACCGGAACGCCGACCGATCCTCCGCGGCGAGCTCGTCTACCTGCGCGCGCCCGAGCGAGCCGACGTCGCGACGTTCGTTCGCTGGTTCAACGACGCAGACGTCCTGCGCAACCTCGCGATGAACGCACCGATGGGCGAGGCGGCCGAGAACATCTGGTTCGATCGCATGCTCGAGCGACAGGGATCGACCGACTTTCACTTCGTGATCTGCCTCCTGGCCGACGACCGGGCGATCGGGACGACTGGGCTGCACGGGATCGACCACGTCAACGGCAGCGCCGAGTTCGGGATCGCCATTGGCGAGACGGACGAATGGGACAAGGGCTACGGGACCGATGCGCTCCGCGCCATCTGCGACTTCGGCTTTGGCGAGCTCCGCCTCGAGCGGATCGGCCTCCTGGTCTACGCGGGCAACGCACGCGGCCGGCGAGCGTACGAGAAGGCCGGGTTCACGCTCGAGGGAACGCTCCGGCACGCCCACTTCGCGCGCGGACAGCACGAGGACGTGCACGTCATGAGCCTGCTGCGCGACGAGTGGCTGGGACTCGCGAATCGCCGCGCCCACGACGGCGGCGGGTACGATGCGCGCCGTGTTCGAGCTGCGCCGTGACCCGGTCACCGGCTGGTGGTCGGCGATCGTCGCCGATCGGGCATTCGAGCGCGAGGCCTTCGACGTCGAGGCGCAGCCGGTCGAGGGCACCCATTGCCGCCACTGCGACGAGGCGCCTGACAACGAGCCGCCCCACCTCGTCCGGCGCATCGCGCTCCGATCGCAGGCCTTCCATCGCATCGACTCCACCAAGGCCAGCGCGGCGCAGCTCAGCCTGAGCGAGGTCGAGCGCGCGACCGGCGCGTGGGAGATCCTCGTCGCGCCGCGCGACCACCACGAGCGCCTCGCCGATGCCGAGCCCGCAGCTCGCCGGCGCCCTGCTGCGCGCCGCTCGCGACGCGATGCGCGACCTGGCGGCGCAGCCGCGGCCGGTCGACGCCGAGGGGCAAACGGAGCCGCTCTACATCCAGGTCGTCCAGAGCTACGGGATGCAGGCCGGATCGCGCAGCTCGCACCTGAACCTCGAGCTGTACGCCATCCCGCAGGTCCCGCACTGGGTGGCCGAGGAGATCGGCGGCGGCGCGCGCCAGATGATCAAGACCCGCCGCTGCGTGTGGTGCGCGCTCGCGGAGGCCGAGGAGGAGAGCGGCGAGCGCCTCGTCCTCGCCGACCACCACGCGGTCGTCTTCGCGCCGGCCGCCAGCCGGTCGGCCTTCGAGATGATGGTCGTGCCCCGCCAGCACGCCGCCGACTTCACGGCCCTCGACGACGACGCCATCGCCGATGCGACGGCCACCCTCCAGCGCGCCCTCCACGCCCTCGACGCGCTGGGCGACCCGCCGTACAACCTCTTCCTGCACACGGCGCCGGCCGGCGAGCGGCTGGACCAGACCTTCCACTGGCACTGGGAGATCCATCCCCGGCTGCGCGTGATCGCCGGCCTCGAGCGCGCGACCGCGCTGGCCGTGAACCCGGCGGCGCCCGAGTACGCCGCCGAAGTCTGCGCGAGCAGCTGCATCGGTAACAGATGCGTGGCGGGGATGCGTCAGAGCCACGATTAGCGGGGGGCTGGCGTTGCGGAGGACGAGGTGGAGTCGATGGCCGTGCCCGGCGGGCTCCCGTGGGGCTGTCCCCGCGATGACCCGCCGGCGCCGCGACGCGCGCGAGGCCGAGTTCGCCGCCGCTCTTCGAGGAGTTCTCCTCCCCGATCTACAACTACGTGCTGCGCATGGTCGCCGATCCGGACCGCGCCGCCGACATCACCCAGGACACCTTCATCAAGGCCTACCGCAAGCTCGACACCGTGACCGAGGCCACCTCGACGCGATCGTGGCTGTACCGCATCGCCACGAACACCGCCATCGACGACATGCGCCGCCGGCGCAACGTGACCACCATGAGCGACGACCAGCCGACATTCGCGAACCGCGCCGACGCGCGGCCCGGGCCCGGAGGCGCAGGTCATGGCCGCCACCCTCGACGAGCGCGTGCAGCGCGCGCTCCTGACGCTGCGCCCGAACCACCGGCAGTGCCTGCTGCTCAGCGACCTCGAGGACATGAGCGCGCAGCAGATCGGTGAGGTGATGGGGCTCTCCTACGGCGCGGTGCGCACGCTCCTGTGCCGCGCCCGCGGCGAGATGCGGCGCGCGCTGGCGGCGGAGGGCTTCGCGCCGATGACGATGAACCGCCACGAGCCGTTCGAGGAGCTCATCAGCGCCTCGCTCCACGGCGACCTGACGGCCGACGAGCGCCGCCGCCTCGACGCCCATCTCGACGGCTGCGCCCAGTGCCGCGACACGCTCGCCGCGTTCTCCGACCAGCGCCGGATCATGGCCGGGCTGCGCCATGTCGCCGCCGCCGCGCGACCTCGGCGCGCGGGTCCGCGCCGGCATCGAGTGCGGCGCGAGCGTTCCCTGGTGGCGGCGGCCGCCGACGATCTTCGCCGGCCGTCGGCGGCGGCGCTGGCCGCCGTGGCCGGCGCGCTCCTCGCCCTCGTCGTGCTCAACGGCACGCCGTCGAGCCCGCGGTCGGCCAGGCCTCGCCGACGCCGTCGGCCGACGCCGGCGCCGACCGCGCCCGCGCCCGCCGTCACGACCGCCGGTCCCGACGCCTGCCGCCACCGACGCCCGCGCCGGGCGCGCCCGACGCCGCCGCCTCGCCCGAGGCGACCCCGACCCCGATCGCCCGTCGTCGCCGGAGCCGGACGTCTACCTCGCCCTGACCGGGCCGGCGGACAACCAGGCGCTGACGGTGGTCGAGCCGACGGGGTGACGCCGAGCCGATCGTCGAGCCGGCCGACCACCCCGCGCGGCGAGCCCGATCGCCGCCGAGCTGTCGCCCGACGGTCAGTGGCTGGCATACGTCAGCCGAGCTGGGCTCGAGCGGGATGAACGAGATCCGCGTGACCCGCGTCGATGAGGCATCGCCGCCGGACGGACGCGAGTGCCACCCGATCGCCGAGCTCGGCGACGACCATCGCGAGACGGTCGCACTCGGGGAGTCGGTCGCGGGTCAGCCCGTTCCTCGAGCACCTGGTCTGGGCGCCCGACTAGCTCGATGCTGGCCTACACGCTCGCCGACCCGACGGCGGCGGCACCGATGTGTGGATCTTCGACCCCGCGAGGCTGAGGCGCATGGCAGCTGACCGACACCGGCGACGCCTACGCGGGCAGCTGGGTGACGATCGGACGGCGAGTCGGACGTGCCGCGCTGTGGGTCAGCCGCGCCGAGGGCACCGTCACGAGCTACCTCGTCCGTGCCGACGACGACCGGCGAGCGCGCGAGCTCATCGACCCGGCCGACGGACCCGCTCGGACCGCCGAGCACGTCTTCCAGCCGCTCGTCAGCCCGAACGGCAGCGCTCGTGATCTACTGGAGCGGCCGATGGCAGCGGTCACGGCGGCGAGTGGCTGTTCAGCGAGGGCGGCGCGCCCTGGCTCGCCGAGCATCGACCGGACGGACGACGGTGCTTCGCGTTCGCGAACGAGCGGCAGCTCTTCAGCGACCTGACGATCGATCGGCGAGGCGTTCGACGTCCGCCGCCATCGACCTGGGGCGGCGACGGCGACTCCTACGCGGTGTGGGACGCGGCCTGGACCGGCCTCCCAGGGCCCGAGGGGCACGCTATCCGGATCCGGAGCGCGTCTACTTCGGCCACGCCACCGATCCGCGCGGGCTGACCCGAGCCCACGCCATCGATCCGGGCGATCTGCCGACCGAGTGGCTCGGTCGTCGACGTCAAGGTCTCGCCGACCGGCCGTCACCTCGTCGTCACGGTCGCGCGCGCCCGCGGCCGGGCGACCTTCCGCGCCGACCGCCGAGCTGCTGCTCGTCACCCGCAATCACCGGCGACGTGCCGACGAGGTCGAGACCGCTCGAGCCCGCGGGCGACGGCAGCTGGTACGGGCCCGCCGCCTTCGACGGCTACGCCGAGGTCGAGCCGGACGCCGAGACGCCGTAGCGCATCGGGTATCCTTCGCTCCAGCCCTTTAACGCGGTCCGGCGAGGCCGCCAAGGAGAGACGCGATGAGCGAACGGCGCATCCTGGACGCGGACGACCTGCGCCGAGCCATGACCCGCATCGCGCACGAGATCGTCGAGCGCAACGGCGGCACCGACGACCTCGTGCTCGTCGGCATCCGCAGCCGCGGCGTCCCGCTCGCCCACCGGCTGGCCGCGCTGATCGAGGCCGCACGAGTCGCGTATCGGTCCCGGTCGGGTCCCTCGACATCACCTTCTACCGCGACGACCTCACCCGGCTCGCGCACGCGCCGATCGTCAAGCGCATCGGACCTCGAGGTCGATGTCAGCGGACGGGTCGTCGTCCTCGTCGACGACGTGCTCTACACCGGGCGGACGATCCGCGCCGCACTCGACGCACTGACCGACCACGGCCGGCCGCGGGCCGTCCGCCTGGCGGCGCTCGTCGATCGCGGCCATCGCGAGCTGCCGATCCGCCCCGACTTCGTCGGCAAGAACCTGCCGACCAGCATCGACGAGATCGTCCACGTCCGCCTGCGCGAGACCGATGACGCCGACGAGGTCGTGATCGAGCGTCCGGAGCACGGCCGCATGACGGTGGCCGTCGGGGATCGGCGCCTGGTCGCGCCGCCACCTCCTGGACGTCGAGGGGCTCAGCCGCGACGAGATCGAGCGGATCCTCGACCTGGCCGTCGAGATGCGGGAGGCCCGAGCCGAGCGCCGGCATCGGTCGCTGCTGGAGGCCGAGGTCGGTCGGGCTCGCCTTCTACGAGGTCTCGACGCGCACGCGCGTCTCGCTTCGAGCTTGCCGCCAAGGCGCTCGGCGCGACGACGGTCGACCTGTCCGTCGCCGGCAGCAGCGTCGCCAAGGGCGAGTCGCTCGTCGACACGCTGCGCACGCTCGAGCGGACCGGGGTCACGACGCTCGTCCTGCGCCACGGCGTCCTCCGGGGCGGCGCACCTGGCCGCTCGAACCACCGGCCTGCGCGTCGTGAACGCCGGCGACGGCATCCACGCGCATCCGACCCAGGCACTGCTCGACGCGCTGACCCTGCGCGAAGCCCTCGGGACCCTCGAGGGAATCCGCCTCGTGATCGTCGGCGACGTCGTCCACTCGCGCGTGGCGCGCTCGAACATCCACTGCCTGCTGACGATGGGCGCTCGGGTCCGCGTGGCCGGACCGCCCGCCTGGGTCGCGGGCTTCGAGGAGTGGCCGGGCATCGAGGTGGCCACGACGCTCGCCGAGGCGCTGGACGGGGCCGATGCGGTGATGGCGCTTCGCGCGCAGACCGAGCGCGGCGCCGTCCTGCCGCCGAGCACGCTGGCCGAGTGGCGGCTGGACACCGAGCGCATGCGCCTCGCCGACCCCGGCGCGGTCGTGCTGCACCCGGGCCCGACGAACGAGGGCGTCGAGCTCACCGCCGAGCTGGCCAACGGGCCGCGGAGCCTGATCGGCCGCCAGGTCGAGAACGGCGTCCCGGTGCGGATGGCCGTCCTGGCCCTCGTCGCCGGAGCCGCATGAGCCGGGAGATCCTTCGGGAGCCTGACCGATCCGCCCGCCATCCTTCACCGTGGTCGGCGCCCGCGTCATCGACCCGGCTGCCGGGACCGATGAGATCCGGGACCTGGCCGTCGTCGATGGCGTCATCGCGCGGGAGCCCGATCCGGCCGCCGAGCGGATCGACGGCCGCGGGCTCGTGCTGGCGCCCGGCCTGTGCGACCTCCACGCCCACCTCCGCGAGCCGGGCGGCGAGGCCGCCGAGACGGTCGCGAGCGGCGCTCGGGCGGCGGCGCGCGGTGGGTTCACGACGATCTGCGCGATGCCGAACACCGAACCGCCCCTCGACTCGGCGTCGGCGGTCGCCAACGGGTCGTCCGCGGACGGCGCCTGCCGGGTCCGGGTGATCGGCGCCGCGACGATCGGGCGGTCCGGCGCGGAGCCCGCCGACCTGGCGAGCATGGCGGAGGCCGGGCGCGGTGGGCTTCTCGGACGACGGCGCCTCGATCGCCGACGCGTCCACCGCTCGACGGGTCATGGAGCGGCTCGCCGAGCTCGGGCTGCCGCTCGTCGAGCACGCCGAGGATGCGGAGCTCGCCGGCGACGGCGTCATGCGCGAGGGCCTGGTCGGCGCTTCGGCTGGGGCTGGCCGGCTGGCCGGCCGAGGCGGAGGTGCGCGTGGTCGAGCGAGACATCGCGATCGCCGAGGAGACGGGCGCTCGCCTCCACGTCACGCACCTCTCGACCGCCGCGGGCCTGGACGCCGATTCGGTCGGCGCGGTCGCGTGGGGTGGCGGTCACCTGCGACGTCACCCCGCACCACCTGGCGATGACGGACGCCTGGGTCGCGGGCTCGCGGCGCTTCGCCTGGGAGGAGCCCGACGGCCGTCCCGACGCGCGCCTACGACGGCTCGTGCCGGGTCAACCCGCCGCTCGCCACGCGCGAGGATGCGCTCGCGCTGCTGGCGGGCGTCGGCGACGGTTCCGTCGACGCGATCGCGACCGACCATGCGCCGCACCCGGCCGAGCGCAAGCTCGTGCCGTTCGAGGAGGCGGCACCCGGGCTGATCGGCCTCGAGACGGCGCTCTCGCTCGGCCTGGCGGCGGTGGAATCGGGAAGGCTGGAGCTGGCCGCCCTGGTGGCGGCGCTCTCGACTCGACCAGCGTCGATCATCGGTGAGACGCGCTCGCTGGACGTCGGCTCGGCAGCGGAGCTGGTGCTCTTCGATCCCGACGCGCGCTGGCGCGTCGAGCGCGAGACGCTGGCATCGGCCTCGTCGAACACCCCGCTGCTCGGGATGGAGCTGCCGGGCGTCGTGCCTGACTCCGGCGGCATATTATAACTTATATCCGACGTCGATTGTGCGCCTGACGGTCGCGGGCGGGCGCGTGACGTATCGGTCCTGACGGAGCCAGCGTCGGCTGGTCGGATATGGGACGATGCGGCGCGCCACCCCCCGTGCACACAGGCGAGGCATGGCTTGTCGATTCGGTACAACGAGGATCTGGACCCGCAACGAAGGGCCGGGATTCGGCTGCTTCGTCACCCAGGCGATCCTCTTCGCGATCATCCTGCTGCTCATCCCGGTCGGCCTCTTCACGTTCGGCTGGCCGGTGTGGCTGCGTGCTCGTCGCCCTCCTCGTGGTCGCGATGATCCTGCTCTTCTTCGTGAGCATGACGAGCGTCTTCCTGCTGCGCGTCTTCTTCGCCGACCGCCGTCGCGATCGGCGCGGCGACCGACAGACCGGCGTGTGGACGCGATCGGAGCCGCGGTCGCGGTGGTGATCGGAACCGACGATCGCAGCAGTGACGGACCAGAGGACGACTGAGATGCCGCTGATGGTGACGTTCTTCAACGTCCGCAAGGGGCGCGACGGGCTCTTCAAGCGCGGCATGCGCGGCGGGTTCCCGACCCGAGGCGGATTCCCCAAGGAGATGCGCCGCCTCGAGCGCGAGTACGGCATCCGCTTCGTCGGCTGGTTCAACGTGACCGAGGGCTCGACCTGGGACAACGTCGTCATCCTCGACCTGCCGAACTACTCGGTGCTCGACAAGCTGTACGCCGACACGTCGACCCGCGGCATCGGGCACTGGATCGCGGAGTCGATCTTCGACAGCAAGCACACGATCTTCCTGCGCGAGCGGATGGGCCCGGACTTCGTGTACAAGCCGTGACCGGACCCAGCTCACCGCGCATCGTCGCGCTGCGCGAGCTGGCCGCCGACGCCGAGCTCGAGCGCGGCGACTTCCTGTACGAGGCCACCGAGCAGCTGCGTCGCTTCCTCGACGCGAACAAGGAGCGCCTTCGCGAGATCGGTCCGATCAAGCTCGTCGACGACGAGCAGGACTACCTCCTCTTCCACCCGGTCGACGAGACCTGGACGACCCGCCTCACCTACCAGGATCCGGCGGACAACGAGTGGTACGACCAGGAGCAGGTGCTCGACTCGATCGGCGAGCTGATCGAGCTCTACAACCCGGCCGACATCTTCTCCTGGCTCATCGCGGCGGCCCGGGACGCGCCGGCGCACCTCGTCCCGGCCGACGAGCTGGCCCGCGAGGAAGAGCTCGTCGAGGAGGGCGACGATTGGCAGGCGGAGCTCCCGCCGCCTCAGCAGGAGACGCTCGCGGCCCAACGGCTCTGGCAGCTCGCCGATGCGTACCGCACCCAGCTCTCGACGGCGCAGGCCCAGCACCTGCGCGAGTTCACCAGCAACGCCGAGGAGGTCCTGCGCAAGACCGGCGACCTCGTGCTGCTCGAGGAGCCCGAGGACGTGCTCGTCCTGCGCGCCGATGGCCGATTCGAGACGTCGCTCGACCTGTCGGAGCATCCCGAGGAAGTCGTGACCTCGGTCGAGGCCCGACGGCCCGGGCATGATGGTCACCGAGGCGCGAACGATCGCCGCGTTCTACGACCCGGCCGACGTCCTCCACTGGGTGACCGATGCGCTGGCGGAGCGCTACCCCGCCGTCGACTTCTCGGCCGTCTACGAATGACCGATGCGTCCCTCGCCGCCGCGACGGTCGAGTCGCTCTTCGCCGATGCCGGCGCCCTGCTCGACGGCCACTTCCTCCTGAAGTCCGGGAGGCACGCGGGGCGCTACCTCGAGAAGTTCCTCGTCCTCCAGCATCCGCGCTACGGAGACGAGCTGAGCCGCCGGCTGGCGGAGGCCCTTACGCCGTATGGTCCGACGTTGGTGGTGGGTCCAACCACCGGCGGCGTGCTGCTGTCCTTCGAGACGGCCCGCCACCTCGGTGGCGACGTCCGCGCCGCCTTCGCCGAGCCCGCCGAGGGCGGTGGCCGCGCGCTGCGGCGCGGGTGGTCGGTGGCGCCGGACGAGCGAGTCGCGATCGTCGACGACATCCTCACCACCGGCGCGTCGCTCATCGAGACCGTCGAGGCGGTGCGCGCCGCCGGCGCCGAGCCGGTCGCGGCCGCCGTGCTCGTCGATCGATCCACGGATCGACTCGAGCTCGACTTCCCGCTCCACGCGCTCGGCCGGATCGAGATCCCGTCGTGGCCGCCCGACGACTGCCCGCTGTGCGACGAGGGCGAGCCGCTCCGGAAGCCCGGGAGCAGCTAGCGCCCGTCAGCCCTTCGCGCCACCGGTGAAGCTCCAGGCCGCGAGGTGGAGCGAGGGGACGACGTAGGCGCCGAGGCCGAAGACCGCGCCGCTGACCAGGGTGGAGTCGGACCCCACGCCGCGGACCCCGCCGGGCGAGAGCGCGTCGAGATACGACTGCGTGAAGCGCAGGTTCGTGACGGGACGGACGATCCGTCCGCCCTCGACGAGCCAGACGCCGTTTCGGGTCAGGCCGGTGACGACCATCGTGCGTGGGTCGAGGATGCGGGTGTACCAGAAGTCGGTGACGAGCAGGCCGCGCTCGACGGCACCGAGGAGCGCGTCCGGCGACTCCGAGCCGGGCTCGAGCGTGAGGTTGGCCGGCAGCGCCCCGAACGGGCCGGCGCCGGCCACCGCGTTGCCGGTCGACGTGGCGCCGAGCGCCTTGGCGGTGCGGCGGTCGTGGACGAGGCCGCTCGTGACACCGGCCTTCACGAGCTCGTGGCGGCGCTTCGGCGTTCCCTCCGCGTCGAAGCCGATGCCCACCGCCATCGGGTGCGTGGCGTCGTCGGCGAGCGAGATGGCGGAGTCGAACTGCGCTTCGCCGAGGCGGGCGAAGGAACGGCCCTCGTCGACGGCGCGGCCGTTGAAGCCGTAGATGCCCAGGAAGGCGAGGACGTTGGCGACGCACGCGGGCGACAGGACGACCTCGTACGCGCCGGGCTCGAGGTCGGTGGCGTCGGCGGCGTCGCGTGCCAGGCGGGTGGCCTCCTCGCCGGCGGCCGCTCCGTCGAGATCGGCGAGCTGCGCCGACGCGGCCCGCGCCGATCCGTCCGAGCTTCCGGTCCGCGCGATCCCGTCGAGCGCCGCGGTCGTCGAGCGGCCGGCGACGCGCTGGCCGGCGGAGTTGGCGAACGCGACCTCGACGCCCTCGGTCGAGCAGAAGCCGGCGGTCTCGAGGCCATCCGCCGCGCGCGACGAAGGCCGCGACGCGCTCGGCGCGTTCCGCCGGCTCGGCCTCGGCCGTCGGGTCGTCCCAATGGTCGACCGGCGGCGCCTCGGCCGGTGGCGCAAGGCCGGGCCAACCGGGATCGATCGGCTGGAGCCGCGCGGCGTCGAGCGTGGATCGCACCAGGCGCGCCAGCGCGTCGTCATCGGTCTGGTTGGCGGTCGCCTCGGCGACCCGCCCGTCCAGCGCCACGCGCAGGTGAAGCGTGCGGGACGCATCGGTGACGTTCTGGTGGATGAAGCTCGTCGCGAACCGGGTCAGCGACTCGGTGCCGGAGGTGACCGTGATCTCGGCCTCCGCATCGGTGCCGACCAGGCGCAGGACGCGCTCGCAGATCTCGAGGAGGGGTTCCGCGCTCATCAGCGCACCCCCACCCGCACGCCGTGGAACCGGCACGGGACCGCGGGATGGCCGGTGTGGCCGATCTGCCCGGGCTGGCCCTTGCCGCAGTTCGGCGTGCCCCAGAACGTCCACTCGGACTCGTTGCCGAGCATGTCGAGGCTCTGCCAGAAGCGCGGACCGATGCCGGTGTACGTCGGGTTCTTGATCATGCGCCCGCGCTTGCCGCCCTTGATCTCCCAGCCGATCTCGCAGCCGAACTGGAAGTTGAGGCGCTTGTCGTCGATCGACCAGGAGCGGTTCGTGTCGATCAGCAGGCCGTCGTCGGTCGCGGCGATCATCTCCTCGAGGCTGCTGGTGCCCGGGAGGAGGCCGACGTTCGTCATGCGCACCATCGGCAGGCGGTTGTACCCGTCGCCGCGCACCGCGCCGCCGGACGAGTCCAGGCCGGCCAGTGCCGCCGAGTCGCGACCGGAGAGGACGCCGACCCAGATGCCGTCGCGGACGATGTCGACCGGATGCGCCGGCGTGCCCTCGTCGTCGTAGCCGAAGCTGCCGAGGGCGCCGGGCAGGGTGGCGTCGGCGGTGACGTTCATCAGGTCGCTGCCGAACCGCAACGAGCCGAGCTGCTCCAGGTCCAGCCACGAGGTGCCCGCGAAGGCCGCCTCCCAGCCCAGGATGCGGTCGAGCTCCACGGCGTGGCCGACCGACTCGTGGATCTGCAGCGCCATCTGCTCCGAGCCGATGATGAGGTCGGTGGCGTCGAGGCTCGGGCAGAGCGGCGCGGTGAGCAGCTCGCGCGCCTCCTCGGCGATGCGCGGCGCGTTGGCGAGCAGGTCGAGCTCGCGCACGAGCTCCCAGCCGCGCGTGCCGAACTGCCCGCGGATGCCGGGATAGCTGCGCCGCTGCGTCTCGGCCTCGCCGTTGACGTTCGCCTCCATGGCCGCGCCGCATTCGCGGATGCGCTGGTCGATGCGGTGGCCGTCGGACGAGGTGAGCCACTTCGTGGTGTCCCAGACGTCGTAGCTGGCCATCGCGACGTCGGCGCCGTGCTCGGTCATGGCCTTCGTGGCGCCGACGAGCAGGTCGCCCTTCTCGGCCAGCGGCACGCTCAGCGGGTCCTCCTCGACGGGGTTCTCCCAGTGGTCGGTCCGCGCTTCGACCGGGGTCAGCTCGAGGTCCGCGCCCGGGACCGATCGCGCTGGCCCGAGCGATCGCTGCGGCCTGCGCTCCCGCCGTTCGCGCGGCCTCGAGGCTGAGGTCGGCGGTCGAGAAGAAGCCCCACCCCGATCCGATCAGGGCCCGGACACCGATCCCGACCGATCCTTCCTGGGTGAGACCCTCGATCTCGCCGTTGCGCGCGTTCATCGATTCGTGGCGCCGGTCCATGACCCGCGCGTCGGCGTATCGGGCGCCGGCCCCCAGCGCGGCTTCGACGGCCGCATCGGCGTATTCGAACATGGCGAAAGGTTAGCGCGGCTAACGGATCGGTGTCCCGCGCCGCTCAGTCGGTGCGGCCGGGTCCCGCCGCGATTCCGCCACCGGGCCGATGCGCCGCATCCGCGCGCTCGACCGGCTCCTGCCAGGTGACCTCGGTGATGCGCGAGGGAGGCCACTCCCCGTCCGGCGGCACGATGTCCTCCTCCGCCTCCAGCGGGATCCCGATCGGCGCCACGAGATAGCGGCCGGCGAGGCGCCGCGCCTCGCGGTCGAGCGCGAATCCCGCCTTCGCGCGATGGAACGTGACGGTGACGTCGGCCTCGACCACCGGCGTCGACCGCGCGCCGCCGGTGAGGTCGATGCGCGTCGGCGTATCGACCGCCAGCACCGCGCAGGGCCGGCCGGCGGCTCGGGCATGGGTCCTGGTCGCGTTGACGAGGTCGACCGCCGTCCCGATCGGCTCCCGCAGCGGCCCGGACGCCCCGGAGCCGAGCAGCGCATC
Source organism: uncultured Chloroflexia bacterium (assembly GCA_963797855.1). Classification (GTDB taxonomy): domain Bacteria; phylum Chloroflexota; class Limnocylindria; order QHBO01; family QHBO01; genus JACDBZ01. Next base: position 4,390 of record CAWCQX010000012.1, on the reverse strand, counting down.
GACGAGGAGCGTCGCCTCGGCGATCCGCTCGCGGATGCGCAGGAGCAGCTCGGGCGACGGAGCGACGAACAGCTCGAGCGACCCGGCGGCGGCCATGGCCTGGAGCACGTTCCAGTTGTGCGCGGTCGCGGCACCGGTCTGTTCGCGACGCATCGGCCACGAGGGCGACGAGGACGCGATGTCCGGCGGCCGCCAGCCGCCGGGCGGCGACGAAGCCGTCCCCGCCGTTGTTGCCCGGGCCGCACAGCACGGCGACCAGCGGTGGGCGCGCCAGCGGTCCGCCGGGGCCGGCGGCGCCCTCGGCCAGGCGCTGGAGCTCGGTCAGGGCGACCTCGGTGACGGCCGCGCCCGCGGACTCCATCAGCGCGTCCTCGCTGACGCCCATGCGCTGCGCGGCCTCGTCGATCCGGGCCATCTCGTCGGCGCCGATGAGAACGGGAACGCCGCGGACGCCGCCCGCGACCGGATCGGTCACGAAGGACTTACAGACCGCGCAGGTAGGCGACGATCGAGTCGATCTCGTGCGGGTCGAGCTGCTCGCCGAACTGCCGGCATCCCCATCCGCTCGATGCCCTCGGTCTCCGGCGTCGTGCCGTCGATCCAGAAGTTGATCCAGTCGTCGGGATGCTCCGCGTAGAGGTCCTGGAGGTTCTCGCTCGTCGGCCCGTCGGCGACGTTCAGCAGGCTCGGGCCCGACGCCGCCGCTGAGGTCCTCGCCGTGGCACGCGGTGCACGGTGGCGTGACCTGCTCGATCAGCGCCTCGCCGAGCACCGGGTCCGGCGCCGGCGCTGCCGGACAGGGGCCAGCGGGGTGCTGCCGGGGACCGCGAAGGGCGGGTTCTCGCCGGACAGGTTCGAGGCGAGATAGACGCCGCCGACGAGGAGCACGAACACCGTGATGCCGATCGCCCACGCGGGGATCCCCGAGTCGCGGCTCTCGATCGGCGTGTGGACGGTCATCGGCTCAGTGTCCGGCCGCCGTCGCGGGCTGGCCCGGCAGGACGTACTCGACCGGCTCCGGCGGTCGTGTAGATCATGAACAGGTTCGTGAGCATCGCGAGGCCGCCGAGCGCCACGAGCCCGAACGCGCCGAAGGCGATGGCGCGATAGACGAGCAGCGCTGCCCGCACCTCGTCCGGTGGCGTCTGCGTCAGCGAGCAGCGATCCCTCGGCCAGCCCGCTGCCCATGAGCAGCAGCCCGGCGATCGTGGCACCGGCGAAGGTCAGCCACAGCTGCGCCGCCGACGCCATCCCCTCGACCCACGCTCGCTTGAGCATCCTCGGCACGGCGTGGTCGGCCAGCGCGAACGCCGCGAACGTGAACGCGCCGAATGCGGACCAGATGAACACCCCGGTCCCCCAGTCGGTCGGGCCGAGGTAGAGGTTGACGTCGTTGAGCGCGCCGATCGCCTCGAGCAGGCTCGTCGCGAGCAGGAACACGAGTGAGACGGCGGCCAGCGCACCGGCGCCCGTGCCGAACAGCACCGACCAGCGCCCCGAGATCGTGATCGCCAGGTTGCCGAACGCCAGGGCGGCGGGCACGAAGAGGGCGATCGTCGCGGTCGCGCCGAGCGACGTGATGATGTACGGCACGCTGTCGTCGACGAGGACGGCCAGCGCGGATGCGGGCGCCAGCACGAGCCAGGTGAGGAACGTCAGGATCGCGACGCCGCGGGACGCGAGCGGCTGGAGGACGGCGCGCGGGACGACGTAGTGGAGGACCGCGTAGGCCATCCCCAGCAGCCACAGGGTCGTCGTGGCGCGCTGGATGAAGACCGATGCGAGCCCCTCGATCACATCGTCGAGGCCGATGAGCCAGTCGACCACGCCGATCAGGGCGTTGGCCGTCAGCAGGCCGAGCAGCGAGAGGATCGCGATCCCGGCGAACCAGAGGCTGACGTAGGAGCTCGTCAGCGAGCTGAGCGAGGTCAGGACGAGCGACAGCGCCACGAGCGACGCGCCGGCCGCCAGGCCGCCGTCGAAGATCCAGTTCATCGCGGTCAGCGGGGCGTGCGGGCCGAGGTCGAGGAAGTAGAGCGAGGCGATGCCGCCCAGCAGCGCCGAGTTCCACGCCAGCAGCCCGAGGAAGACGAACGGCTCCAGCGCCAGGCGGCGGCCCGTCAGGCGCGGCGCCATGAAGCAGATCGCGGCGAACCCGGCGTTCGAGAGCCATCCGTAGACCGCGGCGTTCACGAAGGCGTAATCGACCCGTCGCGCGTCGATCTGGAAGGCCAGGTTGAAGATGCCGAGGCCGAACGAGAATTCGAACGGGATGAACCTCAGGCCGAGCGCCAGGAGGCCGAGCGCGCCGGAAAGCGCGAGCCACAGCGCCGCCACCACGATGAAGCCGATCGCCGAGCTGTCCGGGGCGCTCGGAATGAGGGTCCGTCGCCGCTTCGGCGGCACGTCGTACGGACGCAGCTTCTTGGGGTTCACCCTGGGTGTTCACCGTCATCGGGCGCGTCGACCCTCGTGTGTTGGGGGATCGCTCGGCGGAGCCAGCCGCCGCATTGTACCGAACCGCCGCGCCGCCGAATCGCGGCGGGCCGGACAACGGAACGAGCCCGGACGGTGATCCGGGCTCGATGCCGTGAGTGCGTGGTTGCGGGGGACGGATTCGAACCGCCGACCTTCGGGTTATGAGCCCGACGAGCTACCACTGCTCCACCCCGCGGCGGCCAATGGTAGTGGTGGCCCCCGCTCCGGTCAAACCTGCGTCAAGGCGGGTCAGCGTCGGCGGAAGATCGCCCGCAGCGCCAGGAATGCCACGATCGCGACCAGCTGGCCGCCCAGGATCACGCGATTCAGGTCCAGCGCCGGCTTCCACTCGGCGTCGCCGTCTCGAATGACGAAGACGCCGGCCGGCTTCGCGGTGATGCCGAATCCGGCTCCCCCGTTGCCCTCGGTGTCGCCGCCACCGCCGCCGCCGCCACGCACCTTGGCCGCGGGGAGAAAGATCGTCCCGTTCTGCTCGATCGGCTCACCGAACACGACGCGTGCCTGCATCGCATCCAGAGCCTGCTGCATGGATTCGCGCACCATCGCCATCGGTTCGTCTCCTGCATCGGTCTGGGCCGATGAGGATACGCTCGACGTACCGCTTGCCCGCTTGAGCCGGATTCCTAAGATGAATGCCGTGCCCGATCGCGAGGTCGCTGCCCAACTCGCGGCCTTCCGGCGCGAGAGCGTCGATCTCGAACGACGCCTGCGCGGCGATCAGCTGAGCGCCGCCGACTCCGAGGAGTACTGGCGCAGCCAGATCGGCCTGTGGCGCGGGCTGATCGAGCGGACCCTGGCCAACTACCCGATCCAGCTCCGCGCGATCTCGCAGATCCCATCCGGCGGAGCGAGGGCGGCAGCTGGGAGGAGGCGGCGCTCGAGGAGATCGTCGAGGTGCGCGCCAAGCTCGACGCCACGATCGAACGGCTGAGCTGACGCCTCAGGTCGGGCGATGCGCCCCGGCTCCATCTCGACGGTCGCGTGGTGGATGCCGTGCAGGTCCATCAGGGCGAGGTACGGGTCCGGGTCGAACGCCTCGGGACCGAGGACGCCGGCGTCGGACCACGCATTCGTCGCGAGCAGCTCCATCGCGATCGTCGGGTTGAAGCCCGTCTGCCAGCCGACCACCTGGAGCCCTGTCGTCCGCCAGATCTCCTCGGCATCCGCCATCTGGTAGCTGAAGGTCTCGCGCGGCTGGCCGTCCTTCGTGCCGAGCATCCACGTGCCGACCACCGCGCGGCCGCGGAACTTGTCGCCGAGGGTGATCGGGTCGGGCGTGATCGCGGCGAGCACGTCGCGAGGAGCGACCTCGACGCCCTTGACGTTCACCCGATCGGTGCGGTCCATGCCGAGGGCGTGGATCGTCTTCAGCTTGTCGATGAAGTCGGCACCCAGCGCGTACTTGAACGTGACCTTGCCGGTCTCGACCCAGCGCGGGACGAGCAGGACCTCCTCGTGCTCGACGTTGACGCACTCGACAGGGCCGATGCCCTCGGGGAACGGGAACGTCCTCCGGGGCGCTGAACGGCTCGGTCGTGTGCCAGTCCCCGTTCTCCCAGACGATCGGCGGGTTCAGGCACTCCTCGATCGTCGTCCAGATGCTGAACACCGGGGCGAACGCGAAGCCGGGGATCTCGAGGTCGCCGCCGTCGCGGACGTGGACCTCGCGCACCTCGTCGAAGTCGTGCTTCGCGGCGTGGGCGGCGAAGACGTCGGTCAGGCCGGGATCCATGCCCATGCCGACAGCGCGAGCTTGCCCGCGCGCCTTCCAGGCATCGGCGAGAGCGAACTGCTCGTCGCCGAGCTTCAGGCCGGGCAGCTCATCGGGCCGATCCGGATGCGGCTTCGAGAGGCTCATCGCCATGTCCATGTAGTGCGCATCGGCCTCGAG
>CAWCQX010000011.1:0-156088 GCA_963797855.1 uncultured Chloroflexia bacterium | reverse complement strand
CTGGCGTCTCGACGGTCATCGCAACGCTCCTAGCTCCCGCCGCTGCGGCGGCGGTTCCAGGTGTCGAAGCCGACCGCCACGATCAGGACGAGCCCGGCCACCACGTCCTGGGTCGGCGCATTCACGCCGTTGTAGGCCAGGCCGTACGACAGCGACGCCATGACGAACGCGCCCAGCACGGCACCCGGAATCGTCCCGATGCCGCCGGCGAACGAAACTCCGCCGACGACCGCCGCGGCGATGACGTACAGCTCCGCGCCCTGTCCGGCGTCCTGCGTCGCCCCGTTGAGACGAGCCGCAGTGACGGCTGCCGCCACGGCGCACAGGAAGCCCATCAGCATGAAGGTCTTCATGATCGTCCACCGCGTGTTGATGCCGGCGAGCTCGGCGGCGTCCGGGTTGCCGCCGTAGGCATAGACGTACCGGCCGAAACGGCGCCGCGTGGCGACAAAGGTCATCGCGATCGTGACGAAGACGACCAGGATGATCGGCCAGGGAAGGCCGATCGGGACTTTCAGCCCTCCCGCGGGCTCCGTGATGCCGTGCGCCGCGGCGTACTGGCTCGCCAGACCCGGTGGCAGGTAGTTCATGTTGGCGAAGGCGGCGATGCCGAGGACGAAGATGCAGCCGACGACCGCGATCAGGACCTCGGCCCACATTGGTCGCACCGGAAAGCCGAAGCGCTGGCGTTGGCGTCGGCTGTAGACGATCAGAGCAATGATGGCGGCGCTACCGATCACGGCAAGGAGCCACGTGGCCCATTCGCCGACGGATCCCTCCACGCCGCCGCCGATCTTCCTGAACTCTGTCTGCAGGCCGTTGATGCCGGCGCCGCTAGACAGGAGCCAGACCGTACCGCGCAGCGAAAGCAACCCGCCCAGCGTCACGATGAAGGAAGGCACGCCGATGTAGGCGATGATGAAGCCCTGCACGCCGCCGATGATTGCCCCCAGCCCAAGACCGAGCGCCAGCGCGATGAGCCACATCCATTGGCTGTCGGAGCCCAAGCCCAGCGCCGGCAGCCAGTCGGTCTGCAGCAGCGCAATCGACATGGCGACCAGGCCGACGATGGATCCGACCGAGAGGTCGATATTGCGCGAGACGATGATCAGGACCATGCCGGTGGCCATGATCGCGATCCCCGTCGCCTGAACGGCGAGGGTGACCATGTTGGCCGGCCGAATGAACGTCCCCCCGGACATGATGTGGAAGCCGACCAGGATGCCGATCAGGGCGAGCAGCATCCCGAACAGGCGCAGGTCGATCTCGGTTGCGCCCACCAGTCGGCGCAGCGACGTGCCGCTCACGGGCTGCGTCTGAGCCGGAGCCGGTGCGGGTGCCGCTACGTCAGCCATGGTTCACGATCCCGAACGTCAGGTGCCCTGCGGCGCGGAAGTCCGCACACGCAGGGCACCATCAGTTTCGCTGCGACTAGCTCGTTACTGGTCGCAGACGGCCGCTCCCGGACTGTCTGCGGTCACTCCTTCGCAGATGTCGTCCTTGGTCGCATACCAGCCCGCGTCGATCGGCAGGTTCAGCGTCTCGGCCGTGACGGGGGTCGGCTTGAGGATGAACGACTTGACGACGTTCTCGTCACCGGAGTCCGGCATCACCGTCCAGCCCCGGAGTTGTGAAGTCGGTCGGCGTCAGGCTGTCCGGCGCCACCGACGGGTCGATCAGGCCATCCGGCAGGGTGACGTCGGCGATGGCCGTCCCGGCGCAGAGCTGCAGCGCAGCCTCACCGCCCGCCTTGCCAAGCTCATTGCTGTTCTTCCAGACGTCAACGTACTGCCAGCCCAGGGCGACGTTGTTCAGGTTCGCCGGGTCGCCGTCCTGGCCGCTGACCGGGATCTGGTCGTAGCTCTTGGCCTGGAGGGCCGCCGCCACGCCCAGCGCCGTGCTGTCGTTTTCAGCCAGGACCGCGTCGATCTGGACGTCCTGGTCGTTGGCCGCATCGATGATCGCCTCCATGGTGTCCTGCGCCGTCTCGGTGGACCAGTCAGGAGTGAACTGCTCATCGAAGACCGTAATGTCGCCGGAGTCGATCTTGTCCTGTAGACCGGCGTCGTCCCAGCCCTGCGGCAGGAAGGTTGATGCGTTCGGGTCGCCGGGGTCGCCCTTGATCAGGACATACGTGCCGGTCGGCACCTTCTCGAACATTGCCTCGGCCTCGGCCGCGCCGACGCCAACGTTATCGAACGAGATGTAGAGGACGTTCGGATCCTCGACCAGCCGGTCATACGCGATGACCGGGACGTCGGCGTTGGCGGCCGTTTCCAGGGCCGGCCCGATTGTCGTCAGGTCCTTCGCGAGCAAGATCAGGACATTGATGTCCTGGTTGATGAGGTTCTCGACGTCGGTCAGCTGCTGGGTGGCGTCGTCCTCGGCAAAAGCCTCGGTGTAGGTGCCGCCGGCAGCCTCGATCGCGCCTTTGATGTTCGGCTGGTCAGTGGCAGCCCAGCGCGGCTGCTCGTAGTTGTTCCACGAAACGCCGACCTTGCAGGCAGTGGCCGCGCCTCCGCTGCCCCCGCTGCTTGCTGAAGGAGAGGCACCGCCACCGGTGCACGCCGCCATGACGATGGCGACGACGGCCCAGAGGACCGCGAGCCTGGGAATGCGCATTAGTTTGCTTCCTCCTCCGAAGATGGTGACTCGATCCCGTGAGGGTGCTTCGCGATAGGCTACATCCTTGTCAAGTCCTCCAAGATCGATTTCGACGGCCCCCTCAGATGTCCCTCGTCATGCGCTCGCCAACCGAAGCGGCCGCGCCCGAGGGCTGAGCCAGGCCGCTGGATCCACCAGGAAGGGCTCGAACGCAATCTCCGATGCCCCGATTAACGTGGCCTCACCGCCGAGCGCGGTCGGGACCACCCGCACGACGTCCCGCGGAGCACGGAGCGCACGCCGATCGAGGGCTTCCTCGACTTCGGCGGCCACGAAGGGCGCCATTCGACCGAATACGCCACCGAGCACGATCAACGTCGGGTTGAACAGGTTCACCAGGCCGGCCAGGCCGATGCCCAGCCACACCCCCGTCTCCGACAGCGCGGCCAGCGCCTTCGACGACCCGGCTTCGGCGGAGGCGATCACCTCGTCGACGGCGGCACGGCCGCTCGACGCGGGGCGGCCAGCGCGGCGCAGCAGCGCCCGCTCACCGACCTCGGTCTCCCAGCAGCCGACCGAACCGCAGCGGCAGGTGGCGCCGCCCGGGTTGACCGGCATGTGGCCGACCTCGCCGGCATACCCGGCCGCACCGATGAGGGGCTGCCCGTCGACGATCAGGCCGCCACCGACCCCCACCTCGCCGGACAGGTAGAGGACGTCATCGATCCCCACCGCGACGCCGCGGCGGTGCTCGGCGAGGGCACCAAGGTCCGCCTCGTTGGCGACCATGACCGGCAGGCCCAGCTTGAGGCGCTGCGCCAGCAGCTCGCCCAACGGGACCTCCTGCCAGCCGAGATTCGGGGCCAGCCGCACCAGCCCGTCGCTGAGCCGCACGACGCCGACCATGGCCACGCCGATGCCGATCAGGGAGTCGCGCGCGCCGTGGCTGCGGATGAGCGGCAGCGCGAGCCTGGCCAGGTCGGTGGCGATGCGCTCGGCGGCCAGGTGGCCGCGAGCCCGATCGACCCGCACGTGGTCGATCACCTGGCCGCCGAGGCCGACCAGCGCGGCGCCGATCGAGTCGACGGCGATGTCCAGGGCCAGGACGGTGGCACGGTCATGGCGCGGGCGGACCAGTGGTGAGGGCCGGCCGGGCGTGCCGACCGGGGCGCTGCGCTCCTCGCGGACCAGGCCGGACTCGGCCAGCTCGCCGATGAGTCCACGAATCGCCCCGCGCGTCAGCCCGGTGCTGCGGACGAGGTCGGATCGCGAGAGCGGTCCCCGCAGGTGCAGCTCGCGGACGATGGTGCTCAGGTTCGCGCGACGGACGGTCTCGCTCCGCTGCCCACTTGCTCTCGCGGCTCACGACCACGGGTTTGTGTTCTTCTTGCTCAAACTCTGGCGTAGACTCGGGCATGGGCGTCGGTGGTGTCAAGCATCGCGCGCGGCTCACACCGCCGGACCGACGCGCCATTCCGCACGGAGGAGAGTCGGATGGACACGCTCGACGGTCGGATTGCGCTCATCACCGGTGCCAGTCCGGGCATCGGTGCCGCCGCCTTCCGGCCCGTGACCGAGACCTCCCGGGCCTGAGCCTGTGGACGCATTACGCTGGGGGATCCTGTCGACCGCCGACATCGCCCGCACGAAGGTCATCCCCGGCATGCGCAAGGCAAAGCGCTGCAGCATCGTGGCCATCGCCTCGCGCGAGGCGGGCCGGGCAGAGGCAGTTGCGCTTGAACTGGGGATTCCGCGCGCCCACGCCTCCTACGAGGCGCTGCTGGCCGACCCGGAGGTCGACGCGGTCTACATCCCGCTCCCGAACCACCTGCACGCCGAGTGGTCGATCGCCGCCGCGCGGGCGGGCAAGCACGTCCTGTGCGAAAAGCCGCTGGCCCTCACCGCGGACGACGCGCAGCGCATGATCGACGTGGCCAATGTGGAGGGGGTCACGCTGATGGAGGCCTTCATGTACCGCCTCCATCCGTCCTGGCAGGCCGTCGCCGAGCTGGTGGCATCGGGCGAGATCGGCAGGCTGGTATCGGTCCAGTCCTGGTTCTCGTACTTCAATGACGACGCGACGAACATCCGCAACATCCGCGAGGTGGGCGGCGGGGCGCTGTTCGACATCGGCTGCTACTCGGTGAATCTCTCGCGCCTGCTCTTCGACGCCGAGCCGCGGCACGTGTCGGCGGCGCTGGTGCGTGACCCGGCGACGGGGGTGGACGTGCTGACCAGCGCAATCTTGACCTTCGACAATGGCATCGCCACGTTCACCTGCTCGACGCGGGCGGAGGACGACCAGCGGGTGCACATTTACGGAACGACGGGCCGCATCTCGATCGGGATTCCGTTCAACATCCCGCCCGACCGGCCGACCGAGGTGTACGTCAGTGCCGGCGGGGATCCGCCGGTCGCGCCGGACACGCGTGTCCTGACCTTCGAGGTGGCCGATCCCTACACCGTGGAGGCTGAGCGTTTCGCGGCCGCCGTGCTGGATGGGCGGCCGGCGCCGGTGCCGCCGAATGACGCGGTCGCGAACCTGCGCGTGATCGAGCGCATCTTCGAAGCCGCCGAGGCAGCCAGCGCGTGACCCGCGGCCGTCGTGGGTGGATCGCGGCCGGCGTCGGCCTGCTGGTCGTCGGCGTGGGGAGCGTGGCCGCCCTGGCGGGCCTCGGGGCAGGCGGCGGCGGGGCGCTTCCGGCGCCGCACTACGTGGAGGAAGCCGCGGCGGCCGGGCTGGTGCACGCGTATGACGGCGAGTTCTTCCACTTCGTCGGCGGCGGCGTGGCCGTCTTCGACTGCGACGGCGACGGCCGCCAGGACCTGTACCTGGCAGGCGGCGAGGAGCCGGCGGCGCTGTTTCGAAACCGGAGCCCGGTGGGAGGCGCACTGGCCTTCGAGCCGGTGCCCAGTCCCGCGACCGACCTGGAGCATGTCGTGGGCGCCTACCCGATCGACATCGACGCGGATGGCAACGTGGATCTCGCCGTGCTGCGCGTGGGCGAGAATGTCCTGTTGCGTGGGATGGGCGGCTGCGCCTTCGAACGCGCCAACGAGGCGTGGGGCTTCGACGGGGGCGCTGCCTGGACCACCGCCTTTGCCGCGTCCTGGGAGGACCCCGATGCGCTGCCGACGCTGGCGTTCGGCAACTACCTGAAGCCGGAGTCGGTCGACGACGGTAGCTACGTCTGCGACGACGATCAGCTGGTCCGTCCAGACGCCTCCGGCCGGCAGTACGCGCCGCCTGAGGCCCTGTCGCCCAGCTATTGCAGCCTGTCGATGCTGTTCAGCGACTGGGATCGCTCCGGCCGCCGTGACCTGCGCGTCTCGAACGACCGCGAGTTCTACCGTCCGCCCGGCGAGGAGCAGCTGTGGCGCATGACGCCGGGTGCCGCACCACGGCTCTATACGCCGTGACGAGGGCTGGCAGCCGGTCCACATCTGGGGCATGGGGATTGCCTCGTACGACCTGACCGGTGACGGTTATCCGGAGGTCTTCCTGACCAGCCAGTCCGATAACCGCCTGCAGACCCTGGCCGATGGGCCCGCCCAGCCGCAGTACCGCGACATCGCGATCGAGCGGGGCGCCACCGCCCACAAGCCGTACACCGGCGACCTGGATCTGCCCTCGACCGCCTGGCACTCCGAGTTCGCCGACGTGAACAACGACGGCCAGATCGACCTGTTCATCGCCAAAGGCAACGTTGAGGACCTGGCCGACTACGCGATGCGGGATCCGAGCAACCTGCTGATCGGCCAGGCGGACGGGACCTTCGTGGAGGGTGGGATGGACGCCGGCATCGTCAGCTTCGCGCGCGCCCGCGGTGCGGCGCTGGCCGACCTCAACCTGGACGGGATGCTGGACTTGGTCATCGTCAACCGCCGCGAGAACGTGGGGCTGTACCGCAACGTGGGGTCCGGCACGGCCGATGATCCGGAGCCGATGGGCCACTGGCTGGCGGTTCGGCTGCAGCAGGACGGCGCCAACCGCGACGCGATTGGCGCCTGGGTGGAAGTCACCGCGGGCGATCGGGTCATGCGACGGGAGGTCACAGTGGGTGGCGGCCACGCCGGCGGGCAGCTGGGCTGGATCCACTTCGGGCTCGGTGACGCGGAGTCCGCGTCGGTGAGGGTCCTCTGGCCCGATGGCGAGGGCGGCCCCGCAATGCCGGCCGAGGTCGACGCCTTCGGCATCATCACGCGCGGCTCGACCGCGATCGAGCCGTGGGCGCCGCCGCAATGACCGCACGTGGCGCCGCGGTCCATGCCCGCCTGGAGGCGGTCACACTGCCTGATTTCGGGCTGCCCACCGCCATGCCCGAGCTCCCGATCGCCCTGTATGCCGAGCGCATGGCGCGCCTCCGCGAGCGGGCCGAGGTTGCGGGCTACCAGCGGATGGTGATTTACGGCGATCGGGAGCACAGCGCCAACCTGGCCTACCTGACCGGCTTCGACCCGCGCTTCGAGGAGGCCGTGCTGATCGTGGGGCCGGATGGCGATCCGGCCGTCCTGGTCGGCAACGAATGCTGGGGCATGGCCGGTGCGGCGCCGTTGCCGATGCGGCGGCATCGATTCCAGGACTTCAGCCTCCCGATGCAGCCGCGAGATCGCTCGAAGCCGCTCGCCGAGATCCTTCGCGAGGAGGGCATCGGACAGTGGAAGTCGCGTCGGGCTCTGCGGGTGGAAGGCGTATGCGGACCCGGGGATGAGCGACGTGCCGGCCTACCTCGTCGACGAGCTCCGCGCGACCGTCGGGGGCAGCGGCTCGGTCGAGAACGCGACCGACCTCTTCATCGATCCGACCGATGGGATGCGCGTCGTCAACGAGGTCGAGCAGCTCGCCGCCTTCGAGTGGGCAAGTTGCCACACCTCGCAGGGCGTGCGCACGCTCCTCCGCGGGCTCCGGCCGGGCATGAGCGAGCGCGAGGCGGTGGCGCTGCTCGGCTGGAACGGCTGGCCGCTCTCCTGCCACCTGATGCTCACCGCCGGCCCGCGCGCCACGTTCGGCCTGCTCAGTCCGGGCGATCGGCCGATCGAACGCGGCGACCCGTTCACCACCGCCTTCGGGATCTGGGGTGCGCTGACCTGCCGCGCCGGGTTCGTGGTCGAGGACGCTGACGAGCTCCCCGACGCGATCCGCGACTACCTCGATCGGCTCGTCGGCCCGTATTTCGCCGCGATCGGCGCGTGGTATGCCGCGCTCCGCATCGGCCAGACCGGCGGTGCGCTTCAGGCGATCATCGACCAGCACCTCGGCGACCCATTCTTCGGGATCTTCATCAACCCCGGTCATCAGATCCACCTCGACGAGTGGGTTTCGTCACCGATCTACCGCGGGTCCACCGTCGAGCTTCGGTCGGGCATGGCCCTCCAGGCGGATGTCATCCCGGCAACCGGCACCGAGTACTTCACGACCAACATCGAGGACGGAATCGTCCTCGCCGACGATGCGCTGCGGGGCGAGCTCGCGCGGCGCTACCCCGACCTGTGGTCCCGCGTCGAGCGGCGACGCGCCTTCATGTCGGCCTCGCTCGGCATCGATCTGCATCCCGACGTCCTCCCGCTATCGAACATCCCGGCGGTGCTGTCTCCATTCCTGCTGCGGCCGGACCGCGCGATGTCGATCGCCGGATGACCGGACTCCATGAGATCGTCCTGCGCAGCGAGGAGATGGAGGTGGTCATCCTCCCCGACGTCGGGGGACGGATCCACCGCATCCGAGCGTTCGGCGAGGACATCCTGCGGACACCCGATGACCCGGCCATGCACGTCTCCGAACCGTTCCTCTGGGGTGCCTATGTCATGTCGCCGTGGTGCAATCGAGCCGCGTCGGGATCGACCGTGCTCGCGGGTCGAGAGATCGCCCTGGCGGCGAACTTCCCGGATGGCACGGCCATTCACGGGCTCGTCTCGTCGGCCCGCTGGTTGGAGCGATCCAGCGGAGAGCTCGCATGCGCCGGAGGCGGAGACGGCTGGCCATGGGTGTTCGAGGTGAGCCAGACCGCGAGCCTGACCGGCGCAACGCTCACCCTGGAGTATCGCGTCTGCGAAACCTTGACGACGCGCCGATGCCGGCGGGGATCGGCCTGCATCCGTGGTTCCGACGCCCGGTCGAGGTGCGCCTCCCGGCCGAGGCCGTCTATTGGACGAACCCGGACTCTGCGCCCGATCCGACGAAGGTGACGGGTGCGCGCGACCTGCGATCCCTCGCGCCGCCGGCCGACGGTCTCGATGACACGTGGACGCAGCTGACTGAGCCGCGAGTCGAGTTCGTCTGGCCAGAGTCGGGCATCGAGGCGACGCTCGAAGTTCGAGACCGATGCGAGCGACGTCCTCGTCGCGGTTGCCAGTCCTCCTGCGATCGGCGCGATCGCGGTGGAGCCGCAGACCCACGGCCCGGATCCGTTCCGCCGCCTCGCCGTCGGCGAGCCCGACCCGCCGGCCCTGCTGCCGCCTGGCGGATCGATGCGATTGGTGCTTCGCCTCACGGTTCGCCACCCCGGCGGACTGACGTCGTGATCCCCGGCCCACTCGAGCTCGTCCTCACGGCGATCGTCTTCGGGGCGATCGGCGCCTTCTCGCCGACTCGCCTGGCGCTGTCGGTGGTGATGCTCACGGGCACGACGAGGCCGTGGGGACGGGCCATCGCCTATCTGATCGGGAGCACCGCCGTCTTCGCGGTCGCGGCCATCATCGGCCTGTTGGGCGTCCAGGCGGCCGGCCTGCGCGGCGCCGACCCGAAGGTCAACATCGTGCTCGGCTCGATCATGATCGGCGCGGCGATCTTCATGGTCGTCGGCGAGCGGCGGCGCAAGAACCTCCCGCCGCAGCCGTCGTCCCAGTCGGTGCTCGCCGCGGCCGGCCTCGGCGCCGGCGTCTCCTTCCAGTCGTTCGGGCGGCTGCTCGTCATCGTGACCGGCGGGTATCGCATCGGCGTCCTCACGCGGGGTCCCGTCCCCGGCCTCGCCTTCGTCGGGCTGATGATCTTCATCTGGCAGGCGCCCGTCTGGTCGCCGATGCTGCTCTACGTCCTCCGGCGCAAGCGCTTCGACGCGCTCGCGCGGCGGGTCCAGCCGGCGATCGACAAGATCGAGGACGGCGCGACCGGCGCGATCCTCGTCGCGCTCGTCGGCGCGCTCATCCTCTTCGAGGGCTTGACGGCATGACGGACCATCGCGGCAGATGAAACGCGTTGTCCTCGTCCTCGGTGCGCTCGTCGCGGCGGTCTGGTACTTCATCCTGCGCGTCGGTCCTCGGCGCGAGCTGCCCGAGGGCTCGACTCCGGTGACCGCCGAGGGAGCGATCGACCACGCGCGGCGGGTCGCCGCGGTCGACCAGGTCGCCCACCCGGACCTGGTCGGCACGTGGGCGCCGACGACCGCCACGGACGTCGAGGTGCTGGTGGAGGGCAACACCTTCTATCCGCGGATGCTCGAGGACATCGCGTCGGCGACCGGCTCGATCCACGTCATGCAGTACGGCTTCCAGCCCGGCGTGGTCGGCGACCCGTTCGCGCGCGGCGTTCGCGGCGAAGGCGCGCGAGGGCGTCAAGGTGCGGCTCATCCTCGACGCGCTCGGCAGCCACGCCTTCACGAGCTCGAAGCGGATGCTCGCCGACCTGGCCGCCGCGGGCGTCGAGGTCATGCTGCACGACCTGATCCCCCCGGATCGCCACGGCCCGATCGGCCAGCGGCGGGTGATGCCGCACGCCTGGCAGGCAGGGCGCGTCGAGCACCGCAAGCTCGTCCTCGTCGACGGCCGCGTGGCGTACATCGGCGGCGCGGGCATCGAGGACCACTTCGCCAACGGCAAGTTCCACGACGTCTACATCCGCGTCACCGGGCCGATCACGCGTCAGCTCCAGGCCCTCTTCGTGACGACCTTCCGCTATCACGGCGGCACGATCGAGGCCGACGACCCGTCGCTCACAGGACGACGCCTCCACCCTCGAGCCCGGCAGCCACAACGTCACGCTGCACATGAACTGGCCGCGCGGATGGCTGCCCCTGACCGATGCCGCCACCGAGCTGATCGAGAGCGCCACGCAGCGCCTCGAGATCACGAACCCGTACATCGGCGATCCGGGACTGATCCACGCGATCGCGGCCGCCGCCCGCCGCGGCGCGAGGGTCCGGCTGCTGGTGTCGGACGATGCCCATGGCGGGATCGCGTACGCGGCGTTCCAGCACCACTACGACGAGCTGCTCGGGGCCGGCGTCGAGATCTTCGAGTACCCGGCGCTCGTGCACGCGAAGGTGATCGTGAGCGACGACCGGGCGCTCGTCGGCACCCTGAACCTCGACGCGTTTGCGATGTTCCGCAACCCGGAGCACGGGCTGCTCTTCGACGACAAGACGATCGCCGATCGCGTGTCGTCGACCCTCATCGAGCCGGGCATCGCGGCATCGATTCGGGGTGAGCCGACGCGGGACCCGCTCCTGCGCCTCCGCAACCGGGTCCTCGCGAAGGCCAGCTACCTGTTCTGAGCGCGGGCGCCCGTAGGCTCAGCCGGTCGCGCTCCTTCGTGCGGCGGCAGGCTGTAGGCCTCGCCCGGAGCGAGGATCACGACGCGCGTCTCCGGGTGATGTGCGGCGACCGCGGCGGCCATCCGGCGCGGCGGCTCGGTGAGGTGCTGGCGACGCCAGCGCATCGCGATCGGCCACAGCGTTCCCCAATGGATCGGGATCGCCACCGACGGACGCAGCAGGCCGACCGCGTCCGCGGCACGTTCGGGATCGAGGTGGCCGGGCCCGAGCCGCGGGCCCCAGCCCCACACCGGCAGGAGCGCGAGATCGAGACCGTCGCGTCCGATGTCCGACATGCCCGGATAGATGTCCGTGTCGCCGGCGAAGTAGAGCCTGCGCCCGTCGCCGGCCACCACGAAGCCGATCGACTCGGCCGTCGGGCCCCAGGGCGGCCGAAAGCCCGAGTGGTCGGCCGGAACCGCGGTGATCGTCGTGCCGCCGATCGCGATCGTCTCGCCCACCCCGAGCTCCTCGACTCGCTCGAACCCCCATCGACGGATCAGCCGGCCGAGTCCCCGGGGCGCGATGATCGGCACGTCACCGGAGACACGTCGCATCGAGGCGAGATGCAGGTGATCCTGGTGGCCGTGGGAGATGAGGACGGCGTCCGGCTGGGCCGTGAGGTTCGGCGCAGCACCGGGTAGCCGTCGGATGAACGTGATGCGGCCGGTCAGCACCGGATCGGTGAGGATCCGCTGGTTCGCGAGCTCGATGAGCACGGTGGCGTGGCCGAGGTACGTGACCCGGTCGGTCATCGGGCGATCGTCGGCGCGGAACTCGCCATGCCCGGAACGCCCTCCTGCCGATTGGGATCTCCACCCCACCGCTAGGATACGGCCGGGCGATGTCGCCGGGGCTCGCCCGATCCGACGCGTATGGTTACCGACGATGACGACGATCCACGCCGCGCCCCCGAGCGAGGAGTCCGCCCGCCTCGCGCGCGGTGAGCACCACGACCCGCACGCGATCCTCGGCGCGCACGCGGCGGCCGATGGGACGGTCGTTCGCGCCTTCCATCCCGATGCCAACGCCGCGTGGCTCGTCGCGCCGAACGGCGGCGTCGCGACCGATGGAGCCGTTGGGCGACGGCCTGTGGGCGGGGTTCGTGGCGGACCTGCGGCCCGGGCAATTCACGTATCGCATCCGCTTCGGCTTCCCCGACGGCAACACGTGGGAGCTCGACGACCCGTATCGCTTCGCGCCGACGCTCGGCGACGTCGACCTGCACCTGATCGCCGAGGGGACGCACGAGCGCCTCTACGACGTCCTCGGGGCACACCCGCGCACGCACCAGGGCGTACCGGGCGTCAGCTTCGGCGTGTGGGCGCCGAACGCGCGCAGCGTCCGGATCGTCGGCGACTTCGATCGCTGGGACGGGCGCCTGATGCCGATGCGCTCGATGGGCGCCTCGGGAGTGTGGGAGCTCTTCGTGCCCGGCATCGGCGTCGGCGAGCTCTACAAGTTCGAGGTGCTCGGCAGCGACGGCAAGCTGCGCCTGAAGGCCGACCCCCTCGCCTTCGCGATGCAGGTCCGACCGGAGACCGCATCCCGCGTCTGGGATCCATCGGTCCACGCATGGACCGATGACGACTGGATGCGCCGGCGAGCCGCGACCGATCCGTATCGGTCCCCGATGGCGGCCTACGAGGTCCATCTCGGATCGTGGATGCGCAACGACGACGGGTCGTGGCTCGGATACCGCCAGGCGGCCGAGAAGCTCGCCGAGCATTGCCGGCGCTTCGGCTTCACGCACGTCGAGCTGCTGCCGGTGGCCGAGCATCCGTTCGACGGCTCGTGGGGCTACCAGGTCACCGGCTACTACGCGCCGACGTCCCGCTTCGGGAATCCCGACGACTTCGCCGCCATGGTCGACACGCTGCACAACGCCGGCATCGGGGTGATCGTCGACTGGGTGCCGGCCCACTTCCCGACCGACGACTTCGCGCTGCGCCGCTTCGACGGGACGCCGCTCTACGAGCACGCCGATCCGCAGCGCGGCGAGCATCCCGACTGGGGCACGCTGATCTTCGACTTCGGTCGCGCCGAGGTCCGCAACTTCCTCGTCGCCAACGCGCTGTTCTGGTGCGAGCGCTATCACATCGACGGCCTGCGGGTCGACGCCGTGGCCTCGATGCTCTACCTCGACTACTCGCGAAAGGCGGGCGAATGGACGCCGAACGTCCACGGCGGCCGGGAGAACCTCGAGGCGATCGCCTTCCTGCGCGAGATGAACGAGCGCGTCTATCGCCGCTTCCCGGGCGTGGTCACGATCGCGGAGGAGTCGACCGCCTTCCCCGGCATCACCCGCCCGACCTATCTCGGCGGCATCGGCTTCGGGTTCAAGTGGGACATGGGCTGGATGCACGACACGCTCGCGTTCTTCGCCGAGGATCCCGTCCACCGCCGCTTCCACCACGACCGGCTCACGTTCCGCGGGCTGTACGTCAACACCGAGCACTTCGTCCTGCCGCTGAGCCACGACGAGGTCGTGCACGGCAAGGGCTCGCTGCTGCGCAAGATGCCCGGCGACGAGTGGCAGCGCTTCGCGAACGTCCGCGCGCTGCTGGTCGACATGTGGACGCAGCCGGGGAAGAAGCTGCTCTTCATGGGTTCCGAGCTGGCGTCCCCGGACGAGTGGTCGCACGACCGCGCACTCCCGTGGGAGCTGCTGGATGCACCGATGCACGGCGGCGTCGCGCGCTTCGTCGAGGACCTCGGCCGCGTCTACCTGGCCTCCCCCGCCCTCTGGGCGTCCGACCACGAGCCCGATGGCTTCGCGTGGATCGATGCCTCCGACGTCGAGTCGTCGGTGTACTCGTGGATCCGGCGCGGAGGTGGCGAGATCGCCGTCGTCGTCCTGAACCTGACCCCGGTCCCGCGACCCGAGTACCGCCTCGGGCTGCCTTCGGGCGGGCGCTGGGTGGAGGTCCTGAACTCCGACTCCGAGCACTACGGCGGCTCGAACCTCGGGAACCTCGGCGGCGTCGAGGCGGTCGAGGAGCCGTGGCACGGGCAGCCGTTCTCCGCGACGCTCGTCCTGCCGCCCCTGAGCGGGCTCGTGCTTCGCCCCGATGACGGATGAGGCTGCCCCTTCGGCGCTGACCCCGGCCGGCGATCGGCCGGCCGCGCGGCGCACGCTCTCGGTCGTCATCCGCGTCGGCGCGCTGATGCTGTCGAGCGGTGCGACGACCGACGAGGTCGAGCTCGCGATGGGACGGATCGCGGCCGCCTCCGGGCTGGAGAACGTGACCGCCATCGTCCAGTTCGGCACGATCTCGGTCGCCTACGACCCCGGCCCCGATGCGGAGCCGATCACCCTCCTGCGCGTGGCCCGGCGAACCTCTGCCGACTACGGCCGGCTGGCGGGCTCGGCGGAGCTCGCGCGGCGGCTCTACGAGAGCCGGATGAGCGTCGACGACGCGCTGGACGAGGTCGAGCGCCTCGAGAATGCCGCGCCGCCGTACCCCGGGTGGGTGACGTGGCTGGCGGCCGGCGTCGCCGCCGGCGGCACGACGGTCCTGTTCGGAGGCGGCCCGGCCGAGGTGGCGGTCGCGGCGCTGGCGACGGTCGCGGCGAGGCCGGCCCTTGCCTGGCTCACGAGCGTCGGATTGCCGACGTTCTTCCGCAACGTGATCGGCCCGGCCATCGCCGTGGTGATCGTCATGGGCCTGTTCGCGCTCGGGCTTCCCTACAGCGCGCCGATCGCGGTCACCGGCGCGATCATGATCTTCCTGCCCGGTGGCGCGCTGGCCGCGGGGATGCGCGACCTCATCGACGGCTCGATCGTCTCCGGGACGGCCCGCCTCTCCGAGGCGATCCTGCTCGGAGCGGCGGTCGGGATCGGGATCAGCGTCGGGCTGGGCATTGCCGCGCTCTGGGGACCGACGATCGAGTTCGAGCTGCCGTCGTTCGAGCCGTTCACGATCGCGACCCAGGCCGCCGCGGCGGCGGTCGCGTGTGCCGCCCTCGCGCTCCACAACGGAGTCCCCACGCGCTTCGTCCTGTCGATCGCGCTGGTCGGAGCCGGCGGCCTCGTCATCGATCGCGTCGCGCGGGCGTCGGCCATCGACCCGATCCTCGCGACCGGGATGGCCGCCGCGTTCATCGGCGGCGCGGGACGGTGGCTCGCGAGCCGGAACCGCGCGTCGGCCTCGATCTGGATCGCCGCCGCGGCCCTGCCGATCCTGCCGGGGCGGCTCCTCGTCGAGGGCCTGCTGCAGGCGCCGGAGGGCGGGGGCAGCGTCGAGCTCCTCACCGCCCTGCTCGTCGGCTTTGCGATCGGCATCGGAGCGGCGCTCGGTGACGTCGTGGTCGCGACGGTCCGGCGGTTCAATCGGTCGGTCGTCCAGCCCGTCGTGATCGCCCCGGCGATCGGCCTGGTGGAGGGCGGGCTGACCTGGGTCGCCCAGGGCGGCCACGCGACGAAGCGGCAGGCCTCGACCCCCGGAGACGGTGCGGACGACCCCGCCGGCTAGGGCGCGGCGCCGCTCATCGGCCCAGGACCCGAATCAGCGACCGCACGCGGACGTCGCCGCCGAGGTCCTCGACGGGCACCGGCAGCGGGAGCGACCAGTTCGGCCGCTGCGCGGAGACGGTGCCCGGCAGGTTCGGCCGGCGCTCCATCCGCAACGCATCCTCGAGCGTCGCGGCGACCAGCGCCGACGGCGAAGCGGCGAGGGCGGCGTGCAGCCCGAGCACGACCTCTTCGAGCCCGGCGTCCTCCTCGACGCCGGCTGCCGCCAGGAGCCGCGCGCGGAGCTTCGCCAGTCCCTCCGGGTCGGGCTGGACGCCGGACGCGGCCTGGTCGTCCAGGTCCGAGCCGGTCACCGCGCCGGCCACGGTCGGAAGGTCATGCGTCGTGACACCGGCGAAGGTCTGGCCCGGGTATCGGGCCGGCGGGTCCCGCTCGAACAGCGCGAGGCGGGTCGACAGCATCCGTCGCCGGCGGAGCTCGCGTCGCACGCCGGCCGGCACCGTGCCGAGATCCTCGCCGATGACGATCGCGCCGGCCCGGTGGGACTCGATCGCCACGATCTCGAGGAGCTCGTCCGTCGGGTAGTGGACGTAGGCGCCGTCGATCATCCCCTTCGGGACCCACCACAGGCGGAAGAGGCCGAGGACGTGGTCGATCCGCAGGCCGCCGGCGTGCCGCAGCTGTGCGCGGATCGTCTCGATGAACGGCTCGGTAACCCGCCTCCCGGAGCCGGTGCGGGATGAACGGGGGCATCCCCCAGTCCTGGCCGGTCACGCTGAATCGGTCGGCGGGCACGCCGATGGAGGCGTCGAGCGCCAGGTGGTCCTGCCAGTCCCAGGCGTCGAAGCCGCCCGGGTCGACGCCGACCGGCATGTCGGCGATGCGCCGCACCTCCGCCGACGCGGCCGCGAGCTGGAGGTCGAAGCACCACTGGATCCAGGCGTGGAACGCGATCCGGTGGGGTGCCTCGGCCATCACCTGCCGGACCCCCGGACCGGCCGGGTCGTGCAGCGTCGACGGCCAGGACTTCCACCCTGGCCCGTGCCGCTCGGCGAGGACGCAGAAGGTGGCCCAGCGCTCGAGCGCACGACCCTGCGCCGCGCGCCACGCCTCGAAGGCGCGCGCGATCGAACCCGCCGTGGGCCCAGGTTCGCTCCAGCGCGCGCATCTTCAGCGCGATCGCCCGCCGTCGGTCCACGAGGCGACCCCCGTTGAGCGCCCGGCCGGCCTCGGCCAGCTCGTCGAGCTCGATCGCGCCGGGAAGCTCCTCGGCCCGCAGGGCGAGCGCGCTGCCGAACCGCCGCGTGCTGGCGAAGTACGGGCTCGGCTCGGGTTCGGCCGTCGGGTTCGGCGCGCCGAGCGGGCTGACCGTCAGGAAGCCGGCGCCGACCCGGCGCGACCACGCGGCGAGCTCGCGGAGGTCGCCGAGGTCGCCGATGCCCCACGACCGTCGAGAGCGGGTCGTCGGCAGCTGGACGGCCCAGCCCCACTCGCGCAGGCCCGCCGGCAGCTGGCAGCGGCCCGGTCCGGCGATCAGGAGGGCGTCGCTCCCGTCGTCGCGCGTCAGATGGTGATAGCCGAACGGCGTGTCCGGTGCGAGCGCCTCGATCCGGCCGAGTCGCGTGCGGTCCTCGAGCACGACCTCGCCCGGCTCCGGCAGTGGCTTTCCGGGCCGCGCGACCACGACACGGCCGGCGTCCGGCGGCTCCTCGTCGGACCTGAGGCCCATCGCCGCCAGCACGGCCTCGCGGACCCTGGGCGCGATCGCGCGGCGCTTGCGGTAGGCGTCGACGAACGAGTCCGGGACGAGGTCCGCGGTGCTCATCCCTCGGCGACTCGTCGGACACGCGGCAGCCGGCGGAGGCAGACGACCGAACGCTCCGCGACGCGGTACGTGGCGCCGCCGTCGTGCTCTCCGTGCGCGGCGGTGAAGCTGGCATGCACGGTGTCGAAGACGACCTCCCAGCGCCGCGCGGGCGCGTGATTCGGGAGCGTGAAGGCCACGGGGCGCTCGTCGGCGTTGAGGATGACGAGGAGGGTGTCGTCGACGATCCGTTCGCCGCGCGGCCCGCGGTCGTCGATCGCGTCGCCGGCGAACTGCACGGCCAGGGTCCGAACGCCCGGCGCCTGCCACTGGTCATCGGTCGTCTCGGTCCCATCGGGCGCGAACCAGGTGAGGTCCTTCACGCGCGAGCCGCGGATCTGGCGACCCTGGAAGAACTTCCGGCGGCGAAGGACCGGATGGGACTTCAGCAGCCGGATCAGGGAGCGGGTGAAGGCGAGCAGCTGCCGGTCGCGACGGTCGAGCGACCAGTCGAACCAGCTGATCTCGCTGTCCTGCGCATAGCCGTTGTTGTTGCCGCCCTGGGTGCGCCCGATCTCGTCGCCGCCGAGAAGCATCGGCACGCCCTGGCTGAGCAGGAGCGTGGCGAGGAGGTTGCGCTTCTGCTTCTCGCGTGCCTCGATGACGGCCTCGTCATCGGTCTCGCCCTCGACGCCGAAGTTCATGCTCTCGTTGTTGTCGTCGCCGTCGCGGTTGCCCTCGAAGTTCGCCTCGTTGTGCTTCGACTCGTAGCTGACGAGGTCGTTGAGCGTGAAGCCGTCGTGGGCGGTCACGAAGTTGATGCTCGCGTGCGGGCGTCGCCCCGAGCTGGCGTAGAGGTCGGAGGAGCCGCTGAGCCGGTAGGCCACCTCCCCGGTCTGGCCGCCGATCCCCTTCCAGAAGCGGCGGATCGTGTCGCGGTACTTCCCGTTCCACTCGGCCCAGCCGACGGGGAAGTTGCCGACCTGGTAGCCGCCGGGCCCGACGTCCCACGGCTCGGCGATCAGCTTGACCTGGCTGATGATCGGGTCCTGGTGGATGATGTCGAAGAAGCTGCCGAGCTTGTCGACGTCGTGCAGCTCGCGCGCCAGCGCCGATGCGAGGTCGAAGCGGAAGCCGTCGACGTGCATCTCGGTGATCCAGTAGCGCAGCGAGTCCATGATCAGCTGGAGGACCCGGGGCGACGTCGCGTCGAGCGTGTTGCCGGTCCCGGTGTAGTCGACGTAGCGCGACGGGTCATCGGGGTCGAGGCGGTAGTACGCGGCGTTGTCGATGCCGCGGAACGCCAACGTCGGGCCGTTGTGATTGCTCTCCCCGGTGTGGTTGTAGACGACGTCGAGGATCACCTCGATCCCGGCGTCGTGCAGGCGCTTCACCATCGTCTTGAACTCACCGACCGGGTCGCCGGTCGCGCTGAACCGGACGTCGGGCGCGAGGAAGGCGATCGTGTTGTAGCCCCAGTAGTTGACGAGCCCGCGCTCGACGAGGTGCCGCTCGTCGACGTGCTGGTGGACCGGGAGGAGCTCGACCGCGGTGATCCCGAGCGTCGTCAGGTGGTCGATCGCCGGCGCCGACGCCAGCCCGGCGTAGGTTCCGCGCAGCTCCTCGGGCACGTCGGGATGGCGGTGCGTGAATCCCTTGACGTGGACCTCGTAGATGAGGGTGCGCTCGAGGGGCGTGCGCAGGCGGGTGTCGCCGCCCCAGACGAAGGCCGGATCGACGACGACCCCCTTCGGCACGAACGGCGCCGAGTCCCGGTCGTCGGGCTCGTCCTCGTCGCCACCGATGCGGTAGCCGAACAGCGAGTCGTCCCACTCGACCGCGCGGTCGATGCGCTTCGCATACGGATCGATCAGCAGCTTGGTCGGGTTGAACCGATGCCCGCGCTGCGGCTCGTAGGGACCGTGGACGCGATACCCGTAGCGCTGTCCCGGGCCGCCCGTCGGGCAGGTACGCGTGCCAGACGAGGTCGGTCTGCTCGATGAGACGGATGCGCTGCTCCTCGTGGCCCTCGTCGTCGAAGAGGCACAGGTCGACCGCATCGGCGTGCTCGGAGAAGATCGCGAAGTTGACGCCCGACCCGTCCCAGGTCGCTCCGAGCGGGTACGGGTTGCCGCGCCAGACCCTCAGCGCCACGGCGGTGCGGCGGAGCCTGGCGCTGGGGTGTGGGCGATCGGGCTCACTGGCGAAGGTTACCCGCGTCCGGCGGGCGGGGCGGGGCGCATGCGCAGGAACTCGCTGACCCGCATGAGACCGAGGACCTGCGGACGACCGGCGGCATGAGCCGGCGCTCCGGATCGACGACGAGCTCCGGATCGACCAGCCGGATCCTCCGACGCCGGACCTCGAGGGTTGCCTCGCCGGCGGCGACGACGTTCTTCACCCATTGGACGTCCGACCCGTACGTGAGGGCGAAGACCCACTCGTTCCCGTGGCGGAAGACGTTCAGCGGCGTGCGGTACTCCTTGCCCGACTTCCGGCCGCGATAGTACGAGGATGCCGAACCCCGGCAGCCAGCGCACGAATCGGCGGCTGATCGGGTTGAAGACGTGCGTCGTGAACGGGCCGGATGACCGCCAGCGGCGGCCGCGGCGGCTTCGCGGTCATGACGCCAGGCGCTCGACGGCGGCCAGCGGCAGCCACAGCCAGTCCGGCCGCATGCCCGCCTCGTAGCGGATCTCGTAGCACGCCTTCTCGAGCTCGAAGGCCGACAGCAAGGCCGCGTCGACGTCGCCGTACGCCCCGAGGAACGCACCGCGCGCGTCGGCGAGCCACGCGTCGGCCGCGAGGCCGTCCTCGCGCTCGGCGGTGCGAGCCGCGTAGTCGAGGCTGCGGAGCATGCCGGCGACGTCGCGCAGCGGCGAGGTCGGCGCGCGGCGCTCGGCGAGCGGGCGCGACGGCTCGCCCTCGAAGTCGATCACGGCCGAGGCCGCCGTCCGGTCGCGCCAGCAGCTGGCCGAGGTGGTAGTCGCCGTGGATGCGGCTGACCGTGCGCGTCGCCGGTCGCCGATCCGAAGGCGTCGGCGAACCGAGCGCGGACCGCCGGCGCGAGCGCGACGAGCCGCTCGTGCTCGGCCCCGCGCACCGCCTCGATCGCCAGCGTCGGCTGCCGCTCGGCCGAAGCCCGCCACGCGGCTGTCTCCTCGACGGTCGCGGGCCGGGCGGGGAACGCCGCGTCGTCCGGCCGCGACGCGAGAGCTCGATGCAGCCGAGCGGTCAGGTCGCCGATCCGCTCGGCCATCTCGATGCCGCGCTCGCGGATCCGTGGCCAGTGCCGACAGCATCGCGGCCCATGCGTCGCCGGCGCCGGGGAGGAACGCCTGCAGCATCGCGGCCGATGCCCGCGCGCCATCGGCCTTCGTAGGTGACGGACCCCGCGAGGGCCGGGGTGTCGGCGAACCCGACATCGGCCAGGAAGGCGCTGATCTCGAGGTCCGGGTTCTCGCCCGGCTCGAGGAGGCGGTACAGCTTGAGGATCAGTCGCTCGCCGAGCACGACCGAGGTGTTCGACTGCTCGACGGCGAGTCGCCGCTCGCCCACGGCGACCGGGCTCGAAGCCGGCCGCGCGGCGCGTCGACGAACCGGCCGATGCGCGCCTCGCGCCCGATCGCCTCCGCCAGCGCGGTCCACAGGCCCTCGCCGTCGGCCGGCTCGCGCCCGTCGACCAGCGGGACGAGGTAGCGCTCCGAACCGCCGTCGTCACGAACGCCGACCTCGAG
The DNA here is from genome assembly GCA_963797855.1 of uncultured Chloroflexia bacterium. GTDB lineage: Bacteria > Chloroflexota > Limnocylindria > QHBO01 > QHBO01 > JACDBZ01. The sequence goes on along the minus strand of CAWCQX010000011.1, from coordinate 134,941 downwards.
GACGACCAGCGCGCCCGGCCCGATCGGCGACGCGGTCGACCTCGGTACCGCGGCGATGGAGCGCTGCTTCGAGCGGAACCAGCGCCGGGACGCGAGGTCGGCGGGGGTCATCCCGCCCCGCTCGCCGCCCAGTCGATGCGGAATCGGACGATCGGGCACGGCACGCCGCCGAGCACCCAGTCGTGGTCCGGGACGTCGATCACCAGGCCCTTGCGCTCGTAGAAGCGGCGCGCGCGGTGGTTGTCGCGGAACGCCCACACCACGAACGGGTTGAAGCCTCGCTCGCGAAGGTCGGCCACGGCATGGTCGTAGAGCGCGCTGCCGACGCCGGTGCCGATGGCGTCGGGATCGAGGTACAGGTTCGTCAGCTCGCCCGCGCCGTCGGGCGGCGGCAGCCAGTCCGCCTTCGCCGGCGTGGTCGTGGCGTACCCGAGGATCGCCGCCATCCCGCTCGGCGACCCAGGCCGCCACGGGCTGTCGGGCTGGCGGCCGGCGAAGGCCTGGCGCCAGCCGTCCGCCGCCTCGTCGATCCACTCGTCGAGCACCGCGTCCGGGACGATGCCGGGGTATGTCGCCCGCCACGCCCGGCCGCCGACGCCCGCGATCACCTCGGCGTCGGCCGGCGTGGCGAGTCGGATCGGTCGCGGGCTCAACCCTCGCCATCGGTCAGCTCGAACCAGAAGAAGTCGTGCGGGCCCAGCGTGAGCAGGTACGGCAGCTCGCCGATGCGCGGGAAGTGGACGCGGCCGATCAGCTCGACCGGCTGACGGCCGTCGAAGCGCGACAGGTCGAGCTCGACGTACTGGGCGAAGCGCGACAGGTTCGCGACGCACAGGATCGTCACGCCCTCGTGCTCGCGCAGGTAGGCCAGCACGCGCCGGTTCTCGGGATGGAGGAACTCGAGCGTGCCGCGTCCGAACACCGGGTGCGCGCGGCGGATGCGGATGCATCCGCTTCATCCAGTTCAGCAGGGAGCCGGGCACGCGCTCCTGGGCCTCGACGTTGACCGCCTGGTAGCCGTAGACCGGATCGGCCACCAGCGGCGCGTAGAGGGCGTGGACGTCGGCCCTGCTGAAGCCGGCGTTGCGGTCGCCGGTCCACTGCATCGGCGTGCGCACCCCGTTGCGGTCGCCGAGGTAGACGTTGTCGCCCATCCCGATCTCGTCGCCGTAGTAGATGACCGGCGTGCCCTTCATGCTGAAGAGCAGCGAGTTCAGCAGCTCGATCCGGCGGCGGCTGCGGTCGACGAGCGGCGCGAGCCGGCGCCGGATGCCGACGTTGATCCGCATCCGGGCGTCCGCGCGTACTCGGTGTACATGTAGTCGCGCTCCTCGTCGGTCACCATCTCGAGCGTCAGCTCGTCGTGGTTGCGCAGGAAGAGCGCCCACTGGTTCTCCTCGGGGATCTCCGGCGTCTGCGCCATGATCTCGACGATCGGGTAGCGATCCTCGCGCCGCAGCGCGATCCAGATCCGCGGCATGAGCGGGAAGTGGAAGGCCATGTGGCACTCGGGCTCCTCGGCGGTGCCGAAGTAGGGCAGCACGTCCGGCGGCCACTGGTTCGCCTCGGCCAGCAGCATCCGGCCGTCGTAGCGCGCGTCGACCGCGGCGCGCAGCCGCTGCAGGATCGCGTGCGTCTCGGGCAGGTTCTCGCCGTTCGTGCCCTCGCGCTCGACGAGGTACGGCACCGCGTCGAGCCGCAGCCCGTCGACCCCGAGGTCGAGCCAGAAGCGCATGACCCGCATCACCGCCCGGACGACCTGCGGGTTGTCGAAGTTCAGGTCCGGCTGGTGGCTGAAGAACCGATGCCAGTAGTACTGCTCCGACTCCTGGTCCCACGTCCAGTTCGAGGTCTCGGTGTCGGTGAAGATGATCCGCGCATCGGCGTACTTCTGGTCGGTGTCGCTCCACACGTACCAGTCGCGCTTCGGGTTCCTGCGGCGAGGAGCGCGACTCGACGAACCACGGGTGCTGGTCGCTGGTGTGGTTGATGACGAGCTCGGTGATGACGCGCAGGCCGCGCCGATGCGCCTCGCGCACGAAGCGCCCGGAAGTCGCGCAGCGTGCCGTAGTCGGGATGGACGCGCGTGAAGTCGGCGATGTCGTAGCCGTCGTCCCGCAGCGGCGACGGGTAGAACGGCAGCAGCCAGATCGCCGTCACGCCCAGGTCGGCGATGTAGTCGAGCTTCTGCGTCAGCCCGGCGAAGTCCCCCATGCCGTCGCCGGTGGAGTCGTAGAACGCCTTGACGTGGAGCTGGTAGATGATCGCGTCCTTGTACCAGGTGGGGTCGTCGCGCAGCAGCTGCGGCGCCTCGCCATCGGCTCACCGGGCGCGGCGGACGGCGGGCGTGCTCGGGGCGCGGGATCGGATCGTCGTCTGGTCGTCGGGCGTTACGATCGGCGGGCGATCGTGAAGATCCGGAACGGCTCGGCCGCCGGGTCGAGGTCGACCGGCAGGTCCGCGCCGCGCTCGCGCGTCGACGCGCCCGGTCAGCAGATCGGTCATCCGGTACGGCTCGTCCCAGCCGATGCCGACGGCCGGCAGGTCCGGGTGCAGGATCGCGCGCTCCGCCGTCGTCGGGTCGGTGTTGACGGCGACGAAGACCGGGTCGCGCCATCGGTTCGGGAAGCCGGTGAGCGGGTCGACCTTGCCGTGCGGCAGCGCCTTGCGATAGAAGAGCGTCCGCTCGCCGGTCACGTCCTGGAAGCGCAGGTTGTCGTGACGCTGGAGCGCGCGCCGCTCGTGGCGCAGCCGGTTCAGCTCGGTGATGAGCGGCTTGATGTTGCCCTTCGCATCCCAGTCGCGGGCGCGGATCTCGTACTTCTCGCTGTCGAGATACTCCTCGCGCTCGCCGAGCCGCGCGCTCTCGCACAGCTCCCAGCCGGAGTAGATGCCGTACGAGCTCGACAGCGTCGCCGCAAGGACCGTGCGGATCACGAACGCCGGCCGGCCGTGGTCGAGGTGGTGCGGGTTGATGTCGGGCGTGTTGGTGAACAGGTTGCCGCGGAAGTACTCGCGCATCTCGGACTGCGTGAGCTCGGTGAAGTACTCGCGCAGCTCCCAGGCCGACTCGCGCCACGTGAAGTACGTGTAGCTCTGGGTGAAGCCGACCTTGGCCAGCAGCCGCATCATCTTCGGCTTCGTGAACGCCTCCGACAGGAAGACCACGTCGGGGTGGTCGGCCTGGATCTCGCGGATGAGCCACTCCCAGAACGGGATCGGCTTGGTGTGCGGGTTGTCGACTCGGAAGATCCTCACGCCGTGCCCGATCCAGACCTCGAAGACCCGCTTCCACTCGCGCCACAGCGCGCCCGCGCGCCGCGGGTCGTCGCCGGCGAAGTCGATCGGGTAGATGTCCTGGTATTTCTTCGGCGGGTTCTCGGCGTACTTGATGCTCCCGTCCGGCGAGTGGCGGAACCACTCGGGGTGGGCCGTCACGGCGGGATGGTCCGGGGCGGCCTGGATGGCGATGTCCATCGCCAGCTCCATGCCGTGCGCCTCGACCGCCCTGCGGAAGCCGATCGAGCCCGTCGAGCCCGCCGAGCTCGGGCGCGACCGCGTCATGACCGCCCTCCGCCGAGCCGATGGCGTACGGCGAGCCCGGGATCGTCGGCCCGGCCTCGAGGGTGTTGTTGCGGCCCTTGCGGTTCGTGCGGCCGATCGGGTGGATCGGCGGCAGGTAGACGACGTCGAAGCCCATGGCGGCGATGTCGGCAAGCCGCCACTCCGCCTCGGCGAAGGTCGTGGCCTTCGGCCGCGTCGGATCGCGGCCCTGCGAGCGCGGGAAGAGCTCGTACCACGCGCCGAATCGCGCGCGCTCGCGATCGACGACGAGCGGCAGCTCCGGCGAGCGGGTGGCGAGGCTCCGATCCGGGTGGCGGCGCATGGCGGCGAGCACCTCGTCGGTGTCGAGCGCGGCGACGCGTCCGGCCTCCGATCGCGCCCGGCGCAGCGTGGCCAGCGCGCCGCGCAGGATGCGCAGGTCGTCGGCCGCCTCGGCGCGCTCCGCCCGGGCCAGCGCCGCCTCGACCAGCATGCGGCCCTCCTCGATCTCGGCCGGCACCGGCACGCCGGCCTCGACCTTCCTGTGCAGCCCGTGCCGCCAGCTGCCGTACGCGTCGCGCCAGGCCTCGACCGCATAGCGATGCCATCGGTTGCGGGTCAGCTCGACGTGGCCCGACCAGCGGTCGTTGTCGATCGGCCGCATCGGCGCCTCGCGCCAGGCCTCCTCGTCGTCGGCGCGCACGAGCAGCGCGGCGTCGAGCAGGTCGTGGCCGTCGGCGAAGATGTCGGCGGTGACGAGCAGCTGATCGCCGACGACGCGCTTCACCGGATAGCGGCCGCCGTCCAGCTGCGGGCTGATGCGCTCGATCACGATGCTGCGGCGCGTGCCGACCTCGCCGGCGTCGGGCTCGCGCGCGTCGGTCACGGCCTGCGCCACGCGCCGCGCGCTCTCCTTCGTCGTCGTCATGGCTGTGGCGCAACCCTACCCGATCGGCCACAATGGGGCCGATGCAGCTGTCCCGCCGCGCGTCGGTCCTGCTGGCCACTGCGTGCTCGCCGCGTGCGCCGCCGCCGTCTCCGTCGGCGGCCCCTCCAGCGCCGCGCACCCCTTCGACGCCGCGCCCTCGGAGGCCGGCGTCGCCCGCGGCGACGCCACGCGCGTCCGGAGCCCCGCGCCGAGCCGATCGCCGACGACCCGCCGCCGCTCGCCCTCGAGGAGGTCGCGATCGGCCTGATCGCCCCGATCGGCATCACCGCCACGCCCGGACGGCTGGCTGCTCGTCAACGAGCGGGCCGGGCGGGTCATCGCCGTCGACCCGGAGTCCGGCCGACGAGGTCGTCGCTCGACCTCACCGACCGCGTGCTCGGCGGCGGCGAGCAGGGCCTGCTCGGCCTGGCGCTCCATCCCGACTGGCCCGACGACCCGCGCGCCTTCGTCCACTACACCCGCGATCGCGACGGCGACACCGTGCTGGCCGAGTTCCGCGTCACCGACGAGCCGCTGCCGCCGCGCCTCGACCCGTCCACCGAGCGCGTGCTGCTCACGCGTCGACCAGCCGTACGCGAACCACAACGGCGGGCAGCTCGCGTTCGGGCCGGACGGCCTGCTGTACATCGGCCTCGGCGACGGCGGCTCCGGCGGCGACCCGCACGGCAACGGGCAGAACCCGGACGCGCTGCTCGGCAAGATCCTGCGCCTCGACGTCGACGGCCGACGACGACCGCGCTACGCCATCCCGCCCGACAACCCTTCGCCGACGGCGCGCGGGCGCGCCGGAGGTGTTCCTGATCGGCCTGCGCAACCCGTGGCGCTTCAGCTTCGATCGCGACACCGGCGATGCTGTGGATCGGCGACGTCGGCCAGAACGCGGTCGAGGAGATCGACCGCGTCGACCCGGTCGCCGATGCCGGCGCGAACCTCGGCTGGAACGTCATGGAGGCGTCGCACTGCTTCGCGCAGCCGGACTGCTCGACCGACGGGCTGACCCTGCCCGGTCGCCGAGTACGGCCGCGACCTCGGCTGCTCGGTCACCGGCGGCTACGTCTACCGCGGCGACGCGATCGACGGCCTCGCGGCTGGTACCTGTTCAGCGACTACTGCACCGGCACGCTCTTCGGCGTCCGCTCCGACGCCGAGGGCGTCATCGGCCCGCGCACGCCTGCTCGACACCGGCGTGAGCGTCAGCACCTTCGGCGAGGACGCCGACGGCGAGCTCTACCTGGCCGACTTCGGACGGGGCACGATCTACCGCATCGTCGCCGGCGCCTGACCGAGCGCGCCGAGGGCGCGCAGGCTCGTCCAGCGGCCGCGGCCGATGACGAGGTGGTCCAGCAGCTCGATGTCGAGCAGGCGCCCGGCCTCGGCCAGCTCGGCCGTGATGCGCAGGTCCTCGCCCGACGGCGCCGGGTCGCCGCTCGGATGGTTGTGGGCGACGATGATCGCGGCAGCGCAGCCGCGGACCGCGTCGCGGTAGACCTCGCCGATGCGCACCGACGAGCCGGCCAGGTTGCCGCGATAGACCGTTCGCTCCGCGGCGACCACGTTCTTCGTGTCGAGCAGCAGGACGCGCAGCTCCTCGCGCTCGAGCGAGCCCATGGCGTCGACGAGCGGCTCGGCGACGTCGGTCGGCGTGCGCATCAGCCAGGGTCGGACGGCCAGCGGCGCGCGAGCCGCGCCGAGCTCGAGCGCCGCCGCCAGCCGCGGCGCGGCGCCCGCCGCGACCCCGGCGAGGCGCAGCTCGGCGGGGTGGGCGCGGGCAACCTCGGCCAGCGAGCCGAAGCGGTCCAGGAGCCGGCGCGCCGTGCCGCCGAGCTCGTCGCCGCCGCCGAGCAGGATCGCCAGCAGCTCCTCGTCGTCGCACGCCTCGGGCCCGTGGCGCTCGAGCCGCCAGGACGGCCGGCCGGATCGCGGCTGGCGCTCGAGGGGGAGGCGGATCGGCTGCGTCGTCATCGGCGCCGACGATACCGACGCCGGCGGTCATCGCCCGCTTATCGGGCGGCTTACCGCTCAGACGGGCACGGCACGATCCCGAAGCGGACGAGCAGCGCGAGGGCGACCGAGATGCCGTTGACGGCCGCGTGCATCGCGATCGGCGCGAGCAGGTTGCCGCGTGCGCTCGTAGACCCAGGCCAGCGCCAGGCCGAGGAGGAAGATCGGCAGCAGCGACACGAGCGAGAGGTGGATGGCCGCGAACAGCGCCGCCGAGCCGATGAACGCCCACCTCCGCCCCGCCTCGCGCAGCCAGGCGTTGAAGACGACGCCGCGGAAGAAGACCTCCTCCGCGATCGGCGCGAGGATGACGATCGCCACGACCACCAGCCACGGGTCGAGCACCGCGATCGCCTGCTCCGCCGCCCGCCGGCGGCGGCCTGCCGAGCTGCTCGAGGAGCGCGGACGACGAGGAACAGCACGACGTCGAGCCGAACCAGGCCACGACGCCCCAGCCGAGGCCGCGCGGAGCGCGCGCGCCGGGTCGCGGCCGGGGAAGGAGGGCAGCGCGGCCAGCGCGTGCGGCCGGTAGACGAAGAGCCAGCTCACCACCAGCAGCCCGACCTGGGTCGAGACGAGGAGCACCACGGAGCCGAGGAGGGTGAGCTCGCCCTCGCCGCCGGACCAGCGAGCGCGTCGTCGCGTGAACGGCGCGGTCAGGACGGTGGCGACCACGAGCACCAGCGCCAGCAGGATGAAGACCGATGGGCCGCGGTAGCGCTCCGGCGGCAGGACGCCGCGGACGCGCAGCTGGCGGATGGCGGTGTAGACGAGGCCGGCGACGAAGGCGAGGCCGCCGGCCAGGGCGATGCAGGCCGAGCGACGCCGGATCGGCGTCGACGATCCCCTGGCGGATCGGCCGATCGCGACGAGGCGCGACGACGCCACGAGCGCCGCCGCCGATCGCCAGCACCGGCCCGGGCCACCGCGGCATGCCGATGCCGCCGGGGCCGATCGTCGGATGCGGGCCCCGCGGCAGGGTGCCGGGATCGTCCGGGCCCGCGGGCCCGACCGGCGGCTCGGTCAGGTGTTGGTCGCGCCGCGCAGCCGCGCTCGCTCGGCGGTCGCGTCGGCCGGCGCCGTCGGCGACCCCGACCGGCTCCTCGGCCGGCTGCGGCGCGCGCGCGCGGGCGGCGGCCCGGGCGGGGCGCTCGAACTCACGGCCGCAGTACGCGCACAGCGGCCAGGTCGGCTCGGCGAGTCGGTTGCACGACGGGCAGACGCGGTGGAGCCGGGTGCGGCAGTTCGGGCAGACCAGCCAGTCGCTGTCGACGCGATCGCGGCAGACCGGGCACAGCTCGTTCTTCTCGACCTCGGCCAGGAGGCTCTCCTCGGCCAGCGAGCGCTCGTAGACCTCGGCCAGCGTCTCGCGCGGCCGGACGATGAGGTAGAGGATCACGGCGAAGAGGAACAGGAGCGGCGTGAAGAAGATGATCAGCGCGGCGGCGAAGTACGGCAGGATCGGGTTCTCGGTGCGCGCCTGCATGTCGCGGAAGGCCCAGTAGCCGTGCCGAGCCAGAGCAGGACGACGTAGATCACGATCAGCTGGCCGCCAGCTGGACGATCGGGTTGCTCAGGAACCCGTTCCAGAACTCCCCGATCGGCTCGAGAATCGCGTCCATTCCGGGGTGACGGCCGCTTGCGGGGAGTCTGCGCCGCGTCGGGCGCCATCGGGAATGCTAGCACGCCTCGTGCCCGCGAGGCCCTTCGGCCGCCAGGCCGCGGTCGCGACCACGGGTCTCCGGCGAGCCCCGAAGGTCGCCACCAGCAGCCGATGCTCCTCGCCAGCACGCGTGCCGCGAGCGTCTCGGCGTCGTCGCCGGGCTCGACCGGCACGCGCGCCTGCGCCAGGATCGGTCCCGCGTCGAGCTCGGCGCTCGACCTCGTGGATCGTGGCGCCGGTCTCGGGGTCGCCCGCAGCCAGCACCGACCGATGGACCGCCAGCCCCACCATGCCGGGCCCGCCGTGGGCGGGCAGCAGCCTGGGATGGATGTTGATCGTCCGGCCGCCGAACGCGGCGAAGTAGGCGGAGCGCAGGAGCTGGTCGTAGCCGGCCAGGACGGCGAGCTCGACGCCCGCCTCGCGCCAGGGCCGCACCGATGGCGGCGTCGCGCGCCTCCGCATCGGCGAAGTCGGAGCGCCGCAGGACGAGGGCCGGACGCCGTGGGCCGCCGCGATCTCGAGCGCACGCACGCCGGGACGGTTGCTGACGACGAGCGCAACGGCAGCCCCGCCTCCAGGATGGCCTCGAGGTTCGAGCCGCGGCCCGAGACGAGGACGCCCAGCCTCATGCGAAGCCGGACGCGCGGCTCGCCCGCGGGCACCTCGACCACCCGACCGATGCGGCACGCCTCGGGCAGCGCGGCCAGCGCCGCCTCGACCGCGGCTGCCGGCACGACGGCGGTCATGCCGATGCCGACGTTGAAGGTGCGCACCATCTCCTCGTCGGCGATGTCGCCGCGCTGCTGGATGAGGCTGAAGATCGCCGGCACCGGCCACGATCCGGTCTCGACCTCGACGCCGAGGCCGTCGGGCAGGGTGCGCGGGACGTTGCCCTCCCAGCCGCCGCCGGTGATGTGGGCGAGGGCGGCGATGTCGGTGCCGCCGCGCGCAGCGCGCGGCGCAGGATGCGGACCTCGTCGAGGTAGGACCGGTGCGGCTCGAGCAGGGCGTCGCCGATCGTGCCGCTCGCCGTCGGGCATCGGCGCGGCCCAGATCGTCTCCGGCAGGACCCGGCGCGCCAGGCTGTAGCCGTTCGTGTGCAGCCCGCGCGACGGCAGGCCGAGCAGGATGTCCCCGGCGCGCACCGCCGAGCCGTCGATGAGGTCGGCACGGGCCACGACGCCGACGACGAAGCCCGCGAGGTCGAGTCGTCGCCGCGGTAGAGGTCCGGCATCTGCGCCGTCTCGCCGCCGATGAGCGGGATGCCGGCGGCCGCGCAGCCGGCCGCCACGCCCGCGACGATCTCCTCGACCACCTCGGCGCGCAGGTCGCCGACGGCGAGGTAGTCGAGGAAGAAGAGCGGGTCGGCGCCGGACACGACGATGTCGTTCACGCAGGCGTTGACGAGGTCGATGCCGATCGTGTCGTGCCGGCCGAGCGCCAGCGGCGACCTTCAGCTTCGTGCCGACGCCATCGGTGCTGCTGACGAGGACCGGGTCGGGATGCGTCGTCGGGTCGAAGCGGAACAGCGCGCCGAAGCCGCCGACGCCGCCGAGCACCGCGGGCGTGGCCGTCGACGCCGCCGCCTCGGCGATGCGCTCCACGGCGCGCTCGGCCTCCTCCACGATCGACGCCGGCTTCGCGGTAGGTGCGGGCCATCGGTCAGCGGCGCTCCAGCGCCAGCTTGTCGAGCTCCAGCGGCACGTCGGTCGGGTACACGCCGTCGAAGCAGGCGGTGCAGCGGGCCTCGCGCCGCCCGCCGACCGCGTCGAGCATCCCGTCCTGCGACAGGTAGCCGAGCGAGTCGGCGCCGATGGCGCGGCGGATCTCGTCGGTCGTGTGCGTCGCGGCGATCAGCTCGCCGCGCCGTCCGGTGTCGACGCCCATGTAGCACGGGTGCCGCATCTCCGGGCGAGTGGATGCGGACGTGGACCTCGGCCGCGCCGGCGCGACGCAGCATGGCCACGATCGGCCCGGTCGTCGTCCCGCGCACGATCGAGTCGTCGACGACGACGACGCGCTTGCCGGGCAGCAGCTCGGGCAGCGGGTTGAACTTCAGGCGCACCGCCTCCTCGCGGCCGGCCTGCGCCGGCTGGATGAACGTCCGTCCGACGTAGCGCGACTTGATCAGGCCCTCGCGATACGGCAGCCCGGCCTCCTCCGCGTAGCCGATGGCGGCCGGGATGGCCGAGTCGGGCACGGCGATCACGAGGTCCGCATCGGCCGGATGCTCGCGCGCCAGTGCCCGGCCCATCTCGAGGCGCGCCTCGTACAGCAGCCGTCCGTCGATGACGCTGTCCGGCCGCGCGAGGTAGACGTACTCGAAGACGCACAGCCGCTCGCGCTCGGGCGTCGCGCCGGCGGAGCGGTAGGAGTCGACGCCCTCGGCGGTGATCGTCAGCACCTCGCCCGCCTCGACGTCGCGGACGAACTGCGCGCCCATGGCGTCGAGCGCCGCGCTCTCCGATGCGACCGCCCAGCCGCCGCCGGGCAGGCGGCCGAGGGCCAGCGGGCGGAAGCCGACCGGGTCGCGCGCGGCGACCAGGGCGTCGGCGGTGAGCATCGTGAAGGTGTAGGCGCCGGTCGCGCGATGGAAGGCGTGGTCGACCCGCTGCGCCCACGTCCGGCCCGGGGCGTGGGCGATGAGCTTGGCCAGGACCTCGGTGTCGGAGGCGGTGGCGAACTCGACCCCCTGCTCGGTCAGCTCGTCACGCAGCCAGCGGGCGTTCGTGAGGTTGCCGTTGTGGCCCAGCATGAGCTCGCCGCGGTCGGTCTCGGCGTACACCGGCTGGACGTTCGGGAGCGTGTTCGAGCCGGTCGTGCTGTACCGGGTGTGGCCGATGGCGGCCTGCGGGGCGACCCGGTCGTCGCCGCCCTCGAGCCGCTGGAGCGTCTCCTCGTCGAAGACGCTGCTCACCAGGCCGAGGCGCTTGTGGAGGCCAGCCGCGTCCCGTCGCTGACGGCGATGCCGGCCGACTCCTGGCCGCGGTGCTGGAGCGCGTGGAGGCCGACGTACGCCATGCGAGCGACCGGGCCGCCCGGCGCCCAGACGCCGACGACGCCGCACTCCTCGCGCGGGCCGTGGGGCTGGTAGATGGGTAGCGCGTCGCCGGATCGGTGCGGCAGCTCGATGGGCGCACGCACGTCAGGCTTAAGGCGGATCGCGGCGTGCCGGGCACGCGGCCATCATAGCCACCGGTCGACGGCCGTCCGCTCGGTGCCGCACGCCGAACCGAGGTACCGGCGCAGTACTGCACCGTTCCGCACATCGGCCGTTTCGGCGTCCGACGGCCGTGTGCCGCGGCGCACCGCGTGACCATCGGGCCATGGCCGAGCGGGACCCGCGCCTCATTCTCCGCGATGCTCAGCTTCGTCCGCGCCCTCGGGTTCCTCGCCCCGCTGGCCGTCGCCGCCTTCGTCACCGTCGCGCTCGGCGTCGCCGCGGACGTCCCCGATCGCAGCGCCCCGCGCTCGTCGTCGTGCTCGCCGTCGCGGCCATCGCCGGGATGACGACGATGGCGCTGCTGGCCTGGAGCTACGTCGGCTGGCGGCTGGGTCGCATCGCGAGCGCGCTCGAGCACACCCTCGAGACCGACGGTCCGACCGAGCTGCGCGTGAGCGGCATCCCGGCCGAACGACGGCTGGCGCGGGCCTTCAACACCGCCGCCGGCGCCTTCCTCCAGACCGAGGCGCGCGCCACCCACGACCGGCTCACCGGCGTCGCGAACCGCGAGACCCTCCTCGCCACGCTCGCCACCGAGGTCGAGCGCGCCGGGCGCCACTACAAGCCACTGAGCGTCGCCTTCATCGACATCGACCGCTTCAAGCCGATCAACGACACGTACGGCCACAACTCGGGCGACGCCGTCCTGCGCCAGATCGCCGGGATCCTCGTCGGGATCGATCCGCGCCAGCGACACCTTCGGCCGATACGGCGGCGAGGAGTTCATGCTGATCCTGCCCGAGACGCTCCCGGAGGACGCGGTCGGGCTGGCCGAGGAGCTGCGCACGCTCGTCATGCCCAGCAGCTGCGCGATCGCCGGCGGCCAGGCGATCAAGGCCACCATCAGCATCGGCATCGCCGGCGGGCGCGGCTCGGAGCTCCAGCTCGACATGCTCGTCGACCGGGCCGATGCGGCGATGTACGCGGCGAAGTCGCTCGGCCGCAACCGCATCTACCTGTTCCGCGAGCTCGACGAGGAGGCGCTGGTCCGCCGGCGCCGATCTCCGCCGAGCACCGGGCGCAGGCGACCGCGATCGGCCAGTGGGCCAGCGACACCGCCACCCAGGCGCTCGCATCGGTCCTCGCCCCGCAGCCGCACCACCGCGGACGGCCGTCCGACATGATCGCCTCGCTGGCGACCGGCCTCGCGCTCGAGATGGGGCTGCCGCGCGAGGAGATCGAGCGGATCCGGATCGCGTCCCTGCTCCACGACCTCGGCAAGATCGCGATCCCCGAGGAGATCCTCGACAAGCCGTCGACCCTGTCCGACCCCGAGTGGCAGGCCATCGGCGAGCACCCGCGCATCGGCCAGGTCATCCTCGAGCAGGCCTCCAGCCTGCGCGAGGCGATCCCGGTCGTGCTCCACCACCACGAGCGCTTCAACGGCGGCGGCTATCCCCACGGCCTGCGCGGGTCGGAGATCCCGCTCGGCGCGCGGATCGTGGCGGTCGCCGATGCGTATCACGCCATGGTCCACGACCGGCCGTACAGCGCGGCGCTCACCCACGAGCAGGCGCTCGAGGAGCTGCGCACCAACGCCGGCACGCAGTTCGACCCGGGTGGTCGAGGTCTTCTGCTCCATCTACGCCGACGCGGTCCCGCCCGACGGGCTCGAGGAGGTCTACCGGCTCCACGAGCGCGCGCGCGGCGGACTGCCACGCCTCGAGAACGCCGCGGACCTGCATCGCACCGCACACCAAGGAAAGCGGCCGCGCGTCCGCAAGGCACGACGCCGCCCGCGGCGTCGGAAGCGTCGGGCTGACATGCCGATGTTCAGGCGCCTGAGCGCCGCGCTGATGGGGGCGGCGCCGCTTGCGTTCGTCTCCGCTGAGACGTTGCTCATCGTCGGTGCGATCGTCGCCGGAGCCGGCGCGGTCATCACCGGCGTCATGGCGCCGGCGAGCCGCCGGGGGCCGCGGACGAGGAGCGGTCCGGCGTCGCCGCGCCGTCGCCGTCGCTCGGGACGGCCGACGACCCGATCGTCGCCGCGCTCGTCGCCCAGATCGGAGACGGAGGTCGCGGCCCGCGCGCCGGCCGCGACCGGACCGCCCCTAGCCAGACGGCCTGCGCCAGGCCGCCGCCAGCTGCGTCGAGGCCGACGGCCAGGCTCGCGCCCGGCCGAATCTCGATCCGCCCCCGCCCGCACGCCGATCCGGCGCGCACGGCACCCCCGCCTCGCAGCGCGTCGCGCAGCCGTCCGCGCCGCGGCCGACACCCACCATCACCCGGCCGACGCGCTCGCCGAACAGCGCCGCCGTCGGCCGCGCGGGGTCGATCGTCACCGTCGCGCCAAACCCGGAGCGATCGCCATCCGCGCCAGCGCGACGCCATCCCGCCCACCGACGCGTCGTGCGCGGCCGCCGGAGGGCCCGCCGCCAGCTCGCCAGCAGGGCGACGAGCCGGCGCCGCCGCCGATGTCGAGCGCGGGCCGGCCACCGCGGAGCCCTCGTCGCCACGCCAGCTCGGATCCCGCCAGGGCGGCGTGTCGTCCGCGGGCCCCGAGCAGCCAGATCTCCTCGCCGTCGCGCCACGCCATCGGGACCGCCGTCGCGATCCTCGAGGAGGCCGACCGTGCCGACGACCGGCGTCGGCAGGATCGGCCCGTCCGGCGTCTCGTTGTAGAGGCTGACGTTGCCCGAGACGACCGGCACGTCGAGCGGACGGCACGCGTCGGCGATGCCGTCGATGGCGCGCTCGAGCTGCCAGGCGCCGAGATCGGTCTCGGGTGAGCCGAAGTTCAGGCAGTCGGTGATGCCGATCGGCGTCGCGCCGGTGCATGCGACGTTGAGCGCGCCCTCGAGCACGGCGGATGCCCCGGCCAGGTAGGGGTCGAGCGCGCCGAGCCGCGCGGGCCCGGGCCGTCGATGGCCAGTGCCAGCGCGCGCCGAGTGCCCTTCACCCGCAGCAGCGCCGCGTCCCCGGCGCCCGGCCCGACGAGCGTGTTCGTGCCGTTCATGTGGTCGTATCGGCGCCAGATCGGCTTGCGGTCGCGCACGTTCGGGGAGCCGAGCAGCTCCAGCAGGACCGATGCGCCGGCCGGCTCCGCCGCGAGCGGCTCGAGGTCGGCCGGCTCGCCCGGGCGCGGCGCCGGGGATGGCGTAGCGGGGCGCATCGTCGGCCAGCGCGCGCCCGGGACCTCGCACACCACCTCGCCGCCGGCGCGGCACCGGATGACCGGCTCGTCGATGATCGCGCCGATCTCCGCGGCGGCGAGCTCGTAGCGGTCGAAGACCGCGCGGACATCGGCGACCGCGTCCGGCCGCACGACGATCAGCATCCGCTCCTGGGACTCCGAGAGCAGCACCTCGTACGGGGTCATGCCCGCCTCGCGCCGCGGGACGCGTCGAGGTCCACCTCCGCACCAACGCCGCCGCGGGCGGTCAGCTCGGCCAGCGCGCAGGTGAGCCCCGCGGCGCCGAGGTCCTGCATGGCCACGACCCCGTCGAGCCGGCCAGCTCCAGGCACGCCTCCATGAGCAGCTTCTCGAGGAACGGGTTGCCCACCTGGACGGCCGGCCGGCGCTCCTCGCGGTCCTCGCCGAGGGTGGCGGACGCGAACGAGGCGCCCTGGATCCCGTCGCGCCCGGTCGCCGCGCCGACGAGGAGGAGGATTTGCCCGCACCGGCCGCGCGGGCCAGCGTGATCTCCTCGTGTCGCGCGACGCCGACGCACATCGCGTTGACGAGCGGGTTGCCCGAGTAGGTCGGGTCGAAGGTGACCTCGCCGCCGACGTCCGGGATGCCGATGCAGTTGCCGTAGCCGGCGATGCCGGCCACCACGCCGCCGAAGAGGTACCGGTTCCGCGCGGCGGTCGGCGCATCCGTCTCGGCGTCGGGCTCGAGCGGCCCGAAGCGCAGGCTAGTTGAGCAGCGCGATCGGTCGCGCGCCCATGGTGAAGATGTCGCGGATGATGCCGCCGACGCCGGTCGCCGCGCCCTGGTACGGCTCGACCGCGCTCGGATGGTTGTGCGACTCGACCTTGAACACGACCGCCAGCCCGTCGCCGATGTCGACGCACCGGCGTTCTCGCCGGGCCCGACGAGGACGCGCGGCCCGTCTGCGGCAGCCGCCCGAGCAGCGGCCGCGAGTGCTTGTAGGCGCAGTGCTCCGACCACATCGCGCCGAACATGCCGAGCTCGACCTCGTTCGGCTCGCGGCCGAGGGCCTCGACGACGAGCGCGTACTCGTCGTCTGTCAGCCCGTGGCGCTGTTCGACCGGCGGGGGCGCGAGGGTCATGGGCTCCTCAGCGCGCGGATCCGATCGGCTGGTCGCGGCCGAGCTCGAGGAGGATCGCGCCGATCGCGGCCGCGGCCGTGCCGAGGAACAGGAGCAGCTCGCCGATGCCGGCCCCGCCGGTGCCCAGCCGGTCGAGCGCGACGCCGAAGCCGACGAGCGACGACGGCGAGGGACGCCAGGCGCAGGTACGGGAAGGCCGGCACGCGTCGAGGAAGAACGTCGCGCGCGATGCCGATGAGCGCGACCAGCAGGATCAGCTCGATCAGGCTGACGGCGCCATCGAACAGGCCGATCAGCGCGCCGAGGGCCGCGACAGCGCGCCGCCGCCGATCAGCCAGCCGGACAGGGTCACCGGCATCGTCACGGGCACGTTCACGGACGGGCCGCCGGGGCCTGCCGCGGCCGGCGGCGGCGGCGGCGCCGGGTGGCGGTGCCTGCAGGCTGCGCCTCGGTCCGGCGGGGTCGTCGGGGTCGGGACTCCCACGACGGGGCCGGCGCCGCGGCCGGCTCGTGGGGTCGGGGCGGGCGCGGCCGGCTCCGGCCACGCCGGGGCCGCGGGCATCTCCGTTTCCGCGGCCTGGTCGATCGCCTGGCCACAGGTCGGGCAGAAGGCGGCGGTGTCGTCGACCTCCGTGCCGCAGTTCGGGCAGTAGCGCACGGTCAGCTCCGGCCGAATCGCGTCAGCGTGCCGATCAGAACGATCAGCGAGGCGAGGAAGAGGATGATCCCGCCCGGTGTCAGCTGCGCGAAGGACGTCGACGATGTCCCCGCTCCAGCCGCCGATCACCTCGACGACCACGAAGAGGACGATCAGGCCCACGCTCCAGGCGAGCGCGATCACGAGCCCCGGAAGCTGCAGGCTCCCCGGCCGCGCACGCATGAAGCCGGCGACGGCAAGGATCGCGAGGAGGACGCGCGAGGATCGGCACCGGTGCCGCGAGGCCGAAGTAGATCGTGTCGGCGAGGCTGCTGTCCGATCGGGATAGGCGCTCCAGAAGGCGATTCCGTAGCCGCCCGGCCCGAAGGCGCGGTCGTACAGCGAGTCCTCGCCGAACGGCAGGAGGTAGCCGGTGATCAGGCCGACCATGCCGATGAGGAGGACGACCGGCCCGAGCACCGCGCCGCGGCGCTCCACCGCCGGGGTTTCGGCCGCCGCCTCGCCCGCCACTGCCGGCGGGACGTAGCCGGGCGCGGTGCCGCGCAAGTTGGCGCCGCAGTTCTGGCAGAAGGCGACGCCGGCGCGGTTATGCGTCCCGCAGCGCGGGCAGGCCATCGTGCCTTCCGGGGTGCCCGGTCGCTCGACCGTCGTCGCCACGCCCGCGGCGACGAGACGCTGGCCGCAGTTGCGGCAGAAGGCGAGGCCGGGCCGATTCTCCGTCCCGCAGCGCGGACACTGGGTGCTCTCGCCGACGGCGGCTTCGGCATCCGGGACGCCATGCGCGGCCGCGCCGGCGGCGGCAACGGATGCGACCTCGGCTGCCGGGTACGCCTCCGCCTCTTCCGGGGCGGCTCGGCGTCCGCCCCTGGTCCCGCGCCGCCGCCGCCGCGCCGGCCGCGGCTCCGGCCGCCGGCCAGGCCGAATCGTCGGTCGGCGTCGCCGCCTCGGCCTCCGCGGGGGTCGCCGCAGCCGCACCGCGCCGGCGGCTGCCGCGGACTCGTCAGGCGGCCAATCGGGCTCGTGAGCCGCAGTCTCGGCCTCGTCGCCGCGCTCCGGGGCGCTCGTGGGCCACGTCCCCTCCTCGGCCCGCCGGCTTCCGGCGGCTCTGTCGGCCACGCGGGAGACTATTCCTCCGCAGGTGGGACGGGCTCGCCGGCCGATGCCGCATCCTGGCTCGGCCAGCTCTCGATCTCCGATGCTGCCGGCTCCTCGGCGGCTCAGACGCGGCGCTCGACCGGGATCGGTGGGCGCGGCCTCGACCGGGCCTCGTCCGGTGCCGCGTCTCAGGCTGGCCGGGTGGGTCCTCGGCGGGTGGCGGCGGGTCTCGTCGCTCATCGGCTCGGCGGCCGTGTCGTCCGGCCGATCCGGGTCGGGGTCGCGTGCGTCCCGCTCGTCGTGGTCCATGCGTCGTTCGCCTCCTGCGGCCGGGGCTGTGCGATCCGGCCGATCATAGCCGACGCTCCGCGACCGCCGGCCGTGCTTGCAGCCAGCGTTCCAGCGAGCGAAAGAGGCGCAGCCCATCGGTCCCGCCGACCTCCGCCTCCGACGCCCGCTCCGGGTGCGGCATCAGGCCGAGGACGTTGCCGCGCTCGTTGACGATCCCGGCAATCCCACGATCAGACCCGTTCGGATTGGCGGCATCGGTCACCCGGCCATCGGCGTCGGCGTACCGGAGCACGACGCGACCCGAGGATTCGAGCTCGTCGAGCGTCGCGGCATCGGCGACGTAGCGCCCCTCGCCGTGGCTGATCGGCAGGCGGATGACCTCGCCGTCGCCGAGCTCGCCGAGCCACGCGGCCGACGAGGCGGGTGATTCGACTCGAAGCGTCTGCCAGTCACAGCGGAACTCGAGATGGTCATTGCGCATCAGGGCACCGGGCAGCATTCCGGCCTCGGCGAGGATCTGGAAGCCGTTACAGGAGCCGATGACCGGGCCGCCCGCGTTCGCAAACGCCTCGACCGCGCCCATGATCGGCGAGAAACGCGCGATCGCCCCGGTGCGCAGATGGTCACCATGCGCAAATCCCCCGGGCAGGACGACCGCATCCGGTGCGCCGAGATCGGTCTCGGTGTGCCAGGCCAGCCGTGCCTCCCATCCGAGGACCGAGCCGGCGACGTGCGCGAAGTCCCGCTCGCTCCACGTGCCCGGGAAGACCACGACGGTCACCCGTGGCCGTCGGGCCGTCAGGGTCACGGCAGCGCCACGCCCTCGCCGATCGGCTCGTCGGAGCGGATCTCCCAGCTCGCCGTCTCCATGACCGGATTGGCGAGGAGGCGCCGGCACATCTCGGCGACCTCGGCCTCGGCGGCGGCATGGTCATCGGCCTCGAAGGCGATCCGCATGAGCTTCCCGCTGCGGACCTCTTTGACCGAGTCGTACCCGAGCGAGCGCAGGGCCGACCCGATCGTCTGCCCCTCCGGATCGGCAATGCCGCCACGCAGGGCGACGTGCACCTCCGCAAGCCAGCGCACGCCGGTCACTCCCAGGTGCGACCGGTGAGGCGCTCGTAGGCGGCGACGTAACGGTCGCGCGTCCCCTCGATGACCTCGTCGGGGAGCGACGGCGCGGGCGGCTCCCGGTTCCAGCCGGATGCGGCGACGAAGTCGCGGACGAACTGCTTGTCGAAGCTCGGCGGGCTCTGGCCCGGCGCATACCGCTCCCGTCCCAGAATCGGCTGGAGTCGGGCGTCAGCACCTCGTCGATGACCGCCAGCTCGCCGTCGATGAAGCCGAACTCGAACTTCGTGTCGGCCAGGATCAGCCCCACCGCCTCTGCACGCCGCGCCGCCTCGACGTACAGCGCGATCGAACGCCGCTCGAGCTCGCGCGCGAGGTCGGCCCCGACCATGCGGCCAGCTCGTCTCGCGTGATGTTCTCGTCGTGGCCGACCTCCGCCTTCGTCGACGGCGTGAAGATCGGCTCGGGCAGGCGATCGGCCTCGCGCAGCCCGCTCGGCAGCGCGTGGCCGCAGACCGATCCGCTGCGCTGGTACTCCACCCAGCCCGAGCCCGCGATGTAGCCGCGGACGACGCACTCGGCGTCCACGCGCTCGGCGCGGCGCACGAGCATCGATCGCCCCGCCATCTCCGGGTCGCGCGCCGCCTCCGGCAGATCGGACGGATCGGCGCTGACGAAGTGGGACCGACCCAGGTCGGCGAGCTCACCGAACCACCAGGTGCTCAGCCGCGTGAGCAGCGCGCCCTTGTCCGGGATCGCCTGCTCGAAGACGACGTCGAAGGCCGACAGGCGATCGGTGGCGACGAGGAGCAGGTGGCGGTCGTCGACCTCGTACGTCTCGCGCACCTTGCCGCGATGCACGAGCCGCAGGCCCTCGAGGTTCGTCGTGGTCAGGGTCATGTCGTCTCCTCGTTCTCCGTTGCTGCCTCGTTCGCTTCGTGCTTCGGCAGGCCGAGCCGCCCGCGCGCCCATCGCTCGATCCGATCGAACAGGTACAGGACGACGAGCATCAGCACGGTGCCGCTCACCGCCACCCCGTACAGCCCGGCCCCGGACGCCATGCCGACCCCGGCGACGGCCCACAGGCTTGCCGCCGTCGTCAGGCCCTGGATTCCTCCACGGGACTGGATGATCGTGCCGGCACCGATGAAGCCGATCCCCGAGACGATCTGGGCGGCGATCCGCGTCGGATCGGAGCCGATCCCGGCGAATGCATAGCCGCTGACGACCGTGAAGATCGCCGCGCCCAGAGACACCACGGCCGTGGGTGCGGAAGCCCGCCTCCTGGCGCTGCAGCTCGCGCTCGAGCCCGACGAGCGCGCCCAACCCCGAGAGCGACGGCCAGCCGCAGCGTGAGTTCGAGCTGGGTGGCGAGATCGAGCTCCGGGTTCACGGGCGGCTGCGGCTCTCCATCGGCGCGACGGCCCCGGCATCGCGTCCCCGCGCTTCGAGGAGGCGCGTCCAGGAGACCGACCCCCACGCGTGGAGGGCGCCGCCCGCGAGGACGAGGCAGAGCCAGATCGCCACGAAGCCTACCAGCAGGAGGACGACGGCGACGCCAAATCCCTCCTCGCTCAAGCGTGCCTCGATCGGCGCCCACAGGACGCGCAGGAGGACCGTCGCCACGACGAGATAGCCGATCCGAGCGACGATGTGCGCGACGATCTGGACGAGCGCGGCCGTTCCGCCGCGACCCAGCCATCGGGGTGCAGCCGCCAGTGCCGACCATGCGCCGCCCGCTTCCGCCCGCGCACGGATCGCGGCCGCGTGGACGGCCGACCCGAGCATCGCCGCCAGGACCATCGCCGCCGCGAACGGGGCCAGCGCCACGATCGTCCGGAGCAGCGGACCGCCGTCGGGATTCGGGTCGTTGAACGTCGCCGGCGCGATGACGAACAGCGCCGCGCCAAGGCCACGGCGGTGACGAGGAGCGGAATCACGCAGATCACGCCCACCACGAAGGTCGCCCGCACGTCCGCCGTCGTGGCTCGGCGGCCGTGGAGGAGAACGGCCTCGGCGACCGAGGCGAGCGCGATGGCCAGCCCGATGAGCAGCAGCGCCACGACGACGATCGCGATCCCATTCCACGGCCACAGCCCGGAAGTGAAGGTGTCGGCACCGAGGAAGGTCAGCTCGGCGGCGGTCGGCGGGGTCGCGACCCCGACGATCAGTGCCAGCCACCCGACGGTCACCATCCAGGCCAGCGCGCCAGACAGCCACAGGCCCGAGTGGTCGGCGACGTGCGACGCCGCCTGCGCCGATGCGGTCAGCCAGCGGTGCATGGGTCAGGCTCCCCGCTAGCGGGCCTCGTCGAGCCCGAGGGCGCGATACGTGACCTCGATGCCGGCGAGATGGTGGTCGAGGTCCATGGCGCGATCGATCTCGTCGGCGCTCAGCCACTCGGCGACCCCCGGGTCGGCGTGCAGGGCGTCGCGGAACCCGGACTCGTCGGCCCACGCGCGCTTCGCCGCGCCCTGGATGACCCGATACGCGGCCTGGCGGTCGGCGCCCTTGGCGACCATCGCCAGCAGGAGCGCCTCCGAGTAGACCATCCCTCCCAGCCGGTCGAGGTTGGCGCGCATCCGGTCGGCGTCCACCTCGAGGCCATCGAGGATGTCGGCCGTCGTGCGCGTCGCGTACGCGGCGACGCCGAGCGCGCGCTCGAAGACGAACCGCTCCGTCGAGCTGTGGCTGATGTCCCGCTCGTGCCACAGCGCCATGTTCTCGAGGCCGACGAGGGCGTCGGCGCGCAGCAGCCGCGCCATCCCGGTGACCCGCTCGGCGAGGATCGGGTTGCGCTTGTGCGGCATCGCGCTGCTTCCCTGCTGCCCGGAGCCGAACGGCTCGAACGCCTCGCCGACCTCGGTGCGCTGGAGGTGACGGATCTCGATCGCGATCCGCTCGAGCGTCCCGCCCAGGATCGCGAGCGTCGTGAGGAGCTCGGCGTGCCGGTCGCGGCTGACGACCTGGGTCGGCGCCGGGTCGACGGCCAGTCCGAGCTCGTCGAGCACGTGCCGTTCGACCTCGGCGCCGACGTTCGCGTGGGTGCCGACGGCCCCCGAGATCGAGCCGACGCTCACGGCCTCGCGCGCCCGGGCCAGTCGCTCGGCGTCGCGCTGGAGCTCGGCGAGCCAGCCGGCCGCCTTGAAGCCGAACGTGATCGGCTCGGCGTGGATGCCATGCGAGCGCCCGACCATCGCCGTGTCGCGATGCTGGATCGCGAGACGCCGGACCACCTCGATGAGCCGCGCCAGCTCGTCCACCACGACGCCGCGTCGCGTCACGCAGGACGACCGCGGTGGCCGTGTCGAGGACGTCCGAGCTCGTCAGCCCGTAGTGGAGCCAGCGCCCCTCCGGCCCGAGGCCGCTCGGTGATCGAGCGGAGGAAGGCGATGACGTCGTGCTGTGACTCGCGCTCGATCTCGCGCGCGCGATCCGGGTCGACCTCGCCGACCTCGCGCCGGATGCGCTCGTAGTCGGCCTCCGGCACGACGCCGGACTCAGCCAGCGCCTCGAGCGCCAGCAGCTCGATCTGCAGCCACAGCTCGAGCTTGTGCCGCTCCCCGAAGATCTCGCGCAGCTCCGGCAGCGCGTAGCGATCGATCATGTCCGCGGGTCGACCCGCAGCTCGGCCTTGCCGGCCTGCTCGTCGCGGAACGCGCGGACTCGCTCGGCCACCGCGTCATCGGAGAGGGCGAGGATCCGGGCGGCGAGGTGTCCCGGCGTTCTTCGCGCCGGCGCTCCCGATCGCGACGGTCGCCACCGGGACCCCGGGCGGCATCTGCACGACGGCGTAGAGCGCATCGGCTCCGCCGAGCGCTCCACCGTCGAGCGGGATCCCGATCACCGGCCTCGCCGTCAGCGACGCCAGCACGCCCGGCAGGTGCGCGGCCAGGCCGGCCGCGCCGATGAACAGCCGCACGCCGCCGGCCTCGGCCTGCGCGACGTAGGCATGGAGCGCATCGGCCTGGCGATGGGCGCTGATGACCGATGCCTCCCAGGCGATCCCGTACGAGTCGAGAACGTCGAAGCAGCCCTTCAGGACGGGAAGGTCGGAGCGGGAGCCGCAGATGACGGCGACGGTCGGCATCGGTGCCGAAAGGATACCGGGACACGGCGTTGTCGTCGGATGCCAGGACATGGGAACATGCGCCCCATGAAGTTCCTGCTCTGATCTACGGCGACGCCGCCGCCGAAGCGGCCATGACCGATGACGAACGCCGGGCGATCGTCGACGAGCACCTCGCGTTCCGCCGACACCTCGCGAGCGCGGCGCGCACGTCATCGGCGAGGCGCTCGCCCCGCCCGAGACCGGCCGCACGCTCCGGTTCGACGGCGAACGGATGATCGTCACCGATGGCCCGTTCCTCGAGACGAAGGAGGCGCTCGGCGGCTTCTACGTCCTGGAGGCCGGGTCCATCGAGGAGGCCGCCGAGCTCGTTCGTCCGGTGCCGCGGTCACCCGGCCTCGTCGCGGAGATCCGTCCGATCGTCGACATGTAGCTCGCCGACGTCGGTCCGATAGCGGCCGCCCTCCAGCCGAACCTCCTCCACGCCGCGGTACGCGGCCGCGCGAGCATCGGCGAGCGTCGCGCCGCGGCCGACGATCGTGACCACTCGGCCCCCGGTCGTCTCGAAGAGCCGTCGGCCACTCCGCGCGTGCCCCCATGGAAGACGAGGACGTCGCCGTCGTCGGCCGGGGCGGACGGCTCCGCGCCCTCGATCCGCCTGCCGGTGACCGGCGCTTCCGGATAGCCCTCCGACGCCACGACCACGCCGACCGCCGCGCCTCGATCGCGCCGCACGCGACCCCTCCATCAGCGCGCGGTCGCCGATCGCCGTGCCGAGGAGTGCCGCGGAGAGCTCGCCATCGAGCAGCGGCAGGAGGACCTGGGCCTCGGGATCGCCGAAGCGGGCGTTGAACTCGAGGACCATCGGGCCGTCGTCGGTGAGCATCAGGCCGGCGTACAGCACGCCGCGGTACGGGGTCCCGTCGCGCGCCATCCGCCAGGCGATCGGCTCGAAGACCTCGGCCGCCGCGCGCTCGAGCGCGTCGCTGCCGAACCACGGCACCGGGGCGAAGGCGCCCATGCCGCCGGTGTTCGGACCGACGTCCCCGTCGCCGAGCCGCTTGTAGTCGCACGCCGCCGCCAGCGGCACGACGGTCGCGTCACTGACGAGGGCGAAGGCGCTGACCTCGATCCCCTCGAGGCGCTCCTCGAGCACGACGCGGGCCCCGGCCCGCGCCGCCGCGAACAGCTCGCGGACCGCGGCCTCGGCGTCCTCGTTCGTCTCGGGCACGACGACGCCCTTGCCGGCGGCCAGCCAGTCGGCCTTCACGACGGGCGGTCGATCGAATGAGCGCAGGTGCGCGGCGGCGGCGTCCGGATCGGTGATCGTGACCCGATCCGCGGTCGGGACGCCGGCCCGCTCCATCTGGCGCTTCGCGAAGGCCTTGCTCGACTCCAGGCGCGCCGCCGCCCGCGTCGGCCCGAAGGCGGGAATGCGCGTGCCAGCCAGCTCGTCGGCCACCCCGGCCGCAAGCGGCGCCTCGGGACCGATGACGACGAGGCCGTAGCGCTCGCGCGCCGCGTGGCGGGCGACCGCGCGGGGATCGGCGGGGTCGAGGTCGACGTTCTCGCCGACCGCCGCGCGTCCCGCCGTTGCCCGGCGCCATTCGGACGAGCCGCACGCCCTCGTCGCGGGCCAGCCGCCACGCGAGCGCGTGCTCGCGCGCCCCGGAGCCGAGGACGAGGACGTCCACTACGGGATTGCCGAGCGCGGCCAGGGCATCGAGCACCGCGGCCAGCTCGTCGATTCGCTCCTGGTACGTGCCGAGGTCGCCGTCCGCCAGCGCGTCCTGCGCCTCGGCGTACAGACGCTGCGCCTCCGCGACGAGGCCGTCGAAGTCGGCGGGCAGCTCGCCGGGTGTCGGCGATGGCGACGGCTCGGGCGACTCGCCCGGCGACGGCGACGGTCCGGGCTCCTCGGGCGGCGGTGGCTCGGCCTCGCCGAGCAGCTGCGCCAGCCCCTCCTCGACGGTCTCGGCGAAGGCGACCCGATTCTGGTCGGCCATGATCACGCGCACGAACTCGGGGAACGGCGCGCCCTGGGCCTGGAGGAAGATCGGCTCGACGTACAGCAGCGCGTCCTCGCCGATCGGCAGCACCAGCAGGTTGCCGCGGACGACCTGCGACCCGGCGTTCGACCAGAGCGTGAACTGCTCGCTGATCGCGTCGTCGGCGTTGATGCGCGCCTCGATCTGGACCGGTCCCTGGGTCGTCGTGCCGGTCGGGAACTGGAAGGCGATCTTCTCGCCGTAGACGCCCGGATCCATGCGCGCCGCGACCCAGGCGATCATGTTCGGCCGCCCCTCCGGCACCATCGGCTGGATCAGCACGAACTCCGCGGCGTCCTCGCCGGGGACGCGCATGATCACGTAGTACGGCTCCATCGGCTGATCGCCGCCGGCGGTCACGTCCTCCGGGATCGCCCACCGGTCGTCCTGGTTGTAGAACGTCGACGCCCCGCCGTCGGTCGCCGGCAGGTGGTAGAGCCGGAACGCCTGGTTCTGCGCCACGAACAGGTCCTCGGGATAGCGGAGGTGGGCCTGAAGCTCCTCCGGCATCGCGTCGAGCGGCTCGAAGAGGTCCGGGAAGATGCGGGCGTAGGCGGCGACGATCGGCTCGTCGGGATCGGCCAGGAAGAAGCGGACCGTCCCGTTGTAGGCGTCCACGACGACCTTGACGCTGTTGCGCACGTAGTTCGCCCCGGCGAACCGGCTGTCCTGCGCCGAGCGGCTGCGCGTTCGGGTAGCGATCGGTGACGGTGTAGGCGTCCCAGACCCAGACGAGGCGGCCCTCGGAGCTGACGAGATACGGATCGTGGTCGTAGGCGAGGAATGGGGCGATCTCGCGCACCCGCTCCTCGATGTCCCGGCGGAAGAGGATCTGCGAGTCGTCGGTCAGCTGGCCGCTGATGAGCAGGTTGAAGTCGCCGAACCTCAGGGCGAAGAGGAGGCGGTTGATCGGGTTGCCGATGTCGACGCCGGTCGTCCCCTCCCAGACGGTGTTCGTGCCGGCCTCGCCGCTCGCATCGGTGTCGAGCGGGTAGTCGAACTCGGCGGTCGTCGTCGAGGTCACGACGTACGTATCGGTCTCCTCGCCGAAGTAGATGCGAGGCTCGGTGATCGGCAGCCGCGGCTCGCGGTTGATGCCGCTGACGAGGTAGTCGGGCGTGCCGGCCGGCGTGACCGCGTCGACCGGGACGGCCGTGATCCCGTAGCCGTGGGTGTAGACGAGCTTCTCCTGGGTCCAGGTGCGGTTCGGGCCGAACAGCTCGACGTCCAGCTCGCGCGCGGACAGCATGATCTCGCGCTGCTCGTCCTCGATCTGGTAGCGGTCGATGTCGACGTCGGCGAAGCGGTAGTAGCGGCGGAGGTT
This sequence comes from uncultured Chloroflexia bacterium, assembly GCA_963797855.1. GTDB lineage: Bacteria > Chloroflexota > Limnocylindria > QHBO01 > QHBO01 > JACDBZ01. The sequence continues at coordinate 108,770 of CAWCQX010000011.1, read as the reverse complement.
CTGCTGCTGCCCGAACGTCGTCAGCAGCGGCCGGTAGTCCCACAGCCGCAGGTTGTCGATCGTCGGCTGGTCCTCGCTGAAGACCTCGGCGGGAGAGCTCCTGCTCACCGGTGAAGGGGCGCGTCTCGATCGCGTCGAGGTCGAACGCCGTCGCGCGTCGCCTCCATGTGGTTCCGGATGTAGGGCCGCTCGACGGTCAGCTCGTTCGGCTCGACCTGGAAGCGCTGGACGAAGCCCGGATAGAGGCCGCCGACGACGATCGAGAGCACGAACCAGGCGCCGGCGGCGAGCCCGAGCAGCCAGAGCGTGCGGAACCAGGTGTTCAGGAGCAGGAGCCCGGCCGAGACGAGGGCGACGACGGTGAGGATCACGTAGGCCGGGTATTGCGCGTTCATGTCCGTGTACAGCGCGGCCTGGACGTTGCCGTCCCACCCGCGAGTCGAGTACGCCAGCTCCGCGATGTCGAGCTGGTAGCCGGCGGCGATGACCACCAGCAGGAGCGCGCCGATGACCGACAGGTGCCCCCGGACGGGCGCCGAGAGGTGGAACTGCCAGCGCAGCGCGCGGGCGGCATAAGCCGCCAGCGTCAGCACGCCGACGATGATCAGCGCCGTCGAGGCCCAGCCGAGCACGAAGCGCCAGAAGGGCAGGTCGAAGACGTAGAAGCCGATGTCTCGACCGAGGGTCGGGTCGGTGGTGCCCCACGCCTCGCCATTGAAGAAGAGGAGGATCGTCTCCCAGGCGCCGCTCCAGGCGGCACCGCTGCCGAGCGCGAGCAGCACGGCGATCGCCACCAGCGCCAGGCCGACGAGCCTCGAGATGTCCGGAAGCTCCCAGTCCCCGAGGCGGCGCACCGGCGACTGCGGCGCGATCCGTCGCGCGAGCCAGACGCTGACCAGCACCGGCACGAGCATCGCGAAGAAGCCGATCCCGAACAGCGCGATCTGCGCCCAGAGGCGCGTCTGGAGGACGTCGCGCCGATCGAGCGCGTCGTACCACATGACGTCGGTGATCAGGTTGACCACACCGCCCAGCAGGCCGAGGACGATGATCGCCGCGACGATCCCGCCGCCGATGAGCACCCACCGTCGCCATGGCGTGCCGCTCCCGAAGATCGGCCGCGCGACCGGGGGCCCGCCACCATGGCCGTTCCCGCCATTGCTCCCGCGACGCGAGGACGCGCGCCGGCCCTCGTCGATCGGGGTGACGTTGCGCTCGATCGGCCGGCCCTCGCGCCGCGCGTCCTCCTCCGCCTGGCGACGCTGGAGCTCCTCGAGCAGCTTGTCGAACCACCCCGACATCAGGGCAGCTCGTACGTCTGGAGGATCTCGCCGCTCATCGCCAGGGCCTGGATGTGGGTCGGCGTCCGTCCGCCGGCATGAAGCCGAGGAAGGCCTGGCCCTCGAGGCCCGCGTCATCGAGCGGCATGAGCGGGGCGGGGACTCGGCCCCGCTCCTCGTCGATGATCCAGACCGTCACGATGTCGTTCGTGACGACCCCCTCCACCGGAGTGATGCCGCTCTCGAGCGGATCGAGGGCTCCCGCGGAGCCGATGGAGTCGCCCTCCGCGGGCAGCAGGTCGGGCCCGCAGCTGGTCGAGGTGCGCTCGGCCATCTGCAGCTCCGTGCACCACCCATCCGCGGACTCGTAGATGACGTAGCGCCAGCCGAGCTCGAAGGATTCTCCGCTGCCGAGCAGCGTGACGGGCCCGGTCGGCTCCCCTCCCTGCGCGACCGGCTCACCGCTTGGAACCGCGGCCGGATCTCGTCTCCTCGACCCGGGTCACGGTGCACGCCGCCAGTGCGACGAGCAGGATCGCGCCGACGGCGACGGCCGAAAGGTGTCTCAGCACTCCCCGGATGCTAGCGTCTGGCGGGCCGGAGCGCGTTCGGGCCGTCAGCGAGCGAGGACGATCTCGGGTCGAGGCGGCAGGCCGGCGCCGGGATGCAGGACCGCAGGCGAGCGCCTCCACGCAGTCGACGAGCCGCGGGCCCGGTCGGGCGAGGTCGACCGCGACGACCCGGCGGCGCAGGAGCTCGGCAGGCACGAGCTCGTCGGCCTGCGCCAGGGCGTCGACCGATGGCGTCCCACACGGGGCGAGGACGACGACCTCCGGATCGGTGCGCAGCACCTCGTCCCAGCTCGAGGCCGTCGATCGCCCGCCGGGATCGCCGAGCAGCGGCTCGCCGCCGGCCGCGGCGATGACGTCCGGGACCCAGTGGCCGGCGGTGAACGGCGGGTCCAGCCACTCGAGCACGAGCGTCGGCACCGTCGGGCGGCCCGGACCGCATCGCGAACGGCGTCGAGGCGCCGCTCCAGGTCGGCCACCAGCCGGCGCCCACGATCGGGCTCGCCCGCGGCATCGGCCACGTCGCCGACCGACGCGATCACCTCGTCGAGCCGCTGGGGCTCGAGCGTGACGACCGTCGCCGGGCAGCCGATGCGCGCCAGCGCCGCGTCGACGTCGCCGGTCGGCACGGCGCAGACCCGGCACAGGTCCTGGGTGAGGAGCAGCTCCGGCGAGATCGCGGCGATCGCCGCGTCATCGAGCCGGTAGAGCCCGCCGTTCGGCGCCTCGGCCCGGACCCAGTCGTCGATCTCGCCCGGCGTCATCCCCGACGGCTGGCGCGATCGGACCACGACGCGCTTGTCGCGGGCGGCCACCGGCCAGTCGCACTCATCGGTCACCCCGAGCAGCTGTCGTCGAGGCCGAGGGCGAACACGATCTCCGTCGCGGACGGCAGAAGGGACACGATCCGCATCGGTCGATCCTACGCCGGGCTCGCGCTCGCGATCTACCGGATGGCGCCCTGATCACTCCCACTCGATGGTGGCGGGCGGCTTCGAGCTGACGTCGTAGACGACGCGGTTGACGCCGGGAACCTCGTTGACGATCCGGCTGCTGATCTTCGCGAGGACCTCGTACGGCAGCCGCGCCCAGTCCGCGGTCATCCCGTCGTCGCTCGTCACCGCGCGCACGGCCACGACGTTCGCGTACGTCCGCCCGTCGCCCATGACGCCGACCGAGCGAACCGGCGTGAGGATCGCGAAGCTCTGCCAGAGGGACCGATACAGCCCCGCGGCCTTGATCTCGTCGATGACGATCCAGTCCGCCTCGCGCAGCGTGTCGAGCCGGTCCGCGGTCACCTCGCCGATGATCCGGATCGCGAGCCCCGGCCCGGGGAACGGCTGGCGCTGGACCATCGCCTCCGGCAGCCCGAGCTCGACGCCGACCTTGCGCACCTCGTCCTTGAAGAGGTAGCGCAGCGGCTCGATCAGGCGGAAGCGGAGGTCGGCCGGCAGGCCGCCGACGTTGTGGTGGGTCTTGATCTTGGCCGCCGTCTTCGTCTCGGAGGTCGTCGACTCGATGACGTCGGGGTACAGCGTGCCCTGGGTCAGGAAGTCGATCTGGCCGAGCTTCGCGGCCTCCTCCTCGAAGACGCGGATGAACTCGTCGCCGATGATCCGCCGCTTCTCCTCGGGATCCTCGACCCCGGCGAGGCGGGCCAGGAACCGATCCCGGGCATCGACCATCACCAGCTGCATGCCCAGGTCGCGCTCGAACGTGACCCGCAGGAGCTCCGACTCGCGCTTGCGCATGAGGCCGTGGTCGACGTAGATGCAGGTCAGCTGGTCGCCGATGGCGCGGTGCACGAGCGTCGCGGCCACCGCGCTGTCGACGCCGCCCGAGAGGGCGCAGATGACGTGCCCGGTGCCGACGCGCTCGCGGATCTCGGCGACCGTCGTCTCGACGAGGTTCGACGGCGTCCATGTCTGGCGCATCCCCGCGATGCCGACGACGAAGTTGCGCAGGACCTCGCGCCCGACCGGCGTGTGGACGACCTCGGGGTGGAACTGGATGCCGTACAGGTTGCGGCCGGGATCCGCGAGGCCGGCGTAGGGAGACGAATCGGTCTGCGCCGTGGCGCGGAAGCCCTCGGGCGGCCGCAGGATCTCGTCGCCGTGGCTCATCCACACCGGCTGCTCGCGATCGATGCCGACGAACAGCCCGTCCGCATCGGTCACGGTGACGGTCGCGGGGCCGTACTCGCGCTTCTGCGACGGGACGACCTCGCCACCGAGCTCGTGGGCCATGAGCTGCAGCCCGTAGCAGATGCCGAGCACCGGGATCCGGCCGGACCAGAGGGCCGGATCGGCCTTCGGCGCGTTCTCGTCATAGACCGATGACGGCCCGCCCGACAGGATCACCGCCCGCACCCCGCGCCGCTCGAGCTCGGCCATCGGCGTGTCGTGCGGAAGCAGCTCGGAGTAGACGTTCAGCTCGCGGACGCGTCGGGCGATGAGCTGGGCGAACTGGCTGCCGAAGTCGAGCACCGCGACCGTCTCCGGCTGCTCGGGCGCCTCGGTCTCGACCCGCTGCGGCGGCGGTGCGTGAAGCGCCTGCTCGAGGTACGCCTCGACCTCGGCGTCGTCGGGAGCGAGGACGCGGTGGCCGGCGTTGGCCGCCTCGCCGTGGACCGTCCGTCCTCGCTCGGGGGGCGATGGTTCGTCGCGCTCGGTCAATGCCGCTCCCTTTTCGGCGATGATGGGTGACGACGCCAAGTGTATGAGGTCGACACCCATGATCGAGGCCGAGATCCGCGAGCTGACTCCCCAACCGAGCGCCGCGATCCGCGTCACCCAGCCGATGAGCGAGCTGGATCTCGCGGCACTCTTCGACGAGCACCTGCCGAACATCGCCCACCGGCTGGCCGACATGGGCGTCGAGCCGGCCGGCCCGCCGTACGGCCGCTACCACGAGTTCGGTCCGGAGCATGTCGACGTCGAGATCGGCATCCCGGTCGACCTGCCCGTGTCGAACTTCCGCACGTACGAGGAGGCCGAGCCGGGCGAGCTGATCGCCTCGGAGCTGCCGGGCGGGCAGGCGGCGATCACGATCCACCGCGGCGCCTACGACAAGCTGTCGGAGACCTACGACGCCCTCCACGACTGGATCCACGAGCAGGGCCGAGACGAGGGTCCGGGTCCGTGGGAGTCCTACGTCGACGACCCGGGCGAGGTCGGCGATGGAGAACGCGAAGACCGAGGTCATCTGGCCGCTGGGCTGAGGCCTACTGGTCGAGCCACTCGCGCGGGTGGCTGCCGAGGAAGTCCTCGACGGGAATCCCACCCGCGCCGACGATCAGGGATCGCGCGCCACGATGGGTGTGCGTGAACGCCACCGTCCCGCGCGCGCCGCGCGGGTGACCGGTCTTCACCTCGATGGCCGTCGGAGCGTCGCGCGAGCGCATGAGCCGGCCGGGACGGACCACCCAGTCGACCTCGTTGTTGCCCTCGCGCCACCAGCCCAGCTCGTCGGGATCGGCGTGCGCCCAGAGATGCGCGCCGACCGCCGTCTCCACCAGGCGCCCCCACCGCTCGGGATCGGCCCTCGTGCGATCGAACCCGATCCGCGACGTCGCCGTCATCAGCGCCGTGTTCAGCGCCAGCAGCTTCGGCGACGAGGCTCGGCGCCGGACCGCCGAGCCCGAGTACTTGCCGATGCCGGTCACCATCCCCGCCCCGCCGAGGAGCTCGAGGTAGTGGGCCAGGGTGACGGTGTTGCCCGCATCGGTCAGCGTGCCGAGCATCTTCGTGTAGCTCAGCACCTGTCCCGAGTACGAGCACGCGAGGCGAAACAGCTGGCGCAGGAGGGCGGGCTTCTCGACCCGGTTCAGCAGGAGGATGTCGCGCGACAGGTTCGTCTCGACGATCGCGTCGAGGATGTACTCCTCCCATCGGTCGTGGCGCTTGATGAGCGGCGCGGCACCCGGATAGCCACCGTAGAAGAGATAGGTGTCGAGGTCCCAGCCGAAGGCGTCGCGCATCTCGCCGTACGTCCAATGCGTGACCCGGACGATCTCGAAGCGGCCGGCCAGCGAATCCGACAGCCCCTGTCGCACCAGCAGCGGCGCGGACCCGAGGAGCATGACCCGCAGGGGCGTGCCGCCCGCGCTGTCCTCGTCCCAGAGCTGCTTCACGACATCGGACCAGTCGCGGATCTTCTGGACCTCGTCGAGAACGAGGAGCCCGCCCGCCCGTCCGCCATTCGCCGCCGCCTGCCGGCCGATCGCCCACTGCGTGTAGATCCAGCCGATGTCCTCGGGATCGGGGGCATCGGCCGAGGCGAAGTGCCCGGGAATGCCGATCGCGTCCATGACCTGGCGCGCGAGCGTCGTCTTGCCCACCTGGCGCGGCCCGGCCAGCACCTGGATGAAGCGCCGTGGCTCGTGCGCGCGCTCGAGGATCTCGTCGTAGACCGGGCGCCGGTAGACCTTCGGCAGCTTCACTACTCACTCCGCTGAGTTGGTTTACTCAGTACAGCGAGTTAGTTTACTCACTCCAATTCGAGCCGGGCGCGTTCGAGCGCCTGTCCGGTCTCGTGGGCCGGGAACGGCGAGCGACGGACGGCCTCGTCGAGCCCGATCGCCCCGCTCCCCGCCTCGCGCGCCAGCTCCGCAAGCTCGGCCAGCTCGGCGACCTGCCGCTCGGCGAAGCCGCGGTCGAACGGGTCGCCGTGGCCGGGCACGACGGTCCCGCCGACGAGCGCGAGGAGGGCCAGGCCCGTCTCCGGCCACGAGATCGGGAAGCTGTCACCGAACGCCGGCGCCGGCGCGTTCTCGAGCAGGTCGCCGGCGAACAGGACCGATGCGTCGGGCACGACCGCGACGATGTCGTTGTCGGTGTGGCCGCGGCCGAGGTAGCGCAGATCGAGCTGCCGGCCGCCGAGATCGAGCGACGCGAATTCCTCGAACGACTCCGTCGGCGGGGTCAGCACGACCTCGCGGAAGGCGTCCGCGTCCTCGGGATAGTCCTCGATGAGCCTGGCGCGGGCGGCCTCGCCGGTCTCGGCGATGAAGTCGGCGCAGCGGACGTGGCCCCAGATCGGGAGTGGCGCGAAGCGGGCGTTGCCGAAGGCGTGATCCCAGTGACCGTGCGTGTTGACCACCGCGACGAGGTCTCCGGGGAGCTGCCGCAGGTCGTCGCGGAGCTCATCGGCCAGGCGGTGGTTCGCCCGCGTGTCGATGACCGCGAGGCCCGCCTCGCCCCCGATCGCGCCGATCGTCTGGTCGAGCGCCTCGTACCGGCGAATCCAGACCCGGTCGGCGACCTCGTGCCAGACCGAGGTCACGCCCCGTCCTGGAGCATGTAGAACTCGTGGAACGCCCTGCAGCGACCGTCGGGCGCGAACTCGAGGACGTAGGCGTTGTGGTAGAGGCGCTCCGGCTGGCCGTCGCGTGGCCGTCGTACCGGCTCCAGCCGACCGCGACGGCCCGGTCGCCCTCGACGGCGAACGGCTCGTAGTGCGCCTCCCAGCTGTCCGGCGCATCGGGCTCCTCGAGCCAGCTGGCGACGATCGCGTCGCGGCCGCGGAGCGTGTGCTCGTCGCTGTCCCAGGGCCGGTAGCCGTAGACCGCGTCCTCGGTGAAGAGCGACTCGATCGTCGCCGCCATCGTTCGTGCGCCAGGCCTCGACGTATCGGTCCAGCCAGGACTGGACTTCGGATCGGTTCATGGCGGTCATCGTACGTCCGTCGATTCAGGCGTGGAATGCGGCGAGCTCGTGCGCCTCCTCCTCGAGCGCCACGCGGTCGTCGGGACGCAGCTTGCCGAACGGCGAGAGCCGGATCTCCCCGTCGGCGTGCCGCCAGGTTCCCGCCACCTGGCCGTCGACGAGGAAGGTCGGGTACGAGGGCGGCATCTTGACGTGGAACACGAGCGGCCGATACGCCTCGGGCAGCACCTGGGTCCGCCTGGCGTGCACGAGGAGGATCGCGTCCCAGGTCGGCAGGAACCGGACCGGCGCTTCGGTCTCCGGATCCGGCAGCAGCCCGTCCTCGACGTCGAGGAGCTCGGTCCCGTCCTCGGCCCGGAACCGCCGGAGCTCCAGGGTGGAGACGACGGCCTTCACCGGCGAGACGTTCATCCCCAGGAACGCCGCGACGTCGGCGACCGATGCCGGCCCGAAGGCCGCGAGGTAGCGCTCGACGGCGGCGGGCAGCGCGACGGCCTCCGGCACCGCCCCTTCCGGACCGATGACGTCGTCGGCGAGGGCGCACAGGTCGGCCCGCCGCCGCTCCCAGGTGCCCGATGGGGGGACCCGCAGGATCGCGAGGTCGGTGTCGATCGAGTAGCGCACGGCCGGATGCTCGTCGGCCAGCAGCGCGACCAGTGCCGGGCGCTTCATCGGTCCGCCGGCCAGGTCGGCTCGCACGCGCGCCAGCGCCGCCGACGGCTCGAGGTTCGCCGGAGCCTTGGTCGCCCGGCCGGCCCACTCGCGCTGCGTGCGCGCGACGGCGCCGAGGAAGAGGCGGTAGTCGGTCCCGCGCCACGGCGTGGATCGTGCCGCGCATGAGGGTGCCCTGGACGACCGAGGCATCCTCGTAGGCGCGGGTCAGGTCGTCGCGACGAAAGCCCTCGAGGCACGACCAGAGTCGGATGTACGCGTTCGGGGCGTACTGGTTCTGGATGCCGGCCAGCCGCGAGAGCGCCTCCGGGATGCCGAGCGAGGCGCGTTCGAGCAGCAGCTGCCGCGCGAGGAGCGCGCGGTTCAGCGCGCGCTCGGTCAGGAGCGGCGGCTCTGCCACTCGTCGTGGAGGATCGACATGACGTGGCCGTCGGTGTACCGGCCGCCTTCCCAGCGATCGTGACGGAACGTGCCTTCGTGGGTGAAGCCGGCCTTCTCGTACGAGCGCTTGGCACGCGGGTTCTCGGTGCCCACCTCCAGCCAGATGCGCTCGAGCCGCAGCTCCGCGAACCCGAAGTCGACGAGCGCGCGAACGGCATCGGTCCCGTAGCCCTTGCCCCACTCGTCCGGCTCGCCGATGAAGATGCCGACCTGCGCGCTGCCGTTGACGCGGTCGAGATCGGTGAGCATCACCTCGCCGATCGGCCGCTCGTCCTCGGCCAGGCAGATGACGAAGGTGTAGACGTCCTTGCCCTGCTCGTCGGCGATTCGCGCGATCCGCCGCTCGACCTGGGCGAGGCTCAGCGGCGCGCGCTCGTGCCAGCCGGCGAGCGCCATCGGCTCCGCTTCGGCGCGCCAGCGTCGGTAGAGTCTCGGCGTCCGCCGCCTCGAACGGTCGGAGGAAGACCCGGCCGGCGGCGATGATGTGCGTCATCGTCCGAGCGTCGGGCGCGCTACTCGCGGCCGGCGAGCTGCCAGGACTTGCCCTCGGTTGCGATCGATGGCGCGATGACCATCTCCACGTCGTGCATCTCGCGGATCGTGCGTGCCCCGAGGGCCGCCATCGACTGGCGCAGGGCGCCGACGAGGTTCTGCGTGCCGTGGGTCGTCTCCGCCGGGCCGAACAGGATCTGCTCGAGCGGCAGGCGCTCGCCGATCCGGATCCGGGTCCCGCGCGGGAGCGTTGGCGACGGGGCGGCCATCCCCCAGTTGTAGCCGCGCCCGGGCGCTTCGACCGCGCCGGCGAACGGCGATCCGAGCATCACGGCGTCGGCGCCGGAGGCGATGGCCTTGGCGATGTCGCCGCCGGTCTTCATGCCGCCATCGGTGACGACCGGGACGTACTGCCCGGTCTCGCGCTCGAACCGATCTCGGGCGGCGGCCACCTCGAGCGTGGCCGAGACCTGCGGAACGCCGATCCCGAGGACCTCGCGCGTCGTGCAGGCCGCACCGGGCCCGACCCCGACGAAGATCCCGGCGGCCCCCTGGTGCATGAGCTGGTACGCGGCCTCGCCGCTCACGGTGTTGCCGACGAGGACGGGGAGCTGCAGGCCGCCGGTGAGGTCGGCGAGCGAGAGCACCCGGGTCGAGGTCGAGATGTGACGAGCGCTGCTGACCTGGGACTGGACGAGGAAGAAGTCGGCGCCCGCCTCGGCGGCGAGCTCGGCATGGTGCCAGGCCGATGCCGGCGTGGTCGCGACCGCCGCGCTCGCACCCTGCGCCTTGATGCGCGTGATGACCGCGCGGATCAGCTCGTCCCGGACCGGCTGCTCGTAGGCCTCGGCCAGGACGTGGGCGGCGGCCTGGCCGGACTCGGCGGCTGCGACCCGCTCGATGATCGGCGTCGCGTCCTCGTAGCGGGTGTACAGACCCTCGAGGTTGACGAAGGCGATCCCGCCGAGCCGTCCGAGCCGGACGGCGAAGTCGGCGTCCGCGACGGCGTCCATGGCCGCGGCCAGGAACGGGATCTGGAGCTTGAAGCCGCCGAGATCGGTCGAGAGGTCCACCTCGGCCGGGTCCACGGTGACGGCGCCGGGGACGAGCGCGACCTCCTCGAATCCGTACGCGCGGCGGAGACGCGACTCGGTGGCCTCGCGAACCGGCGCCTGCTCGATCATCGTGCGGCCGCCGGACAACAAACGACCCGCGCGGCATGGCGGCGCGGGCGGTGGTCGGCGCTGGTGGCGGTGACGGCGCGGATCGGGTTCACGGCGTGGTCGCGGAGCGGCTTTGGCGGAGTATACGGGACGGCTAGGCCAGCTCGACGCCGGCGGCGCGCGCGTCCTCCGCCAGCGCCTCCGAGCGCGCCGTCGTCCTCCGCGGACGACTGGAGCAGGCCGATCACCCGGCTCACCCCGAGGTCGGCGTACGCGCGCAGCAGGTCGCGTCGCGCCTCCCCGCCCTCGCGCCACTCCTCGGTCCCCCACCAGGCGTGGACGCTGACGGCGAGCGAGTCGGGGTCGCGGTCGATCTCCTCGCAGCGCGCGCGGATCGTCGGGAGCGCCTCGCGCACCTCGTCGGGGGAGAGGCCGTCGACGTTCAGCTCGTCCGCGTAGCGCGCGGCGAGGCGCCAGGTCACGTTCGGGCCGTTGCCGCCGACCATGATCGGCATCCCGTTCGGCTGGATCGGCTTCGGGACGTTGCGCGCATCGGCCACCCGGTGATGCGTTCCCTCGTAGGTCGCGTGGGTCGCCTTCCCCGGCTCGAGCATGCGGCTGATGACCTCGAGCGCGTCGTGGAGCATCGCCAGGCGCACCGGGGTCTCGGGGAAGCCGTAGCCGTAGGCGAGCCACTCTTCGCGCTTCCAGCCGGCGCCGATGCCGAGCTCCATCCGCCCGCCGCTGATCGCGTCCATCGTCGACGCCATCTTCGCGGTGAGCGCCGGGTTGCGGAAGCCGTTGCAGATGACGATGTGCCCGAGCCTGACCCGCTCGGTCAGCGCCGCGAGGGCCGAGAGAGACGTGAACGACTCGAAGGTGATCTCGTCGGTCGGCCTCGGCACGGTGTGGAGGTGGTCGAACAGCCAGATCGACTCGAACCCGAGCCGATCCGCCTGCTGCGCCACGGCCACCGTGCGACCCCAGGCGCGCTCCGTCTCCCAGCCGTCGTACTCCCCGGTCCACCCCTGCGGGACGATGACGCCCAGCTTCATCGGTCACTCCTCACGATCATCTGGTCGCGTTCGGGCCCGATGCTGACGTGGCTGATCGGCACGCCCGCCAGCTCCTCGAGCCGCTCGACGTAGTCACGGGCCGGCGCGGGAAGCTCGCCCCAGGAGCGGCAGCCGGTCGTATCGGCCTGCCATCCCGGGAGCTCCTCGTACACCGGCTCCAGCCGCTGATAGACCGATGTCGACGCCGGCACGGTCGTCCACTCCCGGCCGTCGGTCGGATCGCGGTAGGCGCGAGCGAGCTTGACGCTCGGATAGGCGTCGAGGACGTCGAGCTTCGTCAGCGCGATGCTCGAGTAGCCGGCCAGCCGGACGCTGAAGCGCACCGCCACCGCGTCGTACCAGCCGCAGCGGCGCGGACGGCCGGTGGAGGTTCCGTACTCGGCGCCGCGCTCGCGCAGCTCGTCGCCCTCGGGACCGGTCAGCTCGGTCGGCAGCGGGCCCGCCGCCGACCGCGGTGACGTACGCCTTCGCCACGCCCAGCACGCGGTCGATCCGCACGGCCGGCATCCCGGCCCCGAGGCTCGCGCCGCCGGGGATCGGGCTGGAGCTCGTCACGAAGGGATAGGTGCCCCAGTCGATGTCGCGCATCGTGCCGAGCTGGCCCTCCAGCAGGATCCGATCGCCGCCCTCGAGCGCCTCGTCGACCACCGACAGGCCGTCGACGACATGCGGGCGAAGGCGGTCTCCGGCGGCGAGGTAGGCGTCGGCGATCGTCGCGGCGTCGGTGGCCTCGGCAATCAGCGCGTCGAGCTCGGGATCGCCGCCGGGGTAGCCGGCCACGATCCGGCTGATCCTCGGCAGCGCGGCCTCGAGTCGCTCGCGGAACTGCGCGGGCTCCATGAGGTCGACGATCCGGATTCCCCGGCGCGCGACCTTGTCCACGTACGCGGGGCCGATCCCGCGCGAGGTCGTGCCGAGCTTGCCGGCCCCGCGCTCGCGCTCCTCGAGACGGTCGAGCAGGACGTGATACGGCATGACCAGGTGCGCGCGATCGCTGATCAGCAGGTTCTCGCAGCCGATGCCGGCCGCCGCGAGCCCGTCGAGCTCGGTCACCAGCGCCGGCGGGTTGATGACCACGCCGTTGCCGAGCAGGTTCTTCGTCCGGGGCGAGAAGATCCCCGACGGGATCAGGTGGAGCTTGAAGTGCCCGTGCGGGTTGACCACCGTGTGGCCGGCGTTGTTGCCACCGCCGTAGCGGATGACGAGGTCCGCATCGGCCGCCAGGTAGTCGACGACCCGGCCCTTCCCCTCGTCTCCCCATTGCGCGCCGACGACGGCGGTGACGGACATGGCGCGGCGACGATGACCTCGGCTGCGGGGTGGGACGCGGCCATGCTACGCCGTCGGGCATGCGAAAGGCGCCGCCGAGGCGGCGCCTTCATCGGCTCGGAACGCGGATCGGTCAGGCCCGGGCGCGCACCTTGTCGAAGCAGTTGCTGCAGTACACGGGACGGTCGTTGCGCGGCAGGAATGGCACGAGCGCCTGTCCGCCGCACTCGGCACAGACCGCCGCGTGCATCTCGCGCTGGCCCCCGTTCCCGCCGCCGGTGCCGATCCCGAGCGCGCGGTTCTGCTTGGCGATGGCGCGGCAGCTCTGGCAGCGCTGGGGCTCGTTCATGAGCCCCTTGCTGGCGTAGAACTCCTGCTCGCCGGCTGAGAAGACGAAGTCCATGCCGCAGTCCCGACAGCGGATGGTCTTGTCGGCGTACACCTTACCCAGGCCTCCTGTTTCGCACGCCCGGCCCTGATTGGACGTTCGCGGTCTGCGAGCGGGCCGCGATCTGCGTGCGACGGGGGCACTGGATCGAGGGGACTCAGATCAGACGCTATGGACCGGTCGTTACTAGCGACGGATGTTACACCCGGTTTTCAAGCCCTCCGGACGAGCGTGGGCTCGCTCGTCAGTACGCGGCGATCTCCTCGCGGGCGGCGACGGTGTAGAAGCGCGTGTTCGCCTTTCGGAACTGGAGCGGCACCTCGCCGATCGGCCCGTTGCGATGCTTGGCCACCTTCGCCTTGACGAGCTCGACCTCGGCGTCCGCGTTCTGCTCGCCGTCGCGGTAGAGGAAGACGACGACGTCGGAGTCCTGCTCGAGGCTGCCCGCTCTCACGGAGGTCGCTGAGCCTCGGCTCGGCCGAGCCTCGCTGCTCGACGTTGCGCGACAGCTGGCTGAGGGCGAGGACCGGCACCTTCAGCTCTCGGGCCAGCGCCTTCAGGCCGCGGCTGATGTCGGACACCTCCTGGACGCGGTTGTTGTCCTTGTTCGGCGTCGACGACTGCATCAGCTGCAGGTAGTCGACGATGATCAGGTCGAGCCCGTGCTGCTCCGCCTCGAGGCGCCGCGCCTTCGTGCGCAGCTCCATGACCGAGAGGGCCGCGGAGTCGTCGATCCACATCGGCGCGGTCGCCATGTCGTTCATGACCGTCGCGATCTTCGTCCAGTCGGTCTCGTCCACGAACCCGGTCTGCAGCGGGCGCGGGTTGATCCCGGACTCGGCGGAGAGGAGCCGGAGCGCGAGCTGCTCGCGGCTCATCTCGAGGCTGAAGATCGCGACCTTCTTCGACTCGCGGACGGCGGCGTGCTGGCCGATGTTCAGCGCCATCGAGGTCTTCCCGACCGATGGGCGCGCGGCCAGGATGATCAGGTCGGACGGCTGGAGACCGCCGAGCAGCGCGTCGAGCTGCGAGAGCCCGGTCGGCACGCCGAGGATCTGGCCGCGATGCTCGTGGAGGTACTCGAGCCGGTCGTAGGCCTGGCCGAGGAGCACGGAGAGCGACTCGAAGCCGCCATCGGTGCGTCGCTGGCTGATCTCGAAGAGGATCGACTCGGCCCGATCGATCGCGACCTCGGCGTCGTTTGCCTCCTCGTAGCCGACCGCCGCGATCTTGCCCGCGGCACCGATGAGGTTGCGCAGCACCGACTTGCGCTCGACGATCCGGCCGTAGTGCTCGGCGTGGACCGCGGTCGGGACCGAGTTCATCAGGCTGGCCAGGTAGGCCGGACCGCCGACCTCCTCGAGCCGGTCGCGCCGGCCAAGCTCGTCGCCGAGGGTCACGAGGTCGATCGGCTCGCGCTGGCCGTGGAGCGCGAGCATCGCCTCGTAGATCTCGCCGTGCTGCTGGCGGTAGAAGTCGCCGGGCTTGAGGAAGTCGCCGACGCGAAGGATCGCATCGGCGTCGATGAGGATCGAACCGAGGACGCTCTGCTCCGCCTCCACCGACTGCGGCGCGAGCTTGTCGAGGCTCATCAGTCGCTGCTATCGATTCCGGTTCGGGCCGATGGTGGGCATGGCGAGGCTGGCTCCGGCTGTGGGCGAGCGGAGCGCCCGGCCGATCCGCGTTGGTGAGGACCGTCGGGCACCGGGCGCAGGCCCATGCTGGGCGATGGCCCGCCCGGGCTCAATGGAGTTATCAACGAACCCTGTCCACAGCCGTGTGCATTTCTCGCCTTCCGGTGTGCGGAAGGCCATCGGAGGCTACCTCGCGGCGGGTTACCGCCCGATTAGCGCGGCCGGATGTGACAGGTCAGGTGTCGCGCATCCGAGAACGGGGCGGCGCGGATGCGGCTCGAGCCGCTCGCCCAGCTGGTTCCAGGCGTCCCATTGCTCGATCACGAGGCCGTCGGCGTCGAACCGCAGGACCGATGTGCCGGCGAGCGTCGTATCGGCGCCCTCCTCGCGGAGGGATGCCCACCAGGGGATCGCCGCCCGGTCACCGTCGACGATCGGCTCGCCGATCCAGACGCGCGGATCCTCCTCCTCGCCGAGGACGCGCTCGACGTAGGCGCGGACGTCGTCGGCGCTTCGCGACGGCTCGCGGAACGGCTCGGTGAAGTGGACGGCCGTCGGGGCGTAGCGGGCCATGATCGGCTCGGGGTCCAGCGCCTCCCAGCCGTGCTTCCACGCCTTCGCCCAGAGCCGTGCCGCCTCGCGAGTCTCCACGCTCAGGACTCGGCGGCCACCACGTTGACGGCGACGACGGCCTCCACGCCCGGCACGACGCGGACCTCGATCCGGTACTCACCGAGCGCCTTGATCGGCTCCCGGAGGTGGAGCGCATGACGATCGAGCTCGATCCCGGCCTGGCTGATCGCGTCGGCGATCTGGTGCGACGTCACCGCGCCGAAGAGGCGCCCGCGCTCGCCGGCCTTGACCGGGATCTCGAGCCGGAGCTCGCGGAGCTTCTCGGCGGTCGCCTCGGCATCCGCGCGGGCGGATCGGTCCCGTTCCTCGCGCTGATCGCGATGGCGCTCCCAGTTGGCGACGGCGCCCTTGTCGGCGAGCACCGCCGCCCCGGTGGGAAGGAGGTGGTTGCGGGCGTAGCCGTCCTTGACCTCCTTGAGGTCGCCCTCGCGACCGAGGCCCTTCACGTCCCGCTTCAGGATGACCTTCATTCGAGCTCCTTCGGTGTGATCGGGCGCGTTCGGCGCACTCGCCACGATGCCAGGGCGCGCTTCAGCTCATCGGGGTCGCGCATCCGTCCGTATCGGTCCAGCAGCTCGGGCAGGTTGTCGCGGATCTGCTCGTATCGGTCGCCGAGCAGGGCCCGGAGCCGCTCCAGGTCGCGGTCGAGGTCGGCGGTCCCGTTGCGGGCGCGAGCGGCGTGCTCGGCTCGCACGTCGGCCGGGGCGTTCTGGATGAAGAGGTCGAGGACCAGCAGCAGGACCGTCAGGTCGTCGGCGTGGCCGAGGAGCGGGATCGCGTCCGGGATGAGGTCCACCGGCATGACCACGTACGCGAGCGCCGCGGCGAGCATGCCCTTGAGGCCGATGGGGGTGCGCGGGTCGCGCATGAGGCCCCACACGATGCGGGCGTACGTCGGGAGCTTGACGATGATCCGCGCCAGCCCAACGTAGCGCGTCGACGATGACAGCTTCAAACCGAGAGGCCTCCGGCCGGGTTCTGGGATGGGGAACGGGCATGATAGCAGCGGCTGCGGCATCGGTTTGACATTAGAACATCCGTTCTGCTACGGTGCCCGCGATGACCAGGCATGACGTGGAGCGGCGACAGCGAATCGTCGACTTCATCGCGCGGACCGTCGAGGAGCGCGGCTATCCGCCATCGGTCCGCGAGATCGCCGACGCCGTCGGCCTCGCATCCACCAGCGCCGTCCATCACCACCTGATCGCCCTCGAGCGAGACGGGCTCCTCGAGCGCGGCGGCAAGCACTCGCGCGCCCTGCGCCTGACCTCGCGCCCGCTGCCGGTGCCGAGCGATCCGGCCGCCTCGAATGGGCTCGGGGAGCCGGCCAAGGTCACCCCATTCCGGATGCCCGTCGAGCGGGAGACGCTGACGCTGCCGGTGATGGGCGAGATCGCCGCCGGGCAGCCGATCGAGGCCTACGAGGACGCGGCCGAAACCCTCGCCGTGCCCGCCTCGATGGATGCGCGCGAGGACTCCTATGTCCTGCGCGTCCGCGGCAAGAGCATGATCGACGCGCTGATCGATGACGGCGACTTCGTCATCGTCCAGCCCCAGGCCACGGCGCGTGACGGCGACATCGTCGTCGCCCTGCTGGAGGACAACGGCGTCACCCTCAAGCGCTTCTTCCGCGAGGAGGACCGCATCCGTCTCCAGCCGGCGAACGCGGAGATGGAGCCGATCTACGCCACCGAGGTCCAGATCCAGGGCAAGGTCGTCGGCGTCATCCGCCGTCTCGCGTAGCCCCTGAACCCCGCGCGCCGATGGCGCCGCGCACGATCATCCACGCCGACCTCGACGCGTTCTACGCGAGCGTCGAGCAGCTCGATGACCCGTCCCTGCGCGGGAAGCCGGTCATCGTCGGCGGCCGCCCGGGCGACCGCGGGGTCGTGAGCGCCGCCTCGTACGAGGCGCGCGCGTTCGGCGTCTTCTCGGCGATGCCCCTGCGCACGGCCGCGCGCCGCTGCCCCGACGGCATCTTCGTGCCGGGCCGACCGGACCGATACCGCGAGGCGAGTGACGAGGTCATGGCGATCTTCGCCTCGTTCACGCCGCTCGTGGAGCCGATCAGCCTCGACGAGGCCTTCCTCGACGTCACGGCCAGCACGGCGGCCTTCGGCGACGGCGCGACGATCGGCCGAACGATCAAGCGGCGCGTCCTCGACGAGGTGGGCCTCGTCGTCTCGGTCGGGGTGGCCACGAACAAGCTCTGCGCCAAGGTCGCGTCCGACCTGCGGAAGCCCGATGCGCTGGTCGTCGTCCCGCCCGGCGAGGAGGCGGCGTTCCTTGCCCCGCTTCCGATCCGCCGCCTGTGGGGCGTGGGGCCGCAGGCCCAGGCCGCCCTCGCCGACTACGGAGTCGTGACGATCGGGCAGCTGGCCGCGACGCCGCCGGGCACGCTGCACCGCCGATTCGGGCGATTCGGCGACGACCTGTCGGCGCGCGCTCGCGGCATCGACCGCGGCCGCGTGCAGGTGACCCACGGGGCGAAGAGCGTCGGCCATGAGCACACGTTCGACACCGACTCGGCCGACGTCGGCCGTCTCGAGGCCACCCTGCTCGACCTGGCCGAATCGGTCGCCAGCCGCCTGCGCCGGCACGAGCTGGCGGCGGGATCGGTCCAGCTCAAGCTTCGGTACGAGGGGTTCGAGACCCTCACCCGCCAGGCGCCGCTGCCCCGACAGACCC
The DNA here is from genome assembly GCA_963797855.1 of uncultured Chloroflexia bacterium. GTDB lineage: Bacteria > Chloroflexota > Limnocylindria > QHBO01 > QHBO01 > JACDBZ01. The sequence goes on along the minus strand of CAWCQX010000011.1, from coordinate 90,799 downwards.
GCGAGGCCCGGGTCCTCTACGACGCGACGCTGGCGCTGCTTCGCCGGACGCTGGTCGCCGGGCGAGGCGTCCGGCTGATCGGCCTCACCGCCATCAACCTCTCGGACGCTCAGCAGCTCACCCTGTTCGACGCGCCGGACCGCACCGACCGCCTGACGAAGTCGATCGACGCGGTCCGCGGTCGGTTCGGCGAGCGCGCGATCACGCGCGCGCGCCTGCTGCGCGAGGCACCGCACCGTCGATTCGACTTCGGCGAGCGTCCCGACGCGCCGTCCAGCGAGGACGATGACGGGGCTTGACGAGTCGAACATCCGTTCGATATCATGCTCACCAAACCGAACGCCTGTTCGAGTGCCCGAGCAGGAACCGTCATGTGGGAGCACACGCAATGGCACTCGTCCAGGTACCCCCGACCCAGGCCCGCGTCCGCTGGGACCGAGCCGCGAATCGACCGTCCGAAGTGAGCGTCGGCGGCCATCACCTCCATGTCGTGGATCTCGATACCGTCCGCGACGAACGCTCCGCGTATCCGGCCGGCCGTGGGCCGAGGCTGACGATGGTGCTGCGCACCCGCGAGGGTGGGCGCGCCGCGATCGCCTTCGACGGGCGCCGCTGGTTCCTGGAGGCCCTCGAGCCGGCGGCCTGACCCAGACCCCGACCCCATCCCAGCCTACAATCGGCCCGGCCGCCCAGCCGGGCCGATTTCGTTGCCGTCGAGCGGCCCCGAATGCAGCCGGAGAGTCACTCCCATGGACCCCAGCCGTCTCAACGACCTGCCTGCGCCCGAGCTGATCGAGCGCATGGCGACCGGCGACCCGATTCCGGGCGGCGGCAGCGCGGCCGCGCTCGCCGGCGCGATGGGAGCCGGGCTGCTGCGGATGGTCGTGGCACTCACCTCGGGCCGCCCGGCCGCGGCCGAGGACGAGAAGGAGCTGACGGAGATCGCGATCGGGGCGGCAACCTGCCAGTCGGAGCTCCTCAACCTCGTCGAGCTCGACGCGGTCGCCTATGACGGGGTCATCCGCGCGCGGCGCCTGCCGCGCGAGACCGACATCGAGCGCCAGGCGCGCGCGGTGCAGGTCGCGGCCGCGACTCGCGAGGCGACCCGCGCGCCGCTGCAGACCGCCCGGCTGGCCGAGCAGGTGCTCAAGCTGGCCGAGCGGCTCGCGCCGATCGGGAGTCGCAACGCGATCAGCGACGCGGGTGTCGGCGCGTTGCTGGCCGTCGCGGCGCTGCGCGGCGCGGTGCTCAACGTCCAGATCAACCTCCCGTACCTCGACGCCGACGACGCCATGCGCACGATTGCCACCGACGAGGTGGAACGCCTCCTCGGCGGCCTCGACGATCGGGAGCACGCGATCCGCGAGCAGGTCGAGGGTCAGCTCGGGTGACGGCCCGGCTGCTCGACGGGCGCGCCCTGGCGGGCCACCTGCGCACCGAGCTGCGCGACCGGGTCGAGCGCCTCGCCGCGACGGTCGGCCATGGCCATCCACCGGTGCTGGCGATCCTCAGCGACGGCCACCACGGCGCGGCCTCGATGTACGCGGCAAGCCTCGAGCGGGCGGCGAAGAGCGTCGGCGTCGAGACCGAGCGTGATCGTCGACGGCGACGCGCTCGTGCCGGCCATCGAGCGGCTCAACGCGGACCCGCGCGTCGCCGGCATCGTCGTTGCCCAGCCGTTCGAGGACGTGGCCGCGGGCCGGCGCCTCGTCGAGCACATCGACCCGGAGAAGGACGTCGACGGCGCCACGCCGACGAGCGCCGGGCGCCTGGCGCGCGGCGAGCCGGCGTTCGTGCCCGCGACGGCGCTCGCGGTCATCGCGATCATCGAGGAGTACGAGGTGCCGGTCGCCGGCCTGCGGGCGGTGATCGTCGGGCGCTCGGCCGTCGTCGGACGCCCGGTCTTCTCGCTGCTCCTCGCGCGCGACGCGACCGTCGTCGTCTGCCACACCCGGACGCGCGACCTCGCGGCCGAGACGCAGCGCGCCGACCTGATCGTCGCGGCCGCGGGCGTCCCCGGGCTCATCCGCGGCGAGATGGTCCCGCCCGGCGCGATCGTCGTCGACTGCGGCATCAACGCGACGCCGGACGGGATCGTCGGCGACGTCGCCTTCGACGAGGTCGCGCCGCTGGCGAAGGCGATCACGCCGGTCCCGGGTGGCATCGGTCCGGTGACGCCGATGATGGTCCTCCGCCAGCTGGTCGAGGCCGCCGAGCGGAGAGCCTCAGCCGCCGCCTAGGTCGGTGACGATCATCTCGTCGAGCGGGACCGATCCGTCGATGAAGCCGAGGCGCTGCATCGTCTCGTAGCCGGTCGCCCACAGCTCCTCGTCGATCGCGCCGTTGGCAAACCCCTCGCCCTCCCAGAGCTCGACGGTTGCGTCGAGGACCGCGCGCGCAACGTCGGGGTTCTCCGAGATCTCCGGCACGGCGACCTCCGCGGCCGCGAACCCGAGATCGGGATCGTCGATGACCGCGGCCTGCGCCGCGGCGGTGGCCTCGACGAAGGCCCGCACGAGCTCGGGGTCCGACTCGAGCAGCTCGTCGCCGACGATCATCCCCGGCCCGGGCAGCGGCGCGATCTCGTCGACGGTGAGCAGGTCGACGCTCATCCCCCGGTCCTCGAGCTGGAGCGGCTCGTTGTTGCGGAAGCCGGTGATCAGGTCGACGTCGCCGTTGGTGAGGCCGTCGACCTGGTTGAACTGCGGGTACTCGCGGACGGTGATGTCGTCGACCGTCAGGCCGCCGGCGTCGAGCAGCGCCAGCAGCGCGTGCCACGACGAGCCGAACTGTCCGGGCGTGCCGATGCGCATCCCGGCGAGGTCCGCCGGATCGGCCGGCACCGTCCCCGCCTCGCCGATCAGCGCCACCGGGAAGCTCTGGTAGAGCGTCGAGACGTAGCGGATCGGGATCCCGGCGGTGCGGGCGATCATCACGTCGGTGGCATCGGCCACGCCGAACTCGGCCTGGCCGTCGGCGACGAGGCGCTGGACGTCGGGCGCCTGGCGGTGCTCGATCGTCACCTCGAGGCCGGCATCGGCGTAGAAGCCCTCCTGCTGCGCGACGTAGAACGGCGCGAACTGCACGTCCGGGCGGAACCCGAGGAGCAGGGTCACCGCACGCAGCGGCTCTCGAGACCGATGCCGTGCCGGTCGGATCCGGAGAGAGGCACCCGGCCAGCAACCCGCCGGCGAGGGTGATGAGAATGGCGGCGCGGAATCGAGCGCATCGGTGGTCCTTTCACTTGGCTGACGAGCCGTCGCTCGACGACCACGACGCCGCCGTAGAAGGCGAGGCCGATGATCGCCAGCACGGCGAGGGCGACGAACATGAGCGGGGTGTCGAAGAGCCCCTGGTTGGCGATGTTGATGAGGACGCCGACCCCGGTGTCGCCGGCGGACGCCCACTCGGCGACGACGGCGCCGATGACCGCGAGCGTCACCCCGATCCGAAGGCCGCCGAAGATCACCGGCAGGGCCGACGGGATCTCGAGGAGCCGCGTTCGCTGGGCGGAGCTCGCGCCGAGGCTGCGGAACACCTCGTCGAGAAGCGGGTCGGTCGAGCGGATGCCGACCATCGTGGCGATCGTGATCGGGAAGAAGACGATGAGCGCGCAGACCACGACCCGGGCGGAGAGCCCGCCGCCGAACCAGATGTCGAGCAGCGGCGCGAGCGCCAGGATCGGGATCGCCTGCGCGGCGACGATGTAGGGCGACAGGGCGCGCTCGACGAAGAGGCTCTTCGCCAGCGCGATCCCGACCCCGATGGCCACGGTCGCGCCGACGACGAAGCCGAGGACGATCTCGAGCAACGTGACGCCGACGTGCGGCCAGAGGACGCCGGAGCCGACGGCCCGGACCCCTCGCTCCACCACGACCTCCGGCGCCGGCAGGATGTACTCCGGCAGGTCGCCGATGACGGTCACGAGCTTCCAGATCGCGAGGAAGACCGCCAGGCTGACGAGGGCCGACGCGATTCGCTTCATGCGGCACCCACCTCGGGCGCCTCGGACCACGGTCGCAGCTCGAGCGCATGGACCGATGCGAGCGCGTCCCGGACCTCGGCCGCGACCGCCGCGGCGCGCGGGTCGGCGGTGACCACGACGGGCCGCGGCCGCGGGAGGTCGACCTCCACGACTCGCGCGACGCGCCCCGGCCGCGGGGTCATGACGACGACGCGATCGGCGAGGGCGACGGCCTCGGCGACGCTGTGGGTGACGAAGACCACGGTGCGCGGCCGCTCGAGCCAGAGACGCTGGAGCTCGGCGTCGAACTCCTCGCGGGTGAGCGCGTCGAGCGCGCTGAACGGCTCGTCGAGCAGCAGCACCGGGGGATCGCCGACCAACGCCCGGGCGAGCGCGGCGCGCTGCGCCATCCCACCCGAGAGCTCGCGCGGCCGCAGCCGCGCGGCCGTGGCCAGACCGACCTGCGCGAGCGCGGCTTCGGCGCGGTCGCGGCGCACGTCCGGCGCGACGCCGGCAAGCTCCATCGGCAGCGCGACGTTGTCGATGACCGAGCGCCACGGCACGAGGCGCGGCTGCTGGAAGTCGAGGCCGACGCGCCCGTCGCCGGCGACCGGCTCCGCCCCGCCGACCAGCACCCGCCCCGCGTCGGGAGCCTTGAGCCCCGCGATCACCCGCAGGAGCGTGCTCTTGCCGCAGCCGTTCGGCCCGATCACGGCCGTGAACGAGCCGGCAGCCAACCGCCAGGTCGAGCCCGGCCAGCGCCTCGATCTGCCCGCCGGCCGTCGCGAAGCGCGCGTCGACACCGTCGAGCGAGAGGTCGAGTCCGGTCGCGGTCGGGTGAGGCGTCATCGTGGCTCCGTGACAGGGCATGCCATCGGCCACGGGGCATCGGACCGCGCTGCCGCGGCCGGCACGACGTCATCACGCCGCGTCGCTCGCGGAGCGCGCTCGTCTTCTCCCATCCGGACTGTGACCGTCGGCCCTGTCTGCCCCGGCGAGCGCCGGGGGTCAGGTCGGCCGCATCGGCGTCTGGGCCGATGCGGTTCGCGGGCTGGCTCGCTGATTCGCGAGCCGACCGCCGGTGGGGACTTTCACCCCGCCCCGAAGACGATGTGTTCTGTTGCCCGCAGGGTGCCATCGGCCGACCGACCGGTCAACCGCCCTCGGGAGCCTCCGAGCGGCGGTCGCGGCCGCGGAGCCAGAGCGCGATGACGACGGCGATCCCGATCAGCACGATGATGTAGATGACGATCTCGAAGGGGCGGATCGCGTGGTACAGCGCCTCGTAGTTCGCCCCGAGGAGGATCCCGCCGAGCAGGAGCGCCGCGTTCCAGGGCAGCGAGCCGAGGACGCTGAAGAAGAGGAAGCGGCCGACCGGCATGCGCGCCACGCCCGCGGGGAAGTTGATGAGCGCCCGGAGCAGCGGAATGAGCCGGCAGATGAGGACCGCCCGGTCGCCGTAGCGCGCGAACCACTGGTCGGCGCGGTCGAGGTCGTCGGGGTAGATGTGGACCCAGCGGCCATAGCGGTCGAGGAGCGGTCGCCCGCCCCAGGCCCCGATGAGGTAGCCGGCGAGCGACCCGATCGCCGCCCCCACCGTTGCCGCGGCGAGCGCGCCGATGAACGTCCACGGCTGGCCGGTGAGCGGCTCGACGACCGTCGGATCGGCCGCCGACTGGGCGATCTTCCAGCCCGCCATCGGGACGATGATCTCGGACGGCAGGATCGGGATGAACGTCTCGAGCGCGATGCCGATGGCCACGCCGACGTACCCGACCGCGTCGTACAGCTGGAGGATGAATGGGATGACCTGCTGGTCGATGAAGTCGAGCAGCGATCAGCCCTCGACCGTCTCGCCGGACGCCTTCGAGGCGGACGCTGGTGGCGTCACGCGACGCGGGACCGCCACTCTCCGCGGCGCGGCCGCCGCCCGCGTCCGCTCGCGCGCCTTCGCCCGCTCGTCGACGCGGAGGACGTGGACGGCGACGAGGATCGACAGCAGCGCGGCCCCGGCGATCCAGCCGCCGAGCACGTCGATCGGGTAGTGCGCGCCGAGGTAGAGGCGCGTCGCGCTGATCGCGCCGATGAGCACGATCGCGACGACGTAGGCGCTCACGCCCTGCCGAACGTCGTGTGCCAGCCGGGCGACGCAGAAGGCGGCCAACCCATAGAGGACGGTGGCGCGCAGCGCATGCCCGGCCGGGAAGTCGGCGATGTCGTCGAGACCGACGCCGTTCACGTTGAAGATCGCATTGACGAGGGTCGGGAGGCTGATCGCCTCGGCCGACGTGAAGTACTTCAGCGCCCACTCCATCGGGAAGCAGAGCGTGCCGAGGGCCAGGAGGAGGGCGAGGTCGCGGCGGCCACGGGACAGCGCCAGGAGCCCGAGCGCGGCGAAGGCCAGCGCCACGAACCAGCCGCTGCCGAGCGCGCTGATGCCGATGATCAGCGTGTCGAGCACCGGGACGTGGACCTCGATCCAGGTGGAGGCCGGCACGACGATCGTCTGCATCACCCACTCTTCGGGCAGCGTGGAGCCGCCGGTGACGGTGCGCTTGAGCATGATCAGCCAGAACAGCGCGGGCAGGGCGATCATCGTCAGGAGGAACGCCGCGGCCGGGCTGGGGACGGCTCCGCCCAGTCGAATGGCGGCCTCGTCATGGACGACGAGGCGGCTCATGATGTCCGGCAGCCGTCGCACGGTGCGTAGTATAGGGACCGATGCCGCCCCTTCCGCTCACCGGCCGGGACCTCACCATCGATCAACGTCATCGAGGTCGCGCGGGGCCGACGGGCCGTCGAGCTCGAAGCCGGAGCGGCGGATCGGATGCGGGCATCGCGGGCCGTGATCGAGCGGCTCGTGGCCGACGGCGCAACCGTCTATGGCGTCACCACCGGCTTCGGCGACCTGGCCGATACGCGCGTCGACCCGGCGCAGACGTCGGCCCTCCAGCGCAACCTCGTCCGCTCCCATGCCGCCGGCGTCGGCGACCCGCTGCCCGACGACGTCGTGCGGGCGATGCTCCTCCTGCGGGCGAACGCCCTGGCGGTCGGGCTCTCCGGCGTGCGCGTCGAGGTCGTCGACCTGCTCGTCGCGATGCTGAACGCGGCGATCCATCCGGTCGTCCCGTCGCGCGGCAGCCTCGGCGCGTCGGGCGACCTCGCGCCGCTGGCTCACGTCGCGCTCGTGCTCATCGGGGAGGGCGAGGCGACCGTCGACGGCGCCGGCCCGGGCGGCGGAGCCGAGGCGCTGGCGCGCGCCGGGCTCGAGCCGATCGAGCTGCGAGGCAAAGGAAGGCCTGGCGCTGCTCAACGGGACCCAGCTGATGGCCGGGATCGGCGCCCTCGCTCATCACGACGCCATGCGGCTGGCGCTGACCGCCGACGTCGTCGGCGCGATGAGCCTGGAGGCGATGCTCGGCACCGGCGCCGCCTTCGCGGAGGAGCTGATCGCCGCGCGCCCGCATCCGGGGCAGGTCGCATCGGCCAGGCACCTGCGCGAGCTGCTGGCGGACAGCGAGATCTGGGCGTCCCATCGCGCCGATACCGAGCACCGGGTGCAGGACGCGTACAGCCTCCGATGCATGCCGCAGGTCCACGGCGCCGCTCGCGACGCGCTGGCCGAGCTCGAGCGCGTCCTCGGCGTGGAGATCAACGCCGCGACCGACAACCCGCTCGTCTTCCCGTCCGGGAGCGGTGATCAGCGGCGGCAACTTCCATGGCGAGCCGCTGGCGCTGGCGCTCGACTACGCCACGATGGCCGTCGCGGAGCTGGCGTCGATCTCCGAGCGGCGGACCGCACGCCTCGTGGATGCGCATCTCTCGGCCGGCCTGCCGGCGTTCCTCGCCGAGCGGCCGGGCATCGAGAGCGGGCTGATGATCGCCCACTACACGGCGGCCGCCCTGGTGAACGAGCTGCAGACGCTGTCCCATCCGGCATCGGTCGACAGCATCCCGACCAGCGCCAACCAGGAGGACCACGTGAGCATGGGAGCCACGTCGGCGCTCCACCTGCGAGAGGCGGTCGATCGGGCCGAGCTGGTGATCGCGATCGAGGCGCTGTGCGCGGCACAGGGCATCGACTTCCGCGCTCCGCTTCGCCCCGGGGCAGGGGTCGCAGCCGCCCACGCAGCGATCCGGGCGCGGGTCGCCCATCTCGACGCCGACCGTCCACCCTCGCCGGACATCGACGCGGTTCGCGAGCTCGTCCATTCGGGGGACCTGCTCGCCAACGGCGCCACCCAGCGGGCTCATGCCTGACCTCGAGCTCGTCCTGCTCGACGAGGCGGGCTTCGACGACATCCCCGATCCGGCACAGCCCGGTGCGCGCTGCCAGACCTGCGACTACTGGGAGCGGCTCGACGGCGGTCGCGAGGCACCGGCTGCCGACGCTCCCGACGGCACCGCGCGAGCGTCGCTCAAGCGCCGGCGCCTGCTCGCCGCCCGCGATCTCTCCGGCTCGTACGCGATGCTGGCCTACCGAACCGATGCGGTCGCCCGGGTCGCGATCGGCTACGCCCAGTTCGGACCGCTGAGCGCCTACCCGCGAGCCCAGACGATCCGGGACCGCTACCCGCAGCTCCCGGACTCGCCCGCCCCGTGGGTCGTCACCTGCCTCCAGGTGACCGGGCCGCCCGAGGACCGCGATCCGGCCGGCATCGAGCTGCTGAACGGGGTCTGCGATGAGCTCGACCGGCGCGGCATCATCGCCGTCGAGGCCTATCCCGAGGGCGTGCCCGACCCGTGGCTGCCGTCGCCGGGTCCGGCATCGGTCTACGAGGCGGCCGGCTTCGAGCACATCGCCGGCGACGAGCGCTTCCCGGTCTATCGGCGCGAGCTGACCGGCGAGACCGATGCGGACGCCTGGTCCGATCTCCTGCGCGCATCCGAGCCCGACGAGGGCGACGACTGGCCGCTCCCGCTGCCGCCGAAGGGCGATCCCGACGACCTCTTCCGGCTTCCTGCCGGAAGGCCCGAAGCGCCCGAATCCGTTCGGCGAGGACTGAGCACGATGCTGGAGGCCGCGTTCTGGGGCCTCGTCGCGGCGAGCGCGCTCGTCATCGGCGCCGCGCGTCGGCATCTGGGTCCCGATCTCGCGGCGCATCGTCGCGCTGATCATGGCGTTCGGCGCCGGGGCGCTGGTCTCGGCGCTGGCCTTCGACCTGACCGAGGAGGCATTCAACCAGGGCGGCACGGGACCGACCGCCCTCGGGCTCGCGCTGGGCGGCCTCACGTTCTTCGTCGGGGACCTGCTGATCGAGCGCGGCCTCGGCGGCTCGTCGGGCGGCGAGGCGAACAACGGTCCCGCGATCGTGCTCGGCGCGCTCCTCGACGGCCTGCCCGAGTCGATCGTCCTCGGCGCCTCGCTGATCGGCGGGCTCGGCGTCTCCGTCTCGTTCCTGGCGGCCGTCTTCGCGTCGAACTTCCCGGAAGGGCTTGGGGGCGGCGCGCGACCTGCGCGACGCCGGCCGATCGCCGGGGCAGATCATGCTCCTCTGGGTGGTGGTCGCGCTCGCGTCGGCGGTCGCCGCGGCGATCGGCTTCGTCGCGCTCGGCGACATGGCGCCGGGGCCGGCGGCGATCATCCAGGCGTTCGCCGCGGGCGCGATCCTCGCGATGCTGGCGGACACGATGTTCCCGGAGGCGTTCCGCGACGGCGGCATCGGCGTCGGACTGGCGACGGTCTTCGGCTTCTCGATCGCGTTCTTCCTGTCCACGATGCCGGGATGAGCTTCCGATCACCGAAGCTTCCTGACGGCCCGCCGTATCATCGGCCCATGACGGCCGTCCAGCCGAAGAGCGGTCCGCGCACCGTCCGCGCGCCGCGCGGCACCGAGCTCTCCTGCAAGGGATGGCAGCAGGAAGCCGCCCTGCGCATGCTGATGAACAACCTCGACCCCGACGTGGCCGAAGATCCGGACAACCTCGTGGTCTACGGAGGCACCGGCCGCGCGGCGCAGGAGCTGGGAGGCCTTCGACGCGATCGTCGCCGAGCTGCAGCGCCTCGAGAACGATGAGACGCTCCTGATCCAGTCCGGCAAGCCGGTCGGCGTGTTCCGCACGACGCCCGACAGCCCGCGAGTCCTGATCGCCAACGCGAACCTCGTGCCGCACTGGGCGACGTGGGAGCAGTTCCGCGAGCTCGAGCGCGCCGGCCTGACGATGTACGGCCAGATGACCGCCGGCTCGTGGATCTACATCGCCACCCAGGGGATCATCCAGGGCACCTACGAGACCTTCGCCGAGGCCGCGCGCCAGCACTTCGGCGGAAGCCTCGCCGGGACGGCGACGATCACCGGCGGTCTCGGCGGCATGGGCGGCGCCCAGCCCCTGGCGATCACGATGAACGGCGGAGCCGCGCTCGTCGTCGAGGTGGACGAGGCCCGTGCTCGCCGGCGCCTCGATGCCGGCTTCGTCGACGAGCTCACGCACGACCTCGACGAGGCGGTGCAGACGGTCGACGGCTGGCGCCGTGACCGGATCGGCCAGTCGCTGGCGCTCGTCGCCAACGCCGCCGACGTCCTGCCGGAGCTCGTCCGTCGCGGCTGGCATCCGGACCTCGTCACGGACCAGACCAGCGCCCACGACCCGCTCAACGGATACGTCCCGAACGGGCTCACCCTGACCGATGCGCTCGCGCTGCGCGCGAGCGATCCCGACGACTACGTCCATCGCTCGAAGGCCTCGATGGCGGAGCACGTCCGCGCGATGCTCGCCTTCCAGCGCGGCGGATCGGTGACGTTCGACTACGGCAACAACATCCGGAACTTCGCGCGCGAGGCCGGCGTCGAGAACGCCTTCGACTTCCCCGGCTTCGTGCCCGCCTTCATCCGTCCGCTCTTCAGCGAGGGCAAGGGCCCCTTCCGGGTCGCCGCGCTGTCCGGCGAGGTGGCGGACATCGCGCGCATCGACCGCGCGCTGGCCGAGCTCTTCCCCGACGACGATGGGCTGCAGCGCTGGCTGCGGCTGGCCGCCGAGAAGGTCCCCGTCCAGGGCCTGCCCGCGCGGATCTGCTGGCTCGGCTACGGGGATCGCGCCCGCGCCGGACTCGCCATCAACGAGCTCGTCGCCTCCGGCGAGGTCGCGGCACCGATCGTCATCGGTCGCGACCACCTCGACGCCGGCAGCGTCGCCAGCCCGTACCGCGAGACCGAGGCGATGCGCGATGGATCGGACGCGATCGCCGACTGGCCGATCCTCAACGCCCTCGTCAACACCGCCGCCGGCGCGACCTGGGTCAGCTTCCACCACGGCGGCGGCGTGGGCATCGGCTACTCGCTGCACGCCGGCATGGTCGTCGTCGCCGATGGCACCCCCGAGGCAGCCGCGCGCCTCGAGCGCGTCCTCACCACCGACCCCGGCATGGGCGTCCTCCGCCACGCCGACGCCGGCTACGAGCGGGCGCTCGAGGTGGCCGACGAGCGCGGCCTGCGGATCCCGATGCGACCGGACGCCTAGGGGCCGATGGACTGGTCGGGACTCCTCAAGCTCCTCCATGTCGCGCTGGCCATGGCCCTCGTGACCGGCGTCATCGGTCGCTGGCTCCTGCTCGGGTCTGCCGAGCGCAGCGAGACGATGGAGCGAACCGAGGCGCTGCTCGAAGCCTCCGACCCGTTCGAGATGACGGTCCGCGTCAGCTCGATGCTCGTCGTCGTGGTCGGACTCCTGACCGCCTGGGCCCAGGGCTACCCGTGGCTCGGCCTGACGACGGGGTGGATGCTCGCCGCACTCATCCTCTCCTTCGGGATCGCCGCGATGGTGCCGACGATCTTCCTGCCGCGCGGCCGCCGGTTCGCCGTCGTGCTCGACGGGGCGCGCAGCGCCGGCCGGGTCACCCCGGAGCTCCATGCCGCCTTCGCCGATCCGACCGTCCGCGCCGCCCACGTCGCCGAGCTGATCGCCCTGGCCGTGATCGTCGCGCTCATGGTCCTGAAGCCCTTCTGACGCCGACGATGCCACGCCCCGCCGAACCAGCCGCTGCCCGGCGCCCCCGACCCGTGGGCGCCGTCGAGCATGCCGCCGTTCCGATCGCGCCCGCCGTACGTCATGAGCGAGATGATCGCCGCCGAGCCCGCGGTCGCCGAGCGCCTCGTCCGACGGCTGGCCAAGGATCCGACGCTCGATGCGCTCGCGAGCGAGATCCGCGCCGCGATCGATGCCGGGCGACCGGTCGTCACGACCGGCTGCGGGACGTCCGAGCACGCCGCGATGGCGATCGCACGGCCTCGTGTCCGACGCGCTCGACCTGCCCGCCGGCCGCGAGGTTCGGTCGGTCCAGGCGCTCGAGGCCGTCCAGCGTCCGATCGGCGACGGGCTGCTCATTGCGGTCTCGCACGAGGGCGGCACCTACGCGACGAACGAGGCGATCTCCGCCGCCCAGGCGGCCGGGGCGACGACGGCGCTGATCACCGTCGGACCGGGATCGCCCGGTGCCGCCCTCGCCGGCCACGTGATCCTCACCGAGGAGCAGGACCAGAGCTGGTGCCACACCATCGGCTACCTGGCGCCGCTGGTCGTGGGCGTCGCGCTGGCCGCGAAGCTGCGCAGGTCCCGGCTCGACGCGGCCGCGATCCGAGCCCTCCTGGACGTCAGCCAGGACGCTCACGGCCCCGCCGAGATCGCGGCGGCGATGGCCGGAACCGATCGGCTGATCGTCGCCGGCGCCGGGCACGATGCGATCACCGCCCGCGAGCTTGCGCTCAAGGTCAGCGAGGGACCTCGCCAGCCCGCCACCGCCCTCGAGCTCGAGACCGTCCTGCACGGGCACCTCGCCGCCGTCACGCGCTGGACCGGGCTCGTCGTCGTCCTGACCGACGGCTCTCCGGAGATCCTCGCTCGGGCGCACCGGCTCCTCGCCGCCGCGAAGGCCCTCGCGGTTCCAACCGCCGCGATCATCGGCGACGAGATTGCCGGTGAGATCGATCCCGACGAGACACCGGCCGCCCGCATCGTCTTGCCGCACACGGGACGCGTGCCTGCCATGGCTGGCTCGCTGCTCGCATCGGCCGTCGCGCTGCAGCTGCTCACCGAGCGCCTCGCTCGTGCGCGAAACGTGAGCCCGGACACGCTCGGTCGCGAGGACGCCGCGCAGGCCGCCGCCCACGCCTGACGCTACGAGCGGAGCAGCGCGAAGAGGCGCACGTAGAAGCGCAGGTTGTGGAGGGTCGCCAGCCGTTCGGCCGACGTGTCCCCGACCTTGAACAGGTGATGCAGGTAGGCCGCCGAGTGACGGGCGCAGACCGGGCAGTCACAGCCGTCCTCGATCGGTCCGTGCGCGACCCGGTACTGCTGATCGTGAATGCGGACGGCGCGGTAGAAGTCGTCGCCCGGCTCCGGCCGGCGTGAGGACCAGCCATCGCGAAAGGCGTAGAGACGGCCATGACGAGCGTCGCGGGTCGGAAGCGCGCAGTCGAACACCGAATAGCCGAGCGCGAAGGCGTTGACGACGTGATCCGGCCGGCCGACTCCGAGCGCGTGCTTCGGAGCCTCGGGCGGGAGCGACTCGACGACCCAGCGCATCGGATCGGCGAGCAGCGTGCCGTCGGCCGCGAGCGGCCAGCCGCCGAAGCCGTAGCCATCGAAGCCGATCTCGGCCAGGGCGGTCGCGCATTGCCGTCGCAGCGCCTCGATCCCGCCGCCCTGGACGACGGCGAAGATCCGCGGTGGGGCCCCACCGCGCTGCGCGACCTGCTTGTCGAGCTCCTCGCGGCAGCGGCGTGCCCAGCGCACGGTCCGCTCGACGGAGCGCTCCTGCTCGGACTCGGGCGACTCCGCATCGGTGCAGTCGTCGAGGCAGACGACGACGTCGCTGCCAAGCTGGAGCTGGAGGTTCACGATCCGCTCCGGGGTCAGGTTCCACTTCTCGCCGGTCGACGGCTCGCGGAAGATCACCTCGTTGTCGCGGATCACGCCGCGGTTGGGATCCTGGCGGATCAGGCTCCAGATCTGGAAGCCGCCCGAGTCGCTGACGATCGGCCGATCCCAGTCCATGAACCGATGGATCCCGCCGGCGGCCTGCACCACCCGGGCGCCCGGACGCCGGAGCAGATGGAAGGCGTTCACGACGACGCCCTCGATCCCGACCGCCCGGAGGTCCTCGCTGCTCGTCCCGCGCACGCCGGCCCGCGTCGCATCCGGGAGGAAGGCCGGAACGGCGAGCGTGCCGCGGCCGGTGACCAGCGGATCAGCCACGAGGCGTCACCACGAAGACGAGCTCGTTCGGGACCGATGCCTCGCGGACGTCGCCGATCTCCAGGGCGGCGACGAGCTCGTCGAGCAGGCGCCGATAGGTCGCCTCCATGCCACGTCGCCGGCCGCCGAGCGAGCTGGTTGGAAACGAGATGACAGCGTGGCGGGCGTCGAGAGTGCCCAGCAGCCGCGCGGCCGCGGATGGATCCTGGCGGTCGAGCAGTGGGACGAGCTTCAGGAGCAGGACCACATCGGCAGCGATCGGCGGGCCGCCCGAGGCGACGAGGTCGCGCGCGTGGACCGCGTGCGGCTGTCCGACCAGATCGAGAAACGCATCCACCACCTCGAGCGAGCGCCGATCGACCTCGCAGGCGTGATACGTGGCTTCCGGCGACAGGCCCATCCATGGCAGAGCCAGCGGCCCGAGCCCGCAGCCGAGGTCGAGGAGCGTTCGCGGGGCGCCGCCGGTCAGCTCCCAGATCGGCGCGAAGAACCCTTCGATGTACGGCAGCCGCTCGGCGGTCGACGCGTGACTCCGCATGCACATCGGCGCAGGCCGCCCGGAACGCCGCGTCCTCGCGGTCCCCGGCCCAGGTTGCGCGGACCGTCGCCAGCGGATCCGCCGCCGCCCGCGCCGCGGTACGCGCCGACCGCCTGGTGCAGCCGGCGCTTCACCCGCTTGACGGCGTCATCGACGTTCCGGGACTTCGGCAGCTCTTCCGCGGCCAGCCGGTCGAGCAGCGCGCGGTCGACGTCGCGGTAGCGAGTGGAGCGGAGCACTCGGTCGACGATCGGCTCGATCATTCGCGTCGCAGACGGAGCACGAGGTCGTACGCGGCGCGCCGGGACATCCCGCGCCGTTCGACGAGCAGCGATTGGACGGCGCGTGCCGGTGCACCGCCCGCGAGCAGCAGCCGGGCGTCGGCCTCGGCCTCCTCGCTGTCGTCCGGAGCGGAGGTCGCGCCGCCGATCACGATCGTGGCCTCTCCCCGGACCTCCCCCTCGGCCTCGAGCTCGGCGATCAGCTGCGACAGCGTGCCGCGCTGGTAGCGCTCGTGCGGCTTCGTGAGGTTCCGCGCCAGGCAGGCGGGCCGGTCGCCGAGCGTCGAGAGAGCGTCGCGAAGCGCATCGGTCAGGCGCCGAGGGGCTTCGAAGGCAACCAGGGTCGCCGGGTCACCGGCCAGGCTCTTCAGCAGCGCGCGACGGGCCGCCGCCGTCCGCGGCAGGAAGCCGACGAACCGGAACGGATGTGGAGGCAGGCCCGATGCCGCCAGCGCGGTCGTCACCGCGGACGCGCCCGGCACGCTCGTCACGCCGATGCCCGCGTCGATCGCGGCGCGGACCAGCCGGTAGCCCGGATCGCTGATGAGCGGCGTGCCGGCATCGCTCACGAGGGCGACGTCGTCCCCGGCGCGAAGGCGCTCGAGCAGCGCAGCGGTCCGCTCGACCTCGTTGTGATCGTGATAGCTGAGCGCGCGCGGTGCCAGGCCGTGGTGCCGTGCCAGCGTCGCGAAGTGGCGCGTGTCCTCGGCGGCCACCACGTCCGCCGCGCGCAGGATGTCCCGGGCACGCGGGCTGAGATCGTCAGGATTCCCGATCGGCACGGCGACGAGATAGAGGGTGCCGGGCATTGGCCGAGCGTAGCAGGGGTTACGATCGACACCATGCCCGGACTGATCGAGTGCGTCCCGAACTTCAGCGAGGGACGCCGACCCGAGGTGGTCGAGGAGATCGTCCACGCCATCGGTCAGATCGACGGCGTGACGGTGCTCGACCATTCGCTCGACCCGACCCACAACCGCAGCGTCGTCACGTTCGCGGGCAGCGCCGAGCCCGTGGTCAGGGCGGCGACCGCGGCGGTCGGACGCGCGCTCGAGCTGATCGACATGGAACAGCACACCGGGGCCCACCCACGCATCGGTGCCGTCGACGTCATCCCGTTCGTGCCACTCGGCTCGACCCGGCTCGAGGAGTGCGTCGACCTCGCGCGGCGATTCGGGGAGCAGGTCGCCACGCGGTTCGACCTGCCCGTCTATCTCTACGGAGCGGCCGCGCTGCGGCCCGACCGGCGGCGTCTCGCCGACGTGCGCCGCGGCCAGTACGAGGCGATCCGCGACGAGATCGGCGCGGTGCCGGAGCGCGCCCCGGACTTCGGCCCCGCTCGCGTCCATCCGCGGGGCGGGGCGATCGCGGTGGGCGCGCGCAAGCCGCTGATCGCGTTCAACATGAACCTGCGGACCGACGACCTGGCCGTCGCCATCAAGATCGCCACCGCGATCCGCGAGAGCTCCGGCGGGATGCCCGCCGTGCAGGCGATGGGCGTGCTCCTGGAGAACCCGGGGATGCCGCCCATGGCGCAGGTCAGCACGAACCTCGTCGACTGGGAGCGCACCGGCATCGCCACGGTCGTTCGCGAGGTTCGGCGGCTCGCGCGCGAAGCCGGAACCGACATCGACCATTGCGAGCTCATCGGTCTTGCGCCGACGGGCGCACTGCTGGAGGTCGCGGCCGACACCCTCGGGCTCATGGACTTCACCCCCGACCAGGCCCTCGAGCTCCGGCTGGCCCGAGACCGATAGGTCGCGGTGCCGAGGGCACCACTGGTGGCAAACCGCTTGCAATGTGGCGCAGCGGGGGAATCGTCACGAACGTCGAGGGGAAATCCAGTGGCAGTCATGGCCCAACACAACGCTACCCGCCGGACCCCGGCACCGGATCCTGATCATCCTCGCCGCCGCGTGGATCGCGGTCTCTCTCGCGATCGGCGGCTGGGTGATGCCGGACGATGACGGCGGCCCGCCCACCCAGGCCGCAGCCGCCGGGGAGGCCGCACAGCCCTGAGCCGCGCTCACCGGGCCGAGCGCTAGACTCCGAGGCCCATGAGCGTCCGGTCCGAGATCTCCCGAGCGATCGCCGATGCGCGCGACCGCGCGGCATCGTCCGGAGCACTTGCGATCGGGCAGGGAACGGATCTGCCACCGATCGGCCTCGAGCGGCCCGCCAATCCCGATCACGGCGACTGGGCGAGCAACGTCGCGATGCAGCTGGCCCCGGTCGCGCGTTCCGCGCCGATCCGGATCGCGGAGACCCTGCTCGAGCACTTCGAGCCACCGGTCTCGGTGGCCGAGGTCTCGGTCGCCGCTCCGGGGTTCCTGAACTTCCGCCTCGACCCCGCGTGGGTGGCCGCCCAGGTCGGCCCGATCCGGGACGCCGGCGCCGCCTACGGCCGCGGGACCGCAGCCCAGCCGCAGCGGATCAACGTCGAGTTCGTCAGCGCCAACCCGACCGGCCCGCTCCACGTCGGCAACGCGCGGGGCGCATTCGTCGGCGACGTGCTGAGCCGCGTCCTGGATGCCGCCGGCCACGACGTGACGCGCGAGTACTACTTCAACGACTTCGGCGGGCAGGTGAAGGCACTCGGCGCATCGGTGCGCGCGATCCGGCAGGGATCGCCGCTCCCCGAAGACGGCTACCGCGGTGATTACGTCGGCGAGATGGCCGCATCGGTCCCGGACGAGGTCGTGCGCGACGCCGAGGCTGCCGAGCCTGACGAGGCCGACTGGATCTACGGTCGGTGGGCGTCCGAGGTGCAGCGGGAAGGGATCGAGGCCAGCCTCGACGCCCTTGGAGTCCACTTCGACGTGTGGAAGACGGAGAGCTCCGTCCACGACGACGGTTGGGTGAAGCGCGGCGTCGAGCGCCTTCGCGAAGCCGGATACGTCTTCGAAGAGGATGGCGCGACCTGGTTCCGCTCGACGGCCTTCGGAGACGATCGGGATCGCGTGATCTTTCGATCCAACGGCCAGCCAACGTACTTCGCCGCGGACATCGGCTATGTCAGCGAGAAGTTCAGCCGCGGCTTCGACGAGCTGATCTACGTCTGGGGCGAGAACCACCACGGCGCCGTCGCCCGGCTCCTCCATGCCGCCACCGCACTCGGCCATGACCCCGAGGCCGTCCGCATCCTCCTCTATTCCTGGGTGCGCTTCGTTCGCGATGGCGAGGCCGTGAGCATGAGCAAGCGATCGGGCGAGTTCGTGACGCTCGACGACCTGATGGCCGAGGTCGGCGCCGATCCGGTGCGCTGGTTCTTCAGCTCACGCGCATTCACGAGCGGCATCGACTTCGACCTCGAGCTCGCCAAGCGCCAGAGCCACGAGAACCCGGTCTACTACGTCCAGTACGCGCACGCCCGCGCCTCGTCGATTCTCCGGAACGCCGACGAGGTCGGCGCCGTGCCCGACGCGTCGCGGACCGCGGAGCTGCTGACGCACCCGTCCGAGCAGGGCGCTCGTCCGCCACCTTCTCGACTTCCCCGATGCGGTCGGCATGGCTGCCGACCGGCGCGAGACCCACGAGGTTCCGCGCTATGCGTACGAGCTGGCCAGCGCGTTCAGCGCCTTCTACCGCGACTGCAAGGTGCTCACCGAGGACGCCGGGCTATCGGCCGCGCGGCTGGCCCTCGTGGACGCCACCCGATCGGTCCTGTCCAACGCCCTCGCGCTGCTGGGGATCTCCGCGCCGGACTCGATGTAGGACCGTCAGTCGCTGGCCGCTTCGATCGCGCGGCGGAGGACATCCGGGCTGCTGCCGTGGGCGATCAGCACCTCGTCCTCGTCGACCCGGGTGACCGATGCCGGGAAGCCGAGGCCGGAGATGACCGAGTTGTAGGCATCGGCGAACTCGTCCGCATCCTCGGGCGTGTCCCACACCAGGCGCCATGCGACGGCGAAGGCGTCGTCGGGGCCGGTCGCGACGACGACCTGGTCGCCGCCCCACCCCGCAGCTGCGGCCTGCGCTTCGTCGCCCGCGACCCCGTGATAGACGAGGATGTCCTCCAGGAACGCCTGGCCGATCGGGGTGTCGTCGACCTCGGTCCAGCCATCGCCGAAGGCGGCGGCGAGGTCGGGTCCGTCGACCGGGATCGGCGCTTCGCGCGGATCCCACTTCTCGACGTCGATGATCTGCTCGGTCGAGTCCGGAGGGTCGGCGTACGCGGCATCGAGCTCGGTGAAGTCCGGGCTGAGCGGGTCGCCGGCAAGTCGAGCCCGCCCAGAGGTAGCCCTCGTTGTAGGGAAAGACGGCGATCTGCTCGACGAGCCATGACGGAATCCCGGTCGTGTCGGGCTGGGGCGCGCTCGTGATCTCCGCCAGCTCCTGCGGCTCCAGGTTGGCGAACGCCCATGCCAGCATCGCGACGGTCGCGTCGCCCTCGAGCAGCGCGGTGCGGGCCAGCGCGCGATCGTCCTCGCCCTCTGCCTCGATGTCCAGCGAGGCGATCCCGAAGGCGGCGTCCTGCAGGGCGTGGGTGTACTCGTGGGCGTACGTGAACTTCGCCAGGGCGTCGAGGCCCTGGTCGGTCACGACCACCATCCGCTTCTCGTCGTCGTCGTAGAAGCCGAGGACCACGTCGCCGAGCAGCTGGAGCTGGAGCGCGGCGACGTCCTGGTCCGGCTCGAGCAGCCCGAGCGCCCGCAGCGACGCGTTGTCCTCGGCCTGCTCCTCGGGCGGATAGTTCTCCTCGAAGAGGGCGAGCAGCGCGTCCTGGAGCTCGTCGCGCGTGAGCAGCTCCGGCGCGCCGATGTCGGCGGCGGGCAGGCCGCGGATGGCGATCACCTGCTCCTCGATCTCGGCGAGGGCGGCCAGGACGTCGTCCTCGTCCGCCGGTGACGGCTCGTCCGTCGGCGCATCGCTCGTGGTGGGCGACGCGGCCGGCGAGACCGATGCCTGCGGGCTCGGATCGGCGGCGACGCCATCGCCCGCAAGGTTGAGGACGACGACCGCGATCCCGATCACGACGATGACGCCGATGACGATGGCGGCCAGGCGCTGGGCAGCGGACATTGCGGCGCATTCTGCCACGACCTCGCCGGAATCCCGGGAACGTTCAGGTTTCTTAAGGTGTGGCAAGCCCGGGGTTTAGGCGTGCTCCGTAGCCTCATCGGTGCGAGATAGAAATCCACCTCGGGTTTCTGCCTCCACCCTCCCTCCTTCGAGCCCCGGTGTCATTGGGCGGGCACCGGGGCTCGTGCTATCCCGCTACGATGGCCTCACCGATGGAGATCACCTGGTACGGCCGTGCGTGCTTCCGCCTGAAGGGTCGCGACGCCACCGTCATCACCGATCCGTGCCCGCCCTCGACGGGGTTCGTGGCGGGCAAGCATGACGTCGACGTGCTGACGATCAGCCACGCCCACCCCGACCACAGCTACACCCGTTCGATCACCGCGGGCCTGACCCTCACCCGGCCGGGCGAGTACGAGTTCAGCGACCTCCTGGTCATGGGGATCCGCACCTATCACGACGGCGAGGGCGGAACGGCGCGGGGCGAGAACATGGTCTTCTCGGTCGAGATCGACGGCGTGCACATCTGCCATCTCGGCGATCTCGGGCATCTGCTGACCGACGAGCAGCTCAGCGAGCTCGGGCCGATCGACGTGCTGCTGGTGCCGGTCGGCGGAGAGACGACGCTCACCCCCGCCGAAGCCGCCGAGGTCGTCGCCCAGGTCGGCCCGAAGATCGTGATCCCGATGCACTACGGCCTGGACGGTGCCTCGAAGGACCTCGGCGGGCCCGAGAAGTTCCTTCACGAGATGGCCGCCGAGCCGATCCGCCAGCCCAAGGCGCAGGTGACCGTGAGCTCCCTCCCCGACGAGACGCAGGTCGTCCTCCTCGACCCCCGCGGCCGAACGTCCTAGCCCCCCCCTGACCCGGCAATCCATCGTCACGCGCCGTCGTGGTGCGCCCCGGCAACGGGTCCTGGGCCGGTCGTACCCGCCTTAACCCACCAGATCCCCCATTTTCTGCCTGCAGAGCGGCGAATCGGCCCTCGGGGGTACTAGGCAGGGCATGACGAATGCACTACGCTTCGCCGTCCATCGGTCAACCGCATTTATACGGCCCGTCTGGGCCAGCAGCGCCATCACCATCTCAAGGAGAAAGGGGGTCGCATTGAGCGTCACCGGTAAGGGACAGGTTTCCCAGCGCACCAGCTTCGTGGTGCTGATCTCGATCGTCGCCATTCTGCTTTCGGCGATGGCGCTCTATCCGGCCCGGGACCGTCCTCGGCTTCACCGCCGGCGACAACGGCCATCCGACCAGCGGGCCCTACTCGGATCTGAACGGCGGAACCGCCACGTTCACGTTCCAGAACAACGCACAGCTGTTCTGCGATTCGAACGACGGCGCGTCATCGTTCACCTTCAAGCTCGACTACAACGTCACCGGCACGCTGCCGGCCGGCAGCACCGTCGTCGTGTACCTCTCCCCGAACCAGGGCGCCATCAACGGCAACGGCGGTGGCGACCCGGCCGGCTATGTCGCCGACGTCGAGTCCAACTTCGTCGTCCTGGATGTCGGGAACCTCTCCGGCAGCGGAACGCTGACGTTCGACGTTCCGGTGACGACCGGCTTCACCGTCTCGACCGGCGGCATCCTTGGCGTGATCGCGACCGAGGCTCCGGTGCCTCCGGCCACGACGGCGCGATCGTCTCGAGCTCGAAGACGAACTCGCTGAACTGCACGGAGGCAGAGTCGACCCCGACTCCGTCGCCGACGCCGACGCCGACACCGAGCCCGACGCTTCGCCGACCGCGAGCCCGACTCCGTCGCCGACGCCGAGCCCGACTCCGTCGCCGACACCGAGCCCGACTCCGTCGCCGACGCCGAGCCCGACGCCTTCGCCGACCGCCGAGCCCGACTCCTTCGCCGACGCCGAGCCCGACGCCGTCGCCGACGCCGAGCCCGACGCCGCGCCGACCCGTCCGAGAGCGAGCTCGGTGGGACGCCAACCCCGTCGCCGACGCGTCGCCGACCCCGTCCCCTCGCGAGAGCGAGCTCGGTGGCAACCCGACGCCGACGCCGGCCGTGCCGAACACGGCGGTCGATCTGGCCGGTCAGGGATCGAGCACGGTCCCGATCTTCGCCCTCGTCGCGATCCTCGCGCTGGCGGTGATGACCTACGCCAGGCTCGCCCTTGGGCGCGCACGCCGCTGATCGTCGACGCGGCCCAGCTGATCCGAAACGGCCCCCGGGAAACCGGGGGTCGTTTCGTACCCCCCCAGCGGTACTCGGTGCGATCTGGTCAACGCCAACCCGGCCCGCCACATCACCGCACATCACCAGACCGAATCGCGGTACGTCATTTGACAGGTACCGAAGTACTGGTCGGTACCCATATACTCGCGCGGCACATCGCCGGCTCATCAGACGGCGCGGACTTATCGGTCTGGGGGGCATCCGGCAGCAGCCGACCGGGAAAGGAATGAATCATCGTGAGTGGACTGAGGGCCCGAACCGGGCTTCGAACCCTCGTCGGCCTCCTGGCAGCGCTCGGCCTCCTGGCAGCGCTGACGATGCCGGCATTGGGGGCCAGCGTGACGCCGACCCCGATCAGCGACGACAACAACCCGACGTGTTCCAACTTCGGCGACTGGACAGAGCTCAAGGTCGATCCGCCGGGGAATGGCACGTTCACCGATGGCACCCTGTCCGTCACGATCACGAACTTCACGAACAGTGATCCGAAGGGCTTCGATTGGACATCGAACATCGGCGTCGATGCGGTGCTCGTGAAGGCCGGCAGCGACAAGCACAACCTGTACGTCTACAACCCCGAGTCGACCGGCGATACCGGTCTCGGGCCACAGAACGGCTCAGGCAATGGCATCAGCCACATCTCGTTCTGCTACGACGAGGGTGATCGAGTCGACCCCGACGCCGACGCCGTCACCGACTCCGCGCGAGAGCGAGCTCGGCGGTAACCCGACGCCGTCACCGACTCCGCGTGAGAGCGAGCTCGGCGGCAACCCGACGCCAACTCCAGGTGGCGAAGTGCCGGACACGGCGACCACCGGGCTGGCGGACCAGGTTCCAGCACTCATTCTGAGCCTCGTGCTCGTCGGCTCCCTGGCGGCACTGTTCTCTGTCCGGATGGTGGGACGGCGCCGGTAAGCCGACGCGACCAGCGGACAAGCGCAACCTCAACGGCCCCGGAGGCAACTCCGGGGCCGTTCTCGTTGTCCCCCATCGGTACCAGGACCCTTGTTGCGCGTCGGCAACACGTCCTTGGCCACCGCACGTCCGCAGACCCCACCAGACCCGGTCAAACCGCCAAGCGCAGGGGTACCAAAGTACTTGACCGCCCCATATGCTCCGCCCGCTCGCACCAGGTGCGGGCCGATTCATCCAGAGGTCAATCGACGCAAGAGGGTCGCACTGCGGCCAGAGCCAAGGGGCTGAAAACCAATGGACTCCCGAGCCAGCACCGCGACGCGACTGAGCGTCATTCCTGTCTTCATCGCACTTCTCTTCAACCTGCTGGTCCCGGTCATCGCGACCGCCGTCCCCCAGCTCGCACCGACGGCGGTCCGTCCGCAGGTGGCCGCGGCGGCATCCGACCCAATCCATGTCGCCTTCACCCTCGAAGGCTGTCGCCTCGAGAACGGCGCGTTCATCGAGGCCACCGTCACATGTGAGGACGCGGCCTATACGAGCGGCAACCTCGGCAAGGAGTGGAACGAGCTCGACCTCGTTCCGCACCGGATGACGACGAGCCTCGGCAGCCAGGCCGATGCGACAACCACCTATACGTTCGGCATCGCGGCCGACCGCGAGGACGGTGGCGCGCCGGGCTACGACGTCCTGAGCGCGCCCGTCGTCAATGCGGCGCACTCGCACGCCAGCTGCGCCGTCACCTCTGCTCCAGAGACGATCATTGAGCCGGGCGTCGGCGGGACCGACAAGTCCATCGGCCGGCTGGTGACGATCAGCCAGAACAAGGGCACGACCTGCGTCATCGACTGGTACGAGCGCCTCGCGCTCGGGTCGCACCTGTTCCCGGGCTCGTCGCTGCACACGAACCGGACGAACCAGCAGTTCAGCACGTCGGGCATCGGCGCGGCGGATGTCTCCATCCCGGTCAACGAGATCCTGCCCCAGGAGCTCTCGAAGACGATGAGCGCGAATGTTGGCCAGACGTACGCATGGGACATCTCGAAGTCCGCGAACCCGACCTCATTGAACTTCGCCAACACCTGCCTCGAGACCACGGGCTCTCGAAGCCAGAACGTCCAGATCACCGTGGCCTGGACGCGATCCGGGCCCACGGCGAGCGGGGCCACGACGATCAACACCGTCGTCACCGCGATCAACCCTGCGCACCGGACGATCACCGTCCAGGCCTCGGACAAGATCTATGAAGGGTCCGCTCAGACGACCCTGCTCGACCAGACAACCGGCGCGGCGGTGGATGTTCCCGCCCTCACCTCGATGGTCGTGCTGAGCCACAGCTTCGTCTACAGCGGCTCGGCGACGACCTTCAACGACGTCGCCACGGCGACGTACACCGACAAGGTGACCGGCATCCCGGTGCCTGGCGCGACAAGCGCAACGGCATCGGCGACGGCCACTCCCGGCGGCCGGTGCCCCGGCGCAGTCGTCGGTCGTGGTCAGCGACACCGAGTCGATCACCGGCACGGGCCTGGCCTTCTCGGTCGCGGCTCCGTCGGTCGGCGCGTTCACCGGCGGCTATGTCGCCGGCGCATCGACCACCGGCCCGGTCGGCTGGCAGTTCACGGCCACGAACAGCGGATCGGTGACGTTCACGAAGACCGTCACCGTCGACCAGCCGCGGATCACGAGTGGAACCCTCTCCGATACGGCCACGATCACCGGCGACGGGAGCAGCGTGCTCGATACGGCCAGCGCCAGCGTCGCGATCGCGTCGACCGCTTCGGTCAGCCTCCAGATCAACAAGACGATTCCCGCCGGATCGCTTCGAGCCGGCGAGTCGGTGACCTTCAACTTCGACGTCAGCGGGCCAAGTGGCTTCAGCGACGACGCAGCGATCACCTTCAACTTCGGTGACTCGCTGTCGAAGTCGACCACGCTGACGGGCCTCGCTCCAGGGACGTACACCGTCCACGAAGTTCCCCAGTCGAATTGGGCGGACCATACCGACCAGGTCGACACGATCACCCTTCCCGACTGCTCCGGCAGCGTCTCGTTCAACAACAGCACGCTGGCGCCAGCTCTGAGCATCCTCAAGACCGCGGACGACGAGACGGTCACCGCCGGTGACCCGATCGGGTTCGCGATCGAGCTGGAGAACAGCGGCGCGACCGGGCACCGGCGTGGCGAAGGACGTCACGTTGGACGATGCCCTGCCCTTCGGCGACGGCATCGACTGGCAGATCGACTCGGTCACCGGGATCGGTGGCTTCGATCCGACGGGCCTCTGCTCGATCGCGGGCAGCCCGCCGGATGAGGATCTCCAGTGCAACCTTGGCGACCTCGCTCCCGGCGAGGGCGTGAGGATCGAGCTCAGCAGCGACACCACCGGGGACAGCTGCGGCGAGTACCTGAACGAAGCCAGGGCGAATGCGTCCAACCATGACGAGGTCAAGTCCTCGGACAGCACCGAGGTGCTGTGCCCGGATCTCGTGATCTCGAAGTCGACCACGACGCCCGAGATCAACGCGGGCGAGGAGGCCTCGTACACGGTCACGATCTCCAATGAGACCGGCGACGCGCCGGCCACGGGAGTCGACCTGGTGGACACGCTTCCGAGCGGGCTCACCTGGACCGAGAACAGCGCCGCCTGCTCGATCACCGCCGGTGTCCTGAGCTGCCTGGATCTGACGATCCCGGCGGGCGAGGAGTTCAGCGTGACGGTGACGGGGACGACCGATGAGGGCGAGTGCCCGTCGATCCTGAACCGCGCCGCCTACACCTCGGACAACGCCGGCAGCGGCGCCTCTCATCCCGAGGGCGAAGGCGTGACGCATCACCGTCAACTGCCCGGACCTCGAGGTGACCAAGGAGCAGGTCGACGCGAACGGCGAGCCGACGGATGAGCCCGTCGACGCCGGACTGACGGCCTACTTCGCGATCCATGTCACCAACCACGGACCCGGAACGGCCTTCGACGTCGACGTGCTCGACTTCGCGCCGGCCGGCACGGTCTGGACCGTGGTCGACGACGGCGGGTTCGACTGCCCGGCAACCATCGACGACGCCGGTGACTCGTGCACCGCGGAGTCGATGGCGCCCGGCGCGGCGACCATCCTCCTGAGCTATCTCACGTCCGAGGCCGATTGCGGGTCGCTCGTCAACAACGTCGAGGTCTCGGCGTCGAACGAGCCTGCAGCCAACATCGGACCCGACAACGAGGCCGAGGCGACGATCATCGTCGAGTGCCCCGGCCTGAACATCGTCAAGACCGCCGACGCCGATGAGGTCGTCGCCGGCGAGGAGGCGAGCTTCACCATCACGGTGTGGAATGCCGGACCTGGCACTGCCTTTGATGTCGAGCTGCACGATGATCTCCCGGCCGGGCTCCCATGGGACGTCGAAGTCCTCCAGGGCACCGCCGACTGCACCATCGCGAGCAGCCTGGCTCTCGGCAGCGACGAGCAGCGCTCGATCGATTGCGACCTCGGTGATCTCGCGCCTCCTCGATGGAGGACGGGGTGATCATCCGGGTCTTCGCGGAGACCGATCAGGACGATTGCGGCCTGATGGAGAACACGGCCTTCGCGGACGCGAGCAACGATGACGAGGTCTCGTCCACCGACGACCTCAACGTCCGCTGCCCGCAGCTCGTGATCGACAAGGTTGCCGACGCCGAGGTGATCACGATCAGCGGACCCAGCGACCATCTCGTTGCCGATCCGTCGATCGTGACCTGGACCCTGACGTACACCCTTACAGAGGGCCCGGTCACCAACGCGGTGATCACCGATGAGGTCCCCGCCGGCTTCGAGTTCCTCGATGCCTCCGATGGCGGACAGCTCATCGACGGCGTGGTCACGTGGACCTTCGCGACGCTCACGGAGAGCGGGAGCGTGACGTTCCGCACGACGGTCGACCCGGAGACGATCTCCCGCGTCGCCCCGACGGTGAACGTTGCGGTCATCGACTCCGACGAGACCGATCCGGACGACGGTGAGGACGCGGTGACCGTGGTCGTCGAGCCTCCGCCGCAGGGCGGGACGCCGACCCCAGAGCCATCCGTGCCGGACACCGCGGTCGGGATCGCCCCGAACGGTCAGCCGATCACGGTCCCGGTGGAGCTCCTCGCAGTCGTCTTCCTCGGCTCGCTCGGCGCGATGGCGCTGGCGAACGTGAAGGCGCGGAGCCGCCGCCGGTAGGGTCCGAACGCGCGGGGCCGGAGATGCCGGCCTCGCGCGATTCAGCCAGCCCCCTGGCAGAGACGGGATGGAGGTTCGCCTCCATCCCGTCTTCTGATTCGTTCGCTGACGTGTGGCCGCGCCTCAGGGAGCCGGTGCGTGACCCTTCGCCTGGCCCTTCGGGCTTGGCTTCGGCGTGCGCGCTCGCATCGTCGCTCGGAGTGGGCTCCGGCTTCGGCGTGCGGTCCGGCTTCGGCGTGCGCTCGGGCTTCGGCGTGGCGTCCGGCGACGGATCGTCGTCCTGCGCACCGGCGGCCCGCTCCCCTGGTCCGATCCGTTGGCCTCGACCGGAACCGGGTCCCTGGCCGGGCCCGCCGTGA
Source organism: uncultured Chloroflexia bacterium (assembly GCA_963797855.1). Taxonomy (GTDB): domain Bacteria; phylum Chloroflexota; class Limnocylindria; order QHBO01; family QHBO01; genus JACDBZ01. The sequence goes on along the minus strand of CAWCQX010000011.1, from coordinate 63,137 downwards.
CGATGCTGCCGGCTCGGCTCCGGGTTCGGAGCCGTCGGATGCCCAGGCGTCCACCATCAGGCCGGGAGCTCCGGCCATCGCGATGCGCGATCGAGGCACGTGCCTGCGACGGAAGGCCGCTCACGACCTGCGCGAGCCGCGCGACCTGCCGGTCGAGCCGTCTCGCCAGCCCGTCCGCGTCGCCGCCCTCGGCCACCGCCTGCTCGTAGGCATCGTGGATCGAGCCGGCGAGCGTCGACGCGCGCGCGACGTCGCCAGCCTCGACGAGCTGGCTGAGCTCACCGATCCGTTCCGAGAGGGCGTAGACCGCGAGCTCGTCGTGGTATTCGTCGGGGAGCACGTCGAGCCGCATCTCCTCGATGCCTGCGCTTCAGCGGGTAGAGGACGTCGCCGGGAATCGCCGCGTCGGAGGCCGCCATCACGCCGGTCACGCTCACCGCCAGCGCGAAGCTCGCGTAGAGACATGCCCGCCCGAGCGCGCCCATCCGCGACGGCCGTCGCGGTCCGGTCAGATCGATGCCGCGCTTCTGGGCGACGAATCGATTGACGACCTCGCCCCGGAGGCGTCGCCGATAGAGCGGATCGGGCTCGATCTGCCGTCGAATCGCCTCGATGTAGCGGCGAACCGCCGCGTCGGAGGCGATCGGCGCGGGACGGATGGGGTTCGTGAAGAGGCTCATCGGTCCTGCGCCCCGCCCAGCTGGCGCCGCAGCGCCTCGATCGCGCGGAACGTCAGCCCGCGGATCGTGCCCGCGCGTCGACCCATCACCTGCGCGGCCTCGTCGGCCGAGAGGCCGCCCGCGTATCGAAGGATGAGTGCCTCGCGCTGATCCGGCGTCAGCCGCAGGATGGCCGCCCGCAGCTCGCGGATCTCCTCCTCTCGCAGGCTGACCGCATCGGGCCCGCCCGTGTCGTCTCGCTCCGGGATCACGTCCAGTGGCTCGGTGCGGCGGGTTCGACGAAGGTGATCGATCACGGCATTCCGCGCGATCCGGAACGCCCAGGCCGAGAACGGCTTCCCGTCGTGGCGGTAGCGAGGCAGCGCGGTCACGATCCGCTCGAAGACGAGGTGGGTCAGGTCCTCCGCGTCCTCGCGACGCCGAACCCGGACGGCGATGTATCGATAGATCGGCCCGACGAGCTGGTCATACAGGCGCCCAACCGCTTCGACGTCGCCGGCGCTTGCCGCGCGAGCGAGCTCGTCGAGCGGAGCGTCCGTCGCAAGGGCGGAGGCCGCGCCAGCCGGTTGGACGATCGGATCCGCGATCGTCTGGTGGATGGCGGCGCTCAGGCGATTGTCGGTCATGCGGGCAGCATCTCGGGCACGGTGATCGCGCCGAACGGTAGCACTGCCGCCGCGCGTTGCGAAGGGTACTTCAGATCACCGCAAGCTCGCGTCCGACGCGCTCGAACACCTCGAGGCAGGTGTCGAGCTCCTCGCGCGAGTGCTCGCTCGTCACGATCGTTCGCACCCGGCTCTTCTCCTCGGGCACGGTCGGGAAGCCGATCCCCATCGCGAAGACGCCCTCCTCGAAGAGGCGGTCGCTGAACCGATGCGCCAGCGCCCCGGCGCCGACGATGACCGGGGTGATCGGCGTCTCCGAATGGCCGGTGTCGAAGCCGAGCCGCTCGAGTCCGGCCTTGAAGTGACGAGCGTTCTCCCACAGCCGGTCGATCAGCTCCGGCTCGGTCTCCAGGACCTCGACGGCGGCGAGGCAGGCCGCCGCGACGGCCGGCGGATGGGAGGTCGAGAAGAGGAATGGGCGCGACCGATGCTCGAGGACGGTCCGCAGGCTCTGGCGTTCCGGCGACGTACCCGCCCAGGACGCCGATTGCCTTCGACAGCGTGCCGACCTGGACGTGCACGCGGCCGTGGAGGTCGAAGTGGTCGACCGTTCCTCGCCCGTTGCGCCCGAGGACGCCGGAGGCGTGCGCGTCGTCGACCATGACGATCGCATCGGCCTCCTCCGCGGCCTCGACGATGTCCGGCAGCCTCGCGATGTCGCCGTCCATGCTGAAGACGCCGTCGGTGATGACGAGGATCGTCCCGTCCGCATCGGCCGCGCGCACCTCGCGGAGGGCGCTGCGCAGCGCGTCGATGTCGCCGTGCGGGAAGATCCGGCGCTCGGCCTTCGTCAGGCGAATGCCGTCGATGATGCTGGCGTGATTGAGCGCATCGCTGACGATCGTCGCGCCCTCCGGGGCCAGGATCGGGATCACGCCGGTGTTGGCCGTGAACCCGGACTGGAACGTCAGGACCGCCTCGGTGTGCTTGAACGTCGCCAGGCGCGCCTCGAGCTCCTCGTGGAGGCTCATCGTGCCGGCGATCGTCCGCACCGCCCCGGAGCCCGCACCGAAGCGTTCGACCGCGTCGAGCGCGGCCTGGCGGAGCTTCGGATGCGTGTTGAGGCCGAGATAGTTGTTGCTCGAGAGGGTGATGACCTCGCGGCCGTCGATGATGCAGCGGCTCTTCTGCTCGCTCTGGACGACCCGCAGGCGCCGGTACAGTCCCTTCGCCTTCAGCTCCTCGATCTCCGCGTCAAGGAAGGCGAGTGGGTTCCGCGCGCGTGCGCTCACCGGGGCATCGGTCATGCGGTCGAGTATAGGTCTGGGCACCCGGACGGTGGCCTCAGGGAACGAGGACGACCTTGCCGGCGTGCCTCGAGGCGACGAGCTCGAACGCTCGCTCCCACTCGGACAGGTCGAGCCGATCGGTGAGGATCGGCGAGACGTCGAGCGACCCGGAGCGGAGGAGGGCCTGCGTCCGCTCCCACGTGTCGTAGATCCGGCGGCCGTAGATGCCGTGCAGGCGCAGTCCCTGCATGATCACGCGCTCCGAGAGGTCGACGGTCGGAGGCTCCCCGAAGATCCCGAGCAGGCTGATCCGTCCTCCGCGGGTGATGACCCGAAGCGCGGAGTCGAGCGCCGGCGCGGCGCCGCTCATCTCGAGCACGACCTCCACGCCGTCGCCGTTCGTGGCGTCGCGGATCCGCTCCTCGGTGGACGGATCGGCGCCGTCGAGCGCGAGGTCGGCGCCCATCGTGCGGGCAAGCTCGAGGCGGAACGGCTCGGTGTCGGTCGCGACGACGAGCGCGGCGCCGGCGGCCTTGGCGATCCCGACCGCGCAGAGGCCGATCGGACCGCAGCCGGTGACGAGGACCGTTCGTCCCTCGATCGGCTCCACGAAGGCCGCGTGGACGGCGTTGCCCATCGGCTCCTGGAGGGCGACGACCGCGGGATCCAGCCCGTTCGACTCGATCGCGTTCGCCTCCGGGATGACGACGCGCTCGGCGAAGCCGCCATCGGTGTGGACGCCGATCACGCGGAGGTTGCGGCAGAGATGCATGTCCCCTCGCCGGCACTGGGCGCAGGTCCAGTCGAAGAGATGGCTCTCGACCCCGACGAGGTCGCCCTCCTTCACGCGCGTGACGCCCTGGCCGATCCCGATCACGGTCCCCGCCAGCTCGTGCCCGAGCACCCGCGGCGGGTCGAGGTTCTCGGCCGCCCACTCGTCCCAGTTGAACAGGTGGAGGTCCGTGCCGCAGATGCTCGCCGCGTCGACGCGGAGGAGCACCTCGCCGGGCCCCGGCGTCGGCGCGGGCCGCTCGACGAGCTGCGCGCCCGGCCCCGGCCGCACCTTGGCCAGCGCCCGCATCGTGCCCGCGCCGACGTCGACGGCCGCGCTCACCTGGCGGGTGCCGCGAGCGAGCCGATCCCCGCTGCCTCGGCGTGATCGGCGATCCGCGGCAGCTCGTCGACGACCGGGTTCTCGATCGCACCGATGCCCTCGATCTCGCAGCGCATGACGTCGCCATCGGCCAGGTAGCGCGGTGGCCGCTGGTAGTGGCCGACGCCCGCCGGCGTCCCGGTGGCGATCACGTCGCCCGGCTCGAGGGTGATCGTCCGCGACGCGAACGCCACGAGCGTGGGAACGTCGAAGATCATCTCGGCCGTGCTCGAGTCCTGCCAGGCATCGCCGTTCACCGACGATCCGAGACGAAGCGCCTGCGGATCGCCCGAGCTCGTCGGCGGTGACGACCGCCGGACCCATCGGCGCGAAGCCGTCGGAACCCTTCGCCCGCAGCCACTGGCGGTCCTCGCGCTGGAGGTCGCGCATCGTCACGTCGTTGAGGATCGTGTACCCGAAGACGGCGTCCATGGCCTCCGCGCGATCGACCCGCGACGCCCGCCGCCCGATGACCACCGCCAGCTCGCACTCGAGATCGAGCTGCTCGGTCGCCGCCGGCCGGGTGACCGGTGCGCCGGGATGGGTGACGGCGTTCGCGAACTTGCTGAACAGGATCGGGTAGGCGGGCGGCTCGACGCCCTGCTCGCGGCAATGGTCGTGGTAGTTCAGGCCGACGCAGATGATCTTGCCGGGGCGCCGAATCGGCGCCTGGAGCACGACCTCGTCCGGCTCGAGGGTGCTCGCCCGCGCGCGCAGGTCTTCGATGTCCCCTGCCGCGATCCCGCGCGCCAGCATCTCGCCGACGTCGGCGACCCCGAGGACCGCGGTCAGATCGTGGATCGTTCCTCCCGCCGCCTCGACGCCGAGCCGCGATCCGGACCCTGCGTTGGAGTACGTGACGAGCCGCACGCGGCCGAGTATAGGGAGGTCAGGGCTCGCTGAAGTACGCCCGGCTCGACGGCCGAAGGAGCCCGATCAGCAGTCCCGCGCTGATGGCGAGGCCGATCGGCACGGTCAGCGTGTACCACCCGTTGGCCGCCACCGGGGGCATCTCGAGCAGGATCGGCGGGAGGCCGGCAAGGATCGGCACCGGCAGGAGCGCGATCCCGATCGCGAAGCGGTGGGCGATGCGCTTGCGCTGGAGGGCGACGGTGATCCCGAAGAGGACGGCGGCGAGCTCGATCATCATGAAGATGCCGAGCAGGCTGAACGGCGCGCGCTCGCTGAAGTCGATGAACTCGACGATCCGGCCCAGCAGCAGTCCGGTGATCGCCAGCCCGGCGAAGGCCCACGCGAACCAGAACCGAACGGCGAGCGGCATCGGTGGCCCCTGCTCGTCGGCCTCGCTCCCGGTGCTCACCCACCGATCCTAACGCGGACCTCCGATCGGGGCACGCCGCCCAGGACCGGGAGCCGCGCAATCGGGGATGAGCGCGCGCCGGGCCCTACCATGCCGGCCATGACCTGGCTGGCCGAGCTGTTCGAGACCAACCGCATCATCGTCCTCTCGGTCTACGGGCAGGTCTTCTTCGTCATGGGCCTCGCGATCGCCCTCCAGAGCCGGCGCCGATCCCAGCTGCCGCTCGCGCGCCCGCTCGGCTGGCTTGCCGCCTTCGGGCTGCTGCACGGCCTGATGATCTGGGGCTACCTGTTCGTGCCGATCCAGGCCGGCTGGCTGCCCGCGCCGGCCGTCGAGGCGCTCCTCGTCCTCCAGCTGCTGATGAAGCCGTTGAGCTTCGCGCTCCTCTTCCAGTTCGGCGTCGAGCTGTGGCTCGCGACGCGCGACCCGGACCGCCCGGTCGCGACCTTCCGCGGCCAACCGCTGCTGCGCTTCGTGCCGGCCGCCTGCCTCGTGATGTGGGTGGTGGCGACCGATCGTCCTTTCGACCACGGTCGCCGAGGGCTTCGTCCCGGAGGTCGGTCCGTGGCTGCCGTCGCCGGAGATCGGCCGACGCCCTGGCGGACGTCGGAGCGCCCCTCGCGGTCGGAGACGTCGTCGCCCGCTACCTGATCGCGTTCCCGGCGGCGTTGTTCGTGGCCGTCGCGCTGCGGCGCACGACTCGCCTCCTGGCGCCGATGGCGGGCCGCGGCGTGGCCATCGCCCTCGAAGCGGCCGCGATCGCGTTCATCGTCTTCGCCGTCGTCGGAGGGCTGGTGCCGATGGAGGCGCCGTTCCCCCTGGCGTCGGTGCTGAACGACCAGGTCGTGCTCGAGACCCTCGGCATCCCGATCGAGGTCTTCGTCTCCGCGACCGGGCTCGCGATCGCGATCGCGATCATCGTCAGCCTCGAGCTGTTCGAGCAGGAGACCGATCGAGCCCTCGCGGATGCCCGTCGGCGGGAGCTCCTCCTCCGCGAGCGGGAGCGCATCGGCCGCGACCTGCACGACGGCATCATCCAGTCGATCTACGCCGCCGGGCTGCACCTCGAGCAGGCCTCCGCCGAGGTCGGCGACGATGGGGCGCCCGCGCGCGACCGCATCGCCACCGTGATGGGCGAGCTGAACCGCATCACCAACGACATCCGCAGCACGATCTTCGCCCTGCGGTCCGGGCAGCTCGAGACGCGGGACGCCGAGGCGATCGTCCTCGCCGTCGCCGACGAGCTCCAGGCCCACACGCTCGTGAAGCTCGACGTCTCGAGCGACGGGCTCTATCGGCCGCGCCTGCGCCCCGAGCAGGCGGAGGAGCTGCACCACCTCGTCACCGAGGCCTTCAGCAACGTCCTTCGCCACGCGCACGCGCAGACGGTGAGCGTTCACATGGCGTGCACGCAGCGCCGGTTCACGCTGGAGATCACCGATGACGGCGCCGGCTTCGACCCGGACGCGGTTCCCGTCCGCGGCCGGCGCGGGAGCGCGCAGGGCCTCGCAAACATCCGGCGCCGCGCGGAGCTGCTCGACGCGCAGACTGAAGGTCGAGAGCGCGCCCGGACGCGGCACACGGCTCTCGCTTACGATGCCGGTGGCCACGACTCGGCGGCCGACCTGAAGCCATGACCGATTCCCCCCAGACCGCCGCTCCGCCGGCGACCATCCGCATCCTCATCGCCGACGACCACGAGGTGGTCCGCATCGGCCTCGCTGCCATGCTCGCCGCACAGGAGGGCTTCGAGGTCGTCGCACAGGCGGCGACCGGCGACGAGGCGACCCGGCTCACGCTGCAGCATCGCCCCGACGTGGTCGTCATGGACATCCGGATGCCGGGCGGCTCGGGGATCGACGCATGCCGCGCGATCACGGCGGCTCGTCCCGGCACTCCGGTGATCATGCTCACGAGCCACGCGGACTCCGACGCCCTCTTCGACGCCATCGACGCCGGCGCCTCCGGCTACGTCCTGAAGCGGATCGGCTCGCGGGAGCTGGTGGACGCGGTGCGCACGGTCGCCTCGGGTGGATCGCTGCTGGATCCGGCGGTCACGCGCCCCGTCCTCGAGCGCATCCGCAATGCCGGCCGGCTCGAGGAGGCCGGCGCGTTCGTCGACCTCACCGAGCAGGAGCGGCGCGTGCTGGCGCACATCGCCGACGGGGCCTCCAATCGCCAGATCGCCGACCGCATGGGCCTGGCCGAGAAGACGGTCCGCAACTACGTCTCGAACATCCTCGCCAAGCTGGCGCTCGAGAGCCGGTCGCAGGCGGCGGCGTATGCCATCCGCAACCGCCTCCCCGAGCTCGCCGCGGGCGAGGCATGAGGAGATCGCGGGCGGGGCTGCTCATCGGCCTGGCGGTGCTCCTCCTGGCCGGCTGCGTCTCGAGCCCGACGCCGTCGCCAAGCGCTTCCGCGAGCGTCGGAGCCGACCGCCGTCCCGTCCGCCACCGGAGCGCCGACCGAGTCCGCCGAGCCCACGCCGACGGCCTCGCCTGAGCCCGAAGCCCTGAGCCTCGACCTGCCCGGCGAGAGCGATGACCGCGTCGTCGCGGTGACGGTCGACCCGCAGGTCGACGCGGAGGGCGGCGAGATCGTCGTCACGGTCACCAGCGAATCGGCGGAGATGATCGAGGAGCTTGTCCTGCGCTGGCCGCGCGAGCTGAACCGGACGCTGTTCCTGCGGCCGTTCGAGCCGTCGGAGCAGCGGATCGCCGATGGCGGGCCGCCGCTCGTCCAGGAGTGGACGAAATGGGTGCTCGGACCGGGAGAGGAGGGCGAGCCCGCCGGCACCGTCTCGCTCGGCTGGGGACCGCTGATGCCCGAGGCGACCCTGACGATCCCGGTCGACGTCGTCCGACGGGCGGACGGACCGGTGGCCTTCGACCTCCAGATCCTCTCGGACAACGCGATCCTCACCCTCCCCGATGGCGAGCCGGCCGAGGTCCGCGTGAACGTGCCCTGATGCCGGCCATCCTCCCGCCCTGGACCGACGCCGACCCCGTCCTGCACGCGCGCCTGACCGCCGCGATCGACCCTGACCGCAAGGTGCTCGACGCCCTCGAACGGATCGTCCCGCTCAGCGGCAAGCGCATCGCGGACGTCGGCACGGGGATCGGGCACTACCCGATGCTGCTGGCCCGGCGCACCGGCCGGACGTACGGCATCGAGGCCGATCCCGAGCTCCTCGCCGAGGCGCGCCGGCGCGCCGCCGAAGCGCACCAGCCGAACATCCGGATCGTCGAGGGCGGTCCGACGTCCCTGCCGCTGCGCGACGGAGCGGTCGACGTCGTCCTCACCGCCGGGATCGACCCCGAGGATTCGTCACTGCCCGCCATCGAGGAGGCGCTGCGCGTGCTCCGCCCGGGCGGACGCCTCGTCGCCATCGGCTACTACGGTCGCGACGACGTCGCCCAGCTGCTCGAGCCCGAGGTCGTCGCGGCCGCGATGGATGCGACCCAGCGACGGACGGGCTGGTGGCTGCGGAACGGATTCAAGATCAAGGTCGTCCACGCCCGCGTCGATCTCAGCGATCCGGAGCTCGCGCATGAGCTCCTTCCGCGCCTCTACGGCGATCGCGGCCGCGCCTACCTGATGGCCCCCCACCGTCCGTCCCTGCGCCTGAACCTCGGCCTCTACCATCGTGCACCGGCTGAGGCCGCCGCCTGAGAATCGGTGGCCGCATCCTCCGCCGGTGACGAAATCCGTGCACAAACAGCCTTGCGGATGCGGTTCGGTGTGGATATCATCGATCGGTCCGAAGGCCAGGCTCTTCTCCCCCCGGAGCCTGGCCTTCGGCGTTCCCCCGAACTTCCGGATCGGATGAGTGGCGGTGGGATAATGGCCGCCCTCACTTCGAGCCACTGCCGGCGCGCGCCGCGAGGGCCGCGAACCCCACTCCGCAGCGCAGGAGGCGTACGACGCACCGATGGCGACAACGCCGCGCATGAAGATCACCTACGCCACGCTCTCGGCCGACAACGAAGAGCTCCAGTCGTCGTTCGACGCCGCCCTCGCACGAGCCAGAGCCGACCTCGGCCGGACGTACCCGATGATCATCGGGGCCGAGGAGCGCCTCGGCGACGAGACGTTCGAGGACCGATCGCCGATCGACCGCGACCTCGTCATCGCGCGCTTCCCGAAGGGGACGCGACAGGACGTGCGCGATGCGATCGACGCGGCCCGCGCCGCATCTCCGGCCTGGCGCGACACCCCGTGGCGCGACCGCCTCGCGATCCTGCGCCGCGCCGCCGAGCTGATCAGTGAGCGCCAGTTCGACTACGCGGCGCTCATGGCCCTCGAGGTCGGCAAGAACCGGCTCGAAGCGCTCGGCGACGTGGAGGAGACCGCGGACCTGCTGCGCTACTACAGCGACGAGTTCGAGAAGGCCGATGGCTTCGTGAAGCCGCTGGGCTCGCTGTCGTCGGCGGAGAAGACGCGATCGGTCCTCCGCCCGTACGGCGTCTTCGGCGTCATCAGCCCGTTCAACTTCCCGATGGCGCTCTCCGGCGGCCCCGCCGGCGGCGCGATGATCGCCGGCAACACCGTCGTGCTCAAGCCCTCGTCGGACGCTCCGCTCCTCGGGCTGGAAGTTCGGCGAGGCGCTCCGCGACGCCGGCCTGCCGGACGGCGTCTTCAACCTCGTCACCGGGCCCGGCGAGACGGTCGGTGCGGAGCTGGAGGAGAACGCCGGGATCGACGGCCTCGTGTTCACCGGCAGCTACGAGGTCGGGATGAAGCTGTATCGGTCCTTCACGAAGGACTATCCACGCCCGATCATCACCGAGATGGGCGGCAAGAACCCGGCGATCGTCACCCGCAACGCCGACCTCGACGAGGCCGCCGAGGGTGTCATGCGCTCGGCATTCGGCTTCGACGGCCAGAAGTGCAGCGCCAACTCCCGGGTCTATGTCGATCGGTCGGTCGCGCGCGAGTTCGTCGACAGGCTCGTCGAGCGGGCGAAGGCCATCCGGGTCGGCGACCCGACCGAGCGCGAGAACTGGATGGGCCCGGTCATCAACCAGAAGGCGCTCGACAAGTTCTCGACGGCCGTCGACGAGGCGAAGGCCGATGGCGGGCGCATCGAGGTCGGCGGCGACATCGACGACAGCCGCGGCTACTTCCCGACCCCGACCGTCGTCACCGGCCTGCCACTCGACCATCGCCTCTTCCGCGACGAGCTGTTCGTCCCGTTCCTCGTCGTCGGCGAGGTCGACTCGCTCGACGAGGCGCTTCGAGAGGCGAACGACACGGCCTACGGGCTGACCGCCGGCATCTTCAGCCGCGACCCCGGAGAGGTGCAGCGCTTCCTCGACACGATCCAGGCCGGCGTCGTGTACGTGAACCGGCGCGCGGGCGCCACGACCGGTGCCTGGCCCGGCATCCAGAGCTTCGGCGGATGGAAGGGATCGGGCTCGTCCGGCAAGGGTGGCCTCGGCCCGTACTACGTCCAGCAGTTCCTTCGCGAGCAGTCGCAGACCGTCGTCGGGCAATAGGAGGGGCCGATCCATGACGACCCGCGTGAGCATCCCGGACGAGGTCGGGGTCCAGCCATCCGGCTGGTTCGCCGTCCAGCTGCGATACGCGTACCTCGCGGGTCAGCCCGAGTCGGCGACGATGGTCGAGGACCGGGTCGTCCTCGTCGCCGGCGAGGACGAGGAGGCGGCACTCGGCCGCGCCGTCGAGATGGCGCCCGAGTACGAGGATGACTTCGAGACCGATGACGGCCGGCCCGGATCGATTCGCTTCGAGGGCATCGTTGCCATCAAGGAGCTCGACGACCCGCCCGGGGCCGGCACCGAGGTCTGGCACGAGTTCATGAACCCGGACCCGTCGCGGCCCGCGTCCGACGACGGGACGGCCGACGTCGAGTCGGAGACGCTCCCGCCGGTCTACCCGGAGGAGATGGCGTTCCCTCGCGCCCGCGACGACTGAGCTCCCCGCGCGATCGATGAGCGCCTGGCGCCGGACCGCCTACCGCGCGGCGCGGCCGCTCCTCTTCGCGTTCGACGCCGAGGCGATCCATCACACGACCCTCGACCTGCTGGCGACCGTCCGGACGACGCCTGCCGGCGCTCTGCCGCCTCGCGTCCGGCGTCGGGGCAGCCGATGCGGCGCGCGACCCGGTGGAGGTCATCGGGCTGCGCTTCCGCAACCGCGTCGGGCTCGGCGCGGGATTCGACAAGGACGGCATCGCCATCGAGGGCTGGGCGGCGCTCGGGTTCGGCTTCGTCGAGCTCGGCACCGTCACGCCCCGTCCGCAGGCAGGGCAATCCGCGCCCACGGCTCACCCGCCTGCCGCGCGACCGCGCGCTCATCAACCGCATGGGGTTCAACAACGCCGGCGCCGAGGCGCTGGCCCAGCCGGATCGCGCGCTGCGCGGCCGCGGCTGCCCGAGGGCTTCGTCGTCGGCGTCAACATCGGCCGCAACCGCGACGGGGACGTCGACGACTACCCGACCGCGGCCCGCGCCGTCGCCGACGGTGGCCGACTATCTCGCCATCAACGTCAGCTCGCCGAACACGCCCGGCCTGCGCGACCTCGAGGACCCGGAGCGGCTCCACGAGCTCCTTGCCATGGTCCGCGAGGCCGCGCCGGCTCAGCCGCTCATCGTCAAGCTCTCGCCGGACCTGACCCACAACCGCCGCGCGGACATCGTCCGCGCGTCTGACCGATGTCGCCGCGCGGCGTGGTCCTCAGCAACACGACGACGGTCCGGGTCGGCCTGCGATCCGGGCCGGCCGATGAGACCGGCGGCCTCTCCGGCGCGCCGCTCGGCCCGCTCACGCTCGGGGCCGTCGCGGAGGCCCGTCGAATCGGTTCGGACCGGCTGGCGATCGTCGCCTCGGGCGGGATTGCCTCCGGGGCGGACGCTGCCGCGGCGATCGAGGCCGGAGCCGACCTCGTCCAGCTGTGGACCGGGATGATCTACACCGGCCCGGGCCTGATCGGAGACGCCGTGCGGGCCTGCTAGGATGCGTCGATCTAGCCAAGGTGCGCGGGCAGGACGCGCCGCTCCGACCACGGAGTGCACCACCTCATGACCACCATGGAAGCCACGTCCTCAGCTGCGGCTGCCCCGGAGCCGATCGCGCCGCACATCGTCACCGAGCTGCCGGGCCCGAAGGCGCGCGCGATCATCGCCCGCGACGAGGCCGTCGCCAGCCCGTCGCTGACGCGCGCCTACCCGCTCGTCGCGGAGTCCGGGTCGGGCATGGTCGTCACCGACGTCGACGGCAACCGCTTCCTCGACTTCGCCGCCGGCATCGCCGTCTGCTCGACCGGGCATGCCCATCCGAAGGTGAGCGCGGCGATCAAGGAGCAGGCGGATCGGCTCATCCACATCGCCGCGACCGACTTCTACGAGCCGCGCTACCTCGAGCTCATGGAGCGGCTGGCGGGGATCGCGCCGTTCGCCGAGAAGGCCCGCGTCTTCCTCACGAACTCCGGGACCGAGGCGGTCGAGGGGGCGATCAAGCTCGCCCGCTATCACACGCATCGGCCCGGGATCATCGCGTTCGAGGGCGGCTTCCACGGCCGCACGATGGGCGCGCTCTCCCTGACCAACTCGAAGATCAAGCAGCGGGCCGGCTTCGGGCCACTGCTGCCGATGGTCCATCACGCGCCGTTCCCGCGCGTCCGCGGCTGGCGCGAGTCAGTCCGGCGGGGATGGCTCCGCCGAGCTCGAGCACCTGCGCAAGACGATCTTCGGCCGCCAGATCTCCCCGAAGGACGTCGCCGCCATCGTGGTCGAGCCGATCCAGGGCGAGGGCGGCTACTTCACTGCCCCGCCCGCGCTTCCTGCGCGGGCTGCGCGAGCTGTGCGACGAGCACGGGATCGTCCTGATCGCCGACGAGATCCAGTCCGGGATGGGCCGGACCGGCCGCTGGTGGGCGATCGAGCACGCCGGCGTCGAGCCGGACCTCGTCACGGTTGCCAAGGGCATCGCCTCCGGCATGCCGATCGGCGCCTTCATCGGCCGCGAGTCGCTGTGGACGTGGCCGCCGGGCGCCCATGGCTCGACCTTCGCGGGCAACCCGGTCTGCGCGGCCGCGGCCCTCGCGACGCTCGACGTCATCGAGTCCGAGGGCCTCTCGAACGCCACGGCCATGGGCGAGCGCCTCCGTCACGGCCTCGAGGAGGTCGCGAGCGGGACCGATGCGGTCGTCGACATCCGCGGCACCGGCCTGATGATCGGCGTGGAGTTCGACAGCCACGAGGCGGCAGAGGCCGTCCAGGAAGCCGCCTTCCATCGGGGCCTGCTGACGCTCGAGTGCGGCGAGTCCTCGCTTCGCTTCAGCCCGCCGCTGATCGTCGACGCGGCAGCCGTCGACACCGCCCTCCGGATCTTCGGCGAGTCGCTCGCCGGCCGCGGCCCGGCCCGGAGCGCGGCATGGCCGAGACCGGCGGCTGACGGTTCGACGATGGCCGATGCGGGCCGCGTCCTGATCACCGGCGCCACCGGCGGCGCCGGCGGCGGAGTCGTCGCCGCATTCCTCGAGGCGGGATGGCGGGTCGCCGGCGTCTCCCGTCACGACCCGCCGGATGAGCCGGCCGGGGTGAGCTGGGTCCGCGCCGACCTGGCCGACGCCGAGGCGGCTCAGGGCATGGTCGCCGACGCGGTCGCGGCGCTCGGCGGTCTCGATGCGCTCGTGTGCCTGGCCGGCGGCTACTCGAGCGCGCCGCTCGACGAGCTCAGCTGGGCCGACTTCGAGAAGCAGATCGCGACGAGCCTGCGGCCGACCGTCGAGTCCGTGCTCGCCGCGCTTCCCGAGCTGCGCCAGTCCGAGGCCGGGGCGATCGTCACGATCGGCGCCCAGACCGCGCTGAAGCCCGGGCGCAACGCCGGGCCGTACGCGGCGGCCAAGGCCGCGGTCGCGACGTGGTCGCTCTCGCTCGCGGCCGGGCTGAAGCCATCGGGGGTTCGGGTCAACTGCGTGCTGCCCGGAACGGTGAACACGGCCGCCAATCGCGAGTCGATGCCCGACGCGAAGCGCGACGCCTGGGTCGAGCCGCGCGACCTCGGCAACCTGATCGTCTATCTCTGCTCGCCGGCCTCCCGACCCCTGACGGGGACGGCGATCCCGATCGGCTAGTTCAGCAGGTCGGAGAGGCTCGTCAGCGTGAAGCCGCGGTCGCGAAGGCCGGGCACGATGAGCTGGAGGGCGTCGAGCGTCTCGTAGCCGCCGAGGTGGAAGAGGACGTTCGAGCCGTTCACGGAGTTGTTGATCACCTTGGCGGCGATCTGCGCGGCCGTGGGCCCACCCTGGCTGATCGGCTTCCAGTCGATCGTGTCGACGTCCCAGAGGAACGTCTTCGTGTAGCCCGCCGCGGCCGCGGCGTCGATGACCGCCTGGCTCAGCGACCCGTACGGCGGGCGCCAGTACGGTTGCGGGCTCTGGCCGGTGCCGTCCCGGAGGATGGCCTCGGCATCGGTCAGCTCGGCCCGGATGCGGGCGGCGTCGAACGTCCCGGTGCACGGAGCCGTGGTCGGCGAGCCGCCGCCGCCGCGCGCGAGGTCGCAGTGGTACATCGTGTGGTTGGCGATCTCGAACTGCCGCTGGGTGGTCGCGGATGATCGCCATCACCTGACGCCCCTGGTCGGTCTGGCTCATGACGCCGGTGGCGAAGATCGTGGCGCAGACCTCGTGGTCGACGAGGAAGTTCATGATGTCGACCGCCGGATCCATGCGTCCACCCATGTCGAACGTGAGCGCGACGCCCGGACCCGCGTCGGGGATCGTGCGGAAGGTCTGGGCCGATCCGGCCGAGACCCGCTGGTTCGCGCTGCAGCCGGATCCGGACGGCGGCGGCGTTGGCGTCGCGGCGCGGTCGGCGTCGGGAGCGGGGTGACGCCCGGGTCGCCGCTGACGATCAGGACCCATCCAGGCTCGATGATCCCCGGGTTCGTCGCGAGCGACGGGTAGCGGTCCGCATTCCAGGCCTGGAGCTGCCGGGACGACGTCGCGAACGCCCGCGCGATGCTCGACAGGCTGTCACCGGCCTTGACCGTGTAGGTCGTCCCGGTCGCCGGCGATTCGCGTCGGGTTCGTCGCTCGGCGTCGGCGAGGCGCCGGGATCGCCCGACGCGGTGGGAACCGGCGAGAAGGTCCCTCCGCCGGGCTGCCCGACCGTCGGCGTCGCGCCCGGGGTGTGGCGGCGGGCGCCGCGCAGGCGGACAGCGCGAGCAGCAGCGCAAGGAGGCCCGTGAGCCGTGACGTCCGCATCGGCCTAGTTGGGGTGGTAGCCGATGTCCGAGGGCTGCACCGGTGGCATGGCGCCGTCGTCCAGCAGGCGGGCCTCGCGCTCGAGGAGGCGGAGCTCGGCCTGCAGGCGGCTGGCGGCATCGGGGATCTCGAGCAGGTGCTGCTTTCGCGAGAGCTCGATCTGGAGCAGGCCGCCGATCGCGTAGCTGGCGGCCACCGGATCGTCCGGCAGGTGGATCGGCTTGAGCATGCGGTCGAGCGATGCGGCCACGTCGTTCGGCTCCTGCAGTTCAGTGCGGCCCACAGACGCCGCACGCACCACGAAACGTTTCACGGTCGCGAGGTACGCGTCGAGCGCGTGCTGGGCTCGCGGCACCTGCGCGGCCGCGCCGTCGCCGATCGGCTCGGGGAGCTCGGTCGCCTCGACCAGCCGGTACGGCGTGCCGGCGCCCGACGACGGGCGCGACGCGAGCGCGCGCGACCCCGACGCCGATGAGCATCCAGCGGCCATCGGGGAACTGCTCGGCGGTTCGCACCTCGCAGATCGTGCCGATCTCATGGGTCGAGGCGTCGTCACCGACCTCGGTGCCCTCGGTGATCATGCTCACGACGAACCGGCCGGCGAACGGCGAGCCGTCGGCCATCAGGTCCGTGGCCATGGCCCGGTAGCGCTCCTCGAAGATGTGCAGCGGGAGCGGCAGGTGCGGGAAGAGCACCGTGTGAAGCGGGAAGAGCGGCAGCTGCATCGCCGGTGTCAGCCCTCGTCGATGAACGTCATGTCGATCTGGGCGCGCTGGAGCTTGCCGGAGTAGTCGATGTAGACGCTCTTCCACTCGCTGAAGAAGTCGAGCGACGCCTGGCCGACCTCGCGATGGCCATTGCCGGTCGCCTTCGTCCCTCCGAACGGCAGGTGCGCCTCCGCGCCGATCGTTCCGTGGTTCACGTACCCGAGGCCCGTGTCGAAGTCGCGGATCGAGCGGAACGCCAGGCCGATGTCGTTCGTGAACAGCGAGCTCGACAGGCCGTACTTCACGCCGTTGACCACGCGCACCGCCTCGTCCCAGGTGTCGACCGGGATGACCGAGGTGACCGGGCCGAAGATCTCCTCCTGCGCGATCCGCGCGTCGGGCTTGACCTCGGCGAAGATCGTCGGCTCGAAGAACGAGCCCTTCGCGAGCGCACCCTCGCGCGCGGGCTGGCCACCGATGACGAGATCGGCCTCGGTGCGGCCGATCGCCGCGTACGACGCGATGCGCTCGATGGCCGACTCGTTGATGACGGGGCCGACGTCGGTCGTCTCGTCGAGGCCGTCGCCGAGGACGAGCTTCGCCACCCGCTGCTGGAGCCGATGGACGAAGTCGTCGTGGATGGACCGATGGACGATCAATCGCGACGCCGCGGTGCATCGCTGCCCGGACGTGCCGAACGCCGACCAGACGACGCTGTCGAGCGCGAGGTCGAGGTCCGCGTCCTCCCAGATCACGATCGGGTTCTTGCCGCCCAGCTCGAGGCTGACGCGCTTCAGCGTCTCGGCCGCTCGACGGCTGATCTCGACGCCGGTATCGGTATGGCCGGTGAAGCTGATGACCCGGATGTCGGGGTGGTCGACGATCGCGTTGCCGACCTCCGCCCCGGAGCCGGTGACGACGTTCACGACGCCCTCGGGGAGACCGCCCTCGAGCAGGAGCTCGACGAAGCGGACGAGGCACGCGGGCGTGTCCGACGCGGGCTTGATGACGGCGGTGTTGCCGCAGATGAGCGCCGGGAAGAGCTTCCAGCCCGGGATGGCCACCGGGAAGTTCCAGGGCGTGATGATCCCGACCACGCCGATCGGCCGTCGGATCGCCATCGCGAACTTGTCCGGCATCTCGGAGGGCACCGTCTGGCCGAAGAGCCGCCGGCCCTCGCCGGCCATGTAGTAGGCGACGTCGATCGCCTCCTGCACGTCGCCGCGCGCCTCGGGCAGGACCTTGCCCATCTCGCGCGTCATGAGCTTGCTCAGCTCCTCCTTGTGCTCCGCCAGCAGGCGCGCGATGCGGAACAGGATCTCGCCGCGCTTCGGCGCCGGCATGGCGCTCCACGCCGGGATAGGCACGCGCGGCCGCGGCGACGGCGGCATCGACGTCCGCCGGCCCCGAGGCCGCGAACTCGCCGACGACGTCGTCATGGTTCGCCGGGCTGACGCTGGTGAACGTGGCTCCCGATCCGGCGGGCGTCCAGTCCCCGCCGATCAGGTTCTGGTAGGTCTTCGTCACGACGGGGGTGGCCTCCGGAGCGAGGGATTGCGATGAGCGCAGCGAGCGTATCGGTTCGTCGCCGAGCGCGCCAGCGCGGATTCCCGGAGCCGGCGGGACATTCGCCCCTTGGGCGGCCTCCGGCGACCTTCCCATCATGGGGTCACAATTGAAGAACCGTCGTGGCGGGTTCCTGTAAACCAACGAATACGGGGCTGAAGTAGTGGCACCCCGCCATGACGGCTCGACGCCGATGCCGGTCCGGAAACGGGCCGGCATCGGTTCGTCTCGTGGCCCGCCGACGATCGGATGCGCTGGCGCGTCCCGGTAAGCCGCTGGTAAGCCGGCGCAAAGAAACTGGGCGCCAAGATGGTCGACGGACAACCGATTGCCGGCCCGCCTCCTCAGGACAGGAGGCTGCCCCAATGTTCTCGAAACGGATCGCGCTCGCCATGCTCGGTGCGGCGCTGATCCTCGCTGCCGGCGCCGTGCCGGTCTCTGCCGCAGCGGCCCGCTCGCTCCGGGCCCGTCGCCGAGCGACCACTCTCCCCCGAGGAACAGGCGGCGTCGGACCGCAAGGTCGCCGCCGCCATGCGCTACCTCGCCACCGCCCGAGCCCGCACGTTCGGACGCGTGACCCTCGCGTGCGCCACCCCGGACGGGGAACCGCCGCACGGCCAACCCGGCGGACGCCGGGACCTCAGCGCCCTCGGCGGGACATCCACGACCGCGGACTGCGACGTTCCCTCCGATTTCCTCGGAGTCTCCGCCCGCGATCAGACGCGCGGACACTACTGCGGCCCGGCCGTCGGCCAGGTGATCGCCAACTACACGTGGGCCGTGCCGCTGAATGCCAACAAGTACACCCAGGCCCAGATCGCGGTCTGGATGAGGACCGATGAGCTCGGCGGCACGAGCGCCTTCACGATGGCCGACGGGCTCGACATCGCGACCGCCCGAGCGCCCCGTCGCCCGGCGAACTGGGACTGGGTCGTCACGACCCTCGAGGACACCGACCGCGACGGAACGGTCGGCGACCAGCTGCACGACTACGTCCGCGCCAACATCAGCGGCGCGCGGATGGCGCTGGCCATCCCGGTGCTGCCACACGAGAAGGACGGGCGCTTCCACCTCAGCAGCTGGCCGCAGCCGGTGAATTCGCCGGGCCATTGGATTGCCGCCTATGGCTGGCGGGGCCTCTACGACGGGACGGACTACTCGCGGCTGTACTACACCGACTCGTCCGAGGACGAGGGCGGCTCGACCGGTCGCTTCTGGGACCCGATGCGACACATCGGCGGCATGATCCGCGACCACACCCAGCGGTTCGTCTGGTGATTCGCGGCGGGCGCATGGCCGGCGACGATCGTCGCCCTCGTGCGTCGTGGGGGTGGCGGCATGCACGTCCGCCACCCCATCGCCCACGGCGGTGACGGTGGGAACGCCGACGGCAACGGCGGCCCCGGACATTGGATCGCCGTCCCCGACCGCGACTCCCGGCCTCGGCGACGGAGATGGAGGTCGGGCGGCTGGACCCGGAGCTCACCGACTCGATCTTCGAGTTCGCCAGCGACGGCGAGTCGATCCTCTTCTCGTCGGGCTTCGCGGATGACGCCGGGCGCGGCGCGTCTCCGGACCTGTGGCGATACCGGGTCCAACGCGGACAACCCACCCGAGATCCTGTGGCGCAACCCGAACCGGGATCACGCCATCGTGAAGATCGCCGGCGACCTCGGCACCGTGGCATTCGTCGACATTCCCCGCGACGGCGAGCGCGCCTGGAAGCTCTGGCTCATTCCGCGGCACGAGGACGAGCGCGATCCTGCTCGACTCCCATCCCGGCGACGCGGACGTCTCGGCGTTCGTCCCGAGCTTCAGCATCCAGGAGTCGACGATCGTCTGGACCGCCTTCGACCGTGGGGCCGACGGCCCGGTCTCCCAGCTGCTCTGGGCGCGAGCACCGGACTGGGAGCCGGCGGTCCTGCTCGAGCGCGCCGCCGCCGAGGCCGAGCTGTGGTTCCCGTCGCTCTCCGGGCAGCCGCGTCGCCTTCTGCGAGGTCGTCTACTCGGCCGATCGGACGACCGACACGCGCACGGTCTATCTCCTCGAGCCGGCGTTCCCGGCGCGGAGCCGGAACGGCTGAGCCACTCGGACCTCGCGACGATGCCGATCCTCGTCGGCGGACACCGTGATCTGGAAGGAGGCCGACCCGGGATTCAGCATGTTCAACTGGGGGAAGCTCTGGCAGTCCGAGGTCGGTGGCCCCGGCCCGCACCGCCTCGACATGGCGCCCATCGAGTACGTGAACTATCCGTCGGCCGGCAGCCGGTTCGTGGCCTGGTGGTCCGCCGATGCCTTCACGTTCGGCGTGTACGACCTGCTCGAGGATCGGACGCGGGTCATCGAGCGCTACCCGGCCGCCTCGCAGGCCAACGTGCTTCGACCCCACATCGCCTGGGATCTCCTGGTGTGGCTGTACGTCGAGGGCGAAGGCGACGACAGCGATGCCGAGCTGCGCTACGCGCGGATGCCGCCGATTCGGTCCCTGCCGTAGCGGCCGGTCAGGGGCGCGTCATGCGCATGACGTCGAGCGCCTCGTCGAGCTCTGCCTCCGTCAGGCGACCGTCGCGAACGTGGCCACGCTCGACCACCACCTCGCGGATCGAGCGGCGCTCAGCCAGCGCCTGCTTCGCGACGCTCGCCGCCTCCTCGTAGCCGAGGTATCGGTTCAGTGGCGTGACGATCGCCGGGGAGCCCTCGGCGTACTCGCGCAGCCGTTCGACGTTCGCCGTGATGCCGCTCACGCATCGGTCCGCCAGCAGGCGGCTGACCGATGACAGCAGGCGGATCGACTCGAGCAGATTGCGGCCGATGACCGGCATCATCACGTTCAGCTCGAAGTTGCCGGATGCGCCGGCCCACGCGATCGCCGCGTCGTTGCCGATCACCTGGGCGCACGCCATCAGCGTGGCCTCGGGGATCACCGGGTTCACCTTGCCGGGCATGATGCTGCTGCCCGGCTGGAGGTCCGGAAGGTTGATCTCGCCGAGGCCGGCGCGCGGACCGGATCCCATCCAGCGCAGGTCGTTGGCGATCTTCGTGAGGCTCACGGCGATCGTGCGCAGCTGGCCGGAGAGCTCGACGAGCGCGTCCCGGGCGCCCTGCGCCTCGAAGTGGTCGCGGGCCTCGGTCAGCGGTAGCCCCGTCGCCGAAGCGACCTCGGCGATGACCCGGCCCCCGAAGCCGGGAGGCGAGTTGATCCCCGTGCCGACCGCGGTGCCGCCCAGCGGCAGCTCGGCGACGCGCGGCAGCGTGGCGTGCAGACGCTCGACGCCCATCCGCACCTGCGCCGCATACCCGCCGAACTCCTGCCCGAGCGTTACCGGCGTCGCGTCCATCAGGTGCGTTCGGCCGGCCTTGACGACCTCGGCGAACTCGCCGGCCTTGCCCTCGAGCGCGCTCGCAAGGTGCTCGAGCGACGGCACGAGCACCTCGAGCACGCCCCCGGCGGCCGCCACGTGAATCGATGCCGGGAAGAGGTCGTTCGACGACATCGGGTGATTGACGTCGTCGTTCGGGTGGACCGCCCGGCCGAGCCGCTCGCCGGCCAGGCTGGCGAGCACCTCGTTCATGTTCATGTTGCTGCTCGTGCCGGAGCCGGTCTGGAACACGTCGATCGGGAACTGGGCGTCGTGGTCGCCGCGCGCCACCTCTTCGGCCGCGGCCGCGATCGCGTCGGCGAGATCTGGCTCCTGGGTGCCGTCGGCGCGCTTCACCGATGCGACCGCCGCCTTGATGCGTGCCAGCGCCTCGATCTGCGCGCGCTCGAGCCGCAGCCCGGAGATCGGGAAGTTCTCGACCGCCCGCTGTGTCTGGGCTCCCCACCTCGCGTCGGCCGGCACGCGCACCTCTCCCATCGAGTCGCGCTCGATGCGCTCCTCGCTCACCGGCTGAAGTCGGGGACTTCGGCGTCGGTGAACCGGAGGATCGGCGGGATGAGATAGGGAAGCTGGCCCCCGTCCAGGTCGTCGAGGATCCTCCGCCCCTCACCGATCAGCTCGTTGACGAAGACGCCCTGGTGCGCCGGCTGATACGGGCGCAGCTTCTCGAGGCCCTCCGACAGCTTGTTGCGCGCCCCACGGAGGTTGCGGCGCTGGAGGTGGAGCAGGCCGGCCGCGACCTGGATCAGGCCCTGGAAGAAGTCGCGTTCCTCGTCAGGCGCGGCGCGCCACAGCGTCTCCCACGCCTCGTGGGCGTGCCAGTACCGGACCCCGTTGAAGTCAGCGATCCCACGGCGGAAGAGGCGCTCCGCCTCGGCCGGGTCGAGGGGCCCGGTACGTCCCCGGGCAGCCGATCGGGCGCCGGCATCGGCGACACGGACGTCTCGCTCATCGCGCCGATCGTAGCAGGCGCCTAGAGCTCCCCGGACTCCATCATCCGCTTGACGTTCACCAGCCCTTTGTCCCAACCGCGCTCGTAGCTGCGGATGAACAGCGGTCCGATCAGCCGCATCGCACCGGTCAGATGGAAGATCGTTTCGACCTCGACTCGGGTGCCGCCATCGACCGGCTCGAAGGCGAGCGTCGCCTCGAACGGCGCGCTGGCCGATCCCTTCATCGCCGCAAGGCGTGGTGGATCGTAGGCCGTCACGACCGCATCGTTCTCGGTGGCCCGGCCAAGGACCCGGACGCGTGCTCGCCGGACGGACCCGACGCCGTGCGGCGGGGGCGTGATCCACCATTCCTCGACGTCCGCCGGGTACCAGCGCCCGGTGAGCTCGACGTTGGTGAGCACCGCGAAGACGTCCTCGATCGGCCGCCCGATCACGATCGCGTGGGTGGCCAACCGCCCTCCTCGACGCGCTGCCTACTGCCCGCTCTCGGGTCCGGAGATGTTCACCATCCACAGCACGCCGTAGGGGTCGGTCACCATGCCGAACTTGTCGCCCCAGGGAGCCTGCTCGAGCGGCTCGACGACGGTGCCGCCCTGGGCCAGCCGGTCGTAGTAGCCGGAGAGCTCGGCGTCGGTGCCGGCATCGCCGGAGAGCGAGACCTGGACGCCCGACATCGGCTGCGATGGCGTCCCGCTCGGCGCGTCCGAGCCCATGAGCGAGAAGCCGCTGTCCGTCTCGAGCTGCGCGTGCATGATCTTGTCGGCATCGGCCGGATCCTGGGCCATCCCGCCCTCGGCGAATGTCGAGATCGTCAGTGTGCCGCCCAGGACGCCGCGGTAGTACTCCATCGCCTCGCGGGCGTTCCCGGGAAAGGTCAGATAGGGATTCAATCGCGCTGGCATCGCGGCCTCCTCATCGGTTTCTGGGCGGATCTACACCGTAGTCGGCTCACGCGTCGGATGCCAGCCCGATCGGTCCTAGTCGGCGATCTTCGCCATCACGTGCTTGACGATCGTGTAGTCCTCGATGCTGTAGCTGCTCATGTCCTTGCCGTAGCCGGACTGGCCGAAGCCGCCGTGCGGCATCTCGGACACGATCGTCAGGTGGTCGTTGATCCAGACCGTGCCGTAGCGAAGGGCCTTCGCCGCCCGCAAGGCGCGCTTGATGTCCTTCGTCCACACCGACGCCGCCAGGCCGTATGGCACGCCGTTCGCCCAGCGGATCCCCTCCTCCTCGTCGCTGAATCGCTGGACGGTGACGACCGGTCCGAAGACCTCGGACTGCACGATCTCGGCATCCTGTGCCACACCGGTCACGATCGAGGGCCGTAGAAGTAGCCGCGGTCCCCGAACGTCTCGCCGCCGGCGGCGACCTCGGCACCGGAGCCTCGCGCGCGGTCCACGAAGCCGGCGACGCGCTCCTGCTGGGCCCTGCTCACCATCGGCCCCATGTCGAGCTCCGGATCGGAGGCGGGGTCGCCGACCTTGATCGACTCCACGGCGGGCACCAACGCCTCGAGCGCCCGGTCATATCCGTCGCCCATCACGATCAGGCGCGTGGCGGCCGTGCAGTCCTGGCCCGAGTTGAAGAAGCCGGCCAGCTTGATCGTCTCGGCGAGCGCGTCCATGTCGGCGTCGTCGAAGACGAGCACGGGAGCCTTGCCACCGAGCTCGAGGTGCACCCGCTTCACGGTCTGCGCCGCGGCGGCGGCGATCTCCTTGCCGGTCGCCGTGTCACCGGTGAGGCGACACCATGTCGACGTCGGGATGACGGATGAGCCGATCCCCGACGACGGCCCCCGGGCCCGTCACCACGTTGAAGACGCCCTTCGGGAAGATGTCGGCGGCGAGCTCCGCGATGCGGAGGGCGGAGAGCGGCGTCATCGACGCGGGCTTCAGGACGACCGTGCACCCGGCGGCGAGCGCCGGGCCGAGCTTCCAGATCGCCATCATCAGCGGGTAGTTCCACGGCGCGACCTGGCCGACCACGCCGGCGGCCTCGCGGCGGAGCATCGAGGTGTGGGTGCTGATGTACTCGCCCGCCGCCTTGCCCTCGACCACCCGGGCGGCGCCGGCGAAGAAGCGGACGTTGTCGACGGTGAACTCGACGTCGAAGTCGGCGGTGCCCTTCGGCTTGCCGACGTTCGCCTGCTCGAGGCTCGAGAGCGTCTCGGCGTCGCCCTCGATGGCGTCGGCGAACGCGAACAGGGCCTTTGACCGATCCTGCGGCGTCGACTGCGACCAGCTCTCGAAGGCGGCGCGGGCTGCGGCCACGGCCCGATCGACGTCGGAGGCGTCGCCCTTCGGGACCTGCGCGATCTCCTCCTCCGTGGCCGGGTTGATCACCGCCATCGTCTCGCCGGAGGCGGCATCGGTCCGGTCACCGTCGATGAACATCTGCGGGCGGGTGGCGGTGAGCGTCATGGTTGGTCCTCGGCGTCAGGTGATGCGTGGCCGCGGCCGGTCCGAGCCACCGATCCCGCAGATTCTACGCGCCGTCGCTCCGGATTCCACAACCAGGCGGCGGGCGTCAGCTTCGGACGGTTCGGAACCCGCCATCCGCTGCACGCGCGGCGACGAACAGCAGGTCCGCCAGCCGATTCAAGTACGGCAGCACGTGGGAATCCGGCAGCTCCCCGGCATCGGCGAGCGCGACCGCCCGGCGCTCGGCACGTCGCACCGTGGTTCGAGCGAGGTCGAGCGTTGCGCCGGTCATCGACTCGCCGGGGATGACGAACTCGGTCGGCTGCTCGACGAGCTCCTCGAGCGAGTCGATCTCCCCCTCGAGCGCGGTGACCATCTCCGCCGTCACCCGCGAGACGCCGTCGGTCAGGCGGTCGCGTCGATCGGCATGCGTCGCGAGCTCGGCGCCGACAACGAAGAGCTCGCGCTGAAGGCGAAGGATGAGCTCGTCGAGGCGCGCCTCGGTCCGGTCGGTGGCGGATCCGATCGACGCACGTGCGAGGCCGAGCGCCGAGACGGCCTCATCGGTCGTGCCATATGCATCGGTTCGGAGGTCCGCCTTGCTGACCCGGTCACCACCGAACAGGAGCCCAGTGGTTCCGGCGTCGCCCTTGCGCGTGTAGATCCGCATGCCGGGCATGCTAGCGGGGCGGGCCTAGAAGAGGCCGGGGGGCGGCTCCCAGCGCTCGGCCAGAAGGGTCACCTTCACGGGCGGCCCGACGACCTCCTCGGTCTTGGTCTTCACGGTCTGGATCAGCTCACCCGCCCACGGGCAGAACGGCGTGGTGAGCACCATCTTGATCTCGGTCGGAGCGCCATCGGTCCCGAGCTCCACGGCCTTGATGAGGTCGAGGTCCACGATGCTCATCCCGATCTCGGGATCCTGGATGTCGTAGAGCGCGGTCATGACCTCGTCCACCTTGGCGAGGTCGGAGTCGATTGCCATGTCAACCAGTGTACGCCCGCGCACTCGCGAGTGCCCGAGGGCCACCGGTCACAGCCCCGCAGGACTTCGGCATGCCTCGCGGTGCTCGCGGGAGTCAGAGGAGGGCGGTGTCGTAATCGGGGTGCGGCTGCGGCACCAGCGGACGCACGCGGTAGTAGCCCTCGTGCGTCGGCTCGTCCGCCTCGATCGCGGCACGGAGCGCCGGCGATCACCTCGGCCATATCGGTCTGGCTGGCGTGGCACTCGAGGGCCGCGAGCCTGCGCTCGGCGACCGACGTGATCTCGATGCGATGGGTCGCGATCTGCTCCTCGGGAGACAGGTCGTAGCGGCTGCCCGAAGGATCGAACACCGGCGAGATGACATACACCGAGTTCGGAGCCTGACCGATGTCGGCCAGCCGCTCGACCGCCCAGCGCGTCGCGTTTCCGACGACGATGTGGTCCGGGTGGCCGGTCACGCCGTGGGCGCCGAACGTGATGACGGCCTGCGGGCGGCGGTCGGCCAGCCAGGAGGCGATCTCGGTCACCAGGCGCTCGAACGGCTCATCGGCCACGGCGCCATCGGCATAGCCATCGAGGATCGAGACCTCGTCGAGGCCGATCGCCTTCGCCGCGCCGATGAGCTCCGACTCGCGAATGCCGCCGAAGGCCGGGTCGGGGGCGCCGTCGGGCGTGCCCGCCTCGCCGCGCGTGGCGACCAGCAGGCGGGTCGTGGCGCCGGCATCGTGCGCGAGTGCCAGCGCTCCGGCGCAGCCGACGCTCTCGTCGTCGGGATGGGCGAGCACCGCGGCCAGGCCGCCGGGGGCGATCTCGTAGCTCACCGGACCTCCTTGGTGGCCTCCTGCTCAGGGTCGTCGGACAGGAACGTCCAGCCCCGCCGCTCGACCGAGGTCCTCATCGTACGCAGCACGGCCAGCTTCGCGCCGGCGACCTCGACGATGAAGCGGTGGGTGCCCTCCTCGTCGAGGTCCGATCCCGGCGGCGCGCTGTCGCGCCCGACGTTGAGCCACGCCAGGTGATACCGATCCATCCGGCCCCACACGCGCTCGAGGAGCCGATCGGACTCGAGCAGCCAGAGCCGGAAGCGATCCCACTCCGGCTCCTCGACGAGTTGCTCTCCCGGTGCCGATGAGCTGATCAGTGGCCTCCAGGAACGCGGCGCGCGACATCACCGCGCGCGATCGATCGGTCACGAGGGCCAGAGTAGAGGAACGGGGCGTTCGTACCATGTCCGTGAGCGGTGCTCGGCGTCACACTCCGGCGATGGACCGACCTGGCGCCCTACGCGCCCTCGACGTCCTCTTCGCGCTCGCGGTGGCGGCCCTGCCGGTCGGGCTCGCGCTCGCGCTGCGCGGTCTCGCTCCGGTCGATCTTGCGGAGTCGGCCCTTCCGTGGCTGCCGTTCGCCTTCATCGGCGCCCTCGCGGGCGTGGCCGCGCTCGCCGCGCTTGCCGCGCTCGTCCCTGCCCTCCGGACCGGCTCGCTGTCCAGCCTCCTGGAGTCCGGCGCGTCGGCCGCCCTGGCGGGCGGCGCCGTGGTCATGCTCGCCGGCGCCGGCTCGCTGGAAGCCCCCGTCGCTCGGGGCCGCGATCCTGCTCGCGGCGGCGTCGTCATGGGGCCTCGCCGGATCCTGCCGGCCCATCCCGGCTGATCTGGGCGGCGGTCGGCGTCATGGCCGCGGCCGAGGCGGCCGCGCTCCTGACCGTCTTCCCAGCCACGGCGGCGCTGTTGACGCCGATCGCGCCGATCCTGCTCGGCGCGGCGGCCGTGCTCGTCGCCGTCGCCGCGGTCCGGTCCATCGGCCTGCGATCGACGAGCGCGGCACTGCTCGCGGCCGGGGCCGTCGGCCTGCTCGCCGACCGCGACGGCTCCGTCGAGCTGCTGATCGGCATTGCGGCGCTCGTCGCCGGCCAGGTCGTGGCGCTTGCGGCGGCCCTCGCCGCGGCCCCGAGAAAACGGACGACCGACTTCCCGAGCTCGCCGCACGCCTTGCGGATGCGGTCCTCGGCTTCGACGGCCACCTTCGGCTGCGCGACTGGAACGCCAGCGCGGCCGACCTCCTCGGGCTCGACGCCGGATCGGTGGGGACGCGCATCGACGACCTCCTCGGGGTCTCGCTCGCCGACCTGCCGTCGGGCGACGCCACCGCCGTCTCGCGCGGCGGGGTCGGCGGGCTCGAGGTGGCGATGCATCGATCCGGCCCGGGGATCGTCGCCGTCGTCCGCGATGCGGGCGGCACCCCGGAGGCCGAGCGCCTCGGCAACGAGCTGCGGACGACGATCGAGGAGCTGCTCCGGGCTCGCCGCACGATCGACCTCCAGCGCGGCGAGCTCGAGCGCTCGGCGACGGTCGACCCCCTGACCGGCGTCGCCAGCCGCGAGCGCGATCCTCGAGCGGCTGCGGATCGAGGTCGCCCAGGCACGCCGCTACCGACATCCGCTGGCGATCGTCCTGCTCGACGTCGACGGCTTCGGGGAGATCAACGAGGCCTACGGGATCGCCGGTGGGGACGCGGTCCTGCGCGAGGTCGCGCTGCGCATGCGCCTGCGCGTGCGCGAGGCCGACGCGCTCGGCCGCTCCGGCAGCGACGGCTTCCTGGCGACGCTCCCGCACACCGACGGCGCCGGGGCGGCCACGTTCGCCGACGCGCTGCGGATCCGGGTCGGGCTGCGGCCGATTCGCGTCGGCGACTCCGAGCTGAAGGTCACCGTGAGCATCGGCGTCGCGACGATGCGCCCCGGCGAGGACCTCGACCTCGACGGCCTGCTGGCGCGCGTGCAGGAGGCGCTGGACAGCGCGCAGAGCGCCGGCGGCAACCGGATCGCGCTCGACCGGCTCCACGGCCTGGCCCGCCTCGAGGATCGGCAACGACCCCGACGCGCCCGCCGACATCGAGGAGCCCGGCGCCCGCTGATCAACGCGGCGTCCCGTATGACATCGGGAACCGCGAGGCATCGGCCGATCTGAGCGTGAATGTCGGCGGCTCGAGGCCTGGTCGGGTTATCCACGGTTGTCATACAATGTGTGGGTAGGATCTGTGGATAACCCCGTATCCATGCCGGCCCGGCTGGCAACGTTGAGGCACTCATGCCGTCGAACTCATCCGCCCTCTCGGCCAAGCTGATCTTCCCGACCAAGGAGATCGTCGAGGAGTTCTACCTCCCGATCATCTACACCGCCTGCCGGACCTGCTACTCCGAGCTCGTGCCCGACCAGATCTGGGACAAGGCGGTCAGCCGCGAGGTCGCCGACGAGAAGCAGCAGAGCCTCGTGCGCAAGGTGATGGAGTCGGGCCACGGCTCGACGATCGAGCACGTCAACTTCACGTTCGCCATCAGCGGCGTGACGCGCACGCTCTCGCACCAGCTCGTTCGGCATCGCGCCGGCACGGCCTTCGACCAGCAGTCGCAGCGCTACGTCAGCTTCAAGAAGCGCGACAACTACACCGTCCCCGACACGATCGCCAACGGCGACCTGCCCGACGACCTGGCCGGCCGCTTCCAGCGCGCGATCGACGAGAACCTCGACCTGTACGGCCAGCTGCTGCAGGCCGAGGTGCCGGCCGAGGACGCGCGCTTCATCTTCCCGAACGCGATGCAGACGAACCTGATCATGACGGTCAACCTGCGCCAGCTCATCCACATGTCCGGGCTGCGGCTGTGCACGATGGCGCAGTGGGAGATCCGCCAGCTCTTCAAGCAGATCCGCCACGAGATCTTCCGCGTCAGCCCCTTCTTCGGCAGCTTCCTCGTGCCGAAGTGCGTGCCGCTCGGCTACTGCGACGAGATGGGCAACCGCGACGAGCACTGCCGCATCAAGCCGCACCGGGACACGGTCATGGCCGTGTGGGACGCCTACCGCGGCGGCTCGCTCGAGGAGACCGATGGGCCGGTCGTGCCCGACACGAGCCCGTTCCGCCCGAAGCCGCGGCGGGTGCCGCTGCCGGTGGCCGAGGGCGACGTTCGCCCCGCCGCCGCGGAGCTGCTCGGTCGCCGGCTCGGGTCAGGCGGGAGACTCCGACCGGGTCTGACCCGGCTCAGTTGTCGGGCGACACGCCGTCGCCGAGGGTGAAGCGACGCAGCTCCTCGGCGCACGCCTCGGCCAGGCGCCGCGCCTCGTTGACCAGGAACGTGCTCATCTTGGTCGAGTCGACGATCAGCAGCGTGTGGCCGCGCTCGTTGCGGTCGAGCACGATCCGATCGTCGCCGTGGAAGCTGATCGCCCCAGTTGGCCTGGAGCTGAACGAGCTCGGCGAGCACCACCTTCTCGGTGAAGTACCAGTCGAGGAACTCGGCGTTCAGCGCGGCCACGACGTCGCGCACCTGGAGCGTCTCGTTGCGGCGCAGGCGCGAGACGAAATGCACGACGCGGAGGGCGGCGAACGGATCGCCCGCGCGCGCGATCTGCGGCGGCGCGAGGCTCGGGTCCGGCATCCCTTCCGGGGCCGGGCCGACGAGCGGCGTGGCGATCGGCGGTGTCATCTGCGGCGCGAGTATCGGGTGAGGCGCCCCGTGCGGCAACCGCGCGCATCAGCCGATGCGCAGCCCTTCCGGCGATGGAGGGTCCGGCCGCAGCAGGAAGACCTCGCCGTCGGCGCCCATCGCGCCGAGCACGAGCACCTCGCTCGCGAACCCGGCGATCCGCCGCGGCGGGAAGTTGAGGACGGCGACGACCTGCCGGCCCACGAGGGACTCGCGATCCGGGTACGTGACCGTCAGCTGGGCCGAGCTGACGCGCTCCCCGACCTCCGGGCCGAAGTCGATCCGCAGGCGGTAGGACGGCTTGCGCGCCTCGGGAAACGGCTCGGCCGAGACGATCCGCCCGACGCGCATCTCGACCCGCTCGAACTGCTCGATGTCGATCATCGGCGAAGGGTACCGGAGCCGAGCGGGACCGGTGCCGCGACGCACTGGGCCCTCGGTGGGACTATCGAACCAGTTGGTCGGGCCGATGCGGCCGCGTACGGTTCGCAGGCAGAGCCGCCGGCGCATGCCCCGCGGTCTCGTCCGATAGGAGACGATGTGACGTTCTGGAACTGGCGCCGGGGCCCGGGGCCGACGGCGACGCAGGGGTCAGCGGCCCTCGCGACCGCGCCCGAGCTCGCGCCGATCGAGCTGTACACCGCCGATTCGCGCATCGTCGGCTGGATCGCGCCGAACGGGCAGCGGGTCACCGATCTCCTGGCCACGCAGGACGAGCTGCGACTGTGGCGCCCGAGCCCCGGCCCGCTCGACGAGACGAGCCCGCCCGCCGAAGCCGACCCGGACGCGCGCCGACGAGAACGGCGAGTGGGAGAGCCTGGCGACGGCCCGCGTGATCCTGGCGATGCCGCCGGAGTGGCGCGCCAGCCGCCAGCTGCGCCTGCACAAGCGCCTCCGCCGCGCGGCACTCGCGGCCGGGCCCTTCAGCGTGACCGGCAACATCCACCTGCAGCCCGGCGTCGAGGTCGGTCCGCATCTCCTCCGCAGCGCCGGCTTCCTCCCGCTGACCGATGCGTATCTCCTCCACAACGGGGATCCGCCCTTCGAGCACGTCGTCAGCGTCGTGATCGTCAACGCCGCCCACGTCACGCAGATGGTCCCGCTCGTCACGCTCGCCTGATCCCGCGGCGATAATCGGCGGCGGATGGCCGTCCTGCGCAGCAGCATCGATCCCGGGTCCGAGGCGTTCCGCGCCAACGAGGGAGCCATGCGCGCCCTCGTCGAGGACCTGCGCGCGCGGATGTCAGCCCTGACGCGCGACGGCGCGGGCGGCGACGAGCGCTCGATCGCCCGCCATCGCGAGCGCGGCAAGCTCCCGGTCCGCGAGCGCATCGATCGGCTCATCGATCCGGGCAGCGCCTTCCTCGAGCTGAACGCCCTCGCGGCGAACGGCCTCTACGACGACGAGGCGCCGGGTGCGGGCATCGTGACCGGCATCGGCCGCGTCGAGGGCATCGAGACGGTGATCGTCGCCAACGACGCGACGGTCAAGGGCGGCACCTACTACCCGATGACCGTCAAGAAGCACCTGCGAGCCCAGGAGATCGCGCTCGAGAACGGGCTGCCGTGCCTCTACCTCGTCGACTCCGGCGGCGCGTTCCTGCCGCTCCAGGACGAGGTCTTCCCCGATCGCGACCACTTCGGCCGCATCTTCTTCAACCAGGCCCAGCTCTCGGCCCGCCGGATCCCGCAGGTCGCGCTGGTGATGGGCTCGTGCACCGCCGGCGGCGCCTACGTGCCGGCGATGAGCGACGAGACGGTCATCGTCAAGGGCACCGGCACGATCTTCCTCGGCGGCCCGCCGCTCGTGAAGGCGGCGACCGGCGAGGAGGTGACGGCCGAGGAGCTCGGCGGCGCCGAGGTCCACACGGTGCAGTCGGGCGTGGCCGACCACTACGCGCTGGACGACGACCATGCCCTCGCCATCGGCCGCGAGATCGTTCGCAACCTGGCGCGCCGGAAGCCGGAGCCGCCGTGGGAGGTCGGCGAGCCGTGCGAGCCATCGGTCTCGCCCGACGATCTCTACGGCGTGATTCCCGCCGACGCGCGGCAGTCCTACGACGTGCGCGAGGTGATCGCGCGGCTCGTCGACGGCAGCGACTTCCACGAGTTCAAGGCGCGCTACGGCGAGACGCTCGTCACCGGCTTCGGGCGGATCATGGGCTTCCCGGTCGGGATCCTCGCCAACAACGGGATCCTCTTCAGCCAGTCGGCGCTGAAGGGCGCCCACTTCGTCGAGCTGGCCAGCCAGCGCCGGATCCCGCTCGTGTTCCTCCAGAACATCACCGGCTTCATGGTCGGCCGCGAGTACGAGGCCGGCGGGATCGCCCGCGACGGCGCGAAGCTCGTGACGGCGGTCAGCACGACGAACGTGCCGAAGTTCACCGTCATCGTCGGCGGCAGCTTCGGGGCCGGGAACTACGGCATGGCCGGGCGGGCGTACGGGCCCCGCCAGCTGTGGATGTGGCCGAACGCGCGGATCAGCGTCATGGGCGGCGCCCAGGCGGCGCGCGTCCTGTCGACGGTCCGCGGTGGCTTCGAGACCGATGCGGACCGTGACGCCTTCGAGGCCCCGATCCTCGAGAAGTACGAGCTCGAGGGCTCGCCGTACCACTCGACCGCGCGCCTGTGGGACGACGGCGTCATCGACCCGATGGACACCCGCCGCGTGCTGGCGCTCGGCATCAGCGCGGCGCTCAACGCGCCGATCCCCGAGCCGGGCTTCAGCCTCTACCGGATGTAGGACGCGGACTCAGGGGCGCTTCGGCGTCACCGCGTGGACCTCGGCCGGCTCGACGACGAAGCGCAGGCCGAGCACATCGGCGGTTCGCGGCGACGCGATCTCGGCGCCGAGGTTGACCGCGACCGGGAGGCCGAGGTCGCCGCGAGGCACGATGCGCAGGACGTGTGGGCCGACCTCGGTCACGGCGAGCTCGCCGAGGGCCCAGAAGTCGAGCTGAAGCTCTGCGTGCAGCGTCGCTCCCATCGACGCGGGATCGGTCGCCGCGATGTCGAGGCCGTGCAGGCGGACCGGAGATCCGATCGGATGCTCGAAGCGGGCGCGCTCGGCCAGGGCCTGGGGTCCCCACTCCGCTCCGACGTACGCGTGCTGGATGAGGAACGGAACGCCGTCGACGGCGAGCGGCCGATCGGGGAAGGCGACCCACCACTCGACGACCTCGCCGTCGTCGCGGGTCCGGCTTCCGTGCACCGGCGAGCCGAACGTGGCCCCGGCGGCCTGGAGGCCCTGCACGGTGAGGTCGATCTCGTCGACGAGCAGCGCGTAGGTCGCGAGCCCGCCGCCGCTCTCGAGCGCCCGCAGCGCGGCGGCGTTGACCGGCGACTTCGACGCGAGCTCCGGATCGTCGATGCCGATGAGCTCGAGGTAGCTTCCGTCCGCGAGCCAGGCGATCCGGTTCCACGATGCCGGCCCCCGGATGGCGGCCGCCGCCGGTGACCGCGATCCCGAGCTCGGACTCGAGGGTGGCCGCCGCCTCGTCGGGATCCGGACAGGCGATGACCAGGTGGTCGATGCCACGGATCATGCCGAGGATCCTACTCCGTTGCGTTAGGCTCACCGGACCGATGTCCCAGCCGATCGACCGCCCCGCGCCGGGCTCGCACGACCGCTCCGTCCCATCCGGATCGATGGAGGAGAGCTCCGCCAACCTCTTCGACGCGATGCTCGCTGCCCGCGCGGCCGAGGAGCGTGGCGAGCGCGGGCCGCTCCACGCCTTCTACCGCACCCTGATGAGCGGCACGCTGCTGCTCCCCGTCCCGCCCGAGCACGGCGAGGAGGCCCGCGCCGCGCTCGAATCGGCGATCAACGACGACGAGCAGGTCGAGATCAGCGTGATGCTCGCGCGCGAGAGCGGCGGCGAGACCGTCAGCGTCGTCTTCGGATCGTTCGCCGCGCTGGCGGCATGGGCGCCGTCCGGCAGCGGCAACCTCCCGCTTCCCGCGCGGATCGCGATTGCGAACCTGGCCGCCGCGGGCATGCCGGCGATCATGGATCCGGCCGGACCGGTGCCGTACCGCTTCGGGACCGATGAGCTGGCGGCGCTCGCCGAGGGTCGCCTTCCCGGCAGCGACGAGCCGCTGTTCGAACCGACGACTCGATCCTCCATCCGGGTTCGACCGCCCGGCACCGATACCCGCGACCTCGAGCGACGCCTGGCGGGCGAGCTCGATCCGACCGGCGTCGAGGCGGCCTACCTCGTCGAGACGGACTCCGGCAACGGCGATCGCCGCCTGATGCTGGGCCTCGTCGGCGAGCCGGGGACGTCGGCGACCGTCGACGTGCCCGACGGGACCGATGTCGTCTGGCTCGAGGAGCCGCTGCTCGCGCAGGTTCGCGCGGTCGCCGATCCGTTCCATCGCCGCGGTCGCGGCCGATGAGCGGCCTGCGCGTCGAGCGGGAAGGGCCGTTCGCCAGGGTCACCCTCGACCGTCCCGACGTCCGCAACGCCTTCGACGCGGAGCTCATCGGCGAGCTGCGGGCGACCTTCGAGACGCTCGCGGCCGAGGGTCCCGATGCCCTGCGCGGCGTCGTGCTGGCCGGGGCCGGGTCGGTCTTCTGCGCCGGCGCCGACGTCGACTGGATGCGGTCCGCGATCGGCCTGGGCATCGACGAGAACGAGCGGGACGCGGCCGCGCTCCACGCGATGCTCGCGGCGGTCGACCGCTGTCCGGCGCCGGTGATCGCGCGCGTCCAGGGCGCGGCGCTCGGGGGCGGCATGGGCCTGTGCGCGGTGGCCGACATCGTGGTCGCGACGGCCGACGCGACGTTCGGCTTCACCGAGGCCAAGCTCGGCATCATCCCGGCCGTCATCAGCCCGTTCGTGGTGGCGAAGATCGGCGAGTCGCACGCGCGTGCCCTGTTCGTCACCGGCCAGCGCTTCGACGCCGATCGCGCACTCCGCATCGGCCTCGTGCACGAGGTGGTCGCCGACGAGGCGGCACTCGACGCGTCGCATCGAGGAGCTGCTCGGCGAGCTGCGGTCGGCCGGACCGACCGCGGCACGCGCGGCGAAGGCGCTCGTTCGCGAGCTCCGGGCGCTCGATCCCGAGGCGGCGCGCCAGCACACGATCCGGCACATCGCCCAGCAGCGGACGTCGCCCGAGGGCCAGGAGGGCCTCGGCGCGTTCCTCGAGAAGCGTCCGCCGCGCTGGTCCCGCGATTCCTAGCTGCCACGCGCGACCGGTGGACA
Source organism: uncultured Chloroflexia bacterium (assembly GCA_963797855.1). Lineage (GTDB taxonomy): Bacteria > Chloroflexota > Limnocylindria > QHBO01 > QHBO01 > JACDBZ01. Next base: position 28,153 of record CAWCQX010000011.1, on the reverse strand, counting down.
ACGGGCTCTGCGACCAGTGCCGCTTCCAGCGCGTGGTGCGGAACGCGCGCGGCAGCGCCTTCAGCCTGTGCGAGCGATCCGAGTCCGATGCCGACTACCCGCGATACCCGCGCACTCCCGTCCTCGACTGCCCTGGCTTCGTCCGCCGCGGATCCGACTCTGGAGATCCCCTGCGACAATCGCGACATGCCCGATGAGCTGACGCCGCGGCAGGTGGCCGACGAGCTCGGCGTGACCGTTCGGACCGTCCAGCGCTGGATCGCCGACGGCCGGCTTCCCTCGACGCGCATCGGATCGAGAGTCCGCGTGTCGCGTTCGTCGCTCTCGGCCGTCGCGGAGGGCGCGCCGGCGGCCGCGCCCGCCGGACCGATCCGGACCCTGCTCATCGCGAACCGCGGTGAGATCGCGGCGCGGGTCGCGCGGACCGCGCACCGGCTGGGCATGCGGGTGATCGGCATCCACGCGCCGGACGACCGCCCGCCGGCCGGAACGGACGAGGCCCACGAGGTTCCGGGCTACCTGGACGGCGAGGCGATCCTCGCGGTCGCGGCGCGCGTCGGGCGCCGATGCGGTCCACCCCGGCTACGGCTTCCTCGCCGAGAACCCGGAGTTTGCCCGCGACGTGACCGCGGCCGGCCTCCGCTGGGTCGGGCCGCCGGCCGAGGCGATCGCCGCGATGGGCGACAAGGCCGAGGCTCGCCGGCGCGCGGCCGCCCACGGCGTCCCGACGGTCCCCGGCTACGACGGCGCGGCGCAGGACGACGCGACGCTGACCGCCGAGGCCGAGCGCATCGGCTATCCCCTGCTCGTCAAGCCCAGCGCCGGGGGCGGCGGGAAGGGCATGCGCGTCGTCCGCGAGCCGGGCGAGCTGACCGAGTCGCTGGCGGCCGCACGACGCGAGGCGCATCGGTCCTTCGGCGACGACCGGCTCATCCTCGAGCGCTATCTCGAGGGCGTGCGCCACGTCGAGGTCCAGGTGCTCTTCGACGCAACCGGGCGCGGAGTCCACCTCGGCGAGCGCGACTGCTCGGCACAGCGACGCAACCAGAAGATCGTCGAGGAGTCGCCGGCGCCATCGGTCACCCCGGAGCTCCGCGCCCGGATGGGCGACGCGGCCCTCGCGGTCGCATCGGCCGCGGGCTACGTCAATGCCGGAACGGTCGAGATGCTCCTGACCGATGCGGGCGAGTTCTTCTTCCTCGAGATGAACACGCGCCTCCAGGTCGAGCACCCGGTGACCGAGGCCGTCACCGGGCGCGACCTCGTGGCCGACCAGCTCGCCATCGCCGCGGGCGCGACCCTGGCGGAGCTTGGCCTGGAGCAGCCGCCGTCGGCGGACGGCCACGCGTTCGAGGCGCGCCTCTACGCCGAGGACCCCGAGTCCGGCTTCCTGCCCGCGACCGGGCGCCTCGCGCTCCTTCGCTGGCCCGCCGGCGTCCGGATCGACACCGGGGTCGCGCAGGGCGACGCCATCGGTGACCGATACGACCCGATGCTGGCGAAGGTCATCGCCCACGGCCCGACGCGGGACGCGGCGCTCGAACGGCTGCGTGCCGCGCTCGACGAGACGACGGTGCTGGGCGTGCGGACGAACCTGAGATTCCTGCGGTGGCTGCTCGCGCGGCCGGAGATGCGCGACGGCGACGATGCGGACCGACACGATCGCCGGCCTGGAGCTGCCCGGTCCGCCGGTCCCGGGACCCGAGCACTGGCAGGCCGCCGCGCGCCTCGCGGCGGACGGCTCCGCCGATCCGTGGGCCGGCGGGTGGCGCCTCAACGGTCCGGCCGATCCGCCGCCTGCGACACGGAGACGAGGAGCGGGCCATCGCGGTCGACGGCCCGGCGCCAGCCGTCGCCGCGGCCCGTGACGGATCGACCATCCACGTCGACGTCGAGGGACAGAGCGTCGAGTTCAGCGTCGCACAGCCGCCGAGCGTGGAGTCGGCGGCTGCCCACGCCGCGCGGCGGCGTCGAGGGCGCATCGGTCCTGGTCGCTCCGATGCCGGGGCGGGTGATCGCGGTTCGGGCGACGGAGGGCGCAGTCGGTCCGTGCCGGGGAGGTCATCGTCGTCATCGAGGCGATGAAGATGGAGCACGCCGTCGTGGCGCCGACCGACGCGACGGTCGAGCGCGTGGCGGTGGCCGAGGGCGATCAGGTCGAGCGAGGCGCCGTCGTGGCCGAGCTCGGCCCGAGCGACGCGCGATACTCTCAGCCGATGACCGACCGCGACGTCCGCATCTACGAGGTCGGGCCGCGCGACGGGCTCCAGAACGAGGCAGTCGCCGATCCCGACCGACGCCAAGCTGCGCTTCATCGCGCTCCTGGCCGATGCGGGCCTGAGCGAGATCGAGGCGACGAGCTTCGTCTCGCCGCGCGCGATCCCCCAGCTGGCCGACGCCGACGACCTGATGGCGCGCCTCGACCGCCGCCCGGGCGTGCGCTACCCGGTGCTCGTCCCGAACGAGCGCGGCCTCGCTCGCGCGGAGAGCGCCGGCGTCGATGCCGTCTGCGTCTTCACGGCCGCCTCGGAGGCCTTCACCGCCCACAACATCAACATGACGATCGCGGAGTCGATCGACGCGTTCCGGCCGGTCGTCGAGCGCGCGCGCGAGCGGGGCTGGTGGACGCGCGGCTACGTGAGCACCGCCTTCGGCTGTCCGTACCAGGGAGCCGTCGACGAGGGCGCGGTCGTGGACGTCGCGCAGCGGCTCCTCGAGCTCGGCGTCGACGAGCTGAGCATCGGCGACACGATCGGGGTCGCGGTCCCGGCCGACGTCCGGCGCGTGGTCGGCGCGCTCACCGCCGCCGGGATCTGCGACCGACCGGCTGGCGATGCACTTCCACGACACGCGCGGGACGGCGCTCGCCAACGTCTCGACCGCGCTCGAGCACGGCATTCGCTGCTTCGACGCGTCGACCGGCGGGACCGGCGGCTGCCCGTACGCGCCGGGCGCGGCCGGCAACCTCGCCACCGAGGACCTCGTCTACCTGCTCGACCGCGAGGGGATGTCCCACGGCGTCGACCTGGATCGGCTGCTGGTCGCGGCCCGTCAGGTGAGCGTGACGCTCGGTCGGCCCCTGAGCACAAAGGTCGGCCAGGCCGGCGGCTGGCGTCTACCATATGCGGCCGATGGAGGCTGAGGTCGCGCCCCGCCCGCTGCATCCTGGACGTCGACACCGGGATCGACGACATGATCGCCCTGCTCATCGCGGCCACCAGCCCGGAGCTCAACCTGCGCGGCGTGACCTGCGTGGCCGGCAACGTCGAGATCCACCACGTCGCGCGGAACACGGGCAAGGTGCTGCGCATGGTCGGCCGCGGCGACGTTCCGGTCAGCATCGGCGCCGCGCGGCCGCTCCAGCGCCGGCTGCGCACCGCGCCCGACACCCACGGCCCGACCGGCACCGGCTACGTCGAGCTGCGCGGGGAGGACCGCGCGCTGGGCACGACCGAGTACACGGCGATCCCGGCCAGTCGCTACATCGGCGCCCACGTGAGCCGGCATCCGGGCGAGATGTCGATCGTCGCGCTCGGGCCGTTGACGAACCTCGCGGCCGCCGTCGCAGCAGGGCACCGATCTCGCAGGCTCGACGCGCGAGGTGATCTGGATGGGCGGCACGCTCGAGGAGCGCGGGAACACGACGGAGACCGGCGAGTGGAACGCCTGCGTCGACCCCGAGGCGGCGGAGGCCTGCCTCGCGCGCCGGCGCGATCCATCGCATCTTCCCGCTCGACGCCACCCAGGACGTCGTGTTCACGATGGAGGACCTCGCCGGCCTGCCCGAGACGCACCTGACCGGCATCGTTCGCGATGCCGTCCGGTTCTATGTCGGCTTCCATCGCGAGGCCGATGGGATCGACGGCGCGTACCTGCACGACCCGGTCGTGCTGATCGCCTCGCTGCTGCGCCCGACCTCGTGACCGAAGAGGTCACCGAGACGCTGGCCTGCGACACCAGCGCCGATCCGTACCTGGCCGGCAGCCTCTACCGCATCCGAGGACGCGAACCGCCCGCCGGCTCGGGTCGCCGCTCGCCATCGATCCCGAGGGGATGAAGGCCGAGCTGATCGCGCGCCTCAGCCGCGCGGTCAGCGTCCCGTACAGCTGAGGCCGCCCCAACACCGGAGGAGGACCCATCCCATGGTCGTTCGCTGGATCGCCGCCCTCATCGCATTCCTCGCGGTCGTCGTCATCGGCATCGTCGGCATCGGCGACTTCGACACCGGCATCGATCCCGACAACTTCTTCGACACCGAGGGCGCGAACTCGTTCGCCCTCATCGGCGCGATCGGCCTCGTCGCGGCCTTCGTCGTCTACGCCGCGGTCGAGTACGCGCAGACGCGCGCGCTCGACCTCGATCTCGTCGCAGTTCGACACGCGCACCCTCGTCCTCATGCCGATCGCGATCGCGATCAACATCATCCTCGGCGCGACCGTCGCCAACGCGCTGAAGATCCCGATCTACCTCGACAGCATCGGCACGATCCTCGTCGCGCGCCCTGGCCGGACCGATCGCCGGAGCCGCTGACCGGGGCGCTGTCGAACCTGCTCTGGACGTACGTCGCTGCCGCCGCCGTTCCAGAACGGGCCGGCCGCGGCATTCGCCATCGTCGCGGCCGTCATCGGGCTGATGGCCGGCCTGATCGCCCGGGCCGGGTGGCTGCGGCCGCGGCCGAACACGCCGACCGGCCAGCTCGCCGTCGGGGCCGTGGTGACCGTCGGCGTCATCGTCGGGCATGGCCTGGCTCGCGTATCTCGGCTGGACCTCGCCGCGTTCGGCGGCGAGGTGAACTTCGACGTCGCCGGATCGGAAGCGATCTTCACGGTCCTCGGCTGGCTCGTGCTCGCTGCTCGTCGCCGGCACGGTCGTCGGCCTCCTGGTCGTGCTCTTCGTGCGGCGCGACCTCGCCGCGGCCTACGTGGTCGTCGCCGGCCTCGCGACCGGGATCGTCGCCGCGCTCATCAGCGCTCCGATCAGCGCCAACGTCTTCGGCGGAGTGACCGGCGGCGGCACCGACTTCCTGGTCGCCGCCCTCCGCCAGGCCGGCGCCGACATCGGTGCCGCGACGCTCGGCCAGGGGCTGATCAGCGACCCGATCGACAAGATCACGACCTTCTTCGTCGTCTACCTCATCCTCAGCGCGATGGCGCGGCGGATGATCGCGCGCTTCCCGCAGGGCGAGTACCTGCTGGAGCAGACGGAGCGAGCCGGCGGCCGAGGAGGGCGAGTGGCGGGGAGCGCCCGCCTGAGCGACGCCGGTCCCGCGACCGAACGGGGCGTCCCGGACTTCCTCGGGCGCCCCGGACCGAGCGCGGTCCACCGGCTCAACCCGCTGACGAAGGCGACGCTCGCGACCGTCACCGCGATCGCGGCCGTCGTCCTCGGCGGGCTGATCGGCCCGGTCGTGCTGGTGGCCGTGGCCGTCATCCTGCCCGGCGCTCGCGGCCGGCGTGCATCGGTCAGCTGGCTCGGCTGACCGTGCTGCTGGCGCTGCCGATCGCGATCTCGGCGCTCCTCGATCAACCTGTTCTTCTTCCCCGGCGGCACGACGGTCCTGTTCCAGATCGGTCCGATCACCGCCACGGCCGAGGGCCTCGCCTTCTCCCTCGAGATCCTGGCGCGGATCCTGGCGATCAGCGGCGCGGTCACGCTCTTCTACCTGACGACGCGGCCGTCCGACCTCGTGATCGACCTCGAGCGGCGCGGCGTCAGCCCGCGGATGGCGTTCGTCGCCAACGCCTCGGTCCAGACGGTGCCGGCGATGGTCGAGCGCGCGGGCCAGATCACCGCCGCGCAGCGCGCCCGCGGCCTCGACACCGAGGGCTCCGTCTGGCGCCGGATCCGGGGCATCGTGCCGATCGTCGGCCCGGTGATCCTCGGCTCGATCGCCGAGGTCGAGGAGCGCACGATGGCGCTCGAGGCTCGTGGCTTCGGCCGGCCCGGACGCCGGACGCTGCTGTGGTGGCCCTCGGACTCTCGGCGCGCAGGCGGTCGCGCGGTGGGCGCTCGTCGTCGGCGCTCGTCGCGGCTCGATCGTCGCGCGCCTGGCCGGGCTGGCTGCCGTGAGCATCGCGCTGTCGGGCGTCGGCTATCGGTACGCCGGCGAGACGAAGGCCGCGCTGCTCGACGTCGACCTCGAGCTCCGCGACGGCGAGGTCCTCGGCGTCACCGGTCGCTCGGAGTCCGGCAAGACGACGCTCTGCCTCGTCGTCAGCGGCCTCGCGCCGCGCACGATCGGCGGCCGGATCCGCGGCACGCATCCCGCTCGATGGCGAGGACGGTCGACGACTGGCCGATGCATCGGCTCAGCCAGCGCATCGGCATCGGCTTCCAGAACCCGGCGACCCAGCTCTCGCAGGTCGCCGAGACCGTCTTCGAGGAGGTCGCCTTCGGACCGATGAACCTCGCGCTTCCGCGCGACGAGGTCATCGCCCGGACCTGGGACGCGCTCGCGACGCCTCCGGATCGATGGCCTCGCGGAGCGCGATCCGCGGCGCCTCTCCGGCGGACAGCAGCAGCTCGTGGCCATCGCCGGGCTCCTGGCGCTGCGGCCCGCAGCACCTCGTCCTCGACGAGCCGACCGCCCAGCTCGACCCGGCCGGGACGCGGCTCGTCGCCGAGGCGATCTCGCGGCTGGCGGCCGATGGCGGCTCGATCCTCGTCACCGAGCAGAAGACCGACCTGCTGGCCGCGATCTGCACGCGCGTCGCGGTCCTCGACGGCGGGCGCGTGGCGCATCGCGGGCCGGCCGAGTCCGTGCTCGCCGATGAGCGACTGCCGGAGCTCGGTGTCGCGGCGCCGTCGTCGGTGCGGCTGCGGCGCGCGATCGCGGCGGCCGGGATCGACGAGCCGCGGCTCGCAGCGGCGCTGGCCGATGGCTGAGCTCGCGCGTCGAGCGGCTCGTCCACGTCTACCCCGAGGGCGAGGTCCGCGCGCTCGACGGGGTCGACCTGCGCATCGGTGCCGGGCGAACGGGTCGCGCTCGTCGGCCAGAACGGCAGCGGCAAGACGACGCTCGTCCGCCACCTGAACGGCCTGCTGCGGCCGACCGTCCGGGCGCGTGCTCGTCGACGGCGCCGACGCCGCGGCGCTGACCGTGGCCCAGCTGGCGGCGCGTGTCGGGCTCGTGTTCCAGGATCCGGACCGCCAGATCTTCTCGGGCTCGGTCCGCGGCGAGGTCGAGTTCGGGGCGCGCAACGTCGGCCTCGGCCGCGAGGCGCGGCGCGAGGCGGTCGGGCGCGCGCTGCGACGCAACCGGCCTCGAAGGCGAGGAGGCCACCAACCCGTACGACCTCGGCGGTGCGAGGCGGAAGCTCCTGGCGCTGGCATCGGTCCTGGCGATGGGGACGCCGGTCCTCGTCCTCGACGAGCCGACGACCGGGCAGGACGCGCGCGGGCGTCGAGCGCGTCCGGGAGATCGTGCGAGCGCGGCCGCGGCCGGGCGGACGGTCATCGCCATCAGCCACGACATGCGATTCGTGGCCGAGGCGTTCGAGCGCGTCGTCGTCATGCGCGACGGGCAGGTGATCCTCGACGGGCCGCCGGACGAGGTCTTCGCGGCAGCCTCGTGGGAGGCGCTGGCGCTCGACCTACCTCGAGCCGCCGCTGGCGGCGGTCGTCGGGCGATCGCCTCGGGCTCGGCTCGACGCCGACCGATGCGCGACCTCGTCGCGGCGCTTCGGCGCGCGGTCAGACTGACGCCGCCGAGACCTCGGTCAGCTGCGGATGACGCCCAGGCCCAGGCACCGACCACCACGAGACAGGCCGAGCGCGGCGAGGCCGATCACGCCGCCGTCCCAGATGCTGAACCCGTCGACGATGCCCCCGAAGACCGTGCCACGCCGATCACGGCGACGAACAGCGAGGATGGCCACGCCCGTGGCGATGCGCAGAGCCCTTCACCTTCTGACTCCTTCCTCGATCCAGGGCGGCCGGTTCACCGACCGTTCGTGCCGGCGCTCCTGCCGACAGCGCCGCCGACGGCAGCGTGCCGTAGCCGGGCGGCGGTGGGAGCGCGGTGCCCACGGCGTCGAGGCGCTCCTCGGCCGGCAGGTCGTCGCGGTGCACGCGGCCGCCGATCGGCCCGGGGATCGGCAGCGCCATGACCGAGCTGCGGGACCTCGTCGAGGCGATCGGTGATGCCGCGCAGCCCGAGGCGGCGCAGGCCGGGAGCGAAGCGATCGGCGAAGTCCTCGTCGCGCAGGAGCCCGAACGTCAGCGACGAGTGGGCGCGGTTGAGCAGCTCGATCGCCCGCGCGGATTCGACTGCATTGACCTGGTTCAGGCCCAGCTGGCGCTCGAGGATGTCGATCGCCCGATTTGCCTCTTTGCGCGTCGCCTTGCTGAAATGCGGGGTGCGGTTGACGAGCAGGCGCGTCCGGTAGAGCGCCTCGCGCACGCGGCCGTCGCGATCGAGGTTCGCCTGCGTCATGGACCGAATACTACGCGCGGAGCCCGGCTGGGAGGATGCGCTCGGCCGATGCGCTGCGCGCGCGCGCCGCGGCCGATCCCGCTCGACGAGCGACTGCTGCCGCGCAGCCGCCGACGGAGAGGCCACGCCGGCGCCGATTCGACCGCGCCACGTTCCCGCCGGCGCGCCCGGCCGCGACCCTGCTGGCGATCTACCCCGACGCCGACGGCAGCCTCGTCGATCCCGCTGACCGTTCGGCACGCCGACCTGCGCGCCCACGCCGGCGAGGTCTCGCTGCCCGGCGGCGCGGTCGACGCGACCGACGCCGTCGCCGCGAGGCCGCCGCGCTGCGCGAGGCGTGGGAGGAGGTCGGCCTCCAGCCGGACGTCGTGCGGATCGTCGGCGCGCTCGACGACGTCTGGATCCCGGTCAGCAACTTCGAGCTGCGTCCCGTTCGTCGGCACGGTCGCCGCGCGGCCGACCCTCGTGCCGCACGACGCGGAGGTCGACCGCGATCGTCGAGCTGCCGCTCGCCGCCCTGTTGGACCCCGACGTCCTCGGCGACGAGGAGTTCGTCGCGCGCGGCTTCGACCGTGAGCGCCGGCGCGTATCGGTACGGCGGCGTCCGTGGTCTGGGGCGCCACCGCGCTCACGCTCGGCATGCTGGCCCACGTCCTCGAGGGGTCGCGACGGACGCCTAGCGGCGGGTCTGGACCGTCGTCTTGACCGCGCGGCAGCAGCTCGAGCAGCGCGCCGTGCTGGGCGGGCGGCGCCGCCACGACGCTGGTGCGCGGGCCCGCGATCCGCGGATTCCACCACGGGCCGCCGTCGAGGTCGGTGACGACCGCCCCGGCGCGCTCGGCGATCAGCCCCGCCGCGGCGACGTCCCACGGCGAGAGGCCGCCGTTCTGGACGAAGGCGTCGAAGCGGCCGTTCGCGACGTACGCCAGCGCCAGCGCGGCGCTGCCCATGCGCCGATGGATCCGGATCTGCGGCGCGATCCGTCGCTCCCGCGCCAGCCCGCCGCGACCGATGACGGCCAGGCTGACGACGTAGTCGGAGAGCGTCTCCTTCGTCGAGGCCTCGACCGGCTCGCCGTCGAGGGCGGCCGGCCCGTCGGCCGTGGCGGTGTAGAGGTCGTCGCGGGCGGGGTCGAAGATGACGCCGACGCTCGGCCGGTCGTCGACCACCAGGCCGATGCTGACGCAGTAGAACGGGATCCCGTTGGCGTAGTTGACGGTGCCGTCGAGCGGGTCGATGACCCAGCGTCCGCCCGTTGTGCGATCCATCGTCGCGCAGCACGCCGGCGTGCTCGCCGGACTCCTCGGCCAGGATCGCGTCGTCGGGGTAGCGCGCCTTGATGGCGTCGATGACCAGGCGCTCCGAGGCGTAGTCGGCGTTCGGTGACGACGTCGCGCTTGCTCTTGTAGTCGATCCGCTCGAGCCGCTCGTAGCTGTCGATCAGGATCGCGCCGGCGCGGCGCGCGAGGTCGGTGGCGAAGGCGAGCTCGTCGGCCCATCGGCTGCTCATGTCGTGGCCGATGCTAGCGCCCGATCGCTCAGACGGCGCGCGTCGTCCTCGGCCCCTTCGGCTGCGGTGGCGGCTCGCTCGTCGCCATCGGTCTGCCGACGCTGGATGAAGCTGATCTTGCCGCTGCGGCTCGAGGATGGCCCACGCGACGTCGCTCATCCGCGAGATGCCGGCCAGCCGCATCTCCGACTCGATCTCGCTGCGCGTCAGCCGGTTGCGCCGCAGGTTCGCGCGTCAGCAGCTCGCCGTCCCGCACGATGACCCGCGGCTCGCCCTCGAGCAGGCGCTCGGCCCTCGGCCAGAGGTAGCTCGCCCAGCTCATGACCAGGGCCCAGAACGCGATCGTCGAGACCGCGATGATCGCGCCGGTGAGGCTGAAGTCGTTCTGCGTGACGCCCTGCTGGATCAGGTCGCCGATGACGACCAGCACGATCAGCTCGAACGGCGTCATCTGCCCGAGCTCGCGCTTGCCCATCAGGCGGACGAGCACGTAGAGCGCGACGAAGATGACGGTCGCGCGCAGCACGATGTCCATCAGGGCAGCACCGTGATGCTGATGTCGGCCGTCGCCAGCGGCGTCTCGCCGTCGTAGACGGTGACCGCGCCCGTCGTTGCCGCCGACGATGTCCGGGTTGACCTGGACGTCGACCTTCAGGATGAAGGGGGTCGCGGCCTCCAGCTCGGCGAAGCGTGAACCGGAACTCGCCGTCCGCGCTCGTCTCCTCGGTCGCGCGCCGGGGATCATCGTGTTGACGGTCATGTCCTCCCAGAGCTCCTCGTCGACGCCGACCACGAGCTCGCCGATCGGCTCGTCGGCCTCCACGCTGATCCGCATCTCGAAGAACTCGCCGTTGCGGATGATCTCGGACGAGTGGACCGCCAGCCGATACGCCGTTCGCCTCGGCGCGCCAGTCGCGCCTCACGCCCGAGGAGCCCGGTCAGGCCCAGCACGATCACCGAGCCCGAAGACGGCGAGGGCCAGCGGGCTGGCATGGCGGCGCCAGCCTCCGGACGGCGCGGCGTGCTCCTCGCCGATGCCGTCGGGGGTCGCGGCGCGCTCGCTGATCGTCGGCGTCATCGGCCTGGCCCGCGTCGGTGAGCAAGCCGCTTGCCAGCCGCTCGGATCAGTGGAGCCGGCCGCTCGGCTAGGCTAGCGCGCATGCCACAGATCCACCTTCGCGCCGAGGACGGCGACTACGCCCCGCTCGTCCTCCTGCCCGGCGACCCCAACCGCGCCCGCCGGATCAGCGAGCGCTTCGACGCCGGCAGCGCCCGCCAGGTGAACGACCACCGCGGCCTGCTCGGGTTCACCGGCACCTACCGGGGCACGCCCGGTGAGCGTCCAGACGAGCGGGATGGGGACGCCCAGCATGAGCATCGTGGTCGAGGAGCTGCTCCGACTCGGCGCGAAGCGCCTGATCCGGGTCGGGACCTGCGGCGGCATCGCGAAGGGCCTCAGGACGGGCGAGCTCGTGATCGCGACGGCCGCGTGCCCCGTGGACGGCGCGACCGCGACGTACCTCCACGGCGAGCCGTATGCGCCGGCCGCGGACTTCGCCCTCACCCGCGCCCTCGTCGACGCGGCCGGCGGCGGCCGATCTCGACCACCCGGACGGGCCTGGTCGCATCGGTCGACGTCTTCTACAACACCGATCCGGACTACGCCCAGCGCTGGCGCGACCGGGGCGTGCTCGCCTTCGAGATGGAGGCCTCGGCCCTCTTCTACCTGGCCGCGCGCGACGGGGTCCAGGCCGCGTGCGCGCTGACCGTCAGCGACGTCCTCGGTGACGACGTGACGACCGAGGAGAGCTACCTGCCGCTCGAGGAGCTCGATCGGGCGATCGACCGCATGATCGAGGTCGCGCTCGAGGCCGGGATCGCGAGCTAGACCGGCATCGGTCCTGCGGTAGACTCGAGCGCCATGACCGATACGCTCCCGCGCGGCGCCGCCAACCAGGCCGGCGCGATCATCAATCCGAACGCCGCCGCCGAGGCACAGGACTTCCTGCCCCTGAAGGGCATCGACCACGTCGAGTTCTGGGTCGGCAACGCGAAGCAGGCCGCGCACTACTACCGGGCGCTGTGGGGCTTCACCCCGGTGGCGTACGCGGGCCTGGAGACCGGCGTGCGGGATCGGTCCAGCTTCGTCCTGGTCCAGAACGACATCCGCTTCGTGTTCACCGCTCCGATCTCGCCCGATGGCGAGATCGCCGAGCACGTGGCGAAGCACGGGGACGGCGTCAAGGACATCGCGTTCGCGGTCGACGACGTCGAGTCGGCGTGGGAGGAGACGACGAAGCGCGGCGCGAGTCTCGCGCAGGAGCCCGACGACGCTCGAGGGCAAGAAGGGCGTCCTCCGCCGGAGCGCGATCCACACCTACGGCGACGTGATCCACTCGTTCGTCGACCGTTCCGACTATCACGGGACCTTCGCGCCGGGCTACCACCGCATCACGGACCCGGCCGCGGCGGCGAGCGGGCAGAGCCTGCTCGAGGTCGACCACTGCGTCGGCAACGTCGCGCTCGGCGACATGAACCGGTTCGTCGACTTCTACCGCGACGTGCTCGGCTTCGCCCAGCTCATCCACTACGACGACAAGGTCATCCACACCGACTACTCGGCGCTGATGAGCAAGGTGATGCAGAACGGGAACGGGCGGATCAAGTTCCCGATCAACGAGCCGGCGGCCGGCAAGAAGAAGAGCCAGATCCAGGAGTTCCTCGACTACTACCTCGACTCCGGCACCCAGCACATCGCGCTGCGGACCGAGGACATCGTCGGCACGGTCCGCGCGCTTCGCGAGCGCGGCGTCGAGTTCCTCGGCATGCCGCACGCCTACTACGAGTCGCTGCCCGACCGGGTCGGCGACGTCGGCGTCCCGATCGAGACGCTCGAGGAGCTCGGCATCGAGGCCGATCGCGACGAGGAGGGCTACCTCCTCCAGATCTTCACCCGACCGGTCCAGGATCGGCCGACGTTCTTCTTCGAGATCATCGAGCGCCACGGCAGCCGGGGCTTCGGCGTCGGCAACTTCAAGGCGCTGTTCGAGGCGATCGAGATCGAGCAGGCCCGGCGCGGCAACCTCTAAGGCCGGGGACACCTCGATGTCTGGCCCCAACTGGCCCGACGAACGCTCAACCGCTGAGAAGCCCCGCAGAAGCGCTCGGCCCTCCGGCGGATTGCCGACGACATCGCGGTGGTGGCGCGGTCGAGGCTCGGACCAGATGCCCGAGATCCAGGCCGCCCAGCAGATCGATGCGAGCGGCCGGTCGAGCCTGGTCTCCTCGGACGCGTCCCCGGATGGATCTGGCTGGCGATCGTCGTAGTCCTCGTCATCTTCTTCGCGTTCTTCGTCGAGCCGCAACCGTTTCCGTAGCGCACCGGACCTCACCGGAGCCTGCCCCTCCCCACTGAGCGGCGGTACCAGGTCCCGCCGGGTACTGGCACTAACCGCACTCGCCCGGATTTGTCGTCGGCGACGACACGGCCGCTCGGATCCGGGCGGTACTCCATGTGACGATCCCGCCCCTCGCTGTCGACCCCGTCGGGCGCGACTCTTCCGCCACGACGCACTGCCCGCGTGAATGTTTGGCGAGAGGAGCCAATTGGCACGTTTCGACACGTACGACCTGGGTGATCTCGAGCCTGACGCGCTCGCACCGCTGGTGCCGGCCCGAAGCCTCGTCAAGCGCCTGCTCGTCGCGACCGTCGCCCTCTCGCTCGCCGCGACCGTGGCCCTTGGCGCCGCCTCGCCGATGGCGGCGGCCCCCGGGACGACCGTCAACGTCGAGCCCGAGTCCCTCGCCATCGTCATCGGCCAGGGCGCGACCCTGACGGCGGTCGTCCGGGACGCCGACGGCAATCCGGAAGTCGGTGCCCACGTCCGCTGGTACTTCGCGGCCGGCAGCGTGAACGATCCCAATCCGGGCAACAGCAGCCACGCCTTCGAGTGCTGGACCGACGGCACCGGCCAATGCTCGATCACGTATGTCCCGCAGGTTCTCGGCGTGGACACGATCTGCGCCCTCGCCGGTGGCTCGCCCAGCAGCTGCGACGAGGCGCCCGGCGCGACGGAATGGGCGAACAACGCCGACGTGGTGCTTCGGATCGTCGTCGCCGACCCGGGACCGACGCCAACACCTACGCCGACGCCAACGCCGACGCCGACGCCCACGCCGACGCCCACGCCGACGCCGACTCCGACGCCGACGCCGACGCCGACGCCGACGCCGACGCCCACGCCAACTCCGCCGACGCCGACGCCAACGCCGACGCCGACGCCGACGCCCACGCCGACGCCGACGCCGACGCCCGACGCCGACGCCGACGCCGACGCCCATCGCCGACGCCGACGCCGACGCCGACGCCGACGCCGACGCCGACGCCGACGCCAACCCCGGAGCCGACGCCGACGCCGACACCCGACGCCGACGCCAACGCCAAGCCCGTCTCCAGAGCCCACTCCGACGGCCGGGCCGACCACGATCCGAGCCGACGCCGGCGCGAACCCGAGTCCGAACGCCGGCCCGACGCCAAGCGCGGGTGGAACGGACACCGAGTCACAGCCGCCGGCCGCTGCGCCCGGCGCGGCGCCACCGCCGAGCGGTCCGCAGCTCTCGGAGACCGACGAGTCATCCGGTCCGCCGCGCGGCGTCGCATTCGCGCCGATCCCTCAGCCGGTTCCGGTCGGCCCTGCCCCCGACCGGCCGGCACCCACGCCGCGGGCCCTCGGGCCGCTCGACTTCCTCGGCGGCGTCGTGACCGGCGCGATCGGCAACGTCGGGCTGATCATCCGGCCTGAGGCGGCGCTGGCCGTGGCAACCGAATTCACCTTCCCGCTCGCGCTCGCGATCGCCGTTCTCCTCTTCCTCGTCGTCCAGGACCAGATCGATCGGCGCGATCCGAAGCTGCGCGCCGCCCCGCAGCACCAGAACGACACGCTCATCCGCTTCGAGCCCGAGGAATCGCCGTGATCAGCCAGCATCAGCGCTCCGACGACTACACCGCGCTCAGCGACCGGATGGGCTACCTGCTCATCCTCCGGCTGTCGATGGCGGCCGTGACGATCGCGTGGGCGGCGATTCGGCCAGAGGCGCTCGGCGCACCATTCAGCGACGCTGCTCGCCGTCACGGCCGCCTACGTCGGCATTGCGGCCGCGTCGGAGATCGTCCGTCGCCGAGTGCGGCATGGACTCATGGCGATGAGCCTGGCGCTCCTCGTGGACGGCGTGTTCCTGGCGTATGCGATGTACATCACCGGCGCGACGCAGAGCCCGCTTCGCTTCCTCATCTACCTGCATCTCGTCGCGGTGTCGCTGCTGGCGTCGTACCGCACCGGACTCAAGGTGGCGTTGTGGCACTCGCTGCTGCTCTTCGTCGTGCTGTACGCCCAGGCCGCCATGCTCGTCCCGCCGGTGGACGTGATCCCGGGCCTTGCGATCGACTTCGATCGGATGCCGGTCCTCAACGTGACCTCGTTCTGGCTGTTCGCGCTGGCGACGTCGGTCTTCTCCGCGATGAACGAGCGCGAGCTGCGCCAGCGCCGCGCGGATCTCCAGGCGCTGGTCGACGTCGGCGCGCGACTCGACGACGTGTCCGACCCGGTCCTCCAGGCACGCGTGGTGCTCGACGGGCTGGCCGCGCGGTTCGGGTTCGAGCGTGGCGCCATCCTCGGCGCGATCGATGGCAACGTCGTCGTCCTTGCATCCCGCGGCATCACCGAAGCGCCGTCGTCGCCCGGCCCCGCGGACGCGGTCGTCGCGAAGTCGTGGGAGCGGCGCGACCTCGTCCTCGTCAAGCGGGTGAGCCCGGTGTCGAACCCACTCCTGTGCGAGCTCATGCCTGGCGCGAGCAACCTGCTCGTCTCGCCGATGATCGCCGACGGGCGGCCGGTCGGCGCCATCGTCGTCGAGCATCGCTCGCGGACCGTGTTCGGGATCGAGCGCCGGGTCGCATCGGTCCTGGGGCAGTTCGCGGCCGTCGCGGCGCTCAACCTGCGAAATGCCGCCCTGCTGCGGCACGTCCAGGACCTGGCCGAGCGCGACTCGCTGACCGGAGCCGCCAACCGGCGCATGTTCCAGCTGACGCTGGAGCGAACGCTGGCGTCGAATGCGGCCGTCGGAGGCGACCGGATCGCGGTGGTCCTCTTCGTGGACCTCGACGACTTCAAGGTCATCAACGACACCCTCGGCCACGCCGCCGGCGACTCGCTGCTCATCGCGGTCACCGAGCGCATCGGCGGCCTCGTGCGCCACGACGACCTCGTCGCGCGTCTCGGCGGCGACGAGTTCGCGATCCTCACCGGGGACGAGCCGGACCTGCGGAGCGCCCGCGCCATGGCGGAGCGGCTCGTGCGCGACCTGCGCGTGCCCTACGTCATCGGCGATCACACCATCACGGTCAGCGCCAGCATCGGCATCGCGAGTGCCCGCGATGCCGGTGCTGATGCGCAGGAGCTCGTCCGGAACGCGGACGTGGCCATGTACATGGCGAAGGCGAACGGCAAGTCCGGCTTCGCCGTCTTCGACCCGGGCATGCACGCGTCGATTCGCGCGCGCCACGAGCTCGGAGCCGACCTGCAGCACGCGGTCGACCTCGGCCAGCTCCGGCTCGTCTACCAGCCGATCGTGTCGCTCGAGTCCGGCCGGGTCTCGGGTCTCGAGGCCCTCGTGCGCTGGCAGCATCCCGATCGCGGCCTGGTGGCGCCCGGCGAGTTCATCGAGATCGCCGAGGAGAACGGCTCGATCCTCCCGATCGGCCGCTGGGTCCTGCGTGAGGCGTGCGAGCGGGCGGTGGCCTGGCAGGCGGAGGGCCTGATCCGGCCCGATCTGTTCGTCTGCGTGAACGTCTCGGCGCGGGAGATCCAGCAGCCGGGCTTCGTCGGTGCCGTCGAGGAGGCGCTGGCGTGGGCCGGACTCGAGGCGTCGCGCCTGATCCTCGAGATCACCGAAACGGCACTGATCAACACGACGAGCGTGACCGTCAGCACCCTCGAGTCGCTGCGGAACCTCGGCGTTCGCGTCGTCATCGACGACTTCGGCACCGGCTACTTCTCGCTCAGCCACCTGCGCCAGTTCCCCGTCGACGCGCTGAAGATCGCGAGCGAGTTCATCCAGGTCGCCGACAACGACGCCCGTTCGGCGGCGCTGGCGGGCGCGATCGTGGCGCTCGGCGAGTCGCTCGACATCTCCACGGTCGCCGAGGGCATCGAGTCGAAGGAGCAGGCCGAGCGGATGCGCTCGCTCGGCTGCACGTACGGCCAGGGCTTCTTCTTCGCCAAGCCGATGACCCCGGCCGAGATCGAGGCCGGCATCGAGGGCCTGGCGACTCCGATGCGCTGGGAGCCGAAGGGCGCCCAGGCAGCCCCGCGGCGGCGGCGCAACCTGCGATCGGTCCCGGGCGGCCAGCCGAGCGCGGCCTGAGGCGCCTCATCGGCTAGCATTCGGTGCTCCGATGAGCACCGACAAGCTGCCAACGCAGCAGGACGACTTTCCCGCGTGGTACGTCGAGGTCGTTCGACGGGCCGAGATGGCCGAGCACGGCCCCGCCAAGGGCTCGATGATCATCAAGCCCCACGGCTACGCGATCTGGGAGCACACCCAGCGGGCGCTCGACGATCGGATCAAGGCCACCGGACACGAGAACGTCTACTTCCCGCTGCTGATCCCGATGAGCCTGCTCGAGCGCGAGGCCGACCACGTCGAGGGGTTCGCGCCCCAGGTCGCGGTCGTCACCCACGGCGGCGGCGAGAAGCTCGAGGAGCCCCTCGCCATCCGGCCCACCTCCGAGGCGCTCGTCTGGCACACGTACAGCCGCTGGGTCCAGAGCTACCGCGACCTGCCGCTCCTCTACAACCAGTGGAACAACGTCCTTCGCTGGGAGATGCGGACGCGACTGTTCCTGCGGACGAGCGAGTTCCTCTGGCAGGAAGGCCACACCGCGCACGCCACCTCGGCCGAGGCGATGGAGGAGGCGCGCCGCATGCTCGAGGTCTACCGCGAGGTCGCCGAGGACGTCCTGGCGATCCCGGTCCACACCGGCCGCAAGACCGCCGCCGAACGGTTCCCCGGCGCCGATGAGACGCTCTGCATCGAGGGCCTGATGCGCGATGGCAAGGCGCTCCAGTGCGGCACCAGCCACTTCCTCGGCCAGAACTTCGGTCGGGCGTATGACGTGAAGTTCCTGAATGCCAGCGGCGAGCAGGAGCACGCCTGGGGCACGTCGTGGGGCTTCACGACCCGCATGGTCGGCGCGGTGGTGATGGCGCACGGCGACGACGCCGGGCTGCGCCTGCCCCCGGCGGTGGCACCGATCCAGGTGGTGATCGTCCCGATCCAGCGCACCGACGAGGAGCGAGCCGCCGTGATCGCGGTCGCGGAGCCGCTGCGCGCGCGCCTCGCCGAGGCCGGGATCCGCGTCCGGCTCGACGACCGCGAGCAGCATCGGCCCGGGTACAAGTTCGCCGAATGGGAGGTGAAGGGGGTTCCGATTCGGATCGAGCTCGGGCCTCGCGACGTCGCCGCCGGCACGGCGGTGCTCGTGTCGCGCCTGGATGGGACGAAGGAAGCGGTCGCGATCGACGAGGTCGCCTCCGGGATGGCCGAGCGGCTCGCCTCGATCCAGCGCGCCCTCTTCGACGATGCGGTCGCCTTCCGAGAGGCAAACACGCACCAGATCACGCTCCTTCGACGAGTTCGCGACCGGCGTGGAGGAGCAGGGCGGCTTCTGGGTCGGCGCCTGGTGCGGCGACGCTGCCTGCGAGGCCGAGATCAGCGCGAAGACGAAGGCCTCGATCCGATTCCTGCCATTCGAGCCGGCCGACCCGGGCGGCCCGTGCATCCACTGCGGCAAGCCCGGCGTGGACACCGCCACCTGGGCGCGGGCCTACTGACCGATGCGGACCGCCGCGCAGCCGCACATCGTCTCGATCGACGAGATCCGCGAGGCCGCCGAGCGGATCCGGGAGTCGCGACCCGCACGCCCCTCCTGCGCTGGGATGACACGACCTGGCTGAAGCCCGAGTCGCTCCAACCGGTCGGGGCATTCAAGATGCGCGGCGCCTACAACAAGATCGCCTCGCTGACCGATGCCGAACGCGCCCGGGGGGTCGTGACCTACTCATCGGGGAACCACGCGCAGGCGGTCGCCCGCGCCGCGCGGCTGCTCGGGGCGCGTGCCGTGATCTGCATGCCGCGCGATGCCCCGCGCGTGAAGATCGAGGGCGTCGAGCGTGACGGCGCCGAGATCCAGTTCACCGGCATGGACTCCGAGGAGCGTCACGTCCTGGCGCTGCGGCTCGTCGAGGAGCGCGGGCTCGTGATGGTCGAGCCGTACGACGACCCGGCGATCATCGCCGGCCAGGGGACGTGCGGGCTCGAGATCGTCGAGGACCTCCCCGGGGTCACGAGCGTGCTGATCCCCACGTCGGGTGGTGGGCTGTCGGCCGGCGTGGCGACCGCCGTCAAGGCGCTGGCGCCCTCGGCTCTGCGTGATCGGCGTCGAGCCGGAGCTGGCCGCGGACGCGAAGGAGTCCCTCGAGCGCGACGAGCTCGTGACCTGGACCGCCGAGCAGACCGGCCGGACGATGGCCGACGGCCTGCGCACGAACTCGCTCGGCCCTCTGCCGTTCGAGCACCTCCGGCGCTTCATGGACCGCGATCGTCACCGCCAGCGAGGCGGGCATGGCCGATGCGATGCGCCAGCTCGCGACGCGCGCGCGCCTCGTGGTCGAGCCGTCCGGCGCCGTCGCGATGGCCGCCCACCTTGCCGGCGCGGTGCCGCGCGACGACGATGACGACGCCAGGGTCGTCGTCATCAGCGGCGGCAACGTCGACCCCGAGCTCTACCTCCGGGTCCTCGCCGGCGAGCTCTAGCCGGCGAGCAGCTCCAGCGCCCGATCGAGCTGCGGATCCGCGTCCGAGGTCGGGTCATCCGGCGCGGCGACCACCACGTCGGGCTGGACGCCGTCCGGCGCGACGGAGTTGTGGTCGGGGGTGAACCATCGGTCGGTCGTGAGGCGCAGCCCGCCGCCGTTGGGCAGGTCGTTCCACTGCTGGACCGTGTTCTTCCCGAACGTCGGCTCGCCGACCAGGGTCGCGCGGCCATGCTCCTGCAGCGCCGCGGCGACGATCTCGGAGGCCGAGGCGGATCCACCGTCGACGAGCACGACGACCGGGACGTCGTCGGACTGCAGCAGGCCGTCGACCGCGCGCCACTCCTGGACGTCTTCCCCGGACTCGACGGTGAACAGCAGCTCGTCGGTCGGGATGAACTCCGAGCCGATGCCACGCGCGGCGTCGATGAAGCCGCCCGGGTTCCCGCGCAGGTCCAGCACGAACTTCGTGGCGCCCTGGTCGAGGAGGCCGGAGATCGCGTCGCGGATCATGTCGTTCGCGCGGGCCGTGAAGCTCGTGAGCCGGACGTACCCGACACCGTCGTCGAGCATCTCGGAGCGGACCTCCTCGAGGTCGATCACCGCGCGAGTGATCGTGATGTCCATCTCCTCGCCATCGCGGCTGACCGTCAACGTCACGTCGGTCCCGGCCTCGCCGCGCACGACGTACACGAGCGAGCTCACCGACTCGCCGGTCGTCGACTCGCCGTCGATCGCGACGATCTGGTCTCCGGCCAGGAGACCCGCCTCCTCCGCCGGAGAGCCGTCGAGCGGTGACACGACGACCATCGCGCAGTTGGCGGTCACGACCGTGCACGACTCGAGATCGGCCGGGTCGGACAGGTTCTTCATCCCGACTTCGGCGCCGATGCCGCTGATCTCGCCGGAGAGGCTGTCGAGCGCCTCGCCGTACTGGCTCGGGGGCAGGTATCCGGAATACGGGTCCGGGAGCCCGAACTCGACCATCCCGCGGACTGCCCCGTCCAGGAGCTGCTCGTCGCTCACGTCGTCGACGTAGCCCGCGCGGATCTGCGCGTATGCCTCACAGAACGCGGCAAAGGCCTCGTTCGGCTCGGCGCAGGTGATCGTCTCGAGCGCCGGCGTCGGGGCCGGCGTCGACGCGCCGGACGGGACCGCCACGGTCGGAGTGGATGCGTCGGCCTGCGCGAAGGGACCGCCACCGGCCCCTCCGATGGCAAGCCCGGCGATGAAGGCGATGACGGCGAAGAGGAGGAGCACGCCAACGAGCGCGGCGGCGATGGCGAGCGGCGAGCGTCGGGCAGACGGCGAGGCAGTCACTGATCGGATTCCTTTGCATGGCGAGGCCGGCGGAGCCGCATTCTGGCGCGAAACGCTAAAGAACGGGCCGCCATACGCTAAAGAAGGGGCAACGCGAGGTCAGCGAACGGCTCGCAGCCCCAGGAAGATCGGGATCTCGGCGTTGGCGCGAGCATCGCCGCGAGCCGCTCGCCCGGGCCGCCGATCGGGTGGCAGGTCGGGGATCTCGAGCATCGCATCGGTCGCGAAGCCGGCCTCGGCGAATGCGTTGACGTAGGCGCTGATCGGCCGATGGAAGCTGCGCGTCGGCGGACCCCCGCCGAGCGACTTCATCGGCACCGCCATCTCGCCGAGGTAGGCGTCGATGCGCCGATAGGTCAGCTTGCGGCCCTCGTCCGTCCCCCACCCGGAGTGGCGCGGTTGGCGGAAGGCCGGGTGCGTCATCAGCAGCACGACCCGCGATGCCGGCTTCAGCGCCCAGTCGACCGACGCGACGACCTCCTCGAGCGGGTCCATGTCCTGGATCGAGAGGAGGAACGTCGGCGGCGTCATGAGCCGCAGGCTCGAGCCCTGCCACCGATCGCAGACGGCGCGCGTCGCCGACGACGAAGTGCGCGTCGCGCAATCTGCCGTGGCGCCGTTTTGCCGCAGCGATGAGCTTCGCCGAGGCGTCGACGACGGTCGCGCGCGCGCCGGCTTCGACGAGGGCCGGCGCGAGGACGCCCTGTCCGCCGCCGACATCGAGGATCGACTCTCCCGGGCTCGGCTGGAGGAGGTCCAGCACGGCGGGGATGGCGAGCTCGCGGTGGTAGGCCGAGCCGCGGTCGCCGACCCAGCCGTCGTACCAGGTCGCCACGCGCTCCCAGCTGGTCTCGGACGGAGCGCGTGGTGGCCGGCGCGACGACATGCGAGGAAGTATGGGCCTCGCGGACCACCAGCGGACCGCGTGGGACAATGCGGCCAATTCCGCAGGCGTTCTGGCCATCGATGACCGATGAGCCGCGTGCCGAGATCGCGCAGGCCGCGCTCGACCGGCACGACTGGCGCCAGGCATACGACGCCCTGGCCGCGGCCGACGAGCGCGGTGAGCTCTCGCCGTCATGAGCTGGAGCTGCTCGCGCAGTCGGCCTGGTGGCTGGGGATGCTGCCGGCTGCGATCGATGCCCGTGAGCGCGCCTACGCGGCAGCGACGAAGACCGGCGATCTCATCGCCGCGGTGACCGCCGCCATCCAGCTCGGTCGCGACAACCTGTTCCGAAACGCCCTCTCGGTCGGCGAGGCGTGGCTCAACCGCGCAGCGCGACTGCTCGAGGGGGTCGAGGAGAACCTTGGGCACGGCTGGCTCGCGGCCACGCGCGCGTTCCACGCGTCGCTGGACGGGGATGCGGAGCGCTCCCTGGCTGAAGCCGAGACCGCGGCGCGGATCGGCAAGCGCCTCGGTGACGCCGATCTCGAATTCTTCGCGATCAGCGCGAAGGGCGCCGCGCTCGTCGCGATGGGGCGCGTCGACGAGGGCCTGGCCCTGATCGACGAGGCGACGGTCGCGGCGGTCGGCGGGGAGCTCGCGCCGCAGACGGCCGGCGGCATCTGCTGCACGTCGATCGAGTCCTGCGCCGCCCTGGGCGAGTGGCAGCGCGCGACGGAATGGACCGAGGCCCAGGACCGCTGGTGCAAGCGCGAGGGGATCAGCGGGTTCCCGGGCATGTGCCGGCTCTTCCGGTCGGAGATCAAGCGGCTGCGCGGAGACTGGCCGGGCGCGGAGGCGGAGGCGCGCGTCGCCTCCGATGAGCTCAAGGGCTTCATGCCGGCCGGCGTCGGCGGCGCCCTCTACCAGATCGGGGAGATCCGCCTGGCCCGCGGCGACCTCGCGGAGGCCGAAGCGGTCCTCGGTCGCGCGCATGCCATCGGCTACGACCCCGAGCCCGCGCTCGCGCTCCTTCGGCTTGCGCAGGGTCGGACGGCGGAGGCGTCCGCCTCCATCCGCCACGCCCTCGCCGAGCCAACGAAGACGCCGGCCTGGCGAGCCCCACCCGGGAGCGATCTCTACCGCCTTCCGATGCTCGCGGCGCAGGTCGAAATCGAGCTGGCGGCCGGTGACGTCGCCGCGGCTCGCGCGGCGGCGGATCAGATGACCACGATGGCCAAGACCTACACCACGGCACCCATCCGCGCCGCCGCCGCGACGGCGCTGGGCACCGTCCTCGCTGCCGAGGGCGATCCGGCCGGCGCGGCCGAGGAGCTCCGGCGCGGTCTCGAGGCCTGGCTCGAGTTCGACGCACCGTTCGAAGCCGGTCGCACACGGCTGCGCCTCGCCGAGGCCTACGCATCCCTCGGTGACGTGGATCGCGCCAGGATGGAGCTCCAGAGCGCCCGCTCTGTCCTCGAGCGGATGGGGGCGCAGCTCGAGCTGCGCCGCGCCGAGGCCCTCGAGGCGCAGATCGGGGCTTCGGCCGCCCCGCACGCCGCATCGGAGCGCGAGACGAAGACGTTCGTCTTCACCGACATCGTCGACTCGACACGTCTCGCGGAGCTCCTCGGCGACGAGGCGTGGAACGGCCTGCTGCGCTGGCACGACGACGCGCTGCGCACGGTGGCCGCCGAGCTCGAGGGCACCGAGGTCAAGCGCACCGGAGATGGCTTCTTCCTCACCTTCAGCGACCCCGGCCGGGCCATCGAGGCCGCCATCCGGATCCAGCGGCGCCTGGCCGATCACCGTCGGGAGCACGGCTTTGCGCCGTCGGTGCGGATCGGGATGCATCGATCCGAGGCGACCCGCAGCGGCGCGGACTACACCGGGATCGGGGTGAACGAGGCCGCTCGCGTGGGCGCCGCCGCCGAAAGTGGTGAGATCCTCGTCAGCGCCGAGACGTTGGGTTCCGCGGGGCGCGCGTTCCCGGAGACCGGCCGGCGGACGCTCGAGCTCAAGGGAATCTCGACGCCGGTCGAGGTCGTCTCGATCGACTGGCGCTAGGCCGAACGACCCGCGAGCGCGCCGAGGAACGCGACCGCATTGGCGCCGAGCGCGTCGATCGCGTAGCCGCCCTCCTGGATGGCCACGACCGGCATCTTCAGCGACGCGATGGCGGAGCCGATCCGGGCGTAGTCATCGGTCCGAAGCGCGAGGTTGCAGATCGGATCGGCGTGGTACGTGTCGAAGCCAAGCGAGAGGATGATCGGCGCATCGGGGTCGAAGGCGCGGATCGCCTCGAGCGCCTCGTCCAGCGTGGCGAGATAGGCGTCGCCATCGGTCCCGGGCGGCAGCGGCAGGTTCAGGGTCGTGCCCTCGCCCGGCCCGCCTCCGCGCTCGACGGCGTAGCCGCTGAAGTACGGATAGATCCCGGCCGGGTCGCCATGGAGGCTGACGTAGAGGACGTCCGGCCGCTCCCAGAAGATCTGCTGCGTGCCGTTGCCGTGATGGAAGTCGACGTCGAGGATGGCGACGCGCTGCGCGCCGCGCGCGAGAACCGCCTCGGCCGCGATGGCCGCGTTGTTGAAGAAGCAGTAGCCGCCGATGAGGGTGCGACCGGCATGGTGGCCCGGCGGACGGCAGAGGGCGTACGCGAGCGGCTCTCCCGACAGCACGCGATCGAGCGCGGTCAGCGCGATGTCGACGGCGGCGTGGGCGGCAGCCGCCGTGCCGGCGACGATCGGCGTCGCGGTGTCGAAGCAGAACGCACCCAACCGATCGTGGCGCCCGACCGGCAGGCGCTCGAGCGACATGCCCGCGGCATAGGCTCCGAGGAGGAAGGTGTCCGGCAGCAGTGGCCGCGACGGGTCGCGGCCGGCCGCGATCGCATCGGTCCAGGCGTGCTCGACGAGGTCGATGAGCTCGACGCCGTGCACCGCCGCGATCGGGTCGGGCCCGTGATCGGTCGGCGCCTCGATCGCGTAGTCGCCGGTCGCCAGCAGCGCGTCGCGGATCACCGTGGCGCGCTCGGGCGACTCGAAGCACGGGACCGGCTGGCCGGCCACGAGCTCGACCAGGCCGTCGTGCGCGAGATGATCGTCGGACGCGATCAGCGGGGTCGGCATCGGTTGCGAACGATAGCGCCACGAGACCCGAGACGCGGCCCCTAGACTCGGACCGATGAAGATCGCCCACGTCCGAGAGCGGCGCGCTCCCGCCGGAGCGCCATGGCGACTCGCCGCGGCCCTCGACGCCGATGGCACGAGCTGGATGGACCTCGAGGCGAGCCGCCGATCGCTCATCTCCCGCGATCCCGCGCGAGCCCACAACTCGGCCCTCTTCCGCCAGCCGATCACGACGCTCGACGCGCATCTCGCCGGTGGCCTCCGGGTGGACGCGCTGGCCGACCTGCTGGAGGCCGATGCCGAGGAGCCGATGGACGCATCGGTCCTGCGATTCGGGCCGCCGATCCTGGCCCCGCCGACCTTCCGCGACTTCTACGCCTTCGAGCAGCACGTCGGCACGATGTGGAAGCGTCGCGACATGGAGATCCCCGAGGCGTGGTACCGGCTGCCGATCTTCTACTTCAGCAACACCTCGGAGATCCGCGGTCCCGACGAGCCGGTCTGGGCGCCGCGCGGGTCGAGCGAGCTCGACTACGAGCTCGAGGTCGCCGCGCTCGTCGACACGCCGGTGCAGGATCTCGACGCGGCGCGTGGCGAGGAGGCGATCGGCGGCTACCTGATCCTCAACGACTGGAGCGCGCGCGACCTCCAGCGCGAGGAGACGACCGTTCGACTCGGCCCAGCCAAGGGGAAGGACTTCGCGTCCTCGATCGGCCCGTGGCTCGTGACCCCCGACGAGCTGACCGATGCGCGCAGCGGCAAGGGCTACGATCTCGCGATGACCGCATCGGTCAATGGCGCTGAGCTCTCGCGCGGATCATGGTCGTCCGCCCACTTCTCCTTCGGCGAGATGGTCGAGCGTGCCTCGGCCGACGTTCGACTGCGACCCGGCGACCTCCTCGGCTCGGGCACGGTCGGAACCGGGTGCCTGCTCGAGATCCGCGACGAGACGCTCGGGCGCTACCTCGAGCCGGGCGACACCGTCAGCCTGGCGATCGAACGGCTCGGTGAGCTGA
This sequence comes from uncultured Chloroflexia bacterium, assembly GCA_963797855.1. Lineage (GTDB taxonomy): Bacteria > Chloroflexota > Limnocylindria > QHBO01 > QHBO01 > JACDBZ01. The sequence continues at coordinate 1,990 of CAWCQX010000011.1, read as the reverse complement.
CGGCACCCGTCGTGCAGCGCCCGACGCCATGACCGCCGCCGTCGACTCCCTGATCGCTCGCCTCGCCGACGCCGAGAGACGGCTCGCCGAGCACGCCTCACGCCCGTTGCCGCCTGGACTGTCGGAGCCGGACCCCGGCGGGGAGGAGCGCTGGGAGGCCGGCCAGGTCTGGGCGCACCTCGCCGAGTTCCCCGCCTACTGGCTCGCCCAGGCGCAGCGCGTCATCGCCCTGCCGACGAACGAGCCCGTCCCATTCGGACGCGTGAAGACCGATGCGGCCCGCATCGCCGCGATCGAGCGCGACCGCAATACCGATCCTGAGGCGCTGCTCCAGCGCGTCCGCGACGTCGCTGGCGGAGGTGACCGATGCCGCCCGGGAGCTCCCGCCGGAGGCGTGGAGGCGTCGCGGAATGCATCCGGCGCGCGGCGAGATGACGGTCGAGCAGATCTTCGACACCTTCATCGCTCGGCACCTCGAGGAGCACGCCGAGCAGCTCGACTCGCTCGAGGCTGCTGGGCTGCTGAAACGGATCGTTCGTAAACAATCCGTAATCCATTCGCAATCGCGAATTTCGCGCACGGGCGCAAGGTGTGCCACGCCAGATCCGTCTTCCTACGAGGTGCTACGACCGTGCGCCGATTCGTCTCTCGCCGTGTGGGGTCCGGAGTGGTCCTCGCGGCCCTCGCCGTGATGGGGGCCGGCGGCCTCGCCACTCCGGTGGCCGCCCAGGCAGGGCTCTCGATCACGACGCCATTCCCCGCCGTGTCGGTCCAGCCGGGCCAGTCGGTCTCATTCGACCTCACGGTGTCGGCCGACGAGCCGAGCCGCGTCGACCTCTCGCTCGACGGCCTCCCCAAAGGATGGGATGGATCGATGAGCGGTGGCGGCAATGAGGTCCAGGGCGTGTTCGTCGACGCCGGCGCGCCGGCGACAGTGACCCTGAATCTCATCGTGCCGGACGACGCCGCGCCGGGCGCGGTCCCCGTCACGGTGGTCGGCCGTTCCGGAACCACCGCCGCCCGGCTTCAGCTGGACCTCACCGTCGCAGAGGCCGGTGGCGGGGCGGTCACGCTCGAGTCGGACTTCCCGTCGCTGCGCGGCCCCGTCGACACCGATTTCGCATTCAACCTGACCCTGAGCAACGACACGCCCGGAGAGCTCACGTTCGCCCTCCAGGCCAACGGGCCCACCGGGTGGGACGTCACGATCCAGCCCACCGGGCAGACGACTGCCGCGAGCGTGACGGTGCCCGCGCGTGGCACCCAGCGGCTCGACGTCAAGGCAAGCCCGAGCGCGCAGGCGCCGGCGGGTGCCTACCCGATCGACGTCGCCGTCACGGCCGGGGAGCAGCAGGCAACCGCACAGCTCGGCGTCGAGATCACGGGCACGGTCGAGATGCAGCTGACGACGCCGGATGAGCTCCTCAACACGACCGCGAATGCCGGAGCGACGCACGACTTCGCGGTCGTCGTCGTGAACTCCGGGACGTCGCCGCTCGCCGGGATCGCCCTCACCGGACGGGCCCGACGGATTGGGAGATCACCTTCGACCCGGCCACGGTCCCGGACATCCCGGCCGGCAGGTCGGCACAGGTGACGGCGCACATCACCCCGTCAGCCAACGCCGTCGCCGGCGACTACCAGGTCGGCGTGACCGCGGCCAATGCGGATGCGAGGCAGTCGATGGACGTCCGCGCGACGGTCGAAACGCCGCCGATCTGGGGCATTGTCGGCATCCTGCTCGTCGTCGTGGCGATCGGCGGCCTCATCCTCGTCTTCCGGCGCTATGGCCGTCGCTGAGGCGGCGGGCAGCGGTGCGTCGCCCGTCGACGAATCGCCGCTGGTCGAAGCGCGCCACCTGACGAAGCGCTACGACGCCTTCGTGGCCGTCGACGATCTCAGCTTCGCGGTCGGCGGCGGCGAGATTTACGGCCTGCTCGGGCCGAACGGTGCCGGCAAGACGACGACGATCCTGATGCTCCTCGGCCTG
>CAWCQX010000010.1:0-89171 GCA_963797855.1 uncultured Chloroflexia bacterium | reverse complement strand
TCGATTGACCCTCATCGGGCCCGCTGCTACCCTTCGTCGGCTTGCGTGCCCGGCGGGTGAGCCCGCCACGTCGAGAACGGGCACGAAATCGAGAGCGGGAAGGAGGCGAGACGTTTGGCAGAAGTTCGCGTGGGCGAGAACGAGACGTTCGAGAGCGCGCTGCGTCGGTTCAACAAGAAGATTCAGCAGTCCGGCATCCTGGCCGAGGCACGACGCCGCGAGCACTACGAGAAGCCCAGCGTGAAGCGCAAGCGCAAGGAAGCCAAGAAGCGCAAGGCAACCTCGCGCGCGTAGCCAGACGCCAGCCCTTCCCGATCCCATCCGGCGCAATGGAGGTTTTCACCGAAGACCGATGACGCCGGAGGTCGATGCACCCATGACCCTCCACGCGCGGCTCGAGGCCGCGGTGCGTGACGCCATGCGCGCGCACGACAGCCGCCGCACGACGACGCTGCGGATGGCGCTGGCGGCTGCCCACAATCAGCGGATCGCGCGCGGCCGGGAGCTGACCGACGAGGAGGTCACCGAGGTCGTCGGCCGCGAGGTGAAGCAGCGCCGGGAGAGCATCGAGATCTATCGCGGCGCCGGCCGCGACGATCGGGCGGCGGAGGAGGAGGCGGAGGCCGCGATCCTCTCCGAGTTCCTGCCGGAGCAGCTGACCGACGCCGAGATCGAGACCCTGGCGCGCGCCGCGATCGACGAGACCGGTGCCTCGGGACCCGGCGACACCGGGAAGGTCATGGGCCGCGTCGCTCCGCAGACGAAGGGACGTGCCGACGGACGGCGGGTCAGCGAGATCGTTCGCGGCCTGCTCTCGGGCGGCTAGGCACCGATGTTCATCCCGCGCACGCTCGCCCAGGACGATCCACGCGCCGGCACCGGCCTTGGCCGCGCGCTCATCGTCACGGTTCTCGTCGCGCTGGCGCTGTTCCTCGTGCTGTCGGCGAACATCACGGTCGGCCAGGAGAACCTGGCGGTCGGGGAGATCGCCCCGCGCGACATCCGCGCGCAGCGCGACGCGACGTTCACCTCGGAGAGCCGCACCGAGGAGGCGAGGGCGCAGGCCGCCGACGAGGTCGTGCCGGTCACCGAGACGATCAAGTCGCCGACCGACAACCAGGAGGACCAGCTCCTCGCCTACGACACGATGGTCCGGCGGGTCGCCCGCGTGCTCGAGCTGCGCGACCGCGGATCGCTCGAGGGCGATGAGGTCATCGACCGACTGTCGAACGACGCGCCGCTCATCCCGTTCGCCTGGCGACAGCCGGTGGCCGACATCGACACCGTTCGCTGGGAGGCGATCTCCGCGGCCGGCCGCACGGGCGTCGGGACGATCCTCGCCGATCCGGTCCGCGAGGACGAGCTGTTCGAGGCCCGCACCCGCGTCCGCGACCTCGTCACGACCGATCTCGAGGGCGCCGAGCGCGAGCTGGCCGGCGCCCTGGCCGCCGCCTACGTCGCGCCGACCGAGATCACCGACGAGGAGGCGACGGCCGAGCAGGTCGCCCAGGCCCGGGCCGAGGTGCCGGCGGTCGAGGTGACCGTCCAGGCCGGCCAGCGGATCGTCAACGAGGGCGACCCGATCACGGTCGAGCAGTTCGAGGTGCTCGACGCGCTCGGCCTGACCCGGCCGCTGGTCGAGGTCGGGACGGTCGTCGGACAGGCGATCGTGTCGCTGCTGATCGCCTCGCTGCTCGTCGGCTACCTGTGGCGCTTCGAGCCGGAGATCTGGTACCGGAATCGGTCCGTCCTGCTCTTCTTCCTGGCCTTCGTGGTCAGCGCGGTCGCGATGCGGATCGCCGCCGACCGCACCCTGCTCGCGTTCGTCGTTCCCACGACCGCCACGGTGCTGCTGCTCGGGATCCTGCTGCCCGGCGCGGCGGGCGCGGTCATGGCCGTGGCCCTCGCGATCCTCGCCGGCGTGATGAACCGCGACGCGCTCGAGCTCACCGTCTACGTCCTCGTCGGCGGGCTCGCCTCGCTGCTGGCGATCACCCGCGCCGAGCGGCTGAACGCGTTCGTGCGCGTCTTCTTCGTCGTCGCCGCGGCCCAAGTCGCGGTCGTCGTGGCGTTCGGAGCGCTCGAGCAGCGCGACCTCGCGGCGCAGGCGCAGCTCATCGGCGTCAGCGTCTTCAATGCCGCCGTCTCGGTGGCGCTCGCGGCCGGCACGTTCGCGGTGCTCGGCAACGTGTTCGGGATCATGACCGTGTTCCAGATGCTGGAGCTCGCCAACCCGTCGAACCGGCTGCTTCGCCGCCTGCTGCTCGAGACGCCGGGGACGTACCACCACAGCGTCATGGTCGGCAACCTCGCCGAGCGGGCCGCCGAGACGATCGGCGCCGACCCGCTGATGGCCCGCGTCGCGGCCTACTACCACGACGTCGGCAAGATGAAGAACCCGCTCGCCTTCATCGAGAACCAGGCGGGGGCGCACAACATCCACGACGACCTCAACGCCGAGACGAGCGCCCGAATCATCGCCGGCCACATCCGCGACGGCATCGACCTCGGCTACGAGCACGGCCTGCCGGTGCAGGTCATCGGCTTCATCCCGCAGCACCACGGCACGAGCGTCATGAGCTACTTCCACGGCAAGGCCCTGCGCGAGGCGGGCGGGCGCGAGGACCTGGTCGACGAGCGCCTCTACCGGTACCCGGGCCCGAAGCCCCAGTCGCGCGAGGCGGCGATCCTCATGCTTGCCGACGGCGTCGAGGCATCGGTCCGATCGCTCGACGAGAAGGACGAGGAGAGCATCCGCGAGATGGTCGATCGGATCGTGGACGCCCGCGTCGAGGACGGCCAGCTCGACGATGCGGAGCTGACGCTGCGGGACATCGCCCAGATCAAGGATGCCTTCGTGGCCCAGCTGCTGGGCATGTACCACTCGCGGATCAAGTACCCCGACAACGTCGTGCCGATGGAGTCGCACCGGGAGCAGGCCTGACGCCCCGACCCTTGAGCCGCCGCCATCGGGGCGACTAGGATGGGGACCTCATGGGCTGCACGGTCACCTTCCACGACCGGATCGGTCAGGACCGCATCGAACAGGCGGTCGAGCCGCTTGGGTCGGATGCAGCCCTCGCCCTGATCGAGTCGGCCGTTTGCGAGACGGTGCAGGTCGCGGTCGGTGGGCTCTCCTCCGAGATCGAGCTGACGCTCACCGGCGACGTCGAGATGGAACGCCTGAACTTCGACCACATGGGCGAGCGCGGTCCGACCGACGTCCTCTCCTTCCCGCTCCACGAGTGGTCGCTCGACGGCGACCAGCTGTCACACCTGTCCGATGACGACGGCGTCTCCCCGCCGGGTCCGCTCCTGCTCGGCGACGTGGTGATCGACCTCGACCAGGCGCTGCGCCAGGCGGCCGAGGGCGACTGGGGCATCACCGAGGAGCTCGTCCTGCTCGCGATTCACGGCACCCTGCACCTGCTCGGCCACGACCACGCCGAGATCGACGAGGAGGAGCGGATGCGAGGGCTCGAGCACCAGGTCCTCGGGATCCTGCATCGGCGCCATCGGGACGTGCCATGGCAGCCGGGGTCGCTCTTCGACCGTGCCGGCCACGCGGTGACGACCGGCAGCTACGCCGCTCAGGCGGCCTCGAGCAGCGGCGTCGGCTCGACCTCGGGGACGGCGACGACGGGCGCGGCCGTGCGCGGGTGGTCCGGGCGCGAGGAGCCAGGCGATGAGCAGGATCGTGAAGCAGACCAGGGCGGCGATGACCATCGGTTGATCTCCGTGCTAGGGCTGGTAGGCGATCTCGCCGTGCTGGGCGAGGTCGAGTCCGGCCTCCTCCGCCGGACGCGGGACGCGGATCGGGACCACGAGATTCACGAGGACGAGGATCGCGGCCGTCGCGGCCGCCGAGTACAGGGCCACCACGCCGACGCCGAGCGCCTGGACCAGGAGCTGGCCGGGGTTGCCCGCCAGGAGGCCATCGAGGCCGCCGGCGTTGACGGCGGTCGTCGCGAAGATGCCGGTCGCCAGCGCACCGAGAGCGCCGCCGACGCCATGGACGCTGAACACGTCGAGGGCGTCGTCGACCCGGGCTCGCAGGCGCAGGAGCGCGGCGCCGTAGCAGACGATGCCGACGCCCATGCCGATGAGGACGGCTGCCCCCGGCGTCACGTACCCGGCCGCCGGGGTGATCGCGACGAGGCCGGCGACCGCGCCGATCGCCGCGCCGAGCACGGACGGCGTCCCGCGGTGGAGCCACGACAGGGTGACCCAGGTCAGGGCCGCCATCGCGGCGGCCGTGTTGGTCGTCACGAACGCGGTCGCCGCCAGGCCGTTCGCGGCGAGCGCGGACCCGGCGTTGAAGCCGAACCAGCCGAACCACAGGAGCCCGGCGCCGAGGATCGTCATCGGCACGTCGTGCGGCTCGGTGGCGGGCGCGATCAGGCCGGCTCGGCGGCCGATGAAGAGGGCGGCCACCAGCGCGGCGACGCCGCTGGAGAGGTGGACCACGGTGCCACCCGCGAAGTCGAGCATGCCGAGGCCGAAGAGCCAGCCGTCGGGCGACCAGACCCAGTGGGCGATCGGCGCGTAGACGAGGGTGGACCAGATCACGGCGAAGAGGACGAAGGCCTTGAAGCGCTTGCGCTCGGCGAACGCACCGGTGATCAGCGCGGGCGTGATGATCGCGAACATCATCTGGAACGCCATGAAGGCCAGGTGCGGAACCGTCGTGGCGTAGACCGATGACGGCTCGCCGGTGACGCCGTCGAGCCCGAGCCAGTCGAGGCCGCCGATCAGCCCGAGCCCGGTGTCGGGGCCGAACGCGAGCGTGTATCCCCACAGCACCCAGGTCACGCTGACCAGCGCGAGGATGAAGAAGCTGTGCATGATCGTGCTGAGCACGTTCTTGCTGCGGACGAGCCCGCCGTAGAACAGCGCCAGGCCCGGCGTCATCAGCATGACGAGGGCCGCGCTCATCAGGACCCAGGCGGTGTCTCCAGCGCTGATCTCGGGCATTCGGTGGGCTCCTGCATCGGCTGTGGTTGTGCAGGCAGCCTAGAAGCGATCCGGGTCGCGAGGCCCGTCGAGTCAACCTGATGCGGGCGCGTCCTCATGTGCAGGTTGCACAATCAGGTCTGGCGTGCGGCGTCCAGCTCCGGAGGGGGTGCGGTGCCGTCGAGCACGGCACGGGCGGCGATCGCCGCGGAAGCGGGGCCGGTGCTGATGCCCCACGGCCCATGTCCCGCGCAGACGAAGAGGCCCGCGACGTCCGCGACCTCGCCGATGAACGGCCGTCCGTCGACCGACTGGGGCCGCGCGCACATCCGCCGGCCGACCACCTCGGCCTCGACGATCGCCGGCAGGAAGGCGGCGGCCCGGCGCAGGAGCAGCGACCCGATGCGCGCCGGATCGGGCTCGGTCGGGAGGAAGACGGACCCGAGGGTCGTGATGCCGCGCGCCGTCGCGAGGCTGAACAGCGACGGCGGGTCGCCATCGGGGTCGTCCGCCTGCTGGGCGCGATCCGCGGCAGCCACCGCGCGGCTCAGCGTGTCGGCCTCGTCCTCCTCGACGATGTGCCGTGGCGCGCTGCCCGTCCAGGTTCAGCTGGACCGTGACGCCCCACGTGGCGTGGATCGGTCGCCAGGTGCCCGACGGATCGACCAGCGGTGGCGTCCACGGTCCGGCGGCCACGAGCACCGCGTCGGCCGCGATCGTCCATCCATCCGAGAGGACGACGCCGGTCGCGCGGCCGTCGCGTTCGATCGGCCTTGCCGTCGAGCCGACCACGATGACGGCTCCACGGTCCTGGGCCAGCGCCGCCCACGCGGCGGTGGCGGCCGAGGGCGGCACCGGGAAGCCCGTGGCCAGCCGGACGGCGGCGGGGCCGGGAGCGAGCGAGGGTTCGAGCCGCTGGAGCTCGTCGGGCTCGATCAGGTCCGGCCGGAGCTCGGGGAAGGCTTCGTCGATCCGGAACGCCTGTGCGCGGGCGCCATCGAGATCCGGGCTCAGCAGGAGCAGCCCAGCCGGCTCGTCGCCGATCGCGAACCCGTAGCCGGGGACGCTCGCGAGCGCGCGGTAGCGGGACGAGGCTCTCGGCGTAGAGGCCGTCCGAGGACCGGGTCGAACGGATGCTGGATCGCGCCGAGGTTGCGGCCGGATGCGCCGGCCCCGATGGCGGTCTCCTCGACGAGGACGACGGCCGCGCCGCGGTCGGCCATGATCGCCGCTGCCGCGGAGCCGATGATGCCCCCGCCGATGACGACGACGTCGGCCTGCGCCGGCGCGTACCCCGGATCGGTCCAGCGACGTTCCACCGCGGGAGGATAGTCGGCGCGAATCGCGGCGCCGATGCGAGTGTCGGTGCGGCCGACTACCATCGGCCGCGCCATGAAGGTCATCTGCGGTCTCGGGAACCCGGGCGAGCGCTATCGGTTCACGCGCCACAACGTCGGCTTCCGCGTGGTCGACCTCCTGGCCGACCGGTGGGACCTCACCGGCGACGGCCGGGTGCGCGACGGCGCGGCCACCCTCGAGGTGCGACGTCCCGAGGATCGCGTGCTGCTCGTGAAGCCGATGCGCTACATGAATCGCTCCGGCCCGCCGCTCCGCGCGGCCATCCGCCAGACCGATGTCGACGCATCCTCCGACCTGCTCGTGGTGGCCGACGACATCGACCTGCCGCTCGGGAAGGTTCGCCTCCGTCGGTCCGGTTCGGCGGGCGGGCACAACGGCCTGCGCTCGATCATCGAGACGCTCGGCACCGACGAGTTCAACCGCCTGCGAATCGGCGTCGGCCGGTCGGGGACGGCGGCCGGCCATGTGCTCGCGACCTTCCGGCCCGATGAGCGCGACCTTGCCACCGAGATGGTCGCCGTCGGCGCCGATGCCGCCGAGCGCTGGCTGCGCGACGGGATCGACGAGGCGATGAACGCCTTCAACGGCCTCGAGGTCGACGCCGAGTGACGTCGAGACCGGGCTCGGATCTCGTCGAGGCGGTGCGGGCGGCCGCGGGCCGCGAGCCAACGTCCTGGGAGCGGGTCACCGGCGGCGGGTACACGCCCGCCGAGCGATGGATCGTGACCTTCGAGGACGCGACACGATCGTTCGCGAAGTTCGGGTCGACCGAGCTGGTCGCCGAGTGGCTGCGCCTCGAGCACCGTGCCTACGTCGACATCGACGGGCCATTCATGCCGGGCTTCATCGGCTGGGCGGATGGAACCCGTTCCGGTGCTCCTGCTCGAGGATCTCAGCGCTGCGCGCTGGCCGCCGCCATGGCAGCCGGGCGACGTCGATCGGGTCCTCGAGACTCTCGGGCTGGTCTCGGCCACGCCGTGCCCGGCATGGGCGACCCCGGTCGAGTTGCTCGAGTTTTTCGACGGGTGGTCGCGAATCGCCGCCGATCCGGATCCGTTTCTCGGTCTCGGGCTCGTCGGCCGGCGCTGGCTCGACGGGGCGCTCGGCGCGCTCCTCGCGGCCGAGGCTCCGGACGAGCTCCAGGGGGACCGAGCTGCTTCATCTCGACGTGCGGAGCGACAACCTCTGCTTCCGCGACGATCTGGCGCTCCTCGTCGACTGGAACCACGTCACGCGCGGTAATGCGCTCCTCGACATCGCCGCCTGGCTGCCGAGCCTCGCCTCCGAGGGCGGCCCGTTGCCGGAAGACGTCAGTCCGGACGCCGGCATCTTCGCGGCGGGGCTCGCGGGCTACTTCTGCTCCCGCGCCGCGATGCCGCCGATTCCGGACGCGCCGCGCGTCCGTGGTGTCCAGCTCGAGCAGGCGCGGATCGCGTTGCCCTGGGCAGCGCGCTGGCTGGGACTGCCGGCCCCGGACGGACCCGCCGTCGCGACGTCCGCCTAACCCAGGCGGCCCGGTACCATTCCGGCTGCATGCCCTCGTCGCGCGGCGGTGATCGCCGCGTCGCAGCGCTCGTCGACGCCCTTCGGCCCCATCTGCCGCAGCCGGGCGTCCTTCGTGTGCCCGCCTCCGCCCGCCCGGCGCACCTGGCCGTCCGGCGCGCGAGCCTTGCGGCCATCGCGGCCGATCGTCGTCGTCGCCCGGACCGATGAGGAGGCGCATCGCCTGGCCGACGACCTGGTGGCGTGGGTCGGAGCCAGCCACGTGCGGACGCTGCCCGAGCGCGCGGCCCTGCCGCTGGAGCGCGCGCTTCCCGAGCACGACGAGTCCGCCGAGCGGCTGAGCGTGCTGGCCGACCTCGGGGCCGGGGACGCGGAACCTCGTCGTCATCGGCTCGCTCCTTGCCTTCGTCCAGCGCACCCTCGGTCCGGAGCAGCTGCGCGCCGCGAGGACGAGCGTTCGGGTCGGGGAGCGGATCGCGCAGCGCACGCTGCTCGAGCGCCTCGTCGCCGGCGGCTACGAGCCGAGCGTCGAGGTGACCGGGATCGGCGAGTTCGCGCACCGCGGCGGCCTCATCGACGCCTGGCCGCCGGGTGGCGGAGATCCGGTGCGCATCGAGCTGTTCGGGGACGAGGTCGAGTCGATCCGCAGCTTCGACGCGATGACCCAGGCCTCGCGCCGGCGTCTGGAGGCGATCGACCTCGTGCCCGCCTCCGAGTTCCTGCCGGCCGATGGCTGGGAGGCGGTCGTGGAGCGTGCCGCTGCGGCGACCGACCTGCTGGCGGAGGATGCCGCGCGGCTGGCGCAGGGCGAGATCGGGGAGGCCGCCGAGACGTGGGCGGCCGTCCTCACCGCCGGGGCCGCCGCCGATCACGTGGACGGCACGGCTCACGCCGTCCTCACCGACCTCGACGAGCTGCGCGCGCTGGCCGCCGATCTCGACCGCCAGGCCGCGGACCGTCTCGACGGCCTCGTGGCGGCGGGCGAGCTGCCGCGTGACTGGCCCGCTCCGTACGACGCGCTCGGCACCCTCGAGGTCCTGGCGGCGCGCGCCGGCGAGGTGCTCGAGGAGCAGGCGGCGGCCGACGGCGGCTACCGCGCGGCACCCCCGATCCCCGGCCGGGCCGACCGGGCCGGCACGTGGCTCACGGAGCTGGCGGTCGACCGCCCGGTGCTCGTCAGCACCGACCAGGCCAGCCGGGTGGGCGAGCTGCTCGACGAGGCGGGCCGCCCGACGACGCCGGTCGCCGAGCTCCGCGCGGCACCGGTGGCCGGCGAGGTGGCGCTGGTCCACGGTTCCCTGAGCGCGGGGTTCGGGCACGAGCCCAGCGGCCTGCTCGTCCTGACCGACCGCGAGCTGTTCGGCGCGACGCGGGTGCGGCGGCTGACGAGCGGCAAGCGCGTGGTGACCCGCGACCTCATCGGCAAGCTCGAGCCGGGCGACCACGTCGTCCACGTCGACCACGGCATCGCCCGCTACGTCGGGATGACCCAGCGGACGTTCGGCGAGGACGTCAAGGAATATCTCCAGCTCGATTTCGCCGGGACGGACAAGATCTTCCTGCCTGCCGACCAGATCGGGCGCATCACCCGATACGCCGGCGGTCCCGCGCCGCCACTGAGCAAGCTCGGCGGGACCGAGTGGGAGCGCACGAAGACCCGCGTGCGGCGCGCGGTCGGCGACCTCGCCCGCGAGCTCATCGAGATCTACGCGGCGCGCGAATCGGCGCCCGGCTTCGCCTTCAGCGCCGATACGACCTGGCAGCGCGAGCTCGAGGAGAGCTTCCCGTACACCGAGACGCCGGACCAGGCGCGCAGCATCGAGGAGGTCAAGGCCGACATGCTCCGGCGCCGGCCGATGGACCGCCTCGTCGTCGGTGACGTCGGCTACGGGAAGACCGAGGTCGCGCTGCGCGCGGCGTTCAAGGCGGTGCAGGACGGCAAGCAGGTGGCGGTGCTCGTTCCGACGACCGTGCTGGCGCAGCAGCACCTCCACACGTTCCAGCGCCGGCTCGCCGCCTTCCCGCTCGAGGTCGCGATGCTGAGCCGCTTCGTCGCCCGCAAGCGCCAGGAAGAGATCGTCGACCAGCGTCGCCGACGGGGCGGTCGACATCCTGATCGGGACGCATCGGATCCTGTCGAAGGACATCGCCTTCGCCGATCTCGGCCTCCTCGTCGTGGACGAGGAGCAGCGATTCGGCGTGAGCCACAAGGAGCGAATCAAGGCGATGCGTCGCGAGGTCGACGTGCTGACCCTGAGTGCGACGCCGATCCCGCGCACCCTCCATCTCAGCCTGGTCGGCATCCGCGACCTTCAGCGTCATCGAGACGCCGCCCGAGGCGCGGCTGCCGATCCAGACCCGGATCGCGGAGGACGACGACGGGCTCGTGCGCGACGCGATCGGGCGCGAGCTGGATCGCGGCGGCCAGGTCTTCTACGTCCACAACCGGGTCGAGACGATCGAGGCGGCCGCGGAGCGGGTGCGCCGGCTCGTGCCGGGGGCCCGGGTCGCCATCGGCCACGGCCAGATGGCGGAGGGGATGCTCGAGCGGGTCATGCTCGACTTCTCCGACGGCCGGTTCGACGTCCTCGTGTGCACGACGATCATCGAGTCCGGCCTCGACATCCCGAACACGAACACGATCATCATCGTGCGCGCCGACACGTTCGGGCTCGCCCAGCTCTACCAGCTGCGCGGACGGGTGGGCCGATCCGACCGCCGCGCGCACGCCTACCTCCTCCATCGGCGCGGGATGCCGCTGACCCCGGTCGCTCGCAAGCGGCTCCACGCGATCTTCTCGGCGTCCGACCTCGGAGCGGGCTACCAGATCGCCCTCAGCGACCTCGAGATCCGCGGCGCGGGGAACATCCTCGGCGCCGAGCAGCACGGATTCATGGCCGCGGTCGGCTTCGAGATGTACACCCGCCTCCTGGCCGAGGCCGTCGACATGCTGCGCGGCCGGCGCCCGCCACCGGAGCCGGCGCCGGTGCGGCTCGACCTGCCCGGATCCGCGTTCCTCCCGGACGACTACATCGCCAGCTCGGGCGCGAAGCTCGAGGCGTATCGGCGATTCGCCCACGTTCGCAGCGACGCCGACGCCGAAGCGCTGCGCGCGGACCTGCGCGACCGGTACGGACCGATCCCGCCGCCGGTCGAGGGCCTGTTCACCGCCGTGCGCGTGCGCCTCGCGGCCGAGGCGGCCGGCGTTCCGGAGGTTCGCGCCGAGGATCGCGAGGTGACGCTGAAGTGGGCGCGGCTGCCGGATCGCCACGCGGTGAGCGTCGCCCTCCAGGTGGCGGGCCTGCGCCCCGACACCGCCTCGAACCAGGTGCGCCTCCCGGTCGCGGCCGGTCCGTGATCCGATCGAGGTGGCGCTACGGGCGTTGGCGGCCCTCACCGACCTTCCCGTGCCGGCCTAGCTCCCGGACAGCGAACGGCCGGCAGGTTGCCCTGCCGGCCCGACGTCGCGATGGGTGCCGGTGATCAGGTGGTGGTGCGGCCGAAGGCGCGCTGGATGTCCGGCTGGAAGAGGTAGTACGTGATGCCGCCGGCAATCGCGATGCTGACGATCGCTCCGACGTTGCCGCCGAGGAGCTGGAACAGCCCGAGGACGATCGAGATGGCCGCCAGGACGATGCCGAGCGTCCATGCCCACGGCTGGAGGCCCCAGGCGCCCCAGGCGAACACGAGATAGGCGATGGAAACGATGAGCGCGACTGCGCCGAAGATTCCGGCAAGCCCGGCAAGCCCGGCGCTCCCGGTCGCGACCCCGGCGACCGATCCGACGAACAGGATCGTGATCGCGCCGAAGATCCCGAACACGCCGCCGATTGCGGCCAGGACCGCGAGGATCGTGATGCCGGTTGGACGCGTCGGAACCGCGGAGGGCGCGCTCGAGGTCACCGGTGGCGGGTCCGCAGGCGGCGGATCGGCCGGTGGCGGCGGTGGTGGGGGTGCCGACGAGTAGGTCGGCGCCGGCGTTGGCTCGGCGGCTGGCTCGCCGCTGCCGGGCTGAGGTGGCTGCTCTTGCTCCTGCATGAAGCGAAACCCTCCTGCGGGTGGCGCTTGGGCGCGCCATGTCGTGCCGCACCATCGGTCATCCGACCGCCAACCGTCAAGGTGCCGCGAGCGGGACCCGGTATACTTGAAGCACCACTCGACCCGGGACGGGCGCACCCGTCCGGCGCCGATCTTCGAACGATGCCGCGGCGACGCGGCGACGAAAGGAGGCGACCGTGACGACCCACGACACACCCCAACCCGGCTCCGCGAACGCCACGTTGACCGTCGGCGAGCGCACCTACGAGTACTTCCCCCTGGCAGCGGCCGGCAGCGGCGACCTCGAGCGGCTCCCGTACACCGTCAAGGTGCTGCTCGAGAACCTGCTGCGCGGTGCCGCGACGCAGCCCGACCTCGTGCGGGCCGACGACGTCCGCGCACTGGCCTCATGGGATCCATCGGCGCCGGGCGAGGCGGAGCTCCCATTCATGCCCGCCCGCGTCATCCTCCAGGACTTCACCGGCGTCCCGTGCGTCGTCGACCTCGCCGCGATGCGCGACGCGCTCGCGGAGATGGGCGGCGACCCGTCCCGGATCAACCCGCTCGTGCCCGCGGACCTCGTGATCGACCACTCCGTGCAGGTCGACCAGTTCGGCTCGGACGCCGCGTTCCTCATCAACGTCGAGCGCGAGTACGAGCGCAACGGCGAGCGCTACGCGCTCCTGCGGTGGGCGCAGCAGGCGTTCGCCGACTTCCGGGTCGTGCCGCCGGGGACCGGCATCGTCCACCAGGTCAACCTCGAGTACCTCGCCGACGTCGTGGCCGAGCGCGACGGCGTCCTCGTCCCCGACACGCTCGTCGGGACCGACTCGCACACGACGATGATCAACGGGCTCGGCGTGCTCGGATGGGGCGTCGGCGGCATCGAGGCCGAGGCCGCGCTGCTCGGCCAGCCGCTGTACCAGCCGATGCCGATCGTCGTCGGCTTCCGTCTCGACGGCGAGATGCCGTCCGGCTCGACCGCCACCGACCTCGTGCTGGTCGTGACCGAGATGCTCCGCGCCCACGGCGTCGTCGGGAAGTTCGTCGAGTTCCACGGCCCGGGCCTGAGCCGATTGGGCCTGGCCGACCGAGCCACGATCAGCAACATGTCGCCGGAGTTCGGCGCGACCGCGACGATGTTCCCGATCGACGACGAGACGCTGCGCTACCTGCGCATGACCGGCCGCCCCGACGAGGTCATCGCCCGGGTCGAGGCCTATGCGAAGGCCCAGGGCCTGTTCCGCACCGACGACTCGCCGGAGCCGGCGTTCAGCGAGTCCCTGAGCCTCGACCTGTCGACGGTCGTGCCGTCGCTCGCCGGGCCGAAGCGGCCGCAGGACCGGGTCGCCCTGTCCGATCTGCGTGACTCGTTCCGCGCCGCCTTCCCGGACGGCCTCCACGCCCACGCCGACGGGACGACGCACGAGCACGACGCCACGGACGACGATCACGCGGCGCCCGGCACGCTCGACGAGGCGAGCGACGAGTCGTTCCCGGCCTCGGACCCGCCGTCCTATACCCGCGACCCGGAGGCGGAGCGCCACGCGAGCCCGGATGCGCCGCGGCACGAGCCGGAGCGGCTGCCGGCCGATGCGCACTACCGCGCGGTCGAGGTGCGCCTGGACGGACAGCGCCACAAGATGCGGACCGGCTCGGTCGTGATCGCCGCGATCACCTCCTGCACGAACACGAGCAACCCGACCGTCATGGTCGCCGCCGGCCTGCTGGCGCGCAACGCGGTGGCGCGCGGCCTCGAGACGAAGCCGTGGGTGAAGACCTCGCTCGCCCCCGGATCTCGGGCCGTGACCGACTACCTGCGTGCCGCCGACCTGATGGAGCCGCTGGAGAAGCTGCGGTTCCACCTCGTCGGATACGGCTGCACCACGTGCATCGGCAACTCCGGACCGCTCGCCGAGCCGGTCGCGGAGGCCATCGAGGCGAACGATCTCGCCGCGGTGGCGGTCCTCTCGGGCAACCGCAACTTCGAGGGCCGCATCCACCCGCTGGCCCGGGCGAGCTACCTCGCATCGCCGCCGCTCGTCGTCGCCTTCGCCCTGGCCGGCCGGATCGACATCGACCTGACCACCGAGCCGATCGGGACGGATCGCGACGGCAAGCCGGTGATGCTCGACGAGCTCTGGCCGCCGGCGGACGAGATCGCCAGCGTGGTCCTGAAGTCGGTGAGCGGCGAGGTCTTCTCGCGCAACTACGCATCGGTCTTCGATGGCGACGACCGATGGCGGGACCTGCCGGTGCCGGCCGGAGACCGATACGCCTGGGACCCGTCCTCGACGTACGTGGCTCGGCCGCCGTTCTTCGATGACCTCGGCGCCGAGCCCTCCGACCCGGACGACATCGTCGGGGCGCGGGCCCTGGCGGTGCTCGGCGACAGCGTCACCACCGACCACATCAGCCCGGCCGGCTCGATCGCCCGCACCTCGCCGGCGGGGGAGTGGCTGGTCGACCACGGCGTCGAGCCACGCGACTTCAACTCGTACGGGGCCCGGCGCGGCCACCACGACGTGATGATGCGCGGCACGTTCGCGAACATCCGGCTGCGCAACCTGCTGACTCCGGATGCGGAGGGAAACGTGACCGAGCATCTGCCCTCGGGGGAGCGGATGAGCATCTTCGACGCGGCCGAGCGCTACCGGGCCGACGGGACGCCGCTGGTCGTGCTGGCGGGCAAGGAGTACGGCTCCGGCTCGTCCCGCGACTGGGCCGCGAAGGGGCCACTGCTCCTCGGCGTGCGCGCCGTGATCGCCGAGTCGTACGAGCGCATCCACCGCTCGAACCTCGTCGGCATGGGCATCCTGCCGCTCCAGTTCCTCCCCGGCGAGTCGGCCTCGTCGCTCGGGCTCACCGGCCGCGAAACGTTCGAGATCACCGGGATCGCCGACGGCCTGCGGCCGCGCATGGAGGTCGCGGTGTCGGCACGCGGCGAGGACGGGAGGGAGACGCGCTTCCGAACGGTCGCGCGCGTCGACGGGGAGATCGACGTGACGTACCTGCGCAACGGGGGCGTGCTCCAGACCGTGCTGCGGCGCCTCGCCGGTTCGGCGTGAGCGCCTCGCTCGCGGTGCGTCCGTTGCCCCCGGCGGACGCATCGGTCTAGACTCACCGGGCGCCGCCGGGCGCCACCGATTTCCCGCACGCAGCAGGTGCCAAACCGATCGTGACCGTCACGTCCGTCGACGATCTGCGAGGCCTCATCCGCGAGGTCCCCGACTTTCCGAAGCCGGGCATCCTCTTCTACGACATCACCACGCTGCTGAAGCAGCCGGACGCGTTCCGCGAGGTGATCGACCGGATGGCCGAGCAGGTCGGGGACAAGCAGATCGACCTCGTGGTCGGCATGGAGTCGCGCGGCTTCATCTTCAGCGCGCCGCTGGCGTACAAGCTCGGCGGGGGCTTCGTTCCCGTGCGCAAGCTCGGCAAGCTTCCGGCGGAGACGGTCGAGGTCGAGTACGAGCTCGAGTACGGGACGGCCACGCTCGAGATCCATTCCGACGCGATCCAGCCCGGGCAGCGGGTGCTGATCGTGGACGACCTGCTCGCGACCGGCGGGACGGTCATGGGCACGATCGAGCTCGTGCGACGGCTGGGGGGCGAGATCGCGGGCCTCTCGTTCATGGTCGAGCTGACGGCGCTGAGGGGGCGCGACAAGCTCGGCGAGTTCGAGATCCACACGCTGATCAGCTACTGATCGTCGGAACGGCACCGATGGCGGTCGCGACCTCGCCACGCATCCGCGCCCGAGCGGTCGATAACCGCAGCGAGATCGCGGAGTTCCTGCGGCGCGACCGGCTCTACGCGGCCTACGCCCTCGGGGACCTGGACGGCGCCAGCCGCGGCCGCATCGCCTGGGCGATGGCGTACGACGACGGCGGGGCGACCGACCGCGCTCGCGATGCACCACGAGGGCCTCGTCCCGCAGCCGCTGTTCCTGATGGGCGCGCCGGATGGTTGCCGCGCGATCCTCGAGCAGGTCCTCAAGCCACGCGACGCGTACCTGCAGGGCACGGAGCTGCACGAGGCGGCGCTGCGGGACCTCTACGAGCTCGAGGCGCCGACCCTCATGCTTCGGATGGTCGTCGATCGCGAGACGTTCGCGCCCTTCGCCGGCCCGGCCGAGCGGTTGACCGCGCTCGACATCGACGATCTCAACCGCCTCTACCAGCTCGGATTCCGGGCCGGCTTCCCCGCGGGCGTGCTGGACGAGGGCGTCTACTACGGCCTGCGCGTTCGCGGCCAGCTCGTGAGCGCCGCCGGGACCCATGCGATCAACCCGCTCGAGGAGATCGCGGTCGTCGGCAACGTCATGACCCACGCGGACTTCCGCGGCCACGACTTCGCGAAGATGGTCACCAGCGCCGTGACCGCCGAGCTCCTCGACCGCGTCACCGACGTGGCCCTCAACGTCCACGCCGACAACGACCCGGCCGTCGCGGCCTACTCGCGCCTCGGCTACCGTACGCACTGCCAGCTGACCGAGCGCCTGGTTCGCCGGCGCGCCGGCGGCTGGGGACTGATGCGACCGATACGAGAGGCGATGCGATTCGGATGGCCACGCGAACCGAGATGAAGACCGCCGACGTGGCGGACCTGGCCCTGGCCGATGCCGGGCGCCTGAAGATCGAGTGGGCGGACCGCCAGATGCCGGTGCTCGCCGACATCCGCGAGCGGTTCGAGCGCGAGCGACCGCTCGACGGTTGGCGGATCAGCGCCTGCCTGCACGTCACCGCCGAGACGGCGAACCTCATGCGCACGCTCGCCGCCGGCGGAGCGGACGCGGTGCTGTGCTCATCGAACCCGCTCTCGACCCAGGACGACGTCGCCGCCTCGCTGGTGACCCACTTCGAGATCCCGACCTTCGCGATCAAGGGCGAGGACCGCGACTCGTACTACCGCCACATCGGCGCGGCGCTGGACCACCGGCCGCAGGTGACGATGGACGACGGCGCCGACCTCGTGAACGAGCTGCACACCTCCCGCCGCGAGCTCCTCGACGGCGTCGTCGGCGGCACCGAGGAGACGACCACCGGCGTCATCCGCCTGCGGGCGATGGCCGCCGCCGGCAAGCTCGCCTATCCGGTGGTCGCCGTGAACGAGGCGCTCACGAAGCACCTGTTCGACAACCGCTACGGGACCGGCCAGAGCGCGATCGACGGCATCCTGCGCGCCACGAACGTGCTGCTCGCCGGCAAGACCGCCGTCATCGGCGGCTACGGGTGGGTCGGGCGGGGGATCGCCTCGCGCGCTCACGGCATGGGCGCGAACGTCGTCGTCGTCGAGGTCGACCCGATCCGCGCGCTCGAGGCGGCGATGGACGGCCACCGCGTCATGAACGCCGCCGACGCGGCCCGCGCCGGCGACCTGTTCATCTCGGCGACGGGCAACCTGAACGTGTGGGGCCGCGACCACTTCGACCACATGCCCGACGGCGCGATCCTCGCCAATGCGGGCCACTTCAACGACGAGTTCGAGCTCGGCGCGCTCGAGGAGATGGCCACCTCGTCCCGCGAGGTCCGGCCCTACACCCGGGAGTACCTCATGCCGAGCGGGCGCCGGATCTACGTCCTCGCCGACGGCCGGCTCGTGAACCTCGGGGCGGCCGAGGGCCATCCGGCGCTGGTCATGGACATGAGCTTCGCGAACCAGGCGCTCGGCCTCGAGTGGCTGCGCGCGAACCTCGCGGACCTCGAGCCTGGCGTCTACGGCATCCCGGAGCCGATCGATCGCGAGGTCGCGCGCCTGAAGCTCGAGAGCATGGGGGTGCACCTCGCCGCGCTGACGCCTGAGCAGAAGGCCTACAGCGAGTCCTGGGAGTCCGGCACCTGACCGATCGCCTCCGGGCGAAAAATAAAGGTTCTCCAGATGCGCTGGACCCGTCCTTTAGCCTACGCTGCGCCCGTGGGCCTGGATCGGGGAGCCAGATGCCCGGCGACCGGGGCGGCGGGGGGCGCGCAGGGGGGAACCGGTCGTCCAAACCGACCGCCATGGTGGGCTCATCGGGGCCGTTGGCTATGATCGACGCCATGCCCCGCGTCTCGAGCCCGGTCTTCATCGGGCGTGCCGCGGAGCTCGATCGTCTCTGTGCAGCACTCGACCGAGCCCGCGCCCGCCAGCCCTCGTTCGTGCTGGTCGCCGGCGAAGCCGGCATCGGCAAGACCCGCCTGGTCACGGAGTTCTCCACCCGCGCACGCGAGAGTGGCGCCCGGGTCCTCGTTGGCGGATCGTTGCAGGTCGGCGCGACGGGGCTTCCCTACGCGCCGATCGTCGGCGCGCTGCGTCCGTTGCTCCGCTCGCTGCCGCCCGAGCGGCTGGACGAGCTCCTGGGCGCCGGCCGCGTCGAGCTCGCGCATCTCGTGCCGGACCTCGCCCCGCCCGAGGCTGGTGTCGAGCGCGACGGGGCGCTGACCTCGGCCGCCTACCAGGCCCGCCTCTTCGAGGTTGTGCTCGAGCTCCTCCTTCGTCTCGCGAACGAACGTCCGCTCGTCCTCGTCCTCGAGGACATCCACTGGGCCGATGCGGCGAGCCGCGACCTCGTCCGCTTCCTCGCCCGAAACGCGCGCGGCGCCCGCCTGCTCGTGGTCGCGACCTATCGGTCCGACGAGCTGCACCGGCGACACGCCCTCCTCCCACTGCTCGCCGAGCTCCAGCGCCTCGATCAGGTCGATGACTTCGAGCTCGCGGCGTTCGGGGCCGACGAGGTGGCCGCCCAGCTCGCCGGCATCACCGGCGAGGCGGTTGCGGGCGACCTCGTCGAGACGGTCCTCGCGCGGTCGGGCGGCAACCCGTTCTTCGCCGAAGAGCTGATGGCGTCCGGGCAGGCGGGCCTCGCCCTGACCCGTAGCCTGCGCGACACGCTCGAGGGCCGGCTCCGGAGCCTCGATGCGAACGGCGCAGCATGTCCTCCGGGTCGCGTCGGTCGGTGGCGTGCAGGTCGACCATCGGCTCCTCGCCTCGGTGGTCGATCTCGCCGAGCCGGACCTGGTGGATGCCCTGCGCGAGGCCGTCGAGCACCACCTTCTCGTCCCGACGGCGCCCGGTGAGGCGCCCGGCTACTCGTTCCGTCACGCGCTCGTCCACGAGGTTGCCTACGACGGGCTGCTGCCGTCGGAGCGAACCCAGCTTCACGCGGCGTTCGCGCGGGCGATCGAGGCGCATCCGGAGGTCCGGATGGACGAGCCGACGCGCACGACCGCCGTGCTCGCGCATCACTGGCTGATGGCCCACGACCTCGAGCGGGCGCTTCCCGCGGCGATCGAGGCGGGCCGTGCTGCGGCCGCCGGGCTGGCGTTCGCCGAGGCGCGGACCTATCTCGAGCGTGCCCTCGAGCTCTGGCCGAAGGTCGATCCGCGCGCACTCCCGGCCGGGATCGACCGGCGCGAGATCGTCGAGGAGGCGGCCGAGGCATCGGTCCAGGCGGGCGACGCACGTCGTTCGATCGATCTCGTGCGATCGGCGATCGCCGAGACCGATGCCGTTGCGGAGCCGATGCGAGCCGGCAGCCTCTACCACCGCCTCTCGTGGTACGCCAACGAGGCCGGAGACTGGCAGGCCGGCGTGACCGCGCTGGAGCGGGCCGCGGAGCTCATGCCGATGGATCCGCCGACCCGCGAGCGCGCCCGCGTCCTGGCGGATCTGGCCCATTCGCTGATGATTCGAGGTCGCTTCGGCGAGTCGATGGCGCTGGCCGAGGCCGCGCTCGCGGTTGCGCGCACCGTCCACGCTCCGGTGGCCGAGGCCCGGGCCCTCAACGCCCTCGGCCTCGACCTCGCCTCGCGCAGTGACTTCGAACGCGCCCTGCCGTTGCTGCGCGAGGGCTACGCGCGAGCCCTGGCGCTCTCCGATCCGCTCGCCATCTTCCTGACCGCCGTCGGGCTCGGCTGGACCCTCGACGAGACGGGCCGCCATGCCGAGGCGCTCGAGCTCGCGATCGAGGCGCGCGCGCGCGTGGCCCGCGACGGGGCCGAGGCCCGCTTCGGCGGGCAGCTCGCCTCGAAGGCGTCGAGGGCGCTGTTCGAGCTCGGTCGCTGGGACGAGTCGGAGGAGCTGATTGCCGAGACGCTGTCGGGCACGCCGACCCGCTATGCGGTCCGCTGGCTGCTCTCGAACCGGATCCGCCTCCACGCCGGCCGAGGCGATCTCGACGGAGCCAGGGCGGACCTCGAGACGTACGCATCGCTCGGGGAGCGAGTGGTCGGCCCCGACCCGGACCTCATCGGCGCCCGCCGCGCCGAGCTGGCGATCCAGACCGGCGACGCGGCGATCGCCCGCGAGATCGTCCGCGCAACGTTGGGCGAGATCGTCGAGCCCGAGCTCGACACCGACGCGCGTGCGCTCCTGCTGATCGGCCTGCGCGCCGAAGTCGTCGAGGCCGAGGCGGCACGCGCCGCCGGCGATGGCCGCCGCGAGCGCGAGGCGATCGCCCGTGGGGCCGAGCTGGAGCGCCTGGTCGCCGGCCACTTCGCCCGCATCGATCGGCTCGTCGCCCAGCCGGCCGCGATCCTTGCAGCGGACCGCGCGCTGGCGGCGGCGATGGCCGCGCAGGTCCGCGGAGCCGCAGACCCCGACCTGTGGGATGCCGCGGCGGCGGGGCGACGCGCCCTGGGACGGCCGTTCGAGCTCGCGTCGGTGCTCGAGTGGACCGCGGTCTCCAGGCTGGCGGCGCGGCGGCGGGACGACGGGATGGCCGCGCTGATCGAGGCCCACGCGATCGCCACCGATCTTGGCGCGCGCCCGCTGCGCGCGCGCCTCGAGTCGATCGCGCGTCGGGCTCGGGTCGGGCTCGAGGGGGTCGACACCGCCGACGATGCGGCCGATCGGCTCGGCCTCACGCGGCGCGAGCGGGAGGTGCTCGCCCTCCTCATCGGTGGGCGAAGCAACCGCGAGATCGGCGACGAGCTGTTCATGGCCGAGAGCACGGCCGGCGTCCACGTCAGCAACATCCTCGGCAAGCTCGGGGTGCGCCGCCGGCACGAGGCGGCCGTCCTCGCCCAGCGGATGGGCCTCGGCGGGAGCTGACGACGAGCGACGCGCCCGCCTGACGGCGCTACACTCGCGCCGCCCACCCCAACCGCACGGAGCTCCGATGCCAGACGCCACGCCCTCGACCCTGTTCACCTCCGAGTCGGTCACCGAGGGGCATCCGGACAAGCTGTGCGACGCGATCGCCGACGCGCTCCTCGACGACGTTCTCGCCCACGACACCGACGCGCGCTGTGCGATCGAGGTGGCGACGACGACGGGGCTCGTGCTCGTCCTCGGCGAGCTCACCACGCGCCATTGGGTCGACGTGCAGGACGTCGTCCGGCGCACGGTCCGCGAGATCGGGTACACCGATGCCCGCATCGGCTTCGACTGGGAGACGTGCGGGACGCTGACGGCCATCAAGGAGCAGTCGCCGGACATCGCGATGGGCGTGGACCACGCGCTCGAGTCGCGCGAGGGCGTCGAGCGGGACGAGCTCGGCGCCGGCGACCAGGGAATGATGTTCGGGTACGCGACCGACGAGTCGGACACGCTGATGCCGATGCCGATCCTTCTCGCCCACCGCCTCGCGCGCCGTTTGGCGGAGGTTCGCCGCGACGGGACGCTGCCGTACCTGCGACCCGACGGCAAGACCCAGGTGACGGTCGAGTACGACGCCGAGGGGCGGCCGACGCGGGTGCACACCGTCCTCGTCAGCGCGCAGCACGATCCGGAGGTCGAGACGGCCGACCTGGCCGAGGCGATTCGCACGCACGTCGTCGAGGCCGCGATCCCCGCCGAGCTGCTCGACGGCCTGACGCGTCACCTCGTCAACCCGACGGGGCGGTTCGTCATCGGCGGCCCGAAGGGCGACTCGGGGCTCTCGGGGCGCAAGATCATCGTCGACACCTACGGCGGCATGGCGCGGCACGGCGGCGGCTCGTTCAGCGGCAAGGACCCGACGAAGGTCGACCGATCGGGCGCGTACATGGCGCGCTACGTCGCGAAGAACGTCGTCGCCGCCGGCCTCGCCCGCCGCTGCGAGCTCCAGCTGGCCTACGCCATCGGCGTCGCGCATCCCCTCGCCGTGAACGTCCAGACCTGGGGCACCGGCACGCTCGCCGATCACGACCTCGCGGAGCTCATCGGCCGCACGTTCGACCTCCGCCCGGGCGCGATCATCGACACGCTCGACCTTCGCCGCCCGATCTATCGCCAGACCGCGGCCTATGGCCACTTCGGCCGCGAGGATCTCGACCTGCCGTGGGAGCGGCTCGACCGCGTCGACGAGCTGCGCGCGGCCGCGGGCTGAGCGGGTCGTGAGCTCCGGCCGGCCGCGCTCGCGCGGGCTTCCGGCATGGGGCGAGCCGGGACCGTCGCCCTTGCGTCGACTGATCGATCGCGCGCAGACGGCGCTCGGCGTCGCCGCCCCGCGCCGCACGACGGGCTTGCCCGACCTTCCGCTGGCGATGCGACGCGGCGAGCTGGCCGATGCCTATCTCGCCGCCGAGCGCGAGGGTGACCATCGGCGCGCCGCGGCCGGCGCGGTCGCGGCCATGGAGCGTGCCGTCGCCGCGGAGGATTGGTGGCCGGCGGACGTCTGGGCGCACCGCGCGCTGTGGCACTTCGAGCGGGCCGACCTCACGCTCCAGGCCGCACGGCAGGCGCGCCGGATCGGGGACCTCCGATCCGCGGCGGGCGACCCGGGCAGCGCGCGCCGCTACTATGCCGAGGCGATCGACGAGGCCCGCGACATCGGCGCCGAGCACGAGCAGGGGCTCGCGACGCTCGGCATGGGTCGGGCGATGGTCGAGCTCGGCGAGGTGAGTGCGGGGCGCCGCCTGGCCGGCGCGGCGGTCGATCTGCTCGATCGGTCGCGAGCGCCCGTCTCGCGAGATCGAGGCGGCCCGGGCGCTGCAGGGCACAGAGATCCCGGTCGGCGGGACGTCGGAGGAGGACGGCTGATGGCGCGACGAAGGATGAGGGTCGGGATCGTCGGGGCCGGCGTGATGGCCGAGGCGATCATCGCCGGGCTCGTGGCCGACCGCGCCGTCGAGGCCGGGACGCTCGTCGCCTCGCACCCCCGGCGCGACCGGCGCGACATCCTCGCCGAGCGCCACGGCATTCGGCCCGTCGCCGCGAACCGCGAGGCCCTGGCCGGCGCCGAGGTCATCGTCGCTGGCGGTCAAGCCCCAGATGCTCGGCCGGGTCATGCGCGAGCTGCGCGGCGAGCTGTCGGCCGACCAGGTCGTGGTCAGCATCGTCGCCGGGGCCACGATCCGGACCCTGGTGGATGGCCTTCAGCACGCCGCCGTCGTCCGCGCGATGCCGAACACGCCGAGCCAGATCCGGCGGGGGATCAGCGTCTGGTCGCCCTCCGAGGCCTGCACCGCACGGCAGCGTGACCTGGCGCGCGGGGTCCTGCGCGCGCTCGGCGACGAGCGCGAGGTCGCCGACGAGACGTTCGTGGCGATGGCGACGGCCCTCTCCGGCACCGGCCCGACCTACCTCTTCAGCGTCATGGAGGCGCTGATCGATGCGGGCGTTCACCTCGGCTTCCCGCGGGAGCTCGCCCACGATCTCGTCGTCGAGACCCTGATCGGCTCCGCGGAGTTCGCGCAGCGCTCCGAGCTCCACCCGGCCCAGCTGCGCAACGCCGTCACGTCGCCCGGCGGAACGAGCGCCGCCGCGATCTACGAGCTCGAGAAGGGCCGCATCCGCACCGTCCTCAGTGACGCGGTCTGGGCCGCGTACCGCCGGACCCTCGAGCTCGGCGAGCGGCTCGAGGCGGAGGTCGAGCGCGACTGATGTACGCGGTGATCATGGCCGGCGGTTCCGGCACGCGTCTGTGGCCGCTGTCCCGTCGGGGGACGCCGAAGCAGCTCCTCGCGCTCACCGGCGACACGAGCCTGCTCCAGCAGACGGTCGCGCGGCTCGACCCGCTGCTGCGGCCGCACGACATCTACGTCATCACCAGCCAGGCCCACGTGCGCGCCACCCAGGACCAGCTGCCGCAGCTGCCGCCGGAGAACGTGCTCGGCGAGCCGCTGGCGCGCTCGACGGCGGTCGCGGCCGCGCTCGCGACCGTGATCGCGAAGCGCGAGAGCGACGAGGTGGGGATCGTCCTGCCGGCCGACCACTTCGTCTCCGACGACGAGGCGTTCGTCGAGGCCCTGCGCGAGGCCGCCCGGGTCGCGGAGCGCGGCTACCTCGTCACCCTCGGCGTGGTGCCGACCCATCCGGCGACCGGCTACGGCTACATCAAGACCGGTGAGCGGCTGCACCCTGCGTCGGACACGACCGCCGTCGACTCGCTTCGTCGAGAAGCCCGATCCCGCGGCCGCCGCCTCGTTCCTCGACGAGGGCGGCTACCTGTGGAATGCCGGCATCTTCGCCTGGCGCACGTACGCGTTTCGCCAGGCACTCGAGCGCTTCCAGCCCGAGCTGGCCGCGGCCATGGACCGCATCGAGGCGCTCCACCGCACGCCCGGCTGGATGAGCGAGGTCCGCGACCTGCTCGAGCCGATCGACGCGATCACGATCGACACGGGCATCGCCGAGCCCGCCGCCGCCGAGGGACGGATGGCGGTCGTGCCGCTCCGGGCCGGCTGGTCGGACATCGGCTCGTGGTCCGCGCTGCTGGAGGCGCTCTCGGCGGCCACCGGGGCCGACCTCGTCGCCAGTGGCCGACACCTGGACCGCGGCTCGCACCGCGTGCTCGTGCACGGCGGCGACCGGCTCGTCGTGACCGTCGGGCTCGAGGACGTGATCATCGTCGACACGCCGGACGCCCTCCTCGTCTGCCACCGCGACCGCGCCGAAGAGATCAAGCCGGTCCTCGACGAGATCGCCGGCACGGCCGGCGACCGCTACCTGTGACGCGCTGACCGATGCGGTTGCTGGCCGGCATCATCGGTCGGCTCATGGCCGCCTACGTCCGCCTGGTGGCCGCCACCTCCCGCTTCGAGGGCGCGCCGGTCACCCAGGAGCAGGTGGTCCTCGCCTTCTGGCACGAGTACAACCTCGTCGCCGCGATCGCGGCCTACCGGCTGCGACGCGGACCTCCCCACGTGAGCTTCAGCACGCAGACGTTCCGCGGTCAGGTGATGAACGCGTTGCTCGCCTCCGTCGGTGCCGGATCGGTGCCCCTCCCCGCCGAGGGCGAGCGCGCGGAGGCCGCGCGCCTGGCTCGGGAGCTGGCGCGCCTCGGTCGGGAGGGGGCGACGGTGGCGGTCAGCCCGGATGGGCCGCTCGGGCCGTACCGTCGCGCGAAGCCCGGCGCGCTGATCGTCGCGCGCGAGTCCGGCCTGCCGCTGCAGCCATGGGCGATCTCGGCGCATCCGTCGATCCGGCTCACCGGCCGATGGGACCGGCACGTCGTCCCGCTTCCGTTCTGCCGGATCCGCGTGATGGAGGCCGAGCCGATCCGGGTCGCCGCGCGCGAGCCGCTGCGCCCGTTGCTGGCCCGCCTCCAGTCGGCGCTCGACGAGGTGGCGTCCGCCGCCGACGCGGCGTGACGCACCGGCGTCCTAGGGGATCGACTCGATCTGCTGGACGATCAGCGTCCCGGTGATCGGGACCGCGCCGAGGCCGGGCACGCTCGCCGCCGGACAGTCGATCGCCAGCTCGACGATGGCGGTCCCCGGCTGACAGCCGGCCGAGCTCTTCGGTCTGGAGGCCGCACGCCGCCGGCGTCGAGGTCCGACGCCTCGCCACCTCGCTCGACGTTGACGAGGGTGAGCCGGTGGGTCTGGACGTCGTAGCGGAAGCGCAGTGAGCCGCTCCCCTCGTCGGTGAGGACCATGTTGAAGTCCTCGGTCCCGGGGCCGAGGTTCACGGGGAACCCGAAGAGGAAGGCCTCGGTGAACTCCCAGCTCTCGTCGCCGACGGCGACGCTGCCGCCCATCGGCGGCAGGTCGCTCTCACCGACGGTCGTGAGCGCCAGGCCGAGCGTGCCCGCCATGTCGACCGTCCCACCGCCGCGGATGTCGGCGAGGCCCTCGCACCGGATCTCGGCATACCCGACCCCGATCTCGTCGTCGAGCTCGCCGGGGGTGATCGTGCATGCCTCCGGGTCCGGGAAGAACTCGAGGCCCTCCCACGACATCTGCGAGATGACCGGCGGCTGGCTGCCCTGGAAGACGACTCGCGCGCGCATCGCCGACGAGCGAGTAGGTCCCCTCGTTCGACTCTCGCGTCACCGTCAGCGTCCCTTCCCGGTCGCCGGTGACCGTGAGGTTGCCGCCGATTCCGGTGATCGCCGGGACGGTCGCCGCCGGCGTGGCGCCTCCGTCGTCGCCGCCCGCGGCGGTCTGCGGCTCGGACGCTCCGCCGGGCACAATGACGTTGGCCAGGCCGATCGTCACGACGACCGCGCCGACGAACGCCAGGGCCAGCACCGTGACCGATCTGAACCAATCACCCATCGGCGGGGATTGTATGAGTGGGATCCATCGATGGATCACCGACGTCAGGTGGTGCGAATCGGTCCGGCAGGCCGCGCGAGCGAGGTGAACGTGGACGAGACACCGGATCCGGGCGGGAGGCTCCGCCCGCCGTGGTTCGTCTCCTTCCTGGGCCGGCGGCTGGTCTGGGCGCTGGTCACCTTGATCATCTTCCTCACCGCCGTCTTCTTCTTCGTGCAGGTCTGGGTTCCCTACACGTGGGCGACCCAGTTCCTCCAGGGAGGGGGCGCGGCGTTCGACGCCGCCATGGAAGCGGCCGGCCTGAACCGGCCCCTCGTCGAGCGCTACGCCGACTTCATCGGCGGCCTCGCTCGCCTCGACCTCGGGACGTCGTTCAACGGTCAGCCGGTCTTCGACCTCATCCGCGAAGCGCTGCCCGTGACGCTGATGATCTTCATCACCGGCACCGTCATCGGCTGGGTGCTCGGGGAGCTCCTCGGCCGGATCGGCACGTGGAGCCGGCGACCCTTCAGCGGCGCCGGGCTGTCGGTGCTCGGCATCCTGTCCGCGACGATCTTCCCGCCGTTCCTCGTCTTCATCCTCGTGCACTGGCTGCGTGGCCCGCTGCTCGAGGCCCGCGAGGCGATGGGCCTGCCGACCGACAGCCTCGCGCTGTGGCGTGATGCGGTCAGCGGCCAGCCCGGAGCGCTGAACCCGGCGGACGTTCGCTGGCTCATCGCCCTCGGCCTCTGCGCGGCGCTGGTCGTGGCGCTCGTCGTCCGCGCGCATGGCCGCCGCCACCAGCTGCCATTGGTCGAGGGCCTGGCCATCCCGTTCGCGTTCCTCGGCGTCGGCGTCGGGATCTGGCTCAGCGGCCTCGGCCCGCACGCGCTCGACCTGCTCTACCGCGCCGACATCGGCGCGACCACCGGCCGAGGGACCCCGGCCCTCGCGATCGCCGGGGTGGTCTTCCTCTCGTTCGGCCAGGTCATGCTCGTCATGCACGCGGGCATGGAGGCCGAGAAGTCCGAGGACTACGTCCTGACCGGTCGGGCGAAGGGCCTCACCGAGCGGGCCGTCCGCGACAAGCACGTCGCGCGCAACGTGCTGGCGCCGGTCCTTGCCGGGTCGTTCCTGACGTTCCCGACGATCCTGGCCGGGATGATCATCGTCGAGTACGAGCTCGAGATGCAGGGCCTGTCATCGGTCCTCTTCGACGCGATCGAGTTCCAGGACATCCCGGTCATCATGGGCGTGATGGTCGTGCTCGGGCTGATCGGGATCGGCTTCCGGCTGGCCACCGACGTCACGATCGCGATCCTCGATCCGCGCCAGCGCCAGGGTCGAGCGTGACCGCCCTCTCCGAGCCCCTCGTCGTCGCCACCCCGCGCCTGCGGCGCGCTCGGTTCGCGGTTCTCGCTCACCCGAAGGTCCTGGCCGGGGTCGCGATCCTCGCGTTCTTCGTCCTGCTGACGGTCATCCATCCGCTGCTCGACGCGACGCTCTGGGCCGGCAAGGACAACATCTACGACCCGCAGTTCGGCTTCGACACGAGCGTTGCCCACCCATCGGCGCCATCGGCGGAGCACTGGCTCGGGACGAGCTCGACCGGACGGGACGTGTTCTCGATGTTCGCGTACGCCGCGCGGCCGACCCTGTTCGTGGCGCTCAGCGCGGCCATCGCGATCGCGCTCATCTCGCTCACGTTCGGCTCGCTCGCCGCCTATCGCGGTGGCTGGTTCGATGGGTTCGTGAGCCACCTGAGCGACGCCATGGTCCTCCTGCCGGCCATGATCGCGGTGTTCATCCTCGGCATCGGCCGGCCGAACGACGAGTTCGGAGCGCTCCAGGTCGGCCTCAGCTTCGGGATCCTCTACGGCCTCGGTCCGGCAACGGCCACGGTGCGCGCCGCCGCGCTCACGGTCGTCGCCCGCCCGTTCATGGATGCCGCACGCGTTTCCGGCGGCGGCGGGGTGTGGATCGTGACGCGCCACGTGCTCCCGCACCTCTACGCCCACGCGGCGGTGCAGGCGATGATCGGCGCGACCGGGGCGGTGATCGCCGACGCCTTCCTCAGCTTCCGCAGCGCGATCGGCGAGGACTTCGGCTTCGGTCAGATGGTGTACGACGGGATCGTGTGGTCGGACCTGATGGCCGGCATCGCCCCGATCCCGTGGTGGATCATGCTCGCCGGCGCGGCGGGGATCACCCTGCTGGCGGCCTCGTTCTACCTGATCGGCGTCGGGCTTCGCGAGGCCCTCGACCCGCGGACGCAGGGCGACGTGCGCTAGTCGCCCTTCCGCCGGTCGCCGAGACGGGTACCGCGCGAGGCCGAGCCTCGCTACCATGGGTGGCCGGTGACGACGATCAAGTTCGGGACCGATGGCTGGCGGGCCGCCATCGCCGAGGACTACACCTTCCACAACGTGCGGCGCTGCGCCCGGGGAGTTGCCGAGCACCTCCAGCGGACCGGTGCCGCGGACCGGGGCGTGGTCGTCTGCCACGACCGCCGCTTCGCCTCCGAGCACTTTGCCCGCGCCTGCGTCGAGGTCCTTGCCGCCCACGACATCCGCAGCTTCACTCCGCCCGACGCCGTGCCGACGCAGGTCGGGAGCTTCTTCACCCGAGAGCTCGGCGCCGGTGCCGGCATCGTCATCACCGCCAGCCACAACCCGTGGACCGACAACGGCTTCAAGGTCAAGGCCGATACCGGCGGCGCCGCCGCGCCGGAGATGCTCGCCGCGATCGAGGCCACGATGCTCGAGCACCCCGAGGACGAGGTGCCGCCCCGCCGCGACTACGCCGATGCCGTCGCCCAGGGCCTCGTCGAGATCTTCGACCCGTATCCGCCGTTCCGCGACCAGCTCGACAGCATCGTCGATCTCGACAAGATCCGCGCCGCCGAGCACCGGGTGCTCGTCGAGAACCTGTACGGGTCGGGCGCCGGCTGGTACACGCGGCTCATCGGCGATGGGCGGCTGACCGTGCGCGAGATGCACACCGAGCGCAACCCGTTCTTCGGTGGCGTCAATCCCGAGCCGATCCGTCCGAACATCGACGAGTGGCTGGAGGAGATCCCGCGCTGGGGCGCCGACATCGGCATCGCCTTCGACGGCGACGCCGACCGCGTCGGCATGGCGACCGAGGAGGGCGTCTTCGTCAACCAGCTCCAGGTCTACGGCCTCCTGTACTGGTACCTCCTCGAGGTGCGCGGGCTGATCGGCCCGGCCGTCTACACCGTCACGACCACGAGCATGGCGAAGCGGCTCGCCGAGATCTTCGGGACGCAGGCGTACGAGACCGGCGTCGGGTTCAAGTACGTCGGGCCGAAGATGACCGAGACGAACGCGGTCATCGGCGGAGAGGAGTCGGGCGGCTTCGGGTTCGGGATGCACATCCCCGAGCGCGATGGCCTCGCCTCGGGTCTCTTCCTCCTCGACCTGTGGCTGACGAAGGCGAAGAAGGCCTCGGAGGTCCTCGCCGAGCTCCAGGCCCTGGCCGGCCCGTCGTACTACAACCGGATCGACATCCGCTTCGCGCGCGAGGGCTACGAGCAGGTCAAGGCCGACATGCTCGCCCGCCTCGCCACCGAGGCCCCGACGGAGCTGGCCGGGCGCGAGGTCGTCGAACGCGTCGAGCTCGAGACGCACGACGGCTTCAAGTTCTACCGCGACGACGGCTCCTGGCTGCTCATTCGGTTCAGCGGGACGGAGGCGCTGCTGCGGGTCTACGTCGAGGCGCGCTCGCCGGAGGACGTCGAGGCGCTGCTTGCCGAGGGCCGCCGGATCGCGGCTGCCGAGCAGCCACGCGCCACGCTCGCCAGCTGATGGACGCTCGCGACTTCTTCGGCTACAAGAACCCCGACGAGGAACCCGGTGCCCCCGACCCCGCCGAGGAGGGGGACGACGAGCGTCCGCCGCTGTTCGAAGACGCGGTCACCCTCGACGACCCGGCAACGCTGCGTCGGTTCGACCCCGAGGACATGCTCGGCAAGGTCGCCGAGATCCCGCGGCAGCTCGCGCAGGCCGCGCGGTGTGGCCGAGCCATTCGCGCCGGACGCCCGGCTGCGCGACGTCGACGCCGTCATCGTGCTGGCCATGGGCGGCTCGGCGATCGGCGCCGAGCTCGTCGCCGCCGCGGCGGGCGAACGACTTCGCGTCCCGCTGATCGTCCACCGTGACTACGGCCTGCCGGCCGGCGCCGGCCCCCGAACGCTGGTCGTCGCGGCGAGCCACTCCGGAGAGACGGCCGAGACCCTGTCGGGCTTCGACGAGGCGCTGCGCCGCGAGCTGCCGCTGGTGGCGGTGACGACCGGAGGCCGTCTCGCCGACCAGGCCACCGAGGCGGGCGTGCCGGTCCTCCGCTACCGGCCGGGCGGCCAGCCGCGCGCCGCGATCGGCTATGGCGTCGGACTCGTCCACGGGCTGCTCGAGCGCCTGGCGCTCGTGGCCGAGCCGGATCCGATCGGACCGGTCGTGACCGCGCTCGAGGAGCTGCTCGAGCGCCTGGCGCCATCGGTCCAGACCGATGCGAACCCGGCGAAGCAGCTGGCATGGTCGATGTTCGGCCGGATCCCGGTCATCTACGGCCACGGCAGGATGGCCGCGGCGGCGCACCGATGGAAGACCCAGCTCAACGAGAACGCGAAGGCCTGGTCGGCCTGGGAGCCGATGCCGGAGGCCAACCACAACGCGATCGAGGGGAGCATCAACCCCCGCGAGCTGTCCGACGCCCTGTACGTCGTCGAGCTTCGCGATCCCGACGAGCCGGCCGAGATCGCGGAGCGCTACCGCGTCGTCGAGGAGCTGCTCGGCGAGCGCGCCACGAACCGCTCGGCGGTCTGGGCCGAGGGCCCGTCGCCGCTGGCGCGCGTCCTCTGCGCGGTCGCCTACGGCGACATGCTGAGCTGCTACCTCGCGATCCTCTACCAGACCGACCCGACCCCGGTTACACTGCTGGCGATGCTCAAGGAGCGGCTCGCCAGGGCCACCGGATCCAACCCGACGAGCGCCAGGTAAGTAGGGCGCCGGGAGGATCCGGCGCCATGGAGGTACCCGCGACGTGCATTCGAGCATGATCGGCAAGGTCGAGAAGGCGATGCGCTACGCGCATGAGCCGGACCGCGTGAAGCTGCAGTCGTTCCGCGCCAGCTTCGCCGGCGACAACGGCACCCACACCGTGTCCCTCGACGCCGAATCGTGGCAGTGCGACTGCCATCTCTTCGAGTCGGCCGGCGGCTGCACCCACACGCTGGCGATCCAGAAGATGCTCGACCCGATGCTCAGCGATGCCTCGCGCGAGACTCCGCTCTACGGCCATGCCGACGTCCGCGAGGAGGACGCCGTCCCCGCCTGATCCCGCCTCGTCGGTGACCATCGGTGCGTGCTAGCATCGGCCGGTCAACCGAAGACGAAGCGGTCGGTGCCGTCCGGCGAAAGACGGACGGGTAAATGGCGAAGCCGGTGAGATGCCGGCGCAGTCCCGCTACTGTATCCGCGGTCCCGTCCGAGCGATGGGACGCGTGGGAGCCAGGTCGCCCAGCCGAGTCGCGATGTCTCCACCCTCGCGTGAAAGGGACGGACATCACATGGCTCACTCCCGGCATCCCCTTGTCGCCTTCCTGGTTCTGCTCCTCGCCGTCAGCGCGTGCGCGACCGCCGGCGACAGCCCATCGGCCGATGCGGCATCCGCCGCACCCACCGACTCCCCGGCCACGCCGAGCCCGAGCGCCGCGGCGGCCTTCCCCGCCGAGCTGACCGACGACGCCGATCGCACGGTCACGATCGAAGCCGAGCCCGAGCGGATCGTCAGCCTGGCCCCGTCGAACACGGAGATCGTCTGCGCGCTCGACGCCTGTGACCGGCTCGTCGGCGTGACCGACTTCGACGACTACCCGCCCGAGGTGGCCGACGTGACGGACGTCGTGATCCAGACCCAGGTCGACGTCGAGCTCGTCGTCGACGCCGAGCCGGACCTCGTGCTCGCCGCGGGCAACGAGCTCACCCCGTCGACCGTCATCGAGCAGCTGGAGGAGCTCGGGCTCACGGTCCTCGTCCTCTATCCGGAGTCGCTCGACGAGGTCTACGACGACATCCAGCTCGTCGCCACCGCACTCGACGCGACGGACGCCGCGGACGCGCTGGTCGGCGACATGGAGGAGCGGGTCGCCGCCGTCGAGGAGGCCGTGGCGGACGCCGATCGGCCGCTCACCCTCTACGAGGTCTTCTACTCGGAGGGCACGACCTACACCGCCGGCGAGGACTCGTTCCTCGCGTCGCTGATCGACATCGCCGGCGCCGAGCCGGTGACCGGCGACGCCACCGGGGTCATCGACGCGGAGTCGCTCGTCGAGGCCGATCCCGAGCTGATCCTCCTCGGAAGCGCCTCGTACGACCCGTCGCTGGCCGATCCCGCCGCCGCGCTCGAGACGGTTGCGGCGCGCCCCGGCTGGGGCGACCTCGCGGCGGTCCAATCCGGTGACGTGGTCCCGTATCTCGAGGACATCGTCACGACCCGTCCGGGCCCGCGAATCGTCGACGGCCTGGAGGCCCTGGCCCGCGCGATCCACCCCGACCTGTTCGAGTGACCGGGTGAGCGCCACCACCGTCGCCCGGCCGCTCGCGCTCGGCCCGTCGCTGGGCCGCTCGACGCTCGTCATCGGCGTCGGGCTCGCGCTGCTCGCGGTTGCCGGGGCGGTGGCCGTGGCCCTCGGAACGAGCGGTGTCGGGCCGGACCAGGCACTGGCGATCGTCGTGCACCGGCTCACCGGGATCGGCCCGGTCACCTGGCCGGCGTCGGCGGAGACGATCGTCCTGGAGCTTCGGCTGCCACGGGTCGTCGCCGCGATGGTCGTCGGTGCCGGCCTCGCCTGCGCGGGGACGGTCTTCCAGGCCGTCCTGCGCAACCCGCTCGCCGATCCGTACATCATCGGCACGGCCGCCGGCGCGTCCCTCGGGGCCGTGGCCGCGCTGACCCTGCCGCTCGCGACCGTCGGCTGGCTCGGGATCGGCGCGGTCCAGGCGTTCGCCTTCGCCGGGGGGCTCGGTGCCGTGCTGGTCGTCTACGCCGTTGCCAGGCAGCGAGGCGGGACGCCGGTCGTGACCCTCCTCCTGGCCGGCTACGCCGTGTCGTCGCTGCTCGCCGCCGGCGTCGCGTTCCTCCTCTTCGCCTCCGGCGACCGGCTCGCGGCCGTCGTCAGCTGGCTGCTCGGGTCGCTGGCCGGGGCCTCCTGGCCGCGACTGGCGATCGCCGGTCCGCTCATCGTGATCAGCTTCACGCTCATCCTCCTTCGGTGGCGCCGCCTGAACGCCCTCCTCCTCGGGGAGGCGGCGGCCGCGCATCTCGGCATCGACGTCGAGCGCGAGAAGCGCATCCTCACCGGGCTCGCGGCGCTGCTCACCTCGGCCGGCGTCGCGATCTCGGGCACGATCGGCTTCGTCGGGCTGGTCGTGCCGCACCTCCTTCGCCTCGCCTTCGGGCCCGACCACCGGCTGCTGCTGCCGGCGAGCATGGTCTACGGCGCCCTGCTCCTGCTCGTCGCCGACCTCGGGGCGCGCCTCGCGGGTGGGATCCCGGTCGGGATCGTGACCGCGCTGATCGGGGCGCCGTTCTTCATCGGGCTCCTGCGACGAGCGGTCCGGCACGATGGCTGAGCGCGGAGTGGTCGCCCGCCTCTCCGGCGTGGCGGCGGGGTACGGGTCCGACGGCGGCCGGCTCGTCCTGCGCGACGTCGACCTCCAGCTGCGTCACGGGTGAGCAGGTCGCGCTGCTCGGCGCCAACGGCAGCGGCAAGAGCACGCTGCTGCGCGTGCTCTCCGGTCTCCTCCGCCCGATCGAAGGCGACGTCGAGCTGTTCGGACAGCCGATCGGCTCGTGGGATCGTGGCGAGCTCGCCCGGCGGGTCACGGTCCTGCCGCAGGGCATGGAGCTGCCGAGCGGATTTCGAGTCTCGGAGGTCGTGGCGCTCGGACGGATCCCGCACGCGCGCAGCTGGTTCGCCAGCTCGGCGGACGACGAGGCGGCGGTCGCCCGCGCCCTGACCGATGCGGGTGCCGACGACCTTGCCGACCGTCCGGTCGATGAGCTCTCGGGCGGAGAACGCCAGCGAGTGCTCGTCGCCCTCGCGCTCGCCCAGGAGCCGCGACTGCTCCTGCTCGACGAGCCCACGGCCCACCTGGACGTGGCGCATCAGCTGGCCCTGATCCAGCTGCTCGAGCGCCTGCGTGAGGCGCGCGGCCTGACCGTCCTCGCCGTCCTCCACGACCTCAACCTCGCCGCGCACTTCGCGGATCGGGCGCTCATCCTCGACGACGGACATCTCGTCTCGGCCAGTGCCGGATCCGGCCGTCTCGACCTGACCCGCCTGCGCAACGCATTCGGTGTCTCGATCGCCGAGGCGGTCACCGCGGACGGTCGCCGCGTGCTCGCGCCGGTCCTGCCGGAGAAGTCGGTTCCGCGGATTCCGGATTGAACCTTTCGCTTGACCGCGGGCTAGTGAATGCTGACGGACCGGGCGGGAAGGGCAGTGCTGCCTTCGACTCGCCCTTCGTGCGTGCGCCCGGAGTTCTCGACCGCGGGCCGGCGTGCTACCGTTTCGGGCCGCCGAGCGAGCCGATGCGTAAGGAGGTGGACGCAGAGGGACACATTCGCCGGTTGGCCGCGGACGTGGTGCTCGCACGTGTGGAGTACAATCCGCGGAATCTTGGAGGAGAGGATCGCTCTCCGGCCATGCCGGAGCACCGGCGACCCTGCCTTACCTGCGCGTGACCAAATGCGCAGTGTTCGTTGCCGTGAACTCCAGATACAGAGGGAGATCGATGAGAGTAGGTATGTATACATGGCACAGCTGACGCGGACGACGCCGATGCGACTGATGACGCTCCTCGCCGTCCTGGCGATCGTCGTCGCCGGCTGCAGCGACGATTCGGGCGAAAGCGCGTCGCAGGAGCCCGAGACCAGCGGTTCGGCCCCGGCCGGGTCCGAGACTGCGGGACCTGGCGGTGACCTCGGCACGTACACGCTGGGCATCTTCGAGGACGTGACCACCACCAACCAGTGGGCCTTCAACGAAGCGACCGAAGGCACGGTGTGGAACGGCTACTTCCTGTCGCCGACCACCGCCGGGATGTACACGATTTCGTATCCGGGCATCGAGTTCGTGCCGGACCTCGCCGATGGCGAGCTCCAGCCGGCCACCCAGGATGGCGACTCGTGGGTCGGTGAGATCACGCTTCGCTCCGGCCTCATGTGGTCGGACGGCGAGCCGTTTACCGCCGAGGACGTCGCGTTCACCTGGCACACGGTCAAGGACACCGCGCTCCAGGCGGGCTGGCTCGACTACACCGACTACGCGCCGGACAACGGGCCGATCACCGAGGTCGAGGCCGTCGATGACACGACCGTCCGCGTGACCTTCAACGCGCAGCCTGGCCTCGCGATCTGGGGCCCCGGCACCGGCATCACGAACATGCCGATCCAGCCTGCGCACTTCTGGCAGCCCGCGGTCGACGAGGCGCTCGCCTCGGATGACCCGGCCACCACGCTCATGGCCGCTGACGGCCTCGAGGCTCCCGCCATCGGGGCGACCGTGGTCAGTGAGCTCGAGGAAGGCAGCTTCGCCGCGAGCACGTCCAACCCGAACTACTACGACGCCGGCGCCTCGAAGGACGTCCGGTGGCGTGACCTGGACCGAAGGCCCGTTTGCCTCCGACTTCCAGTACCCGCTCTACGGTGGCCAGGAGGCCGCAGTTCTCGCCCTCGCCGATGGTGAGGTCGACTACCTGCTGAACCCGCTGGGAATGCAGCGTGGCTTCCAGGACCAGGTCACGGAGAATCCGGACCTGACCGCCGTCGTGAACCCGACCAACGGGTATCGGTTCCTGGCGTTCAACCACTCCCGGTTCCCGATGAGTGATCCGGCCTTCCGCGATGCGCTGACGGCACTGATCAACAAGGAGTTCGTCACCGAGAACCTGCTCCAGGGCGTGGCCTTCCCGCTCTACGTCATCCTGCCCGAGGGCAACGTGGCGTGGTACAACGAGGAAGTCGCCGACGAGCTGGCCACCGAAGGCTATGCAGGGCTCGAGGATGCCGAGCGTCAGCAGATCGCGATCGATCTCCTGACGGAAGCCGGCTACACGTGGCAGACCGCCCCGACCGTCGCGTGAGGATGGGACGCTTCACCGCGGGTGTCGGGCTCAAGGGTCCGGACGGCGAGCTGGTCGGACAGCTCGAGATGATCACCCCGACGGCGTCGTACGACCCGCTGCGGGCGCAGTTCGCGAGCTACATCTCCGGCGTTGCCCAGCAGATGGGCATCGATCTCGTGGCGATCCCGACGGACTTCACGAAGATCGTTTCCGACGTGTTCGCTCTCGACGATGAGAACAACTACACGTCGCCGTTCGACATGTTCATCCTCGGGTACTCGCTCGGGAACGCCGCGTTCCCGACCTTCCACTGCTCCTTCTTCTGCACGGGTGGCGACTCGAACAACACCCAGTACAGCAGCGAGGAGTACGACGGGTTTGCTGCGCACGTTCGACGCGGCGCAGACCCAGGAAGAGGCGTACACCGCGATGTGGGAGATGGAGCGCTTGATCGCCAAGGACAAGCCCCATGTCCCGCTGTTCGATACCGGAATCCTGGAGTTCTACAACAACAGGGTCCAGTATCCGTTCACCGAGACGCTGTCAGGCCTGCAGTTCCTGTATCGGCGTCCCGAGTGCGGTTTCCGCCGCGCAGTAGCCGAAGGTTCGTTCACGTGATTGGGGGCCGGTCCGACGGACCGGCCCCCATTCCCAACATCCCTCACCAAGGCGTACACTCCCGGCTCTGCGAGTCGGACTAACGGAAGGAGCGAGGCTCCGGGATGTTCAAGTTCCTGGCAGGCCGCCTGGTGCAGATGGCGATCCTCTTCGTCATCTTCCTCACCCTGATCTGGTTCCTGCTCCAGGCCATGCCCGGCGACATCAGCGACACGCTGATCGGGAACCCGGACATTCCGCTCCAGACCCGCCTCGACCTCCAGGAGCGGCTCGGACTCACCCAGCCCCTCCTGCAGCAGTACTTCACGTTCATCACGAACTTCTTCCGCGGCGAGATGGGAGTCAGCTTCAGCCGCTACCCGGATGACGTCTCGACCGTCCTCTGGAACGCGCTGCCTCGCACGCTCGTCCTCTTCCTGTCAGCCACGATCTTCGCCTTCTGGCTCGGATTCAAGGCCGGCAAGTTCATCGCCTGGCGCCGTGGCGCGGCCGCCGAGCAGGGAATGATCACCGCGGGCATCTTCCTCCAGACCGTCTTCTACCCGTGGTTCGCGATCCTCATGCTCTGGCTGTTCGGGTTCTACCTCGGCTGGTTCCCGATCGGCCGCTTCATCACCGCCGACCTGTGGCAGGGATCGGGCTACAGCGCGAACGAGATCTTCCTGCAGATGATCCTGTCGGTGGTCATCGTGTCCGTGCTCTACGGGATCGGGAAGTGGTTGATCGGACGCTACTCCCGCAACCTCGTCTTCCAGATCCGGGCCGGTCAGGTGCTCGGCATCGTTTCCATCGGCGCCCTCCTGCTCTTCTGGTGGGTGCGTCCGGAAACCGAGTACGTGGCCGATATCGCCCATCACACGATCCTGCCGGTGATCACCCTCGGCCTGGTGGCCTTCGGGGCGACGATGCTCCTGACGCGCAGCGCGATGCTCGAGACATTGGGCGAGGACTACATCCTCACCGCGCGCGCGAAGGGCATTCCGGACTGGATCATCCGAGACCGGCACGCGGCTCGCAATGCAATGCTCCCCGTGACGACCTCGCTGGTTCTCTCCCTCGCGTTCGTCATCGGTGGCGGGATCGTCACCGAGACGATCTTCTCCTGGCCGGGCATGGGCCTCGTCTTCCTGCAGGCCATCAACGTCTCCGACATCCCGCTGGCCGTCGGGGCGCTGGCGATCACCGGGGTGCTGGCCCTCTTCGGCCACCTGATCGCCGACATCCTCTACGCCGTCCTCGATCCCAGAATCCGAGTCGCATGAGCGTGGTGAAATGACTCTCCCCGACAACCAGGCACAGAATCCGGAGCTCGGCGTTCCGGTCCCCGGCGCCAACGTTCGGCAGCTGACGCACGGCCGCGACCTGGCGGGGGTGCCGATGTGGCAGATCCGCCTGCGCCTGATGCGCCGGTCGTTCGCGACGACCTGGGGCCTGTTCCGCGAGAACCGGATGGGAATGATCGGGCTGGCGTTGATCATCCTCTTCGCCGCGATGGCGATCGCTCACCCCATCCTCATGGCGACCGTCTGGGATCCGGCCATCTACGACCCGGTGACGGGGTACGACGCGGTCACGACCGACTTCACGGTCGTCGAGGACGGGGCGGTCACCGACCCGGCCACCCAGATCGAGCAGACCCAGGCGAGGCTCGAGCTCAACCCGACCGTGGATGCGGGAGACGTCGTCAGCATCCCCACGCAGCCGGCGCCTCCGACCCTGACGGGAGAGAATCCGCACTTCCTCGGGACCGATGCGAACGGGCGCGACATCTTCTCGCAGCTGCTGTTCAGCACCCGCGCCGCGTTCTTCCTCGGCGTCGTGGCCGCGCTCACGACCGTGCTGATCGCGACGACCGTCGGCGCGATCGCCGCCTACTTCGGCGGGTGGATCGACAGCGGGCTGATGCGCTTCGCGGACCTGATCCTGCTGATGCCGCTCCTCCCGGTGCTGATCCTGCTCAGCGCGATGTTCGAGATCACGATGGTCACCCTGGGGGTGATGATCGGCATCCTCTCGGGCTTCGGGGGCGTGGCCATCGTGCTCAAGTCCCAGGCCCTCTCGATCAAGGTCAAGTCCTACATCGACGCCGCGCGCGTCGCCGGCGGAAGCGACTGGCACGTGATCTTCCGGCACATCGTTCCGAACGTCCTGCCCCTGAGCTTCCTGTACATGATGTTCGGCGTGACCGAGGCGATCGCGATCGAGGCCACCCTCTCGTTCTTCGGCCTGCTGAACGTGCAGATGACCTGGGGCATCATGATCAACAACGCGCAGACGAATGGGTACCTGCTCAGCGGCACCAGCTACTGGTGGCTGCTCTTCCCGGCAGGGCTCGCGGTGTCGTTCCTGTGCTTTGCATTCTTCATGGTCGGACGAGGCATGGATGAGGTGATCAACCCCCGACTTCGCGCCCGCGGATGAGCGTCGCCGAGCCCGCGGCAGCGGAGTCCCTCGAGGACCTGGAAGCCCGACAGATCGATCCCACCCGGCCGTTGCTCGAGGTGGATCGGCTGGTCATGCACTACAAGATCAAGGCGGGCGAGGTCTCTGCCGTCGAGGACGTGTCGTTCACGGTCCACGAGGGCGAGTCGGTCGGCCTGGTCGGCGAGTCCGGCTGCGGCAAGACCTCGATCGCCCTCTCGCTGCTGCGCCTGCTGCCCTCCAACGCCGAGTTCATCTCCGGTGAGATTCGCCTCAACGGCGAGGACCTGCTGTACCTCAGCCCCGAGGAGATGCGCCAGCGGCGATGGAAGGACATCGCGATGGTCTTCCAGGGCGCCATGAACTCCTGGAACCCGGTCTACCGGGTCGGTGACCAGATCCGCGAGACCCTCGACACCCACTACCGCGGCGTCATGAGCTATGACGAGCAGCGCGCCCACATGGAGAAGCTCTTCATGCTCCGTCGGTCTCACGCCGACGATGCTGGACCGCTACCCGCACGAGTTCTCCGGCGGGATGCGCCAGCGCGCGGTCATCGCCATGGCGCTCGCCTGCAGCCCGCAGCTGATCATCGCCGACGAGCCGACCACCGCCCTCGACGTCATCGTCCAGGACCAGATCCTCAAGGAGCTGAAGCGGATCCAGGCCGAGATGGGGATGTCGATCATCTACATCAGCCACGACATCGCCGTCATCGCCGAAGTGACCGACTCGCTCGGCGTGATGTACGCCGGCAAGCTGGTCGAGTACGGCCCAACCGCGCAGATCTTCGCCCGACCGCGCCACCCGTACGCCTACCTGCTCCTGCGCTCGACGCCCTCGATCACCGGTCCCCGCCGGAAGCTCTCGCCGCTGGAGGGAGAGCCGCCGGACCTCTTCCGACCGCCGACCGGCTGCCGCTTCCACCCGCGATGCCCGTTCGCGACGGACGTCTGCTCGACGGATGAGCCGCCGCTTGGCCGATATCGGTGGCGGCCACAAAGTCGCCTGCTGGCACCACGACCAGGTCCCGGAGCTCGAGGAAGCACCTCCAGCGATGACGACGTCGAGCACGGTCCCCGAGGCGCCTCCGAAGCCGGCCGGGAGGCCACCGCTCCTCGAGATCACGGACCTCGAGATGCGGTTCCCGATCTCGCGCGGGCTCTTCCGCGCACCGACGGACTTCGTCCACGCCGTCGACGGCATCAGCTTCCAGATCGCGCCCGGCGAGAGCCTCGGCCTGGTCGGGGAGTCCGGGTGCGGCAAGTCGACGACGGGCCGGATGCTCGTGAAGCTGAATGAGCCGACCGGCGGCAGCATCTGGTTCCGCGACGGCGAGTACGAGCGCGACGTCGCCACTGGTGAAGGGCAAGGAGGTCAAGGAGTACCGCCGCCGGGCGCAGATGATCTTCCAGGACCCGTACGAGTCGATGAACCCGCGCCGCACGATCTTCGACACCGTCAGCGAGCCGATGATGGTCCAGAAGGTCGGGTCGATGCCCGAGCGCGAGGCACGAGTTCTCGCACTGCTGCGCCTCGTCGGCCTGGTGCCGGCGGAGAACTTCCTCTTCCGATACCCGCACGAGCTCTCGGGTGGCCAGCGCCAGCGCGTGGCGATCGCTCGAGCGCTGGTCATGCAGCCGAGCTTCGTCGTCGCCGACGAGCCGACCTCGATGCTCGACGTGAGCATCCGCATCTCGATCATGGAGCTGATGGCGGGCCTCGCTCGCGAGTTCGGGGTGTCCTACCTCTACATCACGCACGACCTCGCGGTCGCCCGGTACATGTGCGACCGGATCGCGGTGATGTACCTGGGCAAGATCGTCGAGATGGGCCCGACCGAGGAGATCCTCGCCCGGCCGAAGCACCCGTATACGAAGGCGCTGCTGTCGGCGGTCCCGGTGCCCGATCCCTCGACGAAGCGCACGCCCGTCCTGATCAAGGGTGGGATCAGCAAGGCGATCAACCCGCCGCCGGAGTGCCGCTTCATCGAGCGCTGCCCGTACGCCGCCGAGGTGTGCCGGACGAACCCGCACCCGCCGCTCGAGGAGAAGGGCCCGAAGCAGTTCGTCGCGTGCTATCGGGCCGACGAGATCGAAGAGCTCGCGGCCGCGGCCGCGGCCAAGGTCGAGGCCGAGGCCCCAGCCCAGGCCCAGGCCTAAGCTCCTCCGGGCTCGGTGCCTGAGGCGTTCGGGTCGGCCACCTGATCGGTCTGGATGTCGACCTCCTCGCTGCCATCGGCGCGCCGCGTGCGCGTCACGTGGATCTTCGGGTGCGTCTCGTCGCCGACCTGCTCCTTGGCCACGCTGACCATCACGTGCTCGTCGACGTCGCTGAGCTTTTCCTTGTCCGACAGCGCGGCGTTCGGGACGGTGCCGAACAGGGCGTAGCTCACGAAGACCCACACGATCGCGATCACCGGGATCCCGAAGAGCGCCCCCCAGATGCCGGCGACCTGCGCCCCGACGAGCAGTCCGACGAGCACGAGGATCGGGTGGAGGCCCAGGGCGTCTCGCATCAGCCGCGGCTGGAGCCAGTTCACGATCAGCGTCTGCGCGACGAGCAGGATGATCGCGACCGGCAGCGCCGAGCCCCCGGCGAAGAGCGCCGCACCGACGATCGGCGGCACGAGGGCGAGCGGCGGGCCGAAGAAGGGGATGAGCATCAGCAGCGCGCTCGTCGTCGCGAGCAGGAAGAGGTACGGGATGCCGAAGATCGTGCCGACGACGGCCACGAGGAGGCCCTGGACGACGGCGAGGATCAGCTGCGCTCGCAGGAAGCCGCCGAACGCCCGGACCGTCGTGCGCTCGAAGAGATCGGACTCGTCGCGGTACTGGCGCGGCACCGCCGAGCGCAGGCGCGGGAGGATCCGCTTCGAGTCCATGAGCATGTAGAGCGACAGGAAGATGATGAGCAGCAGGGACCCGAGCGCGGCGATCGTGACGCGGGCGATCGCTTCCGCCTGGTCGAGGATCTGCTGGCCGATCACGCCGACCTGCGCCTCCGCGCCGGCAAAGAGATCCGTGAGGTCGATGCGCAGCCGTCCGAGCTCGAGGCTGCCTTCCCAGTTGGTGAGCGTCTCGATGATTCCCGCGCGGCGCGCGGGATAGCCCGCCGCCAGCTCGCCAACCTGCTGCGTGATCGCCGCCCCGGTGTAGAAGAGGGCGAAGCCGATGATGACCAGCATGAGGACGTACGTCCCGATCACCACCGCGGGGCGCGGCGCGTTCAGCCGATCCTCGAGCCACGCGACGAGCGGCGACAGGACGAAGGCCAGGAGCCACGCCAGGAAGAGGATGATCAGGATCGAGGCGAAGCCGCCGAGCAGCCCGATGACCCGGTCGGCGAGCAGCAGTGCGAAGTAGATGCTCCCCAGCGCCAGGAAGAGGAGCAGCCAGCGGCGCTCGCGCGGACCGAGGCCCCCCGACCCGATCTCCACCTTCGACTCGCTCATGCGCCGGCGCTCCCGCTGGGGTCCGATGCCGACCGCGGCCCGCACCTCGGCCATCGTGGCGTCGAGGATCGGGCGCACCTTCGCGGCACCCGCCGCGAGGGTTTCCTCGACGACGGCAGGGTCG
Organism: uncultured Chloroflexia bacterium; assembly: GCA_963797855.1. GTDB lineage: Bacteria > Chloroflexota > Limnocylindria > QHBO01 > QHBO01 > JACDBZ01. The sequence goes on along the minus strand of CAWCQX010000010.1, from coordinate 46,169 downwards.
GCAGCGAGCTGGAGGCGGCGCTCGCGCATCGGCCGGAAGTGCTCGATGATCCGCTCGGCCAGCAGCTGCTTCGTGTCGACGCATCCGGTCCGGGCGGTCCGTTCGCCGTCCTGGATCTGGAGATAGTCGCTTCCGAAGAACCGATGCAGCTGGCAGACGTTGCACACCTCCGGGCGCCCCGGGTCGGTTCGCTTGATGCGCAGCGGGTCGGTCACCATGCTCATCACGAGGCGCCGGATCTCGTCGGGCTCGGCGAAGATCGGGATCGTGTTGCCGGCGCTCTTGCTCATCTTCGTCTGGCCGTCGATGCCGAGGACGGTCGGTGCGTCGGTGAAGACCGGCTCTGGCTCGGGAAAGATCGGGCCGTAGCGACGGTTGAACGCGCGAACGATCTCTCGGCTCAGCTCGAGATGCGCCGCCTGGTCCTTGCCGACCGGCACGCGACTGGCCTTGTAGATGACGATGTCGGCGGCCTGGAGGATCGGGTAGTCGAGGAGCCCGAGGCTGTTCTCGATGCCCTGCTGCCGCTTCTCCTTGTAGGTCGGCGTGCGCTCGGCCCAGCTGACCGGGGTGACGGTGTTGAAGATCCACGCCAGCTCGGCGTGCTCGGGGAAGTCGGACTGGCGGATCAGCGCGCAGCGCTCCGGGTCGAGGCCGACGGCGAGCAGGTCGAGGACCATCTCGTGGGTCAGCCGCCGCAGCTCGGCGCCGTCGTGGACCGTCGTGAGCGCGTGGAGGTCGACGATGCCGTAGATCGTCTCGTACTCGTCCTGCAGCTTCACGTAGTTCACCTGGGCACCGAGGTAGTTGCCGAGGTGCGACGCCCCCGAGGGCTGGATCCCGCTGAAGACCCGCTCGCGTGTCGGTCGATCGGCGGCGCGCGGAGCGTCGAGCGTCTGGCTCATGGGACGAGTGAGTGTACTCCACGGGTGGTGACGATCCGGCCGGTCGCGGCTATCGTTCGCCGATGCACGAGCGCCGCATCGGCCACCGCGTCGAGCGCCACACCAGCATCGGCTCGACGAACGACCGCGCCCGCGAGCTCCTCGAAGGGGCCGATGGGCACGGCTCCGTCGTCGTCGCCGAGGAGCAGACGTCCGGTCGCGGCCGGCGCGGACGGACCTGGCAGTCACCGCCGGGCCGCAACCTGCTGATGAGCGTCGCGCTCGTGCCCGAGCTGGCCGCCGCCGAAGCCTGGCGGCTGGGCCTCGCGACGGCGCTCGCCGTCGCCGAGGCGTGCGATGCGGTCGCACCGGTCGCCCTCAAGTGGCCGAACGACATCGTCGCCGCCGCCGACGGCCGCAAGCTCGGCGGCCTGCTGATCGAGACGATGGCGGAAGGCGATCGGCTCAGTGGCGCCGTCCTCGGGATCGGGATCAACGTGAACTGGCAACGAGCGGAGATGCCGTCCGAGCTGCAGCCGGATGCGACCTCCCTGGCCGACCTCGCCGGCGGCCCGGTGGATCGTGAGGCGCTCCTCGATCGCCTCCTCATCGGGCTCGAGGCCGAGATCGCGTCGATCGAGGCGGGCGATTCGCCGCTGGAGCGCTACCGCGCCCGGTGCTCGACGCTCGGCTCGGCGGTCAGCGTCGAGACGGTCGAGGGAACGGTGCACGGCCGCGCGGTCGACCTCGACGCGACCGGCGCGTTGGTCGTCGAGGACCGCCACGGCGGTCGTCACGTCGTGACCGGCGGCGAGGTGACCCGGGTCCGGCCGGCGGTGCCGGCGTGACGGTCGAGCCGCGGCGCGTCCCCCGAGAGGGCCCCTCGGATCCCGATCTGGCGGACGTCCGCGCCGCGCAGCGCGACCGCGCCGCATTCGGGGCGCTGTATCGCCGGTACGTTGACCGCGTCTACGGGTACTGCTTCTACCTCCTCGGCGACCACCACGACGCCGAGGACGCCACCGAACGGACCTTCACCGCCGCGCTGGCCGCCATCGACGGGTTCGTCGACGAGGGCGCCACGTTCCGTGCCTGGCTCTTCCGGATCGCGCACAACCAGCTCGCGAACGCGCTGCGCTCGCGGCACCGGCAGCAGGCCGCTTCCCTCGAGGTCGTCGCCGAGCCGCGGGCCAATGCCGATCCGGCCGGGCTCCTCAGCCTCGCCGAGGAGGCCCGCGGCCTGCGACGCGCGCTCGACCAGCTCCCCGAGGACCGCCGCCAGGTCGTCGTGCTCCGCTTCGTGGACGGGCTCTCCGCGCGCGAGATCGGCGCGGTCCTCGGCCGCAGCGAGGGTGCCGTCCGGGTCCTCCAGCATCGGGCCCTCCGCCAGCTGGCCGAGATGCTCGCAACCGGAGGCGACGGCCCGACGGTGTAACGTTTCCCGCCTCCCGGTGTTAGCAGAGGCGTGATGACCATCCGTCCGACCCCCGCCGAGCGGCTCGACCAGGCGATCGACGCCGTGCTGGCCGGCTCTCCCGCGCCCGTCGCCGCTGCCGTCGCCGGGGTGAGCCCGACCGACCGCTCGCTCGTGGACTCCGCCGCCACGATCCGAGCGACGCTCGCCACCTCGCTCGTCGCGCCTCGCTTCGAGGCCCGTCTCGGCGCCCGCCTGGCGGGCGTCGGCGGAGCGCCGTGGATCCTCCGCCATCCCGGTCGACTGATCGTGACCGGCGCCGTGGGATCGGCGGTCGGAGTCGGCGTGACCGCCTACGCCGTGTGGCGCAGCCGCACGTCCCATCGGCTCCTGCATCGGTAGCGGGAGGCCAGCGATTGCCGATCAAGTTCCCATTCAGCCGGCGCGCCGCGCCCAGCGACGCGTGGACGAAGTGCCCGAGCTGCGACGCCCAGGTCTTCAATCGCCAGCTCGAGCGCGAGCTGCGACTCTGCCCGTCGTGCGGCCACCACTTCCGGATGTCGATCGGCGAGCGGATCGACATGCTCCTCGACCCGAACACCTTCGAGGAGCGCGACGCCGGCATCGAGGCGGTCGATCGGCTCGGCTTCCACGACGACCGTCCGTACCCGGATCGGCTGGAGGCGGCCCGGGTCAAGACCGGGCTGCGGGACGCCCTGGTGTGGGGGATCGGCGAGATCGAGGGCGTCCGAGTCGCGATCGCGATCTTCGACTTTCGGTTCATGGGCGGCAGCATGGGAAGCGTCGTCGGCGAGAAGATCGCCCGCTGCTTCGAGACCGCCTTGGCCGAGCGGATCCCGGCGATCGTGGTCAGCGCCTCGGGCGGCGCCCGGATGCAGGAGGGCACCCTGTCGCTCATGCAGCTGTCGAAGACGACGGCTCCACTCGTCCGGCTCGACGAATCCGGCGTCCCGTTCATCGCGGTCCTCACCGATCCGACCACCGGCGGCGTCCTGGCCAGCTTCGCGAGCCTCGGGGACGTCATCCTCGCCGAGCCCAAGGCGCTCATCGGCTTCGCGGGCGCGCGCGTCGCCTCCGACACGGTCGGCGAGGAGCTTCCCGAGGGCTTCCAGACCGCCGAGTTCCTCCTCGCGCACGGCTTCGTCGACGCGGTCGTGCCGCGTCCGGAGCTGCGTGCCAGCCTCGGCCGGCTCCTGCGCCTCCTGCCGGTGCCCGTCGCCGCGGAGGCGGCGCCCGACGATGCGGAGCGCGCGTGGGGACCGATCGGCGCCCTCTCCGGGTTCGCGGAGCGCCTGGGTGGCGCGGTGAGCGAGACGATCGGCATCGACGTCGAGGCCGAGCAGGGTGGCAATGGCCGCGGTCCCGGGTCGGCTGCCGCACGCGAGGCGGCGGTCGCCGACGAGGCGGAACCACGCCCGTGAACGAGACCACCGTGCGGACCGACGCTCCAGAGCCCCGAGGCCATCGAGGTGGCGTGGCGGCACGTCCAGCTCGCGCGGCATCCGCAGCGGCCCCGGACCCTCGACCTGATCCCGCACATCTTCACCGGGTTCTTCGAGCTCCACGGGGATCGGGCCTTCGGCGACGATCCCGCGATCGTCGGCGGACCGGCGCTGCTCGAGGGGCGCCCGGTGATGATCGTCGGGCACCAGAAGGGGTCCGACACCGAGTCGAACATCGCCCGCAACTTCGGCTCGCCCCATCCGGAGGGATTCCGCAAGGCTCAGCGGCTGATGCGCCTCGCCGACAAGCTCGGCGTCCCGATCGTGACCTTCCTCGATACCGCCGGCGCCTTCCCCGGACCCGCGGCCGAGGAGCGCGGCCAGGCGGAGGCGATCGCCTCCAGCATCAAGCTCATGACCGGGCTGCAGGTCCCGATCGTCGTCGTCGTGCTCGGCGAGGGCGGCTCCGGTGGCGCGCTGGCCATCGGCGTCGGCGACGTGGTCCTGGCGCTCGAGAACTCGGTCTACTCGGTGATCAGCCCGGAGGGGGCCTCGTCGATCCTCTGGCGCTCCCGCGACGAGTCGCGAGTCGCCGCGGCCGCGATGCGCATGACCGCGGAGGATCAGCTCGAGCTCGGGGTCGTCGACGCGATCATCCCGGAGCCCGGCGAGGGAGCCCACACCGACCCGGCAGCGACCGGTCGAGCCATCCGGGACGCGATCCTCGGGGCGCTGCGTGAGCTCGCCGGCCGCGACACGGCCGAGCTCCTCGGCAGGCGCTATGCTCGCCTGCGCGGCATGGGCGCCTACCTCGAGACGGGGGCGGCATCCAGCCGGCCACCGGAGGCGCCGTCGCTGCGCCACCGGATCGGCCGAATCCTTCGTCTGCCCGGCGTCCCGCGCCGGCCGCGTTGGAGCGAGATCTGGCCGAGCGCTGACGACGACGCCGAGACCGAGAGGGGCGCATGACCGATACCGATGACGCCCTGGAGGCGATCCGCGTCGCCGCCGAGCGGCTCGTCCCCGAGCTGACCGAGCGGCTCCGACGCCACGGGCTCGGCGAGATCGAGGTCGCGCACGGCGACCTGCGCCTGCGCGTCGCCGCGTCGCCCGAAGCCAGGAGCGCGACGGCCGCAGCGGCGAGCGCCGCCGGTAGCGCGACTCCGGCCCCCGCGTCCGCCCGCCACCGCCGAGAAGGCCGCCGGCGACCGTGGGCGTCGCGTCGCCGGCGGTCGGCTTCTTCGTGTACGCCGATGGCCTCGGCCCGGGGCTCGAGGTCGCCAAGGGCGACGAGCTCGGGCACGTCGAGATGCTCGGCGTTCGCCACGACGTTCGCGCCCCGCGTGGAGGAACCGTTCGGCATCTCGTGGCCGAGAGCGGGGAGGCGGTCGAGTACGGCCAGGTCGTCCTCGAGCTCCAGGCCGCGGAGGCCGGCCGATGACCCTCGCGCTGCTCTTCAGCCCGCAGGGGTCGCAGTCGGTCGGCATGGGCCGCGAGCTCGCGGAGCGCTCGCCTGCCGCCGCGGCGGCCTTTGCCGAGGCCGATGCCACCCTCGGCTGGTCCGTGTCCGAGGCGTGCTGGAGCGGTCCGGCAGAGCGACTCGACGACACGCGCCAGACCCAGCCGTGCCTGCTCACCACCTCGGTCGCCGCGTTCCGCGCGCTCGTCGAGGCCGCGGATCCCGCGCCGGCGGTCGTCGCGGGCCACTCGGTCGGCGAGTACGCGGCGCTCGTTGCCGCCGGCGTCCTCGAGCTCCCGGCCGCGCTGCGGCTCGTCTCGCGGCGTGCCGAGCTGATGGCCGGCGCCGGGGAGGGCGGCATGGCCGCCGTGCTCGGCCTCGACCGCGACGCGGTCCAGGCGGTCGTCGACGGCCTGGCGCGCCCGACCGAGCTCGTCGTGGCGAACGACAACGCGCCCGGGCAGGTCGTCGTCTCCGGTCGCACCGACGCGCTCGACGAGGTCGAGGCAGCGATGCGCGCGGCCGGCGCCCGTCGCGTCATGCGCCTGCCGGTCTCCGGCCCGTTCCACTCGCCGCTCATGGCCGGCGTCGCCGAGGAGCTCGCCACGGCCTTCGAGGACGAGACGTGGCGCGACGCGCGGGTCCCGGTGATGAGCAACGTGAGCGCCGAGCCCGTCACCGATGCGACCCGGATCCGCGCACTGCTCGCCGAGCAGGTTCGCTCGCCGGTCGAGTGGGTGCGCTGCGTGCGATCCATGGTCGAGGGCGGCGTCGACACGATGATCGAGTGCGGCGCCGGTGCCGCGCTCGTCGGCATGGTCCGGCGCATCGCGCCCGACGTGACGACCGCGACCGTTGCCGATGCGGCGACCCTCGACGGCGCGATCGACCTCCTCGGCCAGCGCGTGACCGCCTGATGGCCATCACGAAGGTCCTGATCGCCAACCGCGGCGAGATCGCCGTGCGCGTGCTCCGTGCCTGCCGCGACCTCGGCCTGCCGGCCGTCGTGGCGTTCAGCGAGGCCGACCGGGACTCCCTGCCGGTCCGGCTCGCCGACGAGGCGATCTGCATCGGTCCGGCCGAGGCGCGCAAGAGCTACCTGAACCAGCCCGCGGTCATCAGCGCGGCGATGATCACCGGCTGCGACGCGATTCATCCCGGATACGGCTTCCTCAGCGAGGACGCGACGTTCGCGGAGGCCGTGCGCGGCCCACGAGCTGACGTTCATCGGCCCGAGGCCCGAGGTTCTCGAGCGGTTCGCGAGCAAGTACGCCGTGCGCCGGATGCTCGCCGCCAACGGCCTGCCGACCGTGCCCGGGCAGCCGCGGCATCGTCACCGACCTCTCGGACGCGCTGGAGCAGGCGGGCGAGTCGGGCTACCCGGTCCTCCTCAAGCCCTCGGCCGGCGGCGGGGGACGGGGGATGCGCCTCGTGCGCTCTCCGCGCGAGATGGAGACGTCGCTTCCGCTGGCCCGATCCGAGGCGCAGGCCGCCTTCGGCGACGACAGCGTCTACTTCGAGAAGTGGATCGAGGAGTCGCGCCACGTCGAGGTGCAGGTGCTCGTCGACCGCCACGGGAACGGCGTCCATCTCGGGGAGCGGGACTGCAGCGTCCAGCGCCGGCACCAGAAGATCATCGAGGAGGGGCCGTCACCGGCGATGGACGATGCCGCCCGCGAGCGGCTGCGCGACCTCGCCATCCGCAGCGTCATCGCGGCCGGATACGAGAGCGCCGGGACCCTCGAGTTCCTCCTCGACGCAGACGGCAACTTCTACTTCATCGAGATCAACTGCCGGATCCAGGTCGAGCACCCGGTGACCGAGGCGCTGACCGGGATCGACCTGATCGCCGAGCAGATCCGGATCGCGGCCGGCGACCCGCTGAGCCTGCGCCAGGACGAGATCACGTTCCGCGGCCACGCGATCGAGTTCCGCATCAACGCCGAGGACCCCGGCGACAACTTCGCGCCGCAGACCGGCGAGATCGAGTCGCTGACGCTGCCCGGCGGGCCGGGCGTCCGCGTCGACACGCACCTCTTCCCCGGCTACGAGGTGCCGCCGTTCTACGACAGCCTTCTCGCCAAGCTGATCGTGTGGGGCGAAACGCGCGAGATCGCGCTGGCGCGCTCTCGTCGCGCCCTCGCCGAGTTCGAGGTCGGCGGCATCCGCACGAACATCCCGTTCCACCGCGGCATCATCGACAACGACGCCTTCCTGGACGCGCGGGTCAGCACGAACCTGCTCGATCGGGTCGGCCCGGCCGCCTTCGTGCCAAGCTAACGACCCGAGCCTGAGGAGCCATGACCACCGATACCCAACCCACCCTGGCGCTGCCGCTCGAGGCGGCGGAGATCATGCGCATCCTTCCGCATCGGTATCCGTTCCTGCTCGTCGACCGGGTCGTCGAGCTCGAGCCGGGAAAGCGGGCGGTCGCGCATCAAGCAGGTGACGCGCCAACGAGCCGCAGTTCACCGGCCACTTCCCCGGTCGACCGATCATGCCCGGCGTCCTCATGGTCGAGGCGCTGGCGCAGACCGCCGGCGTCGCCGTGCTGACGCTCGACGAGTACCGCGGCAAGATCGGCCTCTTCGCGGGCATCGACGAGTGCCGGTTCCGCCGCCTGGTCGTCCCCGGCGACACGCTGCGCCTGGAGGTGACGGTGGAGAAGCTGCGCGGGATGTTCGGTCGCGTCCGGGCGGTCGCCAGCGTCGATGGCGAGATCGCCGTCGAGGCGACCCTGAGCATCATCATTCCGCGTGACCAGGAGATCGCCGGAGGGATGACCGATGCGTGAGGGCGAGCGCCGCGTGGTCGTGACCGGCATGGGCGCGCTGACGCCGGTCGGCAACGACGTCCCGAGCTTCTGGGACTCGCTCGTGAATGGCCGCAGCGGGATCACCCGGATCACCTCGTTCGACCCGGTCAAGACGGCGTCCAAGGTCGCCGGCGAGATCAAGGGCTGGGACGCCGAGACGGTGATGCCGAGGAAGGAGATCCGCCGCAACGACCGATACGTCCACTACGCCTGGGGAGCGACGGTCGAGGCGATGGCCGATGCCGGGCTGCCGAACCCGATCGAGGACGAGGCGCTCGCGTGGCGCACCGGCGCGATCATCGGCTCGGGCATCGGGGGCATCAACACGATGATCCGCGACATCATCGAGGCCAACGAGCACGGCATCGAGCGCATCGGCCCGTTCCTCGTGACCGCGCTGATTCCGGACATGGGCGCGGGCTACGTGGCGATCTACGCCAACGCGCGAGGTCCGAACTACGCCACGGTCAGCGCGTGCTCGAGCGCGAACCACGCGATCGGCGCCTCGGCGAACGTCGATCCGTCGCGGCGACGCCGACGTGATGATCGCCGGCGGCGCCGAGGCGGGCATCGGCGAGATCCCGTGCGCCGCGTTCAGCGCGATGCGGGCGCTGTCGACGAAGTGCAACGACGACCCGGAGAGGGCGTCCCGCCCGTTCGACGCCGAGCGCGACGGGTTCGTGATGGCGGACGGCGCCGGCATCCTCGTGCTCGAGGAGCTCGAGCACGCCCGAGCGCGGGGCGCGACGATCCACGGCGAGTTCGTCGGCTATGGAGCGACGGACGACGCCTCGCACATCACCCTGCCGGCACCCGGCGGCCGTGGGGCCGTCGAGTCGATGCGCGCCGCGATCGCCGACGCCGGCCTCGAGCCCGGCGACATCGACTACATCAACGCCCACGGCACCTCGACGCCGCCGAACGACCGCTCCGAGACGGCCGCGATCAAGACGCTGTTCGGCGAGGACGCCTACCGCGTTCCGATCAGCAGCACGAAGTCGATGACCGGCCACCTCATGGGCGCCGGCGGCGGGGTCGAGGCGATCGCCACGCTGCAGACGATCAAGACCGGCATCATTCCGCCCACGATCAACCTCGAGCACCCCGACCCCGAGTGCGACCTCGACTACGTTCCCGAACGAGGCCCGCGAGGTCGAGGTGGAGATCGGCATGAGCAACAGCTTCGGCTTCGGCGGCCACAACGCCACGCTCGTGTTCCGCCGGTACGACGGCGCGTGAGCGATCAGCCGGAGCCGATCCTGGCGGCGGTCGACCTGCTGGCGCCGGCCTTCGCCGAGGCGGGGCTCGACGAGCTCGAGCTCGTCGGTCGGCGACCTCCACGTCCGGCTCGCCAGGCCGCGCGCCGCCGCGCCTGCGGCCGTCGCCGCGCCGGCGGAGGCTCCTCCGACGCCGGTCGCGCCGCCGACCGACGGCCTGACGCCGTTCGGCGAGCCGGCCGCGGGGATGCGCTTCGTGAGCGCGCCGCTGACGGGCGTGTGGTACCCGGCGCCGTCGCCGGGCGCACGCCCGTATGTCAACGAGGGGGACGAAGTCGCCGCCGGCCAGGTCATCGGCCTGATCGAGGCGATGAAGCTGTTCAACGAGATCAAGTCGGATGCCTCCGGCCGGATCACCCGGGTCCTCGTCGAGAACGGGACGCTGGTGAAGCGGAAGCAGCCGCTGCTGGAGGTCGACCCGCGATGACGCCGAGCCCAAGGAGCACGCCGATGAGCACGAACGCCCTGATCACCGGATGGGGGATGTACGCGCCAGCACGCGTGATGACGAACGACGAGCTGGCCACGATGGTCGAGACCAGCGACGAGTGGATCGTCAGCCGCACCGGCATCCATGAACGTCGGATCGCTGCCGACGACGAGACGACGACGAGCCTGAGCGTCAACGCGGCGCGCGATGCGCTGGCGGTCGCGGGCCTCGACCCTGCCGAGGTGGATCTCGTCATCGTCGCGACCTGCACGCCCGACTACTACATGCCCGCCACGGCCGTGCTCGTTGCTCACGAGCTCGGTGCGACCCGCGCCGCCGGCTTCGACCTGATGGCTGCCTGCTCCGGCTTCGTGTTCGCTCTTGCCACGGCCTCGGCGTACGTGCGCAGCGGGATGTATCGGAACGTGCTCGTCGTGGGGGTCGAGCTGCTGAGCCGTTTCCTCGACTACACCGATCGCAACACCTGCGTGCTGTTCGGTGATGGGGCCGGTGCCGTCATCGTTTCGGCGTCGGACGCGCCGGGCGGTCTCCTTGGCCTTGACATGTACAGCGACGGCAGCGGGAAGGAGGGCATCATCTTCCCGGCCGGCGGATCCGCCTGCCCGACCACCCCGAAGACGGTCGCCGAGGGCGGCCACTTCGTCCACATGGCGGGCAAGGAGGTCTACAAGTACGCGACCCGCCAGCTCGCTGAGTCCTCCCGATCCGCCCTTCGCAACGCCGGCCTGTCGGTGGAAGACGTCGACCAGTTCCTCTTCCACCAGGCGAACCTCCGCATCATCGAGAGCGTGCAGAACGCGGTCGGCATCCCGGCGGACAAGACATACCTGAACATCGCGAAGTACGGCAACACCTCGGCGGCTTCGGTACCGATGGCCCTCGTCGAGGCCGTCGCCGAAGGCAGGATCAAGCCGGGCGATCGGCTCCTCATGGCCGCGTTCGGCGCCGGATACACCGCCGGCGCCGCCGTGGTCGAGTGGTCCGCCGATCCGTCCCGTGCCTTCCTGGCACCCGGGGAGCAGACCCGCATGGGGCAGCCGCAACGTGCGCTTGCCGAGGTCGGGGCGTGATGTTCGACCTCACCGGCAAGACGGCGCTCGTCACCGGTGGGAGCCGCGGCCTGGGTCGGGCCATTGCGTTGGCCTTCGCGACCCAGGGCGCTGACGTGGCGATCAACTACCGCGGCAACGCCGACGCGGCGGATGAGGTCGCGGCCGAGATCACCGGCACCGGGCGCCGCGCGGTCACGATCCAGGGCGACACGAGCCAGGGCCGCGAGGCGTGCGAGGCGATCGTGAAGGCCGCGCTCGATGGCTTCGGCTCGGTCGACATCCTCGTCAACAACGCCGGCATCACCCGCGACAACCTGCTGATGCGGATGGACGGCGACGAGTGGGACGCCGTCATCGACACGAACCTGTCCGGGCCGTTCTGGATGACCCGCGCGATCGCCCGACCGATGCTGAAGGCGCGCTCCGGCCGGATCATCAACATGTCGAGCGCCGCCGGGCGCATGGGCAACCCGGGGCAGGCGAACTACGCCGCCGCCAAGGCCGGGCTCATCGGCCTCACGAAGACGACGGCCCGCGAGCTCGCGAGCCGCGGGATCACCTGCAACGCGATCGCGCCGGGCCTGATCGAGACCGATCTCACCGCCGACCTGCCGCCCGCAGCCAGCGAGGCGCTGACCGCGCTGACGCCGCTCGGGTACATCGGCTCCGTGGAGGACGTGGCCGCCGCCGCCGTCTACTTCGCGTCGGACGAGGCGCGCTACGTCACCGGGCAGGTGCTCGGCGTCGACGGCGGCATCGTGATGGGCTCCTAGCCGGCAGCGCTCCCGCGCCGCGGCAGGCGGCTTGCTGCACAATATCGGCAAGACCAGCCCACGATCGTCCACCGGACCGAAAGGAGACCGATGCTGTCCCTGCGCACCATCCTGCGCCCTCGCCGAGTCGTCGACGCCCACTGCGACATCCCCTGCGGCATCTACGACCCCGAGCAGGCGCGCATCGAGGCGGAGTCCTGCCTGCGGATCATCGAGAAGTACGAGGCCAGCGACGACCCGCTGTTCAAGGCGCGCTGCATCCACGTCAAGGAGGAGCGCGCCGAGCTCGTCAAGCACCACCTCAACGTCCTCTGGAGCGACTACTTCAAGCCCGAGCACCTCGAGAAGCACCCCGGCATCCACGAGACGTTCTGGAAGGCCGACAAGCAGGCCAGCAAGGTCAAGCAGTCGCTCGACGTCGGTGCGGCGAAGGAGCTGCTGCTGATGATCGACTCGATCGACGAGATGTGGAAGACGACCGGCGGGCCCGAGAAGACACGCGTCAACGGACGCCCCTCCTGAGCGACCGATGCGCCGCGGCGCGCTGACCTGGATCGTCCTCGCGATCGCCACCGGCGCCGCGGCGCGCCGGTGGCTCGACGTCGTCGAGGTGCGCGGCCGCTCGATGGCGCCGACGCTCCTTCCCGGCGACCGGCTGCTCGTCGTGCGGCTGCATCGCGCGCCGCGGGTCGGCGAGGTCGTCCTCGCGCCGGATCCGCGCGAGCCGCGGCGGGAGCTCGTCAAGCGAGTTGCGGGCGTCGGGCCCGGCGGCATCGAGCTGCGAGGCGACAACGTGGCGGCCAGCACCGACGCGCGGGTCGCGCCGGACCGCGTCCGATGGCGCGCCGTCCTCCGCTACTGGCCGCCGAACCGCGCGACGACGCGGCTGGGGCGTCCTCGGGCGCTGGAACCGGTCGACGAGGGCGGCGAGGCGGCCTGCGCGTTTCCCGAGGCGCTCGTGGCCGGGCCCGGGAGCCGCGTCCTAGTCGAAGGCGACCTCGACCGGCAGCGATCCGGCGGCCCACGCGCTCAGGGGTCGTCCGTCGGACCAGCCCTGGTACTTCGCCGCCACCAGGTGCCGCGCGAGCTCCTCGCGCTCCTCGCCCTCGATCACCCGCGCCGTCCCGGCGAGCGTCTGGCCGCCGATCCGGACGCGCACGCTCGGGTCGACGAGCAGGTTGCGCACCCAGTGAGCGTGGTGCCGGCCTCCGGCGAGCAGGTAGATCCGCTCGCCGTCCGTCGCGAACCAGATCTCGATCGTGCGGGGGCGTCCGCTCGTGCGGCCGGTCGTCTGCAGGTGGCAGACGCCGTCGGCGGCGTGCTCCGCGAGCAGCTCGCCGACGCTCACGCGCTCGCGCAGGTCGCGAGGATGGCGCTCACGCATCCGTCGACGTCGGCGGCAACGACCTCCACCTCGGCGCCAGCCTCGGCCGCGACGAGGTGCTCGACCGCCGGCCGTCGGCCGCACGGCCAGCCGTGCTCGCGGGCACCTGGTGTCGCAGGAAGTCGAAGACCGGCCCGAGCCCCGCGTCCCCGTACTCGGCGCGCACGGCCCCGGTGTCCACGAGCACGACCTGGGGCTCGCGGAGCATCACCGCCTGGTGGAGCCGGGCCGCGTCGTTGTAGAAGAACGCGATCGCCCCGGACAGTCGCTCGTCGATCGCGGCGGCAAGCTCGCGGTCGCGCGTCAGGCAGTAGAGGATCGGGTCGGAGGCCATCGGCCTCGAAGGGTACCAGCCGGTCGACTGCGTACAATGAGCGGTCCATGGCCACCACGACGCCGTCCCGCGCCAGCTCGCGGCGCGACCTGACCACGAAGAAGCACCAGCACCTGGGCAGCCTCCTCGGGCGCGTCTGGGCGGTCGACGCGGTCGGCATCGACGAGCGCGCGGCCTCGCTCGCGAAGCGCAGCATCAAGCGCGAGGCGAAGCTCTGGGCTCTCGAGCTCGCGATCCGGATGATGGATCTCACCACCCTCGAGGGAAAGGACACGCCGGGCAAGATCCGCGCGCTGGCCGGAAAGGCTCGCCGGCCCGATCCGACCGACCCATCGATCCCGTCCGTCGCGGCCCTCTGCGTGTACCCGAACATGATCCCGACCGCCGTCGAGGCGCTGAAGGGCTCCGGCGTGAAGGTGGCCGCGGTGGCGACGTACTTCCCGTCGGGCCAGGCCCCGCTCGAGGTGAAGCTCGCCGACGTCCGGGCCGCCGTCGACCTGGGCGCCGACGAGATCGACATGGTCATCGACCGCGGCGCCTTCCTGGCCGGCGACTACGCGGCGGTCTACGACGAGATCGTCGCGGTCAAGGAGGCGGCCGGCGACGCGCACCTGAAGGTCATCCTCGAGACCGGCGAGCTGGAGACGTACGACAACGTTCGGCGCGCATCGGTCCTGGCCATGGCGGCGGGCGCCGACTTCATCAAGACCTCCACCGGGAAGGTGCAGCCCGCGGCGACGCTGCCCGTGACGCTGGTCATGCTCGAGGCGATCCGCGACTTCCACGCCCAGACCGGCCGGATGGTCGGCATGAAGCCCGCCGGCGGCATCAAGACCTCGAAGGAGGCGATCTCGTACCTGACGACCCTGTACGAGACGCTCGGGCCGGCCTGGATGACGCCGGACTTCTTCCGCTTCGGCGCCTCCAGCCTGCTCAACGACGTGCTCATGCAGATCCGCAAGGAGCGCACCGGCCGATACAGCGGCGGCGACTACTTCACCCTCGACTGATCCCGCGGGTACAGTCGGACCGATGGAGGTCCCGCCGAACACGATCGCCGTCTGGTCCGATCTCGGCTGCCCGTGGTCGCACGCCGTCGTCTGGCGCCTCCACGACGCGCGCCGGCGCCTCGGCATGGAGCATCGCGTCCGCTTCGAGCACCACGCCTTTCCGCTCGAGCTGTTCAACAACGAGCCGACCCCGCGACCACTGCGCGAGGCCGAGTGGGAAGTGGCCGCCACGCTCGCGCCCCGGGCCGGCTGGCAGGCATGGGCGGCACCCGACCACGCCTGGCCGGTGACGATGCTGCCGCCGATGGAGGCGGTCCAGGCCGCCGCGCTGCAGTCGCCATCGGCCGCCGAGGAGCTCGACCGCGGACTGCGCCGCGCCTTCTGGGGCGAGAGCCGCTGCATCAGCCTGCGACACGTCATCCTCGAGGTCGCGAACGAGTGCGACGGCGTGGACGTCGGCGCGCTGGCCGCCGCGCTCGACGACGGCCGCGCTCGGCACCGCCTCCTCGACGACTGGGCGATCGCCCGCACCGATGAGGTCCGCGGGTCGGCCCACCTCTTCGCGCCGGACGGCACGAACGGTCAGAACCCGGGCATCGTCATCGGCTGGGACGGCGACCGGCCGACGATCGAGCGCGACGATCCGACCGCGATCGACGACTTCGTGCGCCGCGCGGCCGGCTGAACCTCACGTGCCGGCGGCCGGACGCGTTCCACCCAGCGTGCACCTACCGCCGTTCGAGCGGCTCGTCGACGCGCACGCGGCGGAGCTGCATCGGTTCCTCGTCGGGCTCGTCGGGCCGGCCGAGGCCGAGGACTGCCTCCAGGAGACCTTCATGTCCGCGCTCCGAGCCTATCCACGCCTCCGCCACGGCGACCACCTCCGCGCCTGGCTCTACACGATCGCCCACCGCAAGGCGACCGATGCGATTCGCCGGAGCGCTCGCCGGCCGACCCGCGACCTCGACGGGATCGAGCCGCCCGCGGCGCCCGATGCCGAGCCGGTCGACGACGGCCTGTGGCGGACCGTGCGCGCCCTGCCGACGAAGCAGCGCGTCGCGATCGTCCATCGGTTCGTGCTCGACCTGGCCTACGCCGAGATCGGGGAGCGGATGGGCACCAGCGAGGAGGCCGCCCGCCAGAACGTGAGCGCCGGCCTGCGGCGGCTGCGCCGGGAGGTGCCGGCATGACCGACGATCTCGAGCGCCGCCTCTCCGCGTCGCCGGCCGCGAGCCCGCTCGACCTCGAGGCCCTTCGCTCCGAGCTCGCGCGTCGTGCCGCCGACGAGGGGGTGCTGGACGTCGCCTACGGCTTCGCCGACTCGCCGCTCGGTCCGCTCACGGTGATCGTGACCGGTCGCGGGCTCGTCCGCCTCTCGTATGCCCACGAGGCGGTCGACGAGCAGCTCGAGGAGATCGCGACGCGCATCTCGCCCCGGATCCTGGCATCGCCCGACCGCACCGATGCGGTGCGGCGCCAGCTGGACGAGTACTTCGCCGGGGATCGTCGCCGCTTCGACGTGCCGATCGACTGGCGCCTCGTGCGCGGCTTCACGGGTGACGTGCTGCGCGCCACGGCTCGCATCCCGTTCGGCGCCGTGTCGAGCTACCGCGAGGTCGCCACCGAGGCGGGCTCGCCGAACGCCTACCGCGCGGCCGGCAACGCGCTGGGCTCGAACCCGATCCCGATCGTCGTGCCCTGCCACCGCGTCCTGCACACCGGCGGGGGACTGGGCGGATACACCGGCGGCCTCGAGCGCAAGGAGTACCTGCTGCGCCTCGAGGGCGTCCTGGAAGGGAACGATCCGGGCTCCACCGGCGTTTGAGCGGCGACAGACCCGCCACGGAGGCCGTGAGGCCGATGCGTTCGATCCCCGCGATCCTGATCGCGCTCCTGCTCCTCGCCGCCTGCGCGACGTCCGCGGCTCCCTCCGCAGCCGGCCGCGCGTGGACCCTCGTCGTCGCCGACGGCGGACCCGGCGACGGTCCGGGGATGAGCGTCGCGGATGCCCTGGCGCACGGCCCGACCGACGACCTGGTCAGCGTCAGCGGGGCGCTCTTCGTCGCCCCGGACGGCACCGTCCGGCTGTGCGACGCGATCGCCGAGTCGTTCCCGCCGCAGTGCGGAGGCGCCTCGATCGAGGTCAGCGGCCTCGACCTCTCGACGGTGGCGGACCTCCAGGAGGCGAACGGGGTGCGCTGGGCCGAGTCCGTCGTGCTCTTCGGGTCCGTCGAGGCGAGCTAGAACCGGACGGCCTGGACCGCCCACGTGACGAGCGCGACCAGCGCGATGCCGATCGGCGCGAACTGCCACGGTCAGGCCGTAGCCGATCGGCCATCGATCGCGCGGGAGGAGCAGCGCCGGAGCGACGGCGGCCGCGACGACGTTCACGATCGCCACCTGCATGCTCGTGCGGGTGACGTCGATTCCGTCCCACGCCTCGAGCTCGATGAAGCGATACGCGGCCTCGGCCAGCAGCGCGCCCGCGAGGACCGCCACCGCGATCGGGGCTCCGGCGTGACCGCCACGTGCCCCCCGCGGCACCGAATGCCGGCCCGGCGATCGACGGCCACTCCGATCCAGGCAGCCGACACGACCCCGAGATCGGCCGGAGCGACGCTCGCGGATCGCGAGGCCGCCGTAGTACGTCGCGACGGCGACCGACAGCGCCAGCGCACCCGAGATCGCCCCGCGCGATCGATCTCGCGCGATGCGCTCCCGGCGGCGAATGCCGTGACGAGCCACGGGCTTGCCGCGTTGGCCAGCGCGACGAGCACGATCATCGGCGTGTCGACGGGCAACCCGTCGCCGAGGAGGCTGAACAGCCCGAGGGCGACGCCGAGCGCGAGCGCGATCGCGAGCGAGCGTCCGATTCGACATGCAGCGGCCATTCTTCACGCATGAGGCCGCGTTGCGCTCTGCGGGCCGATCGACCGGCGCGCAGGGGGCCATCCGGGCTGGAGTGCGATAATCGAGCGGCATGACGCTCACGAAGAAGCCCGAGTCGAGGCCCGCGACGGCCTCGTGGGGCCTCGCATCGGGCGAGAGCCCGTGGGAGTACGCCCCCGCGCCGGAGTCGACCGATCACATCCGGATCGAGCCCGAGTACGGCCTCTTCATCGGAAACGAGTTCCGCCCGTCGAAGCCGCGGAAGACGTTCACCGTCATCAACCCCGCGACCGAGGAGCCGCTGTCGAAGGTCGCCCACGCGTCGAAGGCGGACGTCGCTCGCGCGGTCGCCACGGCGAAGGAGGCGCATCGGTCGAGCTGGTCGAAGCTGCCGGGCCGCGAGCGGGCGAAGTACCTCTACCGGATCGCGCGCATCCTCCAGGAGCGCTCGCGGGAGTTCGCCGTCGTCGAGAGCATGAACTCCGGAAAGCCGATCAAGGAGAGCCGCGACGTCGACGTGCCGCTGGCCGCGGCGCACTTCTTCTACTACGCGGGCTGGGCCGACAAGCTCGAGTACGCCTTCCCGAACCGCGAGCCGCGCTCGATCGGCGTCGTCGCCCAGGTCATCCCGTGGAACTTCCCGCTGCTGATGCTGGCCTGGAAGATCGCGCCGGCGCTGGCGGCGGGGAACACGGTCGTGCTGAAGCCGGCGAGCACGACCCCGCTGACCGCCTACCTCTTCGCGGACGTCGTGCGCCAGGCCGACCTGCCGCCTGGCGTCGTGAACATCATCACCGGCCCGGGCGAGATCGGGATGGAGCTCGTCCGCCATCCCGACGTCGGGAAGGTCGCCTTCACCGGCTCGACCGCCGTCGGCAAGATGATCGCGCGCGCCGTCGCGGGGACCGGGAAGAAGGTGACGCTCGAGCTCGGCGGCAAGGCCGCGAACATCGTCTTCGACGACGCGCCGCTCGACCAGGCGATCGAGGGGATCATCAACGGCATCTACTTCAACCAGGGCGAGGTCTGCTGCGCCGGCAGCCGCCTCTTCGTGCAGGAGAGCGTCCACGAGCCGCTGCTCGACAAGCTGAAGGCACGCCTCTCGACGCTGCGGGTCGGCGACCCGCTCGACAAGAACACCGATGTCGGCGCGATCAACTCGGCCGGCCAGCTGGCGAAGATCCAGGAGCTCGTGCAGTCGGGGATCGACGAGGGCGCCGAGATCTTCCAGCCCGCCTGCGAGCTGCCCGACAAGGGCTTCTTCTTCCGCCCGACGCTGTTCACCGGCGTCAGCCAGAGCCATCGGATCGCGCAGGAGGAGATCTTCGGCCCGGTCCTGAGCGTCCTCACCTTCCGCACGCCCGAGGAGGCGATCGAGAAGGCGAACAACACGCCCTACGGGCTCTCCGCCGGGGTGTGGACGGAGAAGGGGAGCCGGATCTTCAAGATGGTCGGCGCCATGAAGGCGGGCGTCGTGTGGGCAAACACGTTCAACCGCTTCGACCCGACGTCGCCCTTCGGCGGGTACAAGGAGTCCGGATACGGCCGCGAGGGCGGCATCCACGGGCTCGGCGCCTACCTCGACCTCTCCGCCAACGGCGCCAACGGCCGATGAGCCAGGCGAGCAGCGAGGTCGGCGAGGTCGCCCTCGACGCGGTCGCGGACCGGATCACGGAGGCCTGGAAGCCGGTCGACGTCGCCACCGTGAACGAGGCGAGCGTGCGGATGGCCCGCCTCGAGGGCGAGTTCCCGTGGCACCACCACGCGGAGGACGAGCTCTTCCTGTGCTGGCGCGGCGCCTTCCGCATCGAGGTCGAGGGCCACAGCCCCGCACACCTCTCGCCCGGTGAGCTGTTCGTCGTCCCGCGCGGCCTGCGCCACCGCCCGGTTGCCGATGCCGGACCGGCCTACACGCTGCTCATCGAGCGCACCGAGACGAAGCAGTACGGCGAGGAGGCGGGCTGATGGCGGCCCGGCGCCCGACGGCCACGAAGCGGCGCACTCGCGCCGCGCATCGGTCCTCGATGAGGCCGCCCGCCAGCCGCTGGCGACGACGAACGGGTCCGCCGCCCGTGCGGACCGGATCGAGGTCCGGAAGACCTACAAGCTCTACATCGGCGGCGATTTCCCACGCACCGAATCGGGGAGGGCCTACGAGGTCTTCGGTGCCCGCGGGGAGCTCCTCGCCAATGCCAGCCGCGGCACGCGCAAGGACATCCGCGACGCCGTTCGGGCAGCGCGCGGCGCCCAGCCGGACTGGGCGGCGAGGACCGCGTACAACCGCTCCCAGATCCTCTACCGCATCGCCGAGCTGATGGAGGGACGGCGCGACCAGTTCGTCGCGGAGGTCGTCACCGCCGAGGGCGTCACGCGGCCGCGGGCGGCCCGTCTCGTCGATGCGGCGATCGACCGGTGGGTCTGGTACGCGGGCTGGGCGGACAAGTACCCGCAGATCATCGGGACGGTCAACCCGGTCGCCGGGCGCTACTTCAACTTCAGCGTCCCCGAGCCGACGGGCGTCGTCGGGATCATCGCCCCGGAGGCGTCATCGCTCCTGGGATTGGTCAGCCGCCTCGCGCCGGTCATCGTCAGCGGCAACGCGGCCGTGGTCCTCGCGTCCGAGTCGCGCCCGCTGCCGGCGGTGACGCTGACCGAGGTCTTCGCCACCTCCGACGTGCCGGGCGGCGTCGTGAACCTCATCACCGGCCTGCGGCGCGAGCTGACGGGCCATCTCGCCGGACACATGGACGTCAACGCGCTGGACGCCTTCGGAGCGGCGCCCGAAGAGGCCGGGACGCTCGAGGAGATCGCCGTCGAGAACGTGAAGCGCTTCGCCCGGCCGCCGACGGGCGGCCTCGATCGCTACGACTGGCTGGCCGAGACGGCCCAGTCGCCGTACCTCATCGGCGAGTTCGTCGAGATCAAGACCGTCTGGCACCCGATCGGCTCCTAGGCCGAACCCTCAGAGCCAGCCCCGCGATCGGAAGTACGCGATCATCCCGGCGAAGGTCGCGACCATCGCGCCGAGGATGACCCAGAAGGCCAGCGGGCTGCCCTCGCCCGGGAACGCGACGTTCATGCCGAAGACGCTGGCGAGGAGCGTCAGGGGCAGGAGGATGACGCTCACCGCGGTCAGCACGCGCAGGCCGTCGTTCAGGCGGTGCGAGAGGACCGACTCGTTCGTGCTCTCGAGCCCCTCCACGATCTCCTTGAAGTTCTCGAGCACGTCCCAGATCCGCTCGGAGGCGTCGGTCAGGTCGTCGAAGTAGATCTCGAGCTCCTCGCTCATGTAGCGCTGCTTGGCGCGCTCGAGCGAGCGGAAGACGGCGCGCTGCGGCCGGATGATCGCGCGGAAGTTGATGATCTCCTGCTTCACGTTGCTGATGTCGCGAACGACCTCCTGGGAGCGGCCCATGAAGATGTCCTCCTCGAGATCGCGGAGCTTGCGCCCGAGGGTGCCGAGCATCGGGAAGCTGGCATCGACGCATCGGTCGAGGATCTCGTACAGGAGGCGGCCGGACCCGAGGGTCATGAGCTCCTCGCGGACCTCCGCGCGCCCGCGGACGCGCTCGAAGAGCTGGGTCAGCGGCGGGATCGGCTCGTTCGGCAGGGTGATGACGTAGTCGCGGCCGATGAACGACGTCGAGCTCGGCCGCATGGAGGCGGCTCGTCGCCTTGTCGTAGCGCGGGAACTGCATGACGAGGAAGAGGTAGTCGGGGTACTCGTCGACCTTCGGCCGCTGGTTCCGGCTCGCGACGTCCTCGAGGTCGAGCTCGTGGAAGTCGAAGTTCTCGGCCAGCCAGAGGCGATCGGCCAGCCGGGCTCCTCGATCTGGATCCAGCGCAGGTCGTGCGCCTCGATCACCTCGGGTCGCGGCTCGAGGACCGGCTCCTCGACGCCGCCGAGCGCCGGGGGTCGCCAGCGATCGGCGCAGCCGCCGCGGCAGCGCGCGCATCACCATCGGCCGATGCGGCGCGCCTCTCGCGGGCCGCGCTGAACGAACTCGAACATGACCACCACCTTGTGTCGACGGCGCGTCACGGGCGGTGGGCCGTGGTCAGGCGAGCCGGAGGGTCACCTGGAGCCGCGGCGGGGCCACTCGGACGTACGCCGTCGGATGTCTGGAACCGACGTCCACGGAGTCGCACGTGCCTCGATGTGGGTTTCTTCGGCCGGTTGTGCCGGCGCGACGGCATTCTAGCCCGCGGGGACGCACGACGGAACCGGTGCCGAGGGTCCTGGCTGCGCCGACTCGCCATTCGGGCTCCACGCGCCCGTCGCCCTAGAATGGCCCGCGATGCCCCGACCCCGCAGCGTCTCGCGCAGCGGCGAGACCGTCATCACCAACGGGGAGCTGGCGCGGATCTTCAACGAGATCGGTGACATGCTCGAGATCCTCGGAGAGGTCGTCTACAAGGCGGTGGCCTATCGCCGCGTGGCCGACATCGTCGAGCGCTACCCCGATGACGTCGCCGCCCTCTACCGTCGAGGGGAGCCACCGAAGATCCCGGGGGCCGGACCGGCGCTGGCCGCGAAGCTCGCCGAGCTCAGCGAGACGGGCCACCTCGAGTACTACGAGCGGCTCCGCGCCCAGGTCCCGGACGGTCTGCTCGACATGCTGCGCGTCCCGGGCGTCGGGCCGAAGACGGTGCGCCTGCTGCACGCCGAGCTCGGGATCGACTCGCTCGAAGGGCTGCGGGCCGCCGCCGAGGCCGGCCGCCTGCGAGACGTCAAGGGCCTCTCGGCGCGGACGGAGCAGAACGTCCTCGAGGGGATCGGGCGGATCGAGCGGCGAAGCACGGACACCCGCCTCCTGCTGCACGACGCGGACGCGCTCGTCGGCAGCCTGATCGACGCGCTGCGCGATGTCCGAGGCGTGCGGCGGATCTCGCCGGCGGGGTCCCTGCGCCGGCGGCGCGCGACGATCGGCGACCTCGACATCCTGGCGGCCGTCGACGATCCGCAGGCGGTCATCGCGCGCCTCGACGCCCTGCCCGAGGTCGAGAAGGTCCTCTCGGCCGGGACGGACAAGTCGAGCATCGTCCTGCGCGAGGGTCCGCGCGTCGACCTCATGGTCTGCCCGCCGCGGTCGTGGGGGACGCACCTCGTGCACTTCACCGGCAGTCGCGACCACAACATCGCGCTGCGTGGCATGGCCCTCGACCGCGGCTGGTCGCTGTCCGAGAAGGGCTTCAAGGTCATCGAGGACGGCTCGCTGCTCGATGCCGGCGAGGAGTCGGACGTCTACGAGCGCCTCGGGCTGCCGTTCATCGCACCGGAGCTGCGAGAGGCCGATGGCGAGATCGACGCCGCGATCGCGGGCCGCCTGCCGGCGCTCGTCGGCCACGACGACGTGCGAGGCGACACGCACACGCACTCCAGCTGGACGGACGGCGTCGACACGATCGAGGTGATGGCCCGGGCCGCGCGCGACCTCGGCCACGAGTACATCGTGCTCACGGATCACTCGCCCTCGCTCGGGGTCGCTCGCGGCCTCGCCCCGTCGCGCGTCGACGAGCAGGCGGTGGAGATCGCGCGGGTCAACGCCGAGCTCGCCCCATTCCGCGTCCTGCACGGCACCGAGCTCGAGATCCGAGCCGACGCGACGCTCGACTACCCCGATGAGCTGCTGGCTCGCTTCGACGTCGTCATCGCGAGCATCCACACCGGCCGCAACCAGTCGTCCGAGCAGCTGACCCGCCGCGCGCTCGCGGCCGTCGAGCATCCGCACGTCGACATCCTCGCGCACCCGACCGGGCGAATCGTGAACCGCCGAGACCCGCTGCCGATCGATTGGCCGCGCGTCTTCGAGGCGGCCGCGGCGCACGGCACCGCTCTCGAGATCAACGGCAGCCCGCGGCTCGACCTCGACGACTCCCTGGCGCGGGCGGCCGCGGGCGCCGGGGCGCGCCTGACGGTCGCCTCCGACGCCCATCGCACCGAGGAGCTCGGCCAGCAGCGCTATGCCGTCGACGTCGCGCGCCGGGCGTGGCTGGAGCCCGACCAGCTGCTCGCGACCCGATCGGCGGACGAGCTCCTGGAGCTGCTCGGATGATCGGCCGGATCTTCGGCGATCGGCGCCGCCTCGCGATCCTGCGGCGCGTCGACCGCCCCGCCGCGGTGCTCATCGCGATCCTCCAGGCGATCGTTGCCGCCGTCGGATGGTTCGCCATCGAGCCGGTCGTGCTGGCCATCACGATCGCGGCGCAGCTGGCGCTCGGCGGGCTGGCGGCCGCGTACGTCATCGGTCCGGCCCGACCCGACTCGGGACTCGCGCGGTACGCGATGCCCGCGGTCGCCGGCATCGCGGCGACCATCTTCGGCCGCCTGATCCCCGGCGGCGTGAGCGTGCTGCTCGTGCCGATCCTCGCCGTCCTGCTCTGGTCGGTCACGTACCTCGAGCTGCGGCTGGCCCGCGGCACCGGCGGACGCACGATCCAGAACCTCCTGCTCACCGCGATCGTCTTCACCGGCGCGTGGGGTCTGCTCGGCTATTTCGGCGCCGCAGACGTGGCCGAGCCCGATCCTGCTCCTCGCGATCCTGACCGTGCCGCTGGCGATCCGCGCCGCCGAGGCGCGTGGCGCCCTCGGCGCGGAGGCGGTCGGACAGGCGGTGCTCCACGTCCTCGTCGTCGTCCAGGTCGGGCTCGCGGTGTCGCTGCTCAACGTCCAGCTCCAGCTGACGGCCGCGATCATCGCCCTCGCCTTCTACACGTGGGGCGGCGCCGTCGACGCGCTTCGCGGCGACGCGTCCGGACGGGCCGTGGCGGCGGAGTTCGGCTCGCTGATGCTGATCGGCCTGGTCGCCGGGCTGCTCCTGACTCGGCCCTGAGGAGGACGCCGGGCCCGCGCGTTGACACCCCTCTTGACCGGTGGTACAAGATGTCGCCCTTCGGCCGGTTCCCGGCCGGATCCACCCGCTACACCCGGAGGCCTTCACGACGCTCATGGCGCTTGGAGAAGCCGATTCCACGACCCGACAGCGACGCCAGCTCGGCGAGCAGGCCATCGCGCACGCCACGCGCGGTGAATGGGAGGAGGCGGTCGAGACGAATCGTCAGCTTCTCGAGCTCGGCCCCGACATCGATGCCTACAACCGGCTCGGCAAGGCGCTCGCCGAGCTGAACCGCACGGCGGAGGCCCTGGAGGCCTACGAGCAGGCGCTCGAGCGTGACGCCACCAACCGCATCGCGCAGCGCAACGTCGAGCGGTTGCGCCTGCTGATGCGCCGCGGACAAGCCGACAAGAAGAACGGCAAGGGCCGCACCGACAAGGCGCCCGCGACCCTCTTCATCGAGGAGATGGGCAAGACCGGTCGCGCCCGCCTCATCAACCTCGCCGCCCCACGCGTGCTCGCTCCGCTCTCGCCGGGCGACGCCGTCGAGCTGGTCGTCGAGGGCGACGAGCTTGTCGCGCACGTCGGTGAGGCGACGATCGGCAGCGTCGAGCCGCGCATCGCCGCCCGGCTCAGGAAGCTGATCGCCGGCGGGAACCGCTACGAGGCGGCGATCACCACGCTCCACGAGGGCGGCGCGGACCTCACGATCATCATCCGCGAGGTCTTCACCCACCCGGCGAACTTCGGAAAGGTCTCGTTCCCGACCGTCAGCCAGGGCGGCGGTGGCGTCAGACCGTACATGAAGGGCAGCGCGCTTCGCTACGATGACGAGGACGAGGTGGAGGAGGCCGATGAGGACTCCGAGGAGGTCGAAGAGCTCGACACGACACTCCCCGAGTACTCCGGCGAGCCCGAGCTCGAAGAGGAGCTGGTAGAAGAGCCGTAGCTGACTGATGAGCGAGGCGGAACGGACAGGACTCGACCACGTCGTCCTCCCGAGACGCCGCCCCGGCCTCGCCCTCCTCGAGCGCCACCGGCCCTCACCGGCCGATAACGTCCTCGACGCCGAGCTGGCGGCCTTCGCCGCCGCAGGCGACACCGTCCTCGACCCATGGGCCGGCACCGGCTCGGTTGCGCGGCGCGCCGTCGGTCACGGGATGCGCGCCGTCGCCGCCGATGCCAGCCCGTTCAGCCAGCTGGCCGCGATCGCGCTCCTCAACGCGCCCGATCCGTCGGTGCTCGACGCCGCCTTCGCGCAGCTCGCCGGCTCGCGGCGCGTCGACGTGCCGCTGCGGCAGCACATCGAGGAGCTCTACGCCTCGCGCTGCGCCGCCTGTCGACGGCCGATCGTTGTCGACCAGTTCATCTGGCCCCGTGACGGCGATGCGCCGGGTCGCAAGATCTACCGCTGCGCCTCGTGCGACGCCTCGATCGGCGGGCCCGAGGAGCGTGTCGCGCCCGTGGACGAGGTGGATCTCGCCAAGCTCGGCATCGAGCGGGCCGAGCGCCCGCCGGTCCCGATCGCCGACGAGGCCGAGGAGCTGCCACCGGCGCCGGTCGGCCTGACCGAGATCGACGAGGCATCCGACGACGACGAAGGCGAGGCTCCGCTCGGCGAGGCCGGCGGCCCGCCGGAGCCGGCATCGCCGGCGGTCGACCCGCCGAGCGGGCTCGGCGAGCGTCCGCGCTTCGCCTCCACCGTGCGTCCCGACCCGATCCCCGTCGGCACGGCGGAGGGCATCCGTCACAGCCCGCAGTACCTCGAGCTCCGAGCTCGCTTCCCGGTCCTCGACGGAAGGGACGAGCTCGTCACCGAGCTGCTCGACCTGTACACCCCGCGCAACCTGTACGCCCTGCACGCCATCGGGTCGAAGATCGACAGCGAGGTGCGCGACGTCGGGAGCGCGGCGGCGATGCGCCTGGCACTCGCGGCGTGCCTGCTGCCGGCAAGCCGGCTGAACGGGTACCCCGGTCGCGTCGCTTCGCTCCGGATCGCGGCGGGTCACGTCCGGCAGCCGGCGAGCCGCCACCAGCGCGAGGTGAACGTGTGGCGCGCGTTCGAGCAGGCCTTCGCCGACGTCCGCGCGGCGATCGGCGCACTGCCCCGCGATCGCCAGGAGGCGCGCTTCGCGGCGGACTACGGCGAGCTCGGGGGGATGGGGGCGGCGAACGTCCTCTGGCTGCGGTCGCGTGCGGCCGTCGTCGGGCAGTACGTCCCGGCGGAGGGGGTCGATCTCGTGCTCAGCTCACCACCGGTCAGCCCCGGCATCGACGAGCTGTCGTACGAGTACCTGGCCACGTCGTGGGTGCTCGGTCGCGAGGCGGCGGAGACCCTCCGCCTGGAGCCGATCTTCGGCGGCGGCACGCAGGGTCCCGGCGCCGAGGCCACCGCACTCCGGCACGGCCTGGCATCGGCGGTCGGTGCGCTGAAGCCGGGTGGCTGGTGCTCCCTCCTGCTCGAGGGGTCCGACACCGAGCGACTCCTCGCCAGCGCGCTGTCGGCGGTCGCGGCCGGCCTCGAGCTGGTCGACGTGATCCATCGCGAGTCGGGTCGCCTCGGCGACGCCGTCGTCCTCCACCTCCGCAAGCCATCGGCCGAGGACCGACTCCGCCAGGCGGTCGCGCCGAGCCCGCTGCGGCTCGGGGTCGAGCGCGGGCACCTGACCTACCCCGAGCTGGCATCGGCCATCGACCGGGCGGCCGTCGGCCTGCTCCGCGATCGAGGCGAGCCGGCCGGCCTCCTGCGCGTCGTCGCGGCGATCGTGGCCGAGCTCGGCCGCTCCGGCCTGCTGCGCCGGCTCTCCGCCGCGCGTGCGCCCGACGACGACGAGCCCCGTGAGGACCGGATCGAGGGTGGCGGGCCGCAGCTGCTCTCGTCGCTGGTCCACGAGGAGCTGTGGCGCGACGACCATCCCAGCCTCGTCCGGATCGGCGACGAGTCGCGGCCGTCCTGGTGGCTCCGCGAGCCGGAGCTGGCGGAGCGACCGCTGGCGGACCGCGTCGAGTGGGCCGTGTGGTCGATCCTCTCGACCGCGGGACGCATCGACGACCAGGGATTCTTCGAGCGCATCTATCGCCTCTTCCCCGGCCTCCAGGCGCCGGACGAGGAGCTGGTCCGCGCGTGCCTGGCGGCCTACGTCGCGCCGGGCGAGCTCGGCTCGCTCGGGACGAACGATGACGCCGCGGCCCGCACCGACGACCACGCGCGGGTGATCGCGACCCTCGTCGAGTACGCGCATCGGCTCGGCCTGCGGGCCTGGGTCGCATCTCGCGAGCACGACCGGCCGTCCGGCGGGCGACCGCTGGCCGAGCGGCTGACCGACGAGGAGCGGCGGGTCTACCTGCCGCTCGTCATCCGTGCCCCCGGCGACGCGCTCGGCGCGGTCGACGTGATCTGGTACGTGCGCGGCCACCTCTCGTTCCTCTTCGAGGTCGAGTGGACCGCGATGGTCGGCGACGCGATCCTCGACCGCGGGCGGCAGATCCCGGTCGGGGAGCAGCAGGCCCGCTTCCTCGTCATCCCCGCCGAGCGCGGAGACCTGCTTCGGCTCAAGCTCGAGCGCTCACCGTGGCTGCGTGCCGAGATCGAACGCCAGAACTGGCACGTCCTGAAATGGCAGCATCTCGACACGCTGTCGGCGCGGGCCGGGGCGCGCCTCGAGTGGCTCGAGCCGGTCCTCGGCCTCGATCCGCTGATCGAGCGCGGCGGCGAGCAACTGACGATCTTCGGGGAGTAAGTCCCCTTCCTTGCTCGCCCAGCGAGCGAGGGGTAGACTCCGGGCCGGGAGTGCCGTGGTTCCCCCCTGCGGCACTCCCTTTTCACGCGCCGCGCGTGCCACTCCGCGGCCCGCGCCGGCCCATCGTGCGGCGCACGACCGCCATCACCTCGTCGACGTACGGCTGTCCCTGGCCGCTCTCGACGGCATGCGTCAGGCAGCCGTCGATGTGGTCCTCGAGCACGAGCAGCGCGACCTGGTCGGCGGCAGCGGTCATCGCCTCGACCTGCTGGAGGATGTCGAGGCAGTAGGCCTCGTCCTCGACCAGGCGCTGGATCCCGCGGGCCTGGCCCTCGATCCGCCGGAGGCGGGTGACGAGGTCGCGCTTGTCCTTCGTGTAGCTGTGGCGGAAGTGGGCGGCGTGCGCATCGGTCGTCATACTGGTGGGCAGTATGTTGGCGACGGGTCGCCCGGTCAATCGGGCTAGCATGAGGGCATGAGCCCCCTGGAGCGCCACGAGCTGATCGACCCGCTCGAGCGCGTCCTCGTGGTGGTCAGCCATCCGGACGATGCCGAGTTCGGCGCCGGTCCGACGATCGCGCTGCTGGTGCGTGCGGGCGCGCGCGTCGACTACGTCGTGACCACGGACGGCGCGAAGGGCACCGAGGACCCGTCCGTCACGCCGGAGCAGCTGTCGACGACCCGGCGTGCCGAGCAGCGGGCCGCCGCCGACATCCTCGGCGTGTCCGACATCGTCCACCTCGAGTATCCCGATGGCTACCTCCAGCCGACCCTCGAGCTGCGGCGCGACATCACGCGCCAGATCCGTCGCTTCCGCCCCGACCTCGTCATCACCCAGAACCCGCAGCGCCGGCTCGACCACAACCCGTACATCGGCCATCCGGACCACCTCGCCACCGGTGAGGCCACGCTCGCATCGGTCTACCCGGCGGCTCGCGACCACCTGAACTTCCCCGAGCTCTGGACCGATGAGCACCTCGAGCCGTGGAAGGTGCGCCAGGTGCTCCTGACCGGCGTCGAGGAGCCGAACCTGTGGCTCGACGTCGCGGAGACCTTCGAGACCGGATTGGCGGCGATCCTGGCCCACACGAGCCAGGTCGACCCCGAGGACGTCGAGGAGCGGATGCGCGAGCGGGCACGCCTGGTCGGAGAGCCGCAGGGGATCGGCCTCGCGCAGGCCTTCCTCTCGATCCTGCTGACATGACGCGGCGCGGCGGCGGACCTCGCGGCGGTGGCGGCTTCTTCGGCGGTGGCTCCGAGCCGGACCTGACGCGCCGGCCGGGCAGCGATGGGCCGACGCTGCGGCGGATCGCGGGCTTCTTCCGGCCGTACCGGATGCGGCTGGCGTTCATCGCCGTCCTGATCCTGGTGACGGTCACCATCGGCGTCGTCAACCCGATCCTGCTGAAGCTCGTCATCGACAACCTGACCGGGCCACAGGACCTCCAGCTGCTGTGGATCCAGTGCGGGCTGATGATCATCCTGCCGATCATCACGAGCGCCCTCGGGGTGTGGCAGAGCTACCTCTCGAACGTCGTTGGCCAGCGCGTGATGAACGACCTGCGCCTGGCGCTCTACCGGCACCTCCAGTGGATGCCGCTGCGGTTCTTCACCGAGACGAAGACCGGCGAGATCCAGAGCCGCATCGCCAACGATGTCGGCGGGGTGCAGACGGTCGTGACCGACACGGCCTCGTCGGTCCTCGCGAACGTCGCGACGGTGGCGACGACGATCATCGCGATGTTGATCCTCGACTGGCGGCTGACCGTCCTGAGCCTCGGACTGCTGCCGATCTTCGCCTACATCACCTTCCGCGTCGGCAAGGTCCGGCGGGCGGTCAGCACGCTGACGCAGCGCTCGATGGCCGAGATGAGCGCGATCACCGAGGAGTCGCTCAGCGTGTCGGGGATCCTGCTCAGCAAGACGTTCGGCCAGCAGGAGGCCTCGATCGAGCGCTTCCGGGCCGAGTCGCAGCGCCTCGGGGATCTCCAGATCCGCGGCCAGATGATCGGTCGCTGGTTCTTCGCGCTGATCGGCACCTTCTTCAGCATCATGCCGGCCTTCGTCTACCTGCTCGCGGGCACGCTGATCATCGGCGGCGACACCGAGCGTCTCGATCGGCACGATCGTCGCGTTCACGACGCTGCAGTCGCGGCTCTTCTTCCCGCTCGGGCAGCTGCTGAACGTGCAGGTCGAGATCCAGGGCGCCCTCGCACTGTTCGACCGGATCTTCGAGTACCTCGAGATGCCGCACGAGATCACGAACGCTCCCGACGCGGTCGAGCTCAGCCCCTCGGCGATGCGCGGGCAGGTCCGCTTCGATCACGCCTCGTTCCGGTATCCGGTCGCGGACGGCCAGCTCGGAGTGACCGGCGAGATGGTCGAGGCGGAATCCGAGGGGCGCGCGGTGCCGAGCCGCGTCCTCCCGTTCGCACTGACCGATATCTCCTACACGGCCGAGCCGGGGCAGCTGGTCGCCCTGGTGGGGCCGTCGGGCGGCGGCAAGACGACCTCGACCTACCTGATCCCGCGCCTCTACGACGTCGATTCGGGGTCGGTGGAGATCGATGGGTTCGACGTCCGCCGCATCCGTCTCGAGTCGCTCGGGCGGGTGATCGGCTTCGTGACCCAGGAGACCTATCTCTTCCACGACACCGTGCTCGCGAACCTGCGCTACGCG
The DNA here is from genome assembly GCA_963797855.1 of uncultured Chloroflexia bacterium. GTDB lineage: Bacteria > Chloroflexota > Limnocylindria > QHBO01 > QHBO01 > JACDBZ01. The sequence continues at coordinate 15,708 of CAWCQX010000010.1, read as the reverse complement.
AAGCCCGAGGCGACGATGGACGAGATCGAGGCCGCCGCGAAAGCCGCGGCCATCCACGATCGGATCAATGAGCTGCCCGACGGCTATGAGACCGTCGTGGGGGAGCGCGGATACAAGCTCTCCGGAGGCGAGAAGCAGCGCGTCGCGATCGCGCGCGTGCTCCTGAAGGATCCCCGCGTCCTCATCCTCGACGAGGCGACCTCGGCGCTCGACACCGTCAGCGAACGGCTCATCCAGGCCGCGCTGGCGCGCCTGGAGCAGGGCCGCACGACGATCGCGATCGCGCACCGGCTGAGCACGATCCTGCGCGCCGACCAGATCCTCGTCGTGGAGCGAGGACGGATCGTCGAGCGCGGCACGCACGCCGAGCTGATCCGCCAGGAAGGGCTGTACGCGAAGCTCTACCAGGAGCAGTTCGCCGACACGGCGCAGGCCGGCTAGTCGCCGAGGGCCACGAGCCCGACGGCGCAGTCCGGAAGCAAGCGGATGGTCGACCTGGCGTGCACACTGGGCGCATGCCCAACCGCCTCGCCGAGCGAGACGAGCCCGTACCTGCTCCAGCACGCCCACAACCCGGTCGACTGGTACCCGTGGGGACCGGAGGCGCTCGAGCGGGCCCGCGAGCGAGGACAAGCCGATCTTCCTCTCGATCGGCTACGCCGCCTGCCACTGGTGCCACGTCATGGAGCGCGAGTCGTTCGAGAACCCGGAGATCGCCGCGCTCATGAACGAGCACTTCGTGTCGATCAAGGTCGACCGCGAGGAGCGCCCGGACCTCGACGACGTCTACATGGCCGCCGTTCAGGCGATGACCGGCTCCGGCGGCTGGCCGATGACGCGTCTTCCTGACCCCGGACCTCGCGCCGTTCTTCGGCGGCACGTACTTCCCGCCCGAGGACCGGCACGGCATGTCCGGCCTCCCGCGCATCCTCGACGCGGTCGCCGACGCGTATCGGACTCGTCGCACCGAGGTCGAGCAGCAGGCGAGCGCGCTCGCGGACCACCTTCGGGCGCAGCTCGCGGTGCCGGCCGGCACGCGCGACGTCGAGCCGCGCCAGCTCGAGGCGGCCGTGGCGCGGCTGGCGGCGACGTTCGACGCCGCGCACGGCGGCTTCGGCGGCGCGCCGAAGTTCCCGCCGCCGATGATCCTCGAGTTCCTCCTGCGTGCCTGGCGTCGCACGGGCGACGACGAGACGCTCGCGGATGGTGACGCGGACGCTCGACGCCATGGCGGACGGCGGCATCAACGACCAGCTCGGCGGCGGCTTCGCGCGCTACAGCACCGATGCGCACTGGCTCGTGCCGCACTTCGAGAAGATGCTCTACGACAACGCGCTGCTCGCGCACGCCTACCTCGAGGCCTTCCGCGCCACCGGCACGGACCGATACGCGCGCGTCGCGCGCGCGACGCTCGACTTCCTGATCGCCGAGCTCCGCACCGACGACGGCGGATTCGCCTCGGCCCTCGATGCCGACAGCGAGGGCGTGGAGGGTCGCTTCTACGCCTGGTCCTACGACGAGTTCATGGCGGCGCTCACCGATGCGGGTCTCGACGATGACGACCGCCGCGCTACTGGCCGACTTACTGGGGCGTGACCGAGCGCGGGCAACTGGGAGGGAACGAACGTCCTCCACGTCGCCGGCGCCGGATCCGGGCGCCGAGCTCGTCGAGCGCGGGCGCCGCGGCGCTGCTCGCCGCTCGGGCCGGGCGGACCCGCCCGGCCCGCGACGAGAAGCAGATCGCGTCCTGGAACGGGCTGGCGCTCCGCGCCTTCGCCCACGGCGCGCTCGTGCTCGGTGACGAGCCGTACCGCGACGCGACCGCGCACGCTCGTCGCCTTCGTCGAGGGCCAGCTCGTGCGCGACGGCGATCGCCTCTGGCGCACGGTCCGCGATGGGCGCGGCGGGACGCCCGGGTTCGCCGAGGACTACCTCGCCGTCGCCGACGGGCTGCTCGACGCGCACGCGGCGCTCGGCGATGCCGAGCCGCTCGCTGCTCGCCAGGCGGCTGGTCGAGTCGGCGATCCGCGACTTCTGGGACGACGAGGCCGGGACGTTCGTCGACACGTCCGACGAGCACGATCGCACCGTCGCGCGGCCGCGCGGGCTCGTCGACAACGCCACGCCGTCGGCGAACGCGATCGGCGCCGACGTTCTCCAGCGCCTTGGCCCTGCTCACCGGCGAGGAGGACCTCGCGCGGCGGGCCCGCTCGATCGTCCGTGCCGTGGCCCCGGCCCTCGAGCACCAGCCGAGCGCCTTCGGCCGGATGCTGTGCGCGGCGGACCGCATGATCGGCGAGGCGATCGACGTCGTCGTTGCCGAGGCGCCGACGGCGCCGGGCGCGGCTCCGCGAGGCGGCGATCCGTCCATTCGTGCCGGACCTCGTGCTCACCTCGGTCTGCGCCCGGCGATGCGCACGCCGAATGGCCGCTCTACGTCGGCAAGGTGGCCGCGCGATGGGCGCGCGACGGCGTACGCCTGCCGCGGGTACGCCTGCGACGAGCCGACGAGCGACCCGGCGCGGCTCGCGGAGCAGGTCTCCGCGCTGGGTCGAGCCGGCTAGCCCTCCGGCCCGAGCTCCTGGAAGAGCGTGATCTGAAGGCCGGCGGGCGCGGCGAGCCGCGAGTTCAGTGAGCGCCACGGCGTCTCGACCGGCTGGCGCGATGAGCTCGGCGCCGGCAGCGACGAGGTCGTCGGTCGCCGACCGCGAGTCGGCGACCTCGAAGGCGACGCGGAGCCGCGGGGCGACCGGCCGGCCGACCTCGACCTCGTCGATCATCCGCTTCTGGGCCGGGTTCGCGATCTCGAGCGTGGCCCGCCCGGCGTCGAGGATCGCGACGTGCGCGTCGTCCGGGCCGCTGAACGACCCCTCCTCGCGCATGCCGAGGACGTCGCGGAAGAAGCGAACGGCGTCGTCGTAGTCATCGGCCTCGACCACGAGGCGCATCTGGAGCACGCGGGGCGCATCGGTCTGCATCGGTCAACGATCGTCAGCCAGGCGAGAAACGACAGTCGAACATCACGGTGCGAGCATTGTCGCGGTTCGGGTCGAGCAGCGCGATCGACTGCCACGTGCCGAGCGTCATCCGGCCGCCGACGACCGGGACGACGAGCGACGGCGAGGCGAGCAGTGGCAGGACGTGGTCGGCGCCGTGGCCGGGGCTGCCGTGCGCGTGCTGCCATCGATCGTCGCGCGGCAGGAGCCGGTCGAGGGCCGCGAGCAGGTCGGCGTCGGTGCCCGCGCCGAGCTCCACGACGACCACGCCCGCGGTGGCATGCGGCACGAAGACCGTGAGCAGGCCGTCGATCGCGTCGACATCCGCCAGGAACCGGGCGCAGTGGTCCGTGAGGTCGACCAGCGCCGGCTGCGCGCCCGGTGTCGAGGGTGATCTCGCGCGTCTCCATCCCTAGTCGCAGCCCGGGAATTCCTTCTCGCCCTCGTGACGCTCGAAGCGCACGACCGATCCGAGGGCCGTTCGGAAGCGCATCTCGTCACCGATGACCACGATCGCGCCTGCGGCAGCATTGATCATCTCGGGATCGCCGGCGAGGTCGAGCTCCGCACCCGACGAAGTGACGCCGTCCAGCGGATCCCAGAAGCTGCCGTCGAGGTCGACCGGCGACAGAGGCCGCAGTGGCCGAGGTCGAACAGATACGCGACCCCCTCGTCGATCGGCGCGGAGATCGGGTCGAACACCGTCCCGCCGTTCAGGCCCGGCCTGCCATCCTCGCGCGACTCGAAGTTGAGCGGAAGGTCGCGCGGGTCGGACGTCGAGATGCCCGCGAAGCCGGCAGCCGTCTCCGTCGGCACCGCGTCGGCGGAGCAGGCGCCGAGCACGACGCCCATCGCCAGACACGAGGAGCGCCAGGACTCTCACGGCTGCCCGTAGGAGTGCTCGCCGACGAGGAACAGCCCGGCGCCGACGTACGTGAAGAGGACGCCCGCGAAGCCGAGGACGATGAGCCAGGGTGCCAGCCGCTGCCATCGGTCGCGGCGCGAGGCGACGTGGAGGTAGGCACCGAAGACGAGCCACGTGGCCGCCGCCGCCAGCTCCTTCGGGTCGTTGCTCCAGTACGAGCGCCAGGCGAGGTTTGCCCAGACCGATCCGAGGGCGATCGCGACGGTGAGGATCGGGAACGCGATCAGGACGGCCCGATGACCGACGGCGCGGCTCACGCTCGCCGATGGCAGCCCGCCGATCCGGTCTCCGGCGCTCGCCTGCGCGATCTCGGCGACCGCCGCCAGGAAGGCAACCCCCGACACGGCATACGCGAGGGCCGCGGTCCCGACGTGGATCGTGAGCAGGATCGGCTGCTGGAGTGCCGGGACGAGCGGGTCGACGCGATCGTCGAACTGGAGCGCAAAGACGACGAGGCCGGCGGCGAGGATCGCGACGAGCGGCGCCAGCGCGGCGATCGGATGGCCACGCAGGAGGAGCAGGTACGTCGCGAGCAGCGCGGCCGCGAAGGCGAGGCTGAACTCGTGGAGGTTCGACCACGGTGCGTGGCCGACGACGATCGCGCGCGCCAGGAGGGCGATCACGAGGAGGACGAGCCCGACGACGAGGCCCGCGATCGCCGCCCGACGCAGGAGCGTCCGACGCTCCGGCGCCAGGTCGACCGGCCCGCCGTCGGCCGGGACGGTGGCCGCGGCCGGCGAGACGAGTGCGGCGCCGATCCCGGCGGCAGCGGCGGCGACGAGCGACGCCAGCGCTCCGACGATCAGGATCGGGATCAGGGTGCTCATCGATCGGCTCCGGTCATGGGCCGGACCGGCCGTCGGTCAGCCCGCGTTCGAGGTCTCCGCGGCGCCCGTGGGGGTGCCGCATCGGTAGCAGAACGCTTCGCTGGCGGCGACGGTTGCGCCGCAGTTCACGCAGTCGAGCAGCAGGTCGCGCTCGCAGGCGGCGCAGAACGTGGCTCCGAGCGGGTACATGAGGCCGTCGAACGGGCAGTACGGCACGCCGCGGGGTCGGGGCAGGGCGGCTGGATCGGGCGCCGGCGGCAGCGGGACGACGGGCTGGGCGTGCGCCTCGAGGCCGACCTGGCTCACGCGCAGGTAGCCGACCACGAGCCAGAGGACGTAGAGGCCGAGCAGGCCGGCCAGTGCGTACGGCGCGAGGGTGGCGCCGATCTGGGCGGCATCCTCGGCGAGGAACTCGATGAATTCCTTGATGGACTCCAGCACGCGGCCGATTCTAGCATCGGCCTCGTGGGTTACACTCCGCCGACGAAGCCAGCCTGCGGAGCCTGATGTCGCGCCAGCGCCTCGATCCACGCGTGCCGCTGAGCGAGCTCCACGTGCACCTCGGCGCGGCGGTCACGCCCGCGATCATGTGGGGCATCGCACACGCCCAGGGCATCCGGCTGCCGACGAAGGACTACTGGGCGTTCCGCGACCTGATCACCGTCGGGCGCCGGCGCAAGGGCTTCGACGCCTACCTCGACCTCTTCCACTGGACCGAGCTGATCCAGTCGAGCCCGATCGCCGTGGAGCGCAGCGTCTACGAGGTCATCGGCGGCGCCTACCGCAAGAACAACGTCACCCAGCTCGAGCTCCGCTTCAACCCGATGAAGCGCAACCGCGGCGGCGAGCAGGACCTCGACCACATCATCGCCGCGGCGGTGCGCGGGATGGACCGCGCCGTGCTCGAGTACCCGCAGGTTCGCGCCGGCCTGATCTTCTGCCTCGACCGGAGCTTCTCCCCGGCGATGAACGAGATCCTCGCCGCGAAGGCGATCGCCTGGCGCAGCCGCGGGGTCGTCGGCATCGACATCGCCGGGCCCGACGTGGATGGCTTCCGCTTCGCCGACTATGCCGACCTCTTCCGTGAGTGTCGCCGCGCCGGGCTCGGTCTCACCGTCCACGCCGGCGAGACCGGCGGGGCCGACGAGGTGCGGGAGGCGCTCCTGGCGCTCGAGCCGGATCGCATCGGCCACGGCGTCCACAGCGCGGACGACGAGAGCGTGCTGGCGATGCTGCGGGAGCGGGGGACGGTGCTCGAGGTCTGCCCGAGCTCGAACCTCAACACCGGGGTCGCTGCGCTCGCACGCCGAGCTCCGCCGGGTGGTCCGGGCGCTCGTGGATGGCGGCGTCCGCTTCACCGTCAGCACCGATGGCCCGGAGATGCTGCGCTCGTATCTCCGCGACGAGCTGGCCATGCTGATGCGCCACGAGATCCTCTCGCTCGACGAGGTTCGCCGCGCGATCGAGACCGGCGGCGGAAGCGACGTTCCTCGACCGCGCGCCGGTCATCGAGACCTCCGTCAGCGGGCGCGAACCGGCCGGAAACGGGCACGCGCCGATCCCCGTCGAGGTCGGCTCCTAGGCCCGTATACTGCCGGCCGTGTCCTCCATCTGGCGGCCCGTCCGGGAGCGCGCGCCGGCGCGCAGCCTGATGGTGATCGTCGCCCATCCGGGCGACGAGGCCTTCGGGTTCGGGGGCGCGATCGCCGGTGCCGCGGCGGAGGGCGCGTACGTCGTCGTCGTGTGCGTCACCCGTGGCTGGTTCGACCCACGACTCGCCGACAAGCCGGCCGCACCCGGCGGGAAGAACCGCGACCTCAAGCTCGGCCAGGTCAACTGGCGGAACCTCGACACCGTCCGCGAGGACGAGCTGCGCCGGAGCGTGGCCGTCCTCGGCGTCCGCGTCGTGCGCATGCTCGACTACGCCGAGGGCGAGCTCGACCGCGCGGACTTCGACCACCTCGTCGGGCGGATCGTCGAGCCGATTCGGATGCATCGGCCGGAAGTCATCCTCAGCTTCGGCCCCGATGGGATCACCGGCGACACCGACCACATCGTCCTCTCGCGGCCGTGCGAGCGGCCTATCAGCGCGCCGCCGAGCCGCTCGCGTACGAGAGCGTCATCGAGGAGGACCAGGTCGCCTGGCGCGCCGCCAAGCTCTACGACCTCGTCGTGCCTCCGTCGGCCGTCTCCGTCCTCGGGTCGCGCGCCCCGGCCGAGGGCTATGGATCCGACGAGGAGCCGACGCTGGCGCTCGAGCTCGGCGAGCTCACGCAGCTGAAGCTGGCGGCGATCAGCCGCCACGTGTCGCAGACGGGCTCCGCCGGCCCGTTCCACGACTGGGGAGCCGAGGTCCGCGACGCGTATCTGGCGACCGAGTACTACCGGCTCGCCGCCAGCACCGTCGCCGTCCCGGCGGGCAGCGGCGCCGGCGAGCAGAGCTTCTTCGACGGGCTGGGCTAGAAGAAGCTCGCGGCGGGCTCTGCTACGCTCAGTGGGCCGCATCGGCCCCGCATGGAGGTAGCTCCCAGCCCGCCCATGGCCAATCAGCTGACAGACGAGAACATCCTCGCCGCCCTCGGCGGGGTGAAGGACCCCGAGATCGGTCGCGATCTCGTGTCGCTCGGGATGGTGAAGCAGATCACGATCGACGGCAGCGTCGTCGACCTGACCGTCGAGCTCACCACGCCCGCGTGCCCGCTCAAGGCGACGATCGAGAACGACATCGGCGATGCGTTGACGCCGCTGGGCGCGAGCCTCGTGCGCGTGGACTGGGCGAGCAACGTGAAGCGGAGCTTCGGCGGACCCGCGGCCGACCTGATCCCCGGCGTCCGCAACACGATCGCCGTGGCGTCGGGCAAGGGCGGGGTGGGCAAGTCGACCGTGGCCGTGAACCTGGCGGTCAGCCTCGCTCGCGACGGCGCGCAGGTCGGCCTGCTCGACGCCGACATCACCGGCCCGAACGTTCCGCTGATGATGGGCACCCAGGGCGCGCACGTCACCGGCGCGGGCGGGCGGCCGAATCCCGTCGTCGCGCACGGCGTGAAGATGATGAGCATCCAGTACTTCCTGAATCCCGACTCTCCGGTCATCTGGCGCGGGCCGTTGATCCACAGCGCGATCGCCCAGTTCCTGCGTGACGTGGAGTGGGGCGACCTCGACTATCTCGTCATCGACCTGCCGCCCGGAACGGGCGACGCCGCGCTCTCGCTCAGCCAGCTGATCCCGCTGACCGGCGCGGTCGTGGTGACGACGCCGCAGGAGGTCAGCCTGCTCGACGCGCGCAAGGCGATCGCGATGTTCAGCAAGGTCAACGTCCGCACGCTCGGCGTCATCGAGAACATGAGTGGCTTCATCTGCCCCGACTGCGGCCACGAGCACGACATCTTCGGATCGGGCGGTGGCGAGAAGATCGCGCGCGAGCTCGAGCTGGACGTCCTCGGCCGCATCCCGCTCGAGCCGGGCGTCCGCGCGGGTGGCGATGCCGGCGTGCCGATCACCTCGTCCCAGTACCCCGGCGGCGAGGACTCGCAGGCGGCCCAGGCGCTGCGCGAGGTGGCTCGCACGGTGGCCGGCCGCGTGAGCGTGCTCGCGGCACCGGCGCTGGTCGGGACGAGCGTCGCCTAGGCCCGAAAGTCCCGCGAATCACCGGACCCGGGCGGGGGATTGCCCGCGGCGGGCGGAGGCCCGAGAATCGCCGCCATGCGAATCGCGGTGATCGGCGACATCCATGCCAACCTGCCCGCGCTGCGGGCCGTGATCGACGACGTGGCCCGCATCGGTGCCGACGCGATCTACTGCGTCGGCGACGTGGTCGGACGCGGGCCGCACCCGAACGAGGTGGTCGACGAGCTGCGCCGCCTCGAGGTGCCGACGGTCCAGGGCAACTGGGACGAGGCGGTCGGGATGGATCGCGACCAGACCGGCGCCTCGTGGGCGACCGCCGAGGCCGAGGCGACCGGCAACGCCTCGATGCGATGGTCCGCCGACCAGCTGACCGAGGAGAACAAGGCCTGGCTTCGCCAGCTGCCGCAGTCGATGCGGGTGACGGTCGCCGGGCGATCGGTCCATCCTCTTCCACGGCGCGCCGTACAAGCAGACCGAGTACCTGTGGGCCGCGCGCCCGTCGCGGGTGTTCGCGCGACTCGCCAGCGACGAGGCCGACGACCTGTTCTGCTTCGGGCACACGCACGAGGCGTGGCACCGCGTCGTGGGCCAGGCGCACGTCGTCGCCTGCGGCTCCGTCGGCTGCGGGACCGATGGCGACGCGCGGGCTCGATACGCGGTCGTCTACATCGGCGAGCCGGACATCGCCGTCGGATTCCGGGCCGTCGACTACGACCACGTCAGCGTGGTTCGCGACATGGCCGCGATCGGACAGCCGATCGACCTGCTCCGCGAGCCGCCGGCGGCGCATCCGCACCTCCCGACCGAGGTCGCGCCGGCCTAGCCCTGGGGCGTTCGCGCCTCGTCCGAGGCCCTCCCGCGAGGCGATCGCGGAGCTCGCGCGCGTCGAGTCCTCGCAGAAGACCCGCGTCGATCGACGTCGCGCGGATCCGGGAGATCTCCTCCGGCTCGAGGCCGACTCGCTCGACGCAGCATGCTGCGTACTCCGTCCGCCAGCCGGCGTCCCGGTCGTCGTCGGGTCGTCGTCCCCGATCACGACGTCGCAGCCCGCCGCCAGGAACCGCGCGGATCGGGTGCGCCTCGTACGACGGCGCGGCACCGGTGAGGACGTTCGAGGTCGGGCACTGACCTCGAAGCAGATGCCCTCGTCCGCCGCCCAACGCCATCACCTCGTCGGAGCCTCCGCTGCGCGCGATCCCGTGGCCGATGCGACGCACACCGAGGCGTCTCGACCGCCTCGCGCACGTGCTGCGGCCGGTTCCGGCCTCGCCGGCGTGCGCGGTCAGGCCCAGGCCGGCCGCCGCGGCGATGCCGAAGGGCCGCACGCATCGGCTCCAGCGCAGGGTAAGAGGAGCTCGTCCCCGGCGACGTCGAAGCCGACGATGCCCCGGCCGGCGAAGTCGGCCGCGGCTCCGGCCACTGCCTCGTTCGTCGCGGGGTCGTGATGGCGGAGCGCGCACGCGACGAGGCCCGCCGGCGATGCCCGGGCGGCGGATCCCCTCCCTGCACGCCCGTCGCACGGCCGCGCCGATCACCTCGTCGAGCGCTCATGCCGCTGCCGCGTGTGCGTCGCGGGGCCGAAGCGCAGCTCGAGATAGCGCGCACGCCGTCCGCCGCCGCGTCCTCGACGGCCTCCGCGACGATGCGTCCGCATCGGCATCGGGCGTGCGCGAACAGCGGATAGGCGTGCCGCGACGTGCGGCGAGGAACGTCGTCAGCGTGCCCGCCTCGCGCATCACGCAGCGCCGTCCTCCCAACCGCCGGGCGGCGCCGGCAGTGCCAGTGTGCCGCGGCGAGCGCCGCGGCGCGTTCGCGGCCGGATCGAGCCCTCGAGGTGGGTAGTGGAGGTTCAGACCGACGGTGGGCCGAAGGTCGCCATCGGTCACAGCGACGAGGGCGACCGCCGTCCTCAGCGCGACCTCGATGCTGTGATGCCAGCCGGCGGCGAGCCGATCGTGCGAGTCGTAGACGCTCGCGCCCTCGACGAGGTTGCTCGAGACCGCGCAGATCATCCCCGCCCGCAGGCCACGCTGCCGCGCCACGACGAAGAGGGCGGCGCTCTCCATCTCGACGTTCAGCAGGCCGAGTCCCGGTCATCTGGTTCGTCCACTCGGCGGACTCGGCGTAGAACGCGTCGTCGGTCACGTTCAGCCCGGAATGCAGCGGAGAACGACTGGCCCTCGGCCGCGATCTCGCGCGCCTCCTCGCGCGAGCTGGAGCGTGATCTCCAGGTCCGGGCACCGCCGGGTAGCCCTTCGGGCACGTAGGCGTCCGAGGTTCCGTCATTGCGGAACGAGCCCTCGCTCACGATCAGGTCGCCCGGCTGCGATCCCATGCTGGAGCGCCCCGGTGCTTCCGACGCGGATCATCGAGGTGACGCCCACGCGCGCGAGCTCCTCCGACGGCGATCGCGGTCGACGGGCAGCCCATCCCGGTCGAGGTCGCCGTGATCTCGCGGCCCCGGTAGGTGCCGACCATCGTCCGATGCTCGCGCTGGTGGGCGACCTCGCGCACGTCGGTGAGGTGCTCGGCGATCAGCGGCACCCGGAACGGGTCGCCCGGCAGCAGCGCGATGGTGCTGACCTCGCCCGGCGCGACGCCGATGTGGAACTGCCTGACGTCGCGACCGACCGGCGTCCTTGTCGAGGACCGTGTCGCCCATCGTCAGGTCTGCCCCTCCTTCTCGTACGGCCGGCCGACGGCGGCCGGGGCGATGCTGCGGCCGACGACGCCGGCCAGGATGACGATCGTCACGATGTACGGCAGCGCCCCGTACACCTGCGCGGGGATCGCGGCCATGATCGCGCCCGAGGTCGGGGTACTCGGGGCCGGGCGGCCGGATGCCGACCGCCTGCCCGAACGCGCCGGAGAACGCGAACAGCAGCGCGCCGCCCCACGCGCCGATCGGCGTCCAGCGGCCGAAGATGACCGCCGCCAGCGCGATGAAGCCGCGGCCGGCGGTCATGTCGTTCTGGAACGAGCTGGTGCCCTCGAGGGTGAGGTAGGCGCCGGCCAGCCCGGCGAAGATGCCGCCGACGATGACGTTCCGGTAGCGCAGCCGGATGACGTCGATGCCGACGGTGTCCGCGGCCCGCGGATGCTCGCCGACCGCGCGCGTGCGCAGGCCCCAGCGCGAGCGGAACAGGAGGACCTGGAGGACGATGACGAAGACGATCACCGACATCGCGATCGGTCCCTGCTCGAGGAACATCTCGAGGATCCAGCCGATGACCGGGATGTCGGCGACCTCCGGCGGGAGGCGGAACGGTCGCGAACGTGCCGGCGCCGAGGCGCGGGTTCGGCGTGATCAGCAGCCGGTTGAAGTAGCCGGTCAGCCCGATCGCGGCGACGTTGATGATCGACGCCGCTGATGATCTGGTCGGCGCCGATCGTGATCGAGAGCCACGCGTGGAGCGCGGAGAGCAGCATCGCCGACCAGCGATCGCGGCGACGACGCCGACGAGCAGCGCGGGCGTGGCCGCGAACGGGCCGCCGAACGGTTCGGCCGGGAAGGCCTGCGGCCAGAGCCCGGCGGCGAGGAACCCGGCGAACGCGCCGGACAGCATCATGCCCTCGATGCCGATGTTCACGATGCCCGAGCGCTCGTTCATGACGCCGCACAGCGCGCCGAGGGCGATCGGCGTCGGCCAGCCCGAGGACGATCGGCGCGATGCCCGGGCGTCACCTCGATCACGTAGCCGATGAACTGGAAGAGGACGCCGAGGATCGGGATCCCGTAGACGACCTCCATCAGGCGGCGTCCCGCTGCCGTACGACTTGCGTGACGGTCTGGAGCTCGCTCGGCTCCGCGCCGGCGCGCCCGAATGCGGAGCACGCGCCGGATGACGACGTCCGCCGCGAGGAAGAGGAGGATCGATGGCCTGGATGACGTCGATGATCTCGACCGGGATGCCGGCCTCGATCTGCATCAGGCCGGACGCCGGCGCGCATCGCGCCGAAGAGCAGCGCGGCGAGCATGATCGCCGACCGGGTGCGCCCGCCCGAGGAGGGCGACCGTGATCGCAGTCGAACCCGATCGACGTCCCGTACGAGGCGTTCATGAAGCCGCTGACGCCCAGGATCTGGCTCGGCGCCGGCCAGCCCGGCCAGCAGCCCGCACAGCGACATCGTCAGGATCGTCAGGAACGCCGGGCGCATGCCGGCGTAGCGCGCGGCGTCGGGGTTGGCGCCGACGGTCCGGATCTCGAACCCGAGGGTGCTCCGCCACAGCAGCCACCACACGACCGGCACGAGCGCGAACGCGATGAACACGCCGAGGTGGATGTCGCGTCCCGAAGAGGTCGGGCAGCGCGGCGTTGCCGATCGGTCCCGGTCCGCGAGAAGGAGAAGCCGGGCGCCTCGAGCGGACCGGTGATGAGGTAGCCGATGAAGATGCGCCGGCGATGAAGTTCAGCATGATCGTGGTGACGACTTCGTGCGCGCCGGTCCACGCCTTCAGCGCGCCGGGGATGAAGCCCCAGGCCGCGCCGAGCAGCGCGCCGGCGAGCGATGGCCACCGGGATCGCGACGATCGGCGGCGCTGCCGGCCACCGAGGCGCCGACCGCCGCGGCGCCGAGGGCGCCCATGAGGAACTGGCCCTGGGCGCCGATGTTGAACAGCCCGGCCTTGAAGCCGAGCCCGACCGCCATGCCGCCGAGGATGAGCGGCGCGGCGGCGACGATCGTGAACGATGATGCCGCGGACGCTGCCGAACGCGCCCTCGAGCAGGTTCGGCGTAGGCCTTGAACGGCAGGAGCAGGTCGAGCTCGCCGGTGAGCGAGGCTGGAGAGGATGATGATCAGCGCGCCGACGATCAGCGCCGCCGATGATGGCGACGAAGGGGACGATCGACAGCGCGACGAAGCGGGCGACCTGCCGCGGCGCGCGGCGCGGCCGCTCGGACGCTCCGTCGCGGCCGTCACGACGCCTGCTCCAGGTCGGTGGTCATGCTCTTCGTCGCGTCGCAGGCTGACGCGTCCGCCGGTCGCCATCAGCAGGCCGACCTCCTCCTTGTCGGCCGTGCCGGCCGTCGACGACCGCGACGAGCTCGCCGCGGTACATGACGCCGATCCGGTCGGACAGCTCGAGGACCTCGTCGAGCTCCGCCGAGATGAGCAGGACCGCCGTGCCCGCGTCGCGTCGCTCGATCGTCTCGCGGTGGATGAACTCGATGCTGCCGACGTCGAGCCCGCGCGTCGGCTGATCGAGGACGAGGAGCTTCGGGTCGCCGGCCGAGCTCGCGCGCCACGACGACCTTCTGCTGGTTGCCGCCCGACAGCGTTCCGGCGTTCACGCAGGATCGACGGCGTGCGGACGTCGAACTCGGTCGACGCACTCCTGCGCGCGAGCGCGGATCGCGTCGTCGTCGCGGACGAGGCCGCGGGAGAACGGCGCGGCGTGGTAGTCGTTGAGGACGACGTTGTCGGTGATCGGGAACGAGAGGACGAGCCCGAACCGATGGCGGTCGGCGGGGACGAAGCCGACGCCCTGCTCGTGGAGGTCGCGCGGCGACGCCGCGGTCGATGTCCTCGTCCGTCGAGCGTGACGCGTGCCCGCCGTCGTCTTGCGCGCAGCCCGATGATCGCCTCGACCAGCTCGTCCTGGCCGTTGCCCGCCACGCCGGCGATGCCGAAGATCTCGCCGGCGCGAACCTCGAAGCTGACGCCGTGGACGACCTCGTGGCCGCGATCGTCGGCGACCTTGAGGTCCTCGACCTTGAGCATCGACGTCGGCCGGGCGTGCTCTCGCCGCGGTCGACGGTCAGCTGCACGTCGCGGCCGACCATCAGCTCGGCGAGGTCCTCCTCGTTCGTCTCGGACGGGCATGCGTGTGCCGACGACCTTGCCGCGCCGGATGACCGTGATGCGGTCCGCGATCTCGAGGACCTCGTACAGCTTGTGGCTGATGAAGATGATCGACGTGCCGAGCTCCTTCGTGAGCTGGCGGAGGACGGCGAAGATCTCGCGCGTCTCCTGCGGCGTCAGGACGGCGGTCGGCTCGTCGAGGACGAGGATCCGCGCGCTCGCGATAGAGCGCCTTGAGGATCTCGACGCGCTGCTGCCAGCCGACCGACAGCGAGCCGACCTTGGCGTCGGGATCGATCTCGAAGCCGAACTGCTCGCCGAGCTTCGCGGATGCGCGTCGTGCGCGTCGCGCCGGTCGAGGAAGATCGGGTTCGCCATCGGCTCGTCGCCGAGGAGGATGTTCTCGGCGACCGTGAGGACCGGGACGAGCATGAAGTGCTGGTGGACCATGCTGATGCCGCGGTCGATGGCGTCCGACGGGCTCGGCGATCGTCGACCGGCTCGCCGTCGATGAGGATCTCGCCCTCGTCCGGGCTGGCGAGCCCGTAGAGGATGTTCATCAGGGTCGACTTGCCGGCGCCGTTCTCGCCGAGCAGCGCGTGGATCTCGCCCGGCTCGACGTCGAGGTCGATGTGGTCGTTGGCGAGCACGCCGGGATAGCGCTTCGTGACGCCGCGCATCTCGAGCGCCGGGACGTGACGGGCTGGGTCGCGGCTTCGGTCATCGCGACTCCCCGCTCGTTGATTGGATGAAGGGCGGGCCCGCGTGGACCCGCCCTTCTCGTTACCGTCTGCTCGACGAGCCTGAGCGCTAGTTCGCGTCCGGATCGACAAAGTCCGGGCATGCTCCTTCGCCCGCGCACGGATCGAGCTCGCCGGAGGCCATCGCCGCCGTCGCGTCGTCGAGCGCGTCTGCAGCTCAGGCGTGAGCAGGTCCGGGAAGTTGTGGAACGCCGAGACGCCGACCTTCGGCGGATCGGACGCCGCGTCGAGGACGAGCTGCCGCCGACGGCCGACCCGTCGGCCACGCGCTGGATCGCCTCGTCGACCGCGTCGACGAGCTTCTTCTCGGCGCTGGTGACGATGCACGTCTCGTCCGGCAGCGCGAGCGCCTGGTCGATGTCGACGCCGATGCCGTAGATGTCGGCGTCGCACGCGGCCTCGAGGGCGCCCTGGCCCGACAGGCCGGCGACCTGGAAGATGACGTCGGCATCCTGGCCGATCATCTGCTCGGCCAGCGACGCGCCCGTGGTCGGGTCGTTGAAGGCGGTCGTGATGTCCTCGGACACGTACGAGATCAGCACCTCGACGTCCGGGTTGACCGACTGCGCGCCGTTGTGGTAGCCGCCGATGTAGAGCTTGACCGCCGGGATCGACTCGATGCCGCCGATCGGCCGATGACGTTCGTCTCGGTGATCGTGCCGGCCACGATGCCGGCCAGGTACCCGGCCTGGGCCTCGGTGAAGATCAGACCCTGGTAGTTCGGCAGCAGCTCGGCCGCGTCGCCGGCGCAGGTGAAGGTCGGATCC
>CAWCQX010000009.1:0-206774 GCA_963797855.1 uncultured Chloroflexia bacterium | reverse complement strand
GGTTGGCTCCCCGGATCGATGAGGCCGACGCCGACGATCGTGACGGACGTGAGGAGAAATCCCGCGGCCGTCTGGAGCGCGAGCGCCGACCCCGCCGTCCCGGGCGGCGCGAGCTCGCTGATCGCGGTCGAGAACTGCGCCGAATCGGCGACCACGGTGATCCCCCAGACGACGACGACGGCGAGGACGAGGGCGGTCGGCGCGCCGAACAGGAGCCCGGCGACGATCGCGCTCGATCCCGAGAGGGCCATCGCCGCGATCGTCAGGGTCGTCCGCCCGAGGCGGTCGGCGAGTGCGCCGGCGGCGATGCAGCCCATCGCCCCGGCGGCGACGACGAGGAACGCGACGGCGCTCGCGCCCTGGGCCGTCACGTCGCCGCTCAGCGCGAGGCTGGCCGCCAGGAAGGCCGGGACCCAGGTCCACATCGCGTAGAGCTCCCACATGTGGCCGAGGTAGCCGAGGTTCGCGAGCCGCACGGATGGCTCCGCCAGCGCCGCACGGGCCTGTCGCACGCTGAACCGCGCGGCGGGAACGGCCAGCGGACCATCGCGGACCGTGAGCCACGCGATCGCGGCCGCCAGCAGGCCCGGGACGCTTCCGGCGACCACGACGAGGCGCCAGTCGAGATCGACGATCGCGCCCGCGGCGCGCAGCGCATACGGGATGGCCGATCCGAGCGTGATCGCACCGATCAGCACGCCGACCGCGAGGCCACGCTCGCGGCTGAACCATCCGGCCAGCACCTTCATCGCCACCGGGTAGACGGCCGCGATTCCGGCGCCGCTCAGCGCGCGAAGCGGGATGGCGGTGACGAGGTCGACCGCGAGCAGCCCGAAGGCGGCGTTCGCCACGGCCGCGACGAGCGCCCCGATCGCGATGAGCCGGCGCGCCGGGACGACGTCGGCGGCACCGGTCAGGGCCAGCACGAGCGCGCCGATCGAGAATCCGACCTGGACCGCCACCGTCAGGAGTGCCGTCTGGAGCCCGTCGATCTGCCATTCCGCGGCGATGAGCGGCGCCACGGCGGCGGCGCTGAACCACGGGACCAGCGCGAGGACGATCGTGGCCGACAGGGCGAGGAGGATCCCCCAGCGCCCCGCGGGCTCGTCGATCATCCGGCAGCCTCGGCCAGGAAGGACTCGACGAGGTCGTCGTAGCCGCGGAACGAGCTGCGGACCGTGTGGCCACACTCCGGGTCGGTGATGAGGGTGGCGCCCGGGATCCGCTCGGCCACGAGGCGCGTGGACGCGAGCGGCACGACCTGGTCGAGCTCGCCGGCAAGGACGAGCGCGGGGACGCCGATCTCGCCGAGCCGGCCGGTCACGAACGAGCTCGGATCGAGCGTCGCCTTCAGCTCGCCGATGAACCGCTCCGGCGTCGCCGGGCGCGGCTGGAGGCGCGCCGCCGCGGCGAACGACCCGGACTCCTCCTCGGTGGCGGCCTTCATCAGCTGCGCCATGCTCGCGAAGAACGTGCCCCAGTCGCCGGCCTCGCCGAGCTCGATCCATCGGGCCATCCGCGTCGGCCATCGGTGAGTCGGGGGGCGTCTCGGAGGCGACGGCGGCGAGCACGAGGCGCTCGACGAGCTCGGGATGGTCGACCGTCAGCCACAGGCCGATGCGTCCGCCGCCCGACTCGGCCTCGATCGCCACGGAGCGAAGCTCCAGCGTTCGCAGCGCGGTCGCGACCGCATCGGCGATGACGCGTGGATGCATGATCCGCTCGGCGTCGGCCGGATCGTCGGGCAATGGCCGGCCGATGACGACGACGGGCCGCCGGCTCGCGCGCCGCTCCCAGCGCCGATCGAGCACCTGCTCGGTGCCGGCCAGGGGCCGGAAGCCGGTCTCGACGCCGCCGAGCACGACGACCGGGGTGCCGGCGCCGCCGGCCTCGAGCGGGTAGGCCTCGATCCGGCCGCCGCCGATCGGAATCGTCTGGGTGGGCACCCGGCCATGCTGCCAGATTCGCCGGCACCGATGGCGCGCTACCATCGGTCCATGGCCGAGATCAGCCGCGAGGACGTCCTCCACGTCGCCCACCTGGCGCGCCTCCACCTCAGCGACGAGGAGGTGGATCGCATGCAGACGCAGCTGTCGAACATCCTCGAGGCGATCGAGACGCTCCGCGACGTCGACACCAGCCACGTCGGCCCGACCGCCAGCGTCATCCAGCTCGAGAACGTCATGCGCGAGGACGTCGCCCGGCCCGGGCTCTCGCGTGATGCGGCGCTCGCGAACGCGCCGCTCCGCGACGACCCGTTCCTGCGCGTCCCGACCGTGCTGGAGGAGGGTCGGTGAGCGACCTTCCGCTCGCCGACCGCACCATCACCGAGGTCGCCGAGGCCCTTCGCAGCGGCGAGACGAGCTCGCGCGAGCTGACCGATGCCTGCCTCGAGCGCATCGATCGCCACGCCGAGCGGCTGAACACGTTCCTCGCGATCGAGGCCGATGCGGCGCGACGGGCGGCGGACGAGGCCGATGCCGCGCTCAAGCGCGGCGACGGCGACGGTCGGTCGCTGCTCGGGATCCCCTACGCGCTGAAGGACATCTTCGTGACGCGTGCGCTGGACGACGATGGGCAGGCCGCTGCCCGGCGGCCTCCCGACGACCGCCGGCTCGCGGATCCTCGCCGGCTACCGGTCACCGTACGCATCCTCGGCCCAGGAGCGCCTGGAGGCGGCGGGCGCGATCCTCATCGGCAAGACGAACTGCGACGAGTTCGCGATGGGCTCGTCGAACGAGAACTCGGCCTTCGGCCCGGTCCGCAACCCGTGGGACGAGACGACCGTGCCCGGAGGATCGTCCGGCGGCTCCGCGGCGGCCGTCGCATCGGGCCAGGCGCTCTTCGCCCTCGGCACCGATACCGGCGGCTCGATCCGCCAGCCGGCGAGCCTGACCGGCACGGTCGGGATGAAGCCGACGTACGGGCGCGTGAGCCGCTACGGGATGGTGGCCTTCGCCTCGAGCCTCGACCAGTGCGGACCGCTCGCCCACAGCGTGCGCGACGTCGCGCTCGTGCTCGGGGCGCTGGCCGGCCACGATCCGCGCGACTCGACGAGTGTCGACACGCCGGTGCCGGACTACCTGGCGGCGTTGACGGGCGACGTGCGAGGCCTTCGCCTCGGCGTGCCTCGCGAGTACTTCGTGGCCGGGATGGAGCCGGGCGTCGAGTCGGCGGTGCGGGCCGGCGTCGAGACGCTGCGCGGGCTCGGTGCCGAGATCGTCGACGTCAGCCTGCCGTCGACCGATCGCGGCCTGGCCACCTACTACATCATCGCGCCGGCCGAGGCGAGCGCGAACCTGGCGCGCTACGACGGGGTCCGCTACGGGCTCAGCGCCGGCGCCGACGAGCTGTGGGACAACTACGAGCGCACGCGCGGGACCGGATTCGGGGACGAGGTGAAGCGCCGGATCATGCTCGGCACGTACGCCCTCTCCGCCGGCTACTACGACGCCTACTACGTGAAGGCCCAGCAGGTCCGGACGCTCATCAAGGCCGAGTTCGACGAGGTGCTCACCACGGTCGACGCCATCCTCGCCCCGACCTCGCCGACCGTCGCGTTCAAGATCGGCGCGAAGGTCGACGACCCGCTGGCGATGTACCTGAACGACGCGTGCACGCTGCCGGTGAACATCGCCGGGCTTCCCGGGATCAGCGTGCCGTGCGGGCTGTCGGACGGCCTTCCCGTCGGGCTCCAGGTCATCGGTCGAGCCTTCGACGAGGCGACGGTCCTTCGCGTGGCCGATGCCTACGAGCGCGCGGCAGGGTTCGCCGACCTGCGGCCGGCCCTCGCGGCCGCCTGACGCGCCGCTAGACTGCTTCCGATGCCCGAGGTCAGCCACGTCCGGGTCGCGGTGCGCGATTCGGCGCACTCTCAACCGCGTCCTGCGCGAAGGCGGCGCCCAGAGCTTCCCGCAATGGCTCTACGCCGAGCCGTCCGACGAGGCGCGGATCCTGTGGTGGGGCGTTCGATCCGCGCCGACCCAGTTCCTCGACGTGCCCGACGCCGGATGATCCGCGCTACGGCCTCTTCCCGCGCGCGATCGACGACTGGACCGAGGCCCCGCGCGGCCTCGTCCTCGCCACGGTCGACGCCGACCGGGCGGCTGCCGACCTCGCGCCCGCGCTGGGGGACAGCTGGCACGACGCCGGCACCGACGCCATCCTCGGCGCCACCTGCCGGCGGATGACGCTCGGGCGCGGCGAGCTGATCCTCGCGGAGCCGTCGACGGAGGGCTACGCCGCGGCCGCGCTGGCCAAGTTCGGCGAGGGACCGATCGCGGTCGCGCTCGACGGCACGACCTCGTTCGGCCGCACCGCGACGACGAATCCGATCAACGGCGGGCGGGCGACGTACGTGCGCATCGGTCCGCGGCCCGCGCCGATGCTCATCTTCCTGCCGGCGGGATGACCGTCGCCGATCCGGCGCACGTCGCGAGCGTGGAGGCCTGGCGCGAGGAACGGTATCGGCGCCTCCGGAGCGAGATCGGCTGGCTGACCCTCGCAGGCCTCGGGTGGCTGAAGCCCGGCCTCGAACCGGATCGGGTCGGCAGACGATGCCGACGTCGTCCTGCCGGGCGGCCCGCCGCTCGCCGGCACGATCACGGTCCCCGATGAAGGAATGCCGACCGCCGACGGGGACTTTCTTCACGAGGGTGCGCCGGTCCGGGACCTCGCGCTGACGAGCGATCTCGAGGGCGAGCCGACGCTCCTCGAGCTCGGTGCGCTGCGGCTGTGCCTCATCGATCGCGGCGGGCGCCTCGCGATCCGGACCTGGGACACGCAATCGCCGGCACGGGCCGAGTTCGACGGCATCGACCACTGGCCGGTGGATCCGGCGTGGCGGGTCGCGGCGCGTCTCGAGCCGACGCCCGGCCGGACGATCGAGGTCCCGGACGTCCTCGGCGCCATCGAGTCGGAGGTCTCGCCCGGCGATCTCGTCTTCGAGGTCGACGGCGGCGCGCATCGGCTCCAGGCGCTCCCGGGTGGCGACGCCGGCGAGCTGTGGCTGGTCTTCGGCGACGCGACGAACGGCGATCGAGACCTACGGAGGCGGCCGCTTCCTCTACACCGATCCGCCCGAGTCCGACGGCGCCGTTCGTCGTGGACTTCAATCGTGGCGTACAACCCGCCCTGCGTCTTCTCGCCGTTCGCCACCTGTCCGCTGCCCTGGCCGGCGAACCGGCTGCCGATCCGGATCGAGGCCGGGGAGCGAGCCTACCGGGGCTACTGAACCGCCGGGTCAGGCCTCGCGGCGCAGCTCGTCGAGGTCGAGGTCGCGCTCGATCGAGCGCAGCGCGTCGTCGCTGATCTCGCCGCGGTCGCGGAGCTCCAGGACCGCGAGCCGCTCGGCGCGTGATGACCGATCGCCGGATCTCGTCGTGCTCCAGCTCCTCGACCTCCTCGGGCGTGAGCTCGACCTCGCCGTCGACGCCGTCCGCTCCGGAGTCGTCGTGGACGTAGTGCTCGCCGCGGTGCTCGTAGCGACTCCTTGAGCTGGTCGAGCAGCGGCAGGTGGCCTGGCGCCTCCGTCGCGCAGCTCCTCGATCCGCAGGAGCGCGGCATCGGTCGCGACCTCCCGCGCGTGGAGCTCCTCGTGCTCCAGCGAGCCGTCGTCCACGACGCCCAGCCCCCGGATGAGCGAGGGAAGCGTCAGCCCCTGGCCGATGAGCGTCACGAGGATGACGCTGAAGGCGAGGAAGATCACGAGGCCGCGCCCCGGGAATGGCTCGAGACTGTCGCGGTGACGTGCGGCAGGGCCAGCGCGGCGGCCAGCGAGACCGCACCGCGCATGCCGCCCCAGCCGAGGATGAGGACCACGCCGCGCCGGCGGTGACGGATCCCGGCGGGCCAGGGACGGGATCGAGCCAGCGCGGCAGGTAGGTCGCCGGGTAGACCCACGCCAGGCGGACGAGCGATGACCGTCGGCGGACACCGCCGCCGCCAGGCCGAGCAGCTCGCCGGCGACATAGCCCTGGACGCTCCTCGATGCACGACGGGCAGCTGGAGGCCGACGAGCAGGAACGCGAGGCCGTTCACGACGAAGATCACCATCTGCCACGTGCCGGTGGCGAGGAGGCGGGTGTCCGAGCGCAGGATGCGGGGTGCCCGCCATCCGAGGTAGCAGGCCGGCGGCGACGGTCGAGACCACGCCTGAGACGCCGAGGGCCTCGGCCGGGAGGTAGGCCGCGAACGGCGCGAGGAGCGACGACGAGCACCGCGATCGGCGGCTGCCGCTGGAGCCGCGCCTCCATCCAGGTCGTGATCCAGCCGACCGCGAGGCCGATGAGCGTCCCCCCGACGGCGACGACGACGAAGCTCGTCGCGGCCGTGACCAGGCTCAGGCTCGCGCCGGTCGACGGCCGCCGTCACCGCGAGGCGGTAGATCGTCAGCGCCGTGGCATCGTTCACGAGGCTCTCGCCCTCGAAGATGATCACGAGGCGGCGCGGCAGGTTCAGGCGGCGCGCGATCGAGGTCGCGGCGATCGCATCGGGCGGGGAGACGATGGCACCAAGCGCGATCGCGACCGGCCATCCCATCTGCGGCGCAAGGAGCATCGCGACGACGGCGACGGCCAGCGTGGTCATGATCACGAGGCCGACGGCGAGCAGGGTGATCGGCCGGATGTTGCGCCACAGCTCCCGTGGCGAGAGGAAGTACGCCGCGGAGAAGAGGATCGGCGGCAGGAAGAGGAGGAGGACGGTGTCGGGCTCGAGCTCGACTCGAGGGACGTCCGGCGCGACGCCCGGAAGAAGGCCGATCCCGAGCCCGGCGATGACCATCAGGATCGGGTAGGGGATCTCGCAGCCGCTCCGCGAGCAGCGTGACCGCCGCGACGACCGCGATCAGCGCAAGGATGAGCTCGATCGGCTGCCACGGCGCCACTCTAGGACAGCGGAGCGGCCGGTCAGCGGAGGGTGCCGCTAGACTTGGCGCCGATGAGCAGCCAGCCCGCCACGCGCCGAGCGCCCGCCGACTTCCTGAACGACCGCGTGCGGACGATCCCGCCGTCGGGCATCCGGCGCTTCTTCGACATGCTCAACGAGATGAAGGACGTCATCAGCCTCACGATCGGCGAGCCGGACTTCACGACGCCCGAGCCGATCACGGCGGCCGCGATCCGCAGCCTCGAGGCGGGGGAGACGCACTACACCGCCAACGGCGGGATGATCGAGCTGCGCGAGCTGATCGCCGCCAACCTGCGCGATCGGTACGGCGTCGAGTACGACCCGCGCACCGAGCTGATCATCACCGTCGGCGCGTCGGAGGGCGTCGATGCGGCGATGCGCGCCACGATCAACGCCGGCGACGAGGTGATCTACCACGAGCCGTGCTTCGTGGCCTACGCGCCGTGCATCCAGCTGGCCGGCGGCGAGGCGATCGGGGTCAGCACGACCGACGCGACCGACTTCCGGGTCACCGCCGAGATGATCCGCGCCGCGATCACGCCGCGCACGAAGGCGATCTTCCTCGGCTACCCGAACAACCCGACCGGCGCCGTGCTCGATCGGCCCGAGCTCGAGGCGATCGCGCGGGTGGCCGACGAGCACGACCTGCTCGTCTACAGCGACGAGATCTACGACCGGCTCGTGTACGGCGACCACGAGCACACGGCCTTCAGCGCCCTCCCGTCGATGCGCGAGCGCACGGTGCTGCTCGGGGGCTTCAGCAAGAGCTACGCGATGACCGGCTGGCGGATCGGCTGGGTCGCCGCGCCGGCGGAGCTGATGGCCGGCATCGCCAAGGTCCACCAGTACGGGATCATGTGCGCCCCCACGCCCGCCCAGTTCGCCGCGATCGAGGCGCTGCGCAGCGGCGAGCCGCATCTCCAGGCGATGCGCGCCGAGTACGACCGCCGCCGCCGCTACATCACCGATCGCTTCAACGAGATCGGCCTGCCGACCTTCGAGCCGAAGGGCGCCTTCTACTGCTTCCCTCGCGTGACCGATGCGACCGGGCTCGACGACGACGGCGTTCGCCGAGCGGCTGCTGGCCGAGGAGCGCGTCGGGGTCGTGCCAGGGACGCGCGTTCGGGCCCTCGGGCGCCGGCCACGTCCGGGTCTGCTACGCCACCGCGTACGAGGAGATCGTCGAGGCGCTGGACCGCATCGAGCGCTTCGTGGGACGCCATCGAGCGTGACCTTCGGCAGCACGTCGGCCTTCTCGCGCACCGCGAGCGACTATGCGGCCACGGTCGCGCCGGCCCTGGTCCCGGTCGCCGCGGAGGTCGTCCGTCGGGCCAACCTCGGTCCTGGTGAGACGGTCCTGGACGTCGGCACCGGGACGGGCACGGGAGCGCGCCTGGCCCTCGGGAGAGGGGCGGCGGGTCATCGGCCTCGACGGCGCGGAGGGGATGCTCGAGATCGCTCGCGACGAGGTGCCGGAGGCCGAGTTCATCGAGGCCGATTTCACGAACATCCCGCTCGACGACGGGTCCATCGACGTCCTCCTCGCCGTCCACTCCCTCCTGTTCGCCGGCGACCGGGTCGCCACGCTCGCCGAGTGGCTGCGGGTCACGGCGCCGGGTGGCCGGATCTCGCTCTCCGTCCCGGGTCCGGGCAATGTCGCGCCGAGCGCGGTGCTCGGAGTCGGTCTACGACCGCTACGGCATCGAGTGGAAGCCCGGCGACTACCCCGACACCGCCGAGCTGGCCGGCTGGGCGCGCGACGCCGGCTGGACGGACGTCGCGACGGATGCCGACCCGACGACCGGCATCGCAGCTCGAAGACGAGGACGCGTTCCGGACGTGGCTTCGCGTCGCCCGCTTCTCGACCGATTGGCCGCCCGAACGGGTCGATGCCTTCGCGCGCGACCTGATGGCCGCCAGCCCACGCGGTGCGGATGGGTCCTTCCGCCTGCCGTTCGGCGCCCAGTACCTCACCGCGCGGAGGCCGTTGTGAGCTTCAGCGACCTGCTCCGAGTCGCGCCCGGCACGCGGCCCGACCTGGCGGCAATCGACCCGCGCGGCACGCCCGGGTTCGAGGGCGACAAGGAGGCGGCGCAGGCTCGCGTCGACGAGCTGCGCGACGAGCTCGCCGAGTTCCAGGAGCGGCTGTGGGCCGAGGCCGGCCAATCGCTGCTCGTCGTGCTCCAGGCGCTCGACGGTGGCGGCAAGGACGGTCTGATCCGCAAGGTCATCACCGCCTTCAACCCGCAGGGAACGCGGGTCACCGGCTTCGTGGTCCCGACCGAGGAGGAGCTGCGCCACGACTTCCTGTGGCGCGTGCATGCCGCCACGCCGGGCAAGGGACGCATCGGTGTCTTCAACCGCTCGCACTACGAGGACGTGCTCGTCGTGCGGGTCAAGGAGCTCGTGCCCGAGTCGGTCTGGCAGGACCGATATCGGCAGATCAACGACTTCGAGGCGATGCTCGCCGCCAATTCGACCCGGATCGTGAAGTTCTACCTCCACATCAGCCGCGATGAGCAGCGCGAGCGCTTCGTGAAGCGGCTCCAGGACCCGAAGAAGGGCTGGAAGTGGGATCCCGCCGACCTCGAGACGCGCGAGAAGTGGGCCGACTACCAGGCGGCGTACATGGATGCGCTGGAGCTCTGCTCGACCGACTCGGCGCCGTGGTTCGTCATCCCGGCCGACCACAAGTGGTACCGCGACCTTGCCGTCGCCGAGATCCTCGCGGAGACGGCGCGCTCGATGGACCCACGGTGGCCCGAGCCCGAGGAGAACCTGAGCGCGGTCGTCGTCCCGGACTGAGCCTCGCTCAGCCGGTGCTCACCAGGCAGGCGCGCGCGAAGTCGAGGATCGCCTCGATCGCCTTGGGCCCGGCATCGGTCGTCACCGTCAGGTCGATCTTCGGGTCCTCGGCAACGAGCCGCCAGATCTCCTGGATGTCGTTCGTCTCCTCGTCGAGCTGCGCATCGGTCTGGAGGCGCAGCCCGCGGACCGATGCCCATCGGTGGAGCTGCCCGCGGAGGGTCCAGGGCCCTTCCGGGGCGCCAGTCGGGCCGTAGTGGTAGTCGAGGAGCCCGACGTTCGTCGCGACCATCACGTGCAGCCGTCCGGTGTCGGGGTTGACGGAGACGTGAGCCGCGGACTCGTCGGCCTTGAGCTCACCGATCTGCCGCTGGAGGAGGGCTCGAGCCCGTCCGAGCTCGTCCCATTCGCCGATCTTCATCGGGGCGGAGCATAGCGCCTCCCTCGGTACAATCGGTCGCATGGCGGTCACGACGCGGATCGAATACGAGACGGTCATCGGCATCGAGGTCCACGCGCAGCTGCGGACCGAGTCGAAGATGTTCTGCGAGTGCCCGACCGCGCCGCCCGACGGCGGCCCGGACGAGCCGAACACGCGCGTCTGCGAGATCTGCCTCGGCCTGCCAGGGACGCTGCCGGTCATCAACCGGCGCGCCGTGGAGCTGGTCATGCTCACCGGCCTCGCACTCGACTGCCATGTCGAGACCGAAGCGGTGCGCTTCGAGCGCAAGAACTACTTCTACCCCGACCTGCCAAAGGGCTACCAGATCAGCCAGTACGCGCTGCCGCTGACCTCGAACGGCCGGCTGGCGGTGCCCGTGCCGAGCGAGGATGGCGAGGTGACGATCGGCATCACCCGCGCCCACCTCGAGGAGGACACGGCCCGGATGCAGCATGCCGGGCGCGGCTACAGCGTCGTCGACTTCAACCGCGCCGGCGTGCCGCTGATGGAGATCGTCACCGAGCCGGACCTGCGCTCGCCGGCGCAGGCACGGGCGTACGGCGAAACGCTCCGCGAGCTGCTGCGCGCGATCGGCGCCAGCAACGCCGACATGGATGCGGGAAGCATGCGGATCGAGGGCAATGTCAGCGTCCGCCCGGTGGGCTCCTCGGCGTTCGGGACCAAGGTCGAGGTGAAGAACCTCAACAGCTTCCGCTCCCTGGAGCGTGCGCTCGCGTTCGAGGTCGAGCGCCATACCGATGCCCTGGAGCGCGGCGAGACCCTCGTGCAGGAGACGCGCGGCTGGGACGAGACGGCGGGACGGACCATCGTCCAGCGTTCGAAGGAGGAGGCGAACGACTATCGGTATTTCCCGGAGCCCGACCTGCCGCCGCTCCGACCGGCTCCCGCCTGGGTCGAGGAGCTTCGTGCCGGGCTTCCGGAGCTGCCCGCACGGCGCCGGGCCCGCTACGTCGATGAGCTGGGACTCTCGGCGTACGACGCGGGGGTCCTGACCTCCGACGCGGCGCTGGCCGCCTACTTCGATGCCGTGGTCGCCGGAGGCACAGCCCCGAAGGCGGCCGCCAATTGGGTGACCGGCGAGTTCAGCCACCTCCTGAACCAGCAGGCCGCGACGGGACTGCGCGCCGACCGGGTCGCGCTTCGTCCGGCTGGGTTGGCCGAGCTCATCGGCGAGGTGGAGGCCGGCCGGGTGTCGGCAGCGAACGCCAAGGCGGTGCTGGCGATCGTCTTCGAGACGGGGGTGTCGCCAATGGCCGTGATCGAGCGCGAGGGGTTCGCGCAGGTGTCGGACACGGGTACCATCGGTGGCGAGGTCGATGCGGTCCTGGCCGAGCATCCCGAGCAGGTCGCCGAGTATCGGTCTGGCAAGACCCAGGTGATGCAATTCCTGGTCGGGCAGGTGATGAAGCGCACGGCCGGACGCGCCGACGCGCGTCTGGTCAACGACGAGCTCAGGCGTCGACTGGACGCCGACAACGGAGGCGGATCATGACGTTCGGTAGTGGCACAGCGACACGTCGCCTGGGCGCGACGGCAACCGCGGCAATCCTTCTGACCATGGCGCTCGCGACGCCGGTCCTCGGCGGCGGGCTCCAATGCGCGGTGCTGGCGACCGTTGGCGGGGGCTCCGCGACCGAGGTCGAGACCGGGGAGGAGGTCCTGATCGAGGGCACCGGGTTCCCGTTCAATGCCAGCGTCGAGATCACCTATTCGGTGGACGGCACGCCGATCGGCTCCGAGACGCGTGATGTCGGACGCGACCGGCATGTTCGAGACGAGCGTGACTCCGCAGCCCGGTGAGGAGGGCACGTGGACGGTGACGGCGGATGTCGCCAAGGCGTGCACCGCTGAGACCGGCTTCCTGGTCGTCGCCGGCCCGACGCCCGCGCCGACGCCATCACCGACGCCGATCGCGACGCCGGCTCCGACGCCGTCGAGTCCGGCAGCTGCCGGATGCGGCGGCGAACACCAGCGGCCGGACGGCCGAATGCGGCTGTCCTCGGCGGCCTCGTCGTTCTGTTCTCGGCTGTCTGGCTCTCGCGCCGGAGGCTGGCACACCTCGTGCGTTGACCGGTTCGTGCCCGCCCATCAACTGAACGAGGGCCATTCGGGATGCGAATCGCGCAGGTTGCACCGCTCGCGGAGAGCGTCCCGCCCCCCGGATACGGCGGGACCGAGCGGGTCGTCCACTACCTGACCGAGGAGCTCGTGCGGGAGGGTCACGACGTGACCCTCTTCGCCAGCGGCGACTCTCAGACGAGCGCCGAGCTCGTCGCCTGCTCGCCGCGCAGCCTGCGGACCGATGAATCCGTCATCGATCCGATCGCGCACCAGATCGTCCAGCTCGAGGCGGTCGCGGCGCAGACCGCTCGCTTCGACCTCGTTCACTGGCACGTGGACTACTTCCACTTCCCGATGTCGCGGCGCCTCGGCGTCCCGAACGTGACGACGCTGCACGGCCGGCTCGACATCCCGGACCTCGGCCCGGTGTACGACGAGTTCGGAGACATGCCGGTCGTTTCGATCTCCGACGATCAACGCCTGCCGCTTCCGCAGGCGAACTGGGCGGCGACCGTCCACCACGGCATGCCGCTGGACGAGCTCGTCGCGCACTCCAAGCGCGGCGAGTACCTCGCGTTCCTTGGTCGCATCTCGCCCGAGAAGCGGGCCGACCGGGCGATCGAGGTCGCGCGGCGCGCCGGGATGCCGCTCCGCATCGCCGCCAAGGTCGACGACATGGACCGCGAGTACTTCGAGACGGAGATCGAGCCGCTCCTCGACGCCGACCACGTGAACTTCATCGGCGAGATCGGGCCCGAGCAGAAGAACGAGTTCCTCGGCCGGGCCCGCGCGCTGCTCTTCCCGATCGACTGGTCGGAGCCGTTCGGGCTCGTGATGATCGAGTCCATGGCCTGCGGCACGCCGGTCATCGCCTATCGCTCCGGCTCCGTGCCGGAGGTGATCGCCGAGGGCGTGTCGGGCTTCGTCGTCGACGACATCGAGTCGGCCACCAAGGCGGTCGCACGGCTCGACGAGCTCGACCGGAGCGCCGTGCGGGCGGACTTCGAGCGCCGCTTCAGCGCCGAGCGGATGGCCCACGACTACCTGGACGTCTATGAGCGCCTGATCGCGGACTATCGACGGAGCCACACCGTGCCCGTCCCGATGGTGGACGAAGGAGCCGCCGCGGGCGTGTAGGCTGGCGGCTCGACTCATTGCGGGGAGGGCCATGGCGACCCAGCGGGACGATCCGATCTCCAGCACCGATGACACGCGCACGGTCGTCGAGATCGACGGCCGCTACTACATCCTCGCCACGAGCTCGACGGCCGACCAGGACGACCAGGTCCTCAAGCACGGCGAGTCGTTCGCGATCTTCGATCGCTGGGGCGACATCCAGCCCGTCGGCAAGGGAGAGGAGGGCCTCTACCACCGCGGGACCCGCCACCTGTCGGGGCTTCGGCTCCGCCTCGGGGACGAGCGGCCGCTCCTGCTCGGTTCGACGACCCGTCACGACAACTCGCGACTGACGATCGACCTCGCGAACCCCGACATGGATCTCGACGGGCGATCGCTGCGCGCGGGGACGATCCATCTGTCGCGCACGAAGGTGCTCTGGGCCGGAGCGTGCCACGAGCGGATCGAGGTTCGAAACTTCGGCCAGGAGGCCGTGGTGCTGCCGATCTCGATGCGCTTCGCGGCCGACTTCGCCGACATCTTCGAGGTGCGCGGCATGGAGCGGCCCGCAGCGAGGAACGGTGCTCGAGCCGAGTGTCGAGGACGGCCGGATCCTGCTCGCGTATGACGGCCTCGACGGGGTGCGCCGCACGACGACGGTCGCCTTCTCGCCCGAGCCGGATCGGATCGAGCCGGGCGCGGCCGGCTACGCCCTCGAGCTCCCTCCAGGTCGCTCGACGACGATCGAGCTGCGGATCGACTGCGAAGCCGCGTCGCCGCCGCGCACCGTCGACTTCGACTCGGCGCTCGGGCGCTTCACCGCGGAGCTCGACGGTCGGTTCGATCGGTCGGCGCGGATCAGCAGCTCGAGCGAGCTCTTCGACGACTGGGTGACCCGCAGCCTCGCCGACATCGTGATGATGACGAGCGAGACGGCCGATGGACCGTTCCCGTATGCCGGCGTCCCGTGGTTCAGCACGGTCTTCGGCCGCGACGGGATCATCACCGCGTTCCAGATGCTGTGGGTCCAGCCCTCGCTCGCCCGCGGCGTGCTGAAGCACCTCGCCGCCCTCCAGGCCACCGAGGACGACCCTTCACGCGACGCCCAGCCGGGCAAGATCGTGCACGAGCTTCGGCACGGCGAGATGGCGGCGCTGATGGAGATCCCGTTCGGCCGCTACTACGGCAGTCACGACGCCACGCCGCTGTTCGTGATGCTCGCCGGCGCGTACTACCGCCACACCGGCGACCTCGAGCTTGCCCGCGACCTCTGGCCGAACATCGAGGCGGCGCTGGCCTGGATCGACGGACCGGCCGACCCGAACCACGACGGATTCATCGAGTACGCCCGGCAGCTGCCGACCGGCCTCGTCCAGCAGGGCTGGAAGGACTCGGACGACTCGATCTTCCATGCCGATGGGCGCCTCGCCGAGGGCCCCATCGCGCTGTGCGAGATCCAGGGCTATGTCTTTGCCGCGCGCCGCGCTGCCGCGGACCTCGCCGCCGCGCTTGGCCTCGACGGCCGTGCCGGCGAGCTTCGGGCCCAGGCCGAGCTCCTGCGGGCGCAGTTCGAGGAGGCGTTCTGGGACGAGGAGCTGGGGACGTACGGCATCGCGCTCGATGGCGACGGGCGGCTCTGCCGGGTGCCGACGTCGAACCCTGGACATTGCCTGTGGTCCGGGATCGCCTCGGAGGAACGGGCCGCATCGGTCGTGGAGCGGCTCCTGGACGACGCGATGTTCTCCGGCTGGGGCATCCGCACCGTGGCGGCCGGGCAGGCTCGCTACAACCCGATGTCGTATCACGACGGTTCGATCTGGCCCCATGACAATGCGATCTCCGCCCTCGGGATGGCGCGATATGGCCACGTGGACGCCGCCGGGCGGGTCATGCACGGACTCTTCGACGCGAGCCACCACTTCGACCTGGCCCGGATGCCCGAGCTGTTCTGCGGCTTCACCCGGCGCCCGGGCGAGGGCCCCACTCACTACCCGGTGGCCTGCTCCCCGCAGGCGTGGGCGGCCGGCGCGGTGTTCATGCTGCTGCAGGCCTGCCTCGGGCTGGACATCGACGCCCTCGAGTCCACCTTCCGGATCGCGAATGCCAAGCTGCCGCCATTTCTCGACCATCTCGAGCTCGAGAACATCGCCATCGGGGACGCGCGCCTCGACGTGCGGTTCCAGCGAGAGGGCGATGGCGTGGAGATCGACGTCCTCGAGCGTCGCGGGTCGGTATCGGTCGCCAACCTGAGGTGACCGCCCAGGTCGGAGCGGGCCGGCGACGGGGTGCGTGGCACCGGCGGGCCGACATCGCGCTGCTCGTCCTGGCCCTCGTGCTCACGCTGCTCACGACGATCATCCTCGTCGTCCCCGAGATCGTCCCGGCGGTCGTCAACGACCGGC
Source organism: uncultured Chloroflexia bacterium (assembly GCA_963797855.1). Classification (GTDB taxonomy): domain Bacteria; phylum Chloroflexota; class Limnocylindria; order QHBO01; family QHBO01; genus JACDBZ01. The sequence goes on along the minus strand of CAWCQX010000009.1, from coordinate 191,018 downwards.
TCGACACCCTGATCCTCACCGCGGCGCTGCTCGTCTCCGGGTCGGTCTCCGCGCTCGCGTGGAGCCGCGGTCGCGTCGCGAACGATGCCGCGGCACTGCTGCGCGGCTCGGCGTTCGCCGTCCTGGCCCTGCTGAATGGCCTCACCCTCGCCGTGGCCCTGGTCGGGGCCGATGCCGCCCTTGGGCGCCTCGCTGGAGGATCCCGGCCAGCTGCCGCTGGTCGCCGGGATCGTGGCGCGCGGCGTGAGCGCCGTGCTGCTGGTGCTGGCGGGGATGGCGGCCCTCAGCCGCCGGACGCCGGCCCTGCGGCCGTGGCTCGTGCTCATCGGTCCGTCGCTGGCGGTCGCCGTCTTCATCCTGCTCGGGGCCCTCGTCCAGGACCAGCTGCCGATGCTCGCGCCGCAGGAAGCGCTCGACGCGATCGCCGCCGACCCGACGGCGTCCCTGGCGCCCGGATCCGCTCCGGTGCTGGTCGTGGCACAGAGCCTGATCGGTGCCGCCTTCATCGCCGCTGCGCTGCTCGCGCACCGCGCCTACCGTCGCAGCGGGCGTGCCGGCGACGCGCTCCTCGCGGCCGGCTTCATGATCGCGGCCTTCAGCCAGGTGCACTACGCCATCCACCCGGGCAGCTACACCTCGATCGTCACGACCGGGGACCTGCTGCGCCTGGCCTTCTACGGGGTGCTGCTCGTCGGGATCGTCGTCGACAGCCGGGACGACCTCGCCGAGCTGAGGGCGGCGACGATGGAGGTCCGTCGCCTCGCCGAGGCCGAGTTCGCGGCAGCGACCCTCGAGGAACGCGCGCGCCTCGCCCGCGAGATCCACGACGGCCTGGCGCAGGACCTGTGGTACGCGAAGCTCAAGCAGAGCCGGTTGGCCCAGATCGCGGCGTTCGAGGACGAGCCGAAACGGCTCTCCGACGAGGTGGCGAACGCGATCGACGACGCCCTGGCCGAGGCGCGCAACGCGATCGCGGCCATGCGCGGTGGGGCCGAGAGCGGCGCCCTGTTCGACATCCTCGAGCGCCAGGTCGACGACTTCTCGGACCGGTTCGCCGTTCGCGCCGAGCTGCACCACGAGGGGCCCGAGCCGGCGATCGGGCCGCGGGAGCGCGCCGAGCTCCTCCGCATCGTGCAGGAGGCGCTCACGAACGTGCACAAGCACGCGGATGCGACCGTCGTGCGCGTGAGCGTCGCCAGCGGCGACGACCTCCGCATTCTCGTGGTCGACAACGGTCGCGGCTTCCGTCCCGATGCGGTGGACGGCGGCTTCGGCCTCGACAGCATGCGGCAGCGAGCCGACCTCATCGGCGCCACACTGTCGATCAGTTCGCAGCCGCGCGACGGCAGCCGCGTGGAGGTGGTGCTGCCGCTGCTTGGAGAGGAGAGACCGGGTGGAGGCTGAGGCGCCGCTCCGCGTCCTGCTGGTCGATGACCATGCGCTCGTCCGGTCGGCGATCCGCCAGGCGCTGGATGCCCCCGACGTCGAGGTGGTGGGGGAGGCTCGCAACGCCGAGGAGGCGATCGAGCTCGCGCCGCAGCTGCGGCCGGACCTGCTGCTGCTCGATATCGACCTGCCCGGAATGACCGGCATCGAGGCGGTGCGTGAGCTCGCTCCGCGGCTGCCCGACACCCGGATCGTGATGCTCACCGTGTCGACGGATCGGCGCGACCTGCTCGAGGCGATGCGCCATGGTGCCGCCGGCTACCTCACGAAGGATCTGACCGGCGAGGCGCTGCTGCGCGCGGTTCGTGGCCTCCGGCGCGGCGACCTGGCGATGTCGCGCCAGCACGCGGCCCAGGTCGTCGAGCACCTTCAGCGCGGCGGCCGCGGCGGGGTTCCCGACGAGGTGGGCGGGCTGCTGAGCGCGCGCGAGCAGGAGGTCCTGCGCCTTCTCGCCGACGGGCTCACCGATCGCGAGATCGCCGGTGCGCTGGCCATCTCGCCACGCACCGTCGAGAGCCACGTCAGCAGCGTGCTGCGGAAGCTCGGAGTCCGGAATCGGGCGGAGGCCGCCCAGCGCTATCGGTCGGGCTGACCGCGACCCGGCTCAGCCGCCCCAGGCGATCCTTGATGCGACCGAGGAAGCCGCGAGCCTTCGTGGGGTGGAGGACCTTGCGCCACTCCAGCTCCTGGCCAACCGCGACCTCGATGTCGTGGCGCTGCGGGTCGGGCTCGACCGGGATGGCCATCCGCCCACCGGCCAGCCAGTGCTCGCGTTCGGCGGCGACTTCCTCGTAGGCCTGCTGGGCGATCGCGAGCGACGCGAGGTCCTTCGAGCGGCCGCTGTTCGCGGCGCGCATCGCGAGCTTCCACGCGTCGCGGGCGGCGACGTAGCGGAGCTCGAGGTCCGCCCCGTACTGGCGGATGTCGCCGGCGAGCGTGTGTGCGGCGCCGGCGGAGCCGATGTCCGACGGTTGGGTGATCGACCGGAGTCGGGGCGGGTGCCTGGGACTCGATCTCGGCGGCTTGCCGCTTCGTCATCGGCGCAGCCCCTGCCCGACCGCGGCCATCTCGGCGCGCAGCAGCCTCGGCTGGTCGACGTCGAGCGTCAGCCCCTCTCCGTTGCGAAGGGCGAGGAGCAGTCGCTCTCCGGCGAGCGAGCTCTCCTGGACATCGGTCAGGCTCACACTCACCACCACTTGTCCGAGGTGGACGAGGCGGCGCGAGGTGAGGTACAGGGTTCCTCCGTAGCCCAGCGCGCCATCGCCACCAGGTGCGCTCAGGATCGCATGGCGGCGCAAGGAATGCACGCGCTCGTCGGGGTCGAGGTGCGGGCGAATGGCGTCGTCGGCCTCGATCGCGGGGATCGGGATCGAGCGGAAGCGGTCGCGGGCGGCGGCCGCCGCCTCCTCGTCATCGGCCGCTCGGGCGGCGACGGTGGCGGCATCTCGCAGCGCGGGACCTTCCTCCGTGGATCCCTCGACGCCGTTCGTCGACGGGTCCCGGTCCCGCCCAGCAAGATGCATCGCCGGACAATAGGTGGCGGCCAGGTCGCGCCGGCATCCGGAGATGTACGGACGCTCCGTACTGAGCGCCCGGTCCGTACCCGGAGGAAGTGGTGCGTACGGGCACCGAACGGGTCCGGGTACGGAGTTGGCGATCCGTATCCGGCTCAGTACGTTCCCGGATGGTGCTGCCGGCCGCGCCCCGCGCACAGTTCCCGAGCATTCGTCAGTTCGGGGATCCGCGTGCCCGGCTCCCACCGAGCGAGCTGACTCAGAGGGGTAGGAATTGCATGTGCCATCGGGTGCCACTCGCCGACCGGGTCGGACCGCTCTCGTCGTCCTCCAGCTGCTCGTGTTCGTCACGTACCTCTTCGGGCCGACGGCGACCCTGGCCGAAGATCCGACGCCCGATCCGAGCCCAACGGAGTCGGCGGCCCCCGAGGCGACCCCGGATCCCGACGCCCGAACCGACTGCCGAGCCGACGCCTGAAGCCGACGCCCGAGCCGACGCCGGCCGACCCCGAGCCACCCCGAGCCGACGCCCGAGGCCACCCCTGAGGCAACCCCGGAGCCGACACCGACGCCGACCCCCGCCGGCGAGCCGGTCCCGTACCTGATCACCTTCGCCCCCGGCACGTCCGCGGCGCGTCAGCTCCAGATCCTCGACGCGACCGGCGCCACCGACGTCGAGGCCATCCCGCAGCTCGCGATCCGCAGCATCACCCTCGACGCCAACTCCGTCAGCGCGCAGCTCGTCCGCCCTGATCGCCGCGCCGGAGGTGCTCCGCGTCGAGGCCGATCGAGTTCGCGACGCCGGAGCCGCCCCGACCGACTCCTCCTACGCGGATCAGTGGTCGCTGCCCCAGATCGGCTGGGACGAGCTCTACGGCTCGGCGGCCATCGCCGGCACGGCGACGGTCGCGATCCTCGACACCGGCGTCCAGGCGAATCACCCCGACCTCGACGGCGTCGTCCTGCCCGGCTGGTCCGCCCTTCCCGGCGCGGACCCGCTGACCGATCCGAACGGCCACGGCACCTGGATGGCCGGCATCGTCGCGGCCGAGACCGATAACGGCTTCGGCGTCGCCGGCACCGCCTACGCGGGCGTCTCCGTGCTGCCGATCACCGTCCTCGGCGCCGATGGCACCGGACAGGACAGCGACATCATCGCGGGCGTCGTGCACGCGGCCGATGCGGACGCCGACGTCATCCTCATGGCCTTCAGCAACCCCGGCTTCTCCGCGGCCCTCCAGGCCGCGATCGACTACGCCTGGGCTTCCGGCTCGGTCCTCGTCGCCGCCACCGGCAACGACGGGGTCTCGACCGCCACCTTCCCCGCGGGCGACCGCGGCGTCATCGGCGTCACCTCGACCGATGCCTCCGACGCCGTCGCCGCTTCCGCCAACCGTGGGCCCGGCCGCCTTCATGGCCGCGCCCGGAGTCGACATCCTGACGACGGCCTCGTTCGACCCGGCCACCGCCCAGCCGGGCGACGAGGTCGTCAGCATCTCCGGCACTTCGGCGGCGGCCGCCTCCGTCGCCGGTGCCGCCGCTCTGCTCGCTGCGAACGAGCCTGAGCTGTCGAACGGGGTCGTCGTGTCGCGCCTGGCGCGCACAGCTGACGCGGCCGGCGACCCCGCCGACACCGGCAACGGACGCCTCAACCTCCTCCGCGCCATGTCCGATGCCTCGACCGATGCGGTCCAGCCTGCCGGCGCTGCCCCCGTCGGCGATGCTCCCGTCGGCGACGGTGGTCCGCTCGTAGGCCCTTACGCGGCCGCAGCGCCGTCAACGCGACGTCGATATGGCACCGTACCTATGCTCGGGCTCGGAGTTACCCGCGAGTACACCGTGGTGATTGAGAGCCATAGCGGCAACGCGAGCGGAGGCGGAAGCTCGCTTCGGTGCTTCCAGGTCATTCTTCACCTTGGGATGGGCAATTGCGGTCGGTCCGCGGTCGCTGGCGCGACGGTCAAGTACGGGCAATGCGTGGCTGACACCGACAGTGAATCCAGTCACGCGTGTCGTCGAGTGGCGCGCCGCGCTAGGTGACGCGAACAATCTGATTGAGGGGGAATGGGCACGTCTGCACGCTAAGCGCAACCGCGCCTGCTTCAGCGTCAGCAGACGAGCTGGACAGTGGATGCCTACCAGACGCAAGACTGTTCAAGTGGCGGCACAGACACAACTTCGCAGGCGGTGCGCGTAGCAAATATCGCCGACCCGCAGTACTCAGCGACATTCCGTGACGGTGCAGGACGCGGCTAGTCACGCCTTCCGTGACACCGGGGAGCACGTCGACATTCCGGCTTCGGATTACCCGGACGAGCGGCGCCGGTGAACGTCCAATCGGCGTTTGTTGTCCTGCCGGCCTGCCTGACGGCGATCTCGGCTCCCACCATGATCTCGGGCGGCGGAAATAACGCCGGATGGACGGCTGAGCTCATCGACAATGCGCTGCGCTTGAACGATGGCACCAGCCTCACTGCGACGAATCAGTTCGTCACCGTGCAGTTCAGTGCCACAGCGTCGTGTAGCTCCGCTACATACGGCGTTCCTAGTGCAGCCGCCAACGGCCAGACGGGCGGCGGCGGTGCAATTGCAACTGTGATCAACACTGCGGCGCACCCAACTCTCGTAGTGGCCGCAGCGAATTCCACGCCGACCGACATCGCCCTCAACGACCAGTCCATCGCCGAGAACGCCGGCGCCAATGCCGAGGTCGGCACCCTGTCGACCACCGATCCGGATGCGGGTGACACGTTCACCTACACCCTGGTCGCCGGCACCGGGTCGGCCGACAACGCCGCCTTCAACATCCTCGGCAACAGCCTGCGCGCCGACGCCTCGTTCAACTTCGAGGCCGACAGCTCCTACGACGTCCGCGTCCGCACCACCGATGCCGGCGGCCTGTTCTTCGAGAAGGCCTTCACGATCACGGTCACCAACGTCAACGAGACGCCGACCGACATCGCCCTCACGACCAGCACGATCGCCGAGAACGCCGGCGCCAATGCCGACGGTCGGCACCCTCATCGACGACCGACCCGGACGCGGGTGACACGTTCACCTACACCCTGGTCGCCGGCACCGGCGACGACCGACAACGCCGCCTTCAACATCGTCGGCAACCAGCCTGCGCACCGACGCCTCGTTCAACTTCGAGGCCGACAGCTCCTACGACGTCCGCGTCCGCACCACCGATGCGGGCGGCCTGTTCTTCGAGAAGGCCTTCACGATCACTGTCACCAACGTCAACGAGACGCCGACCGACATCGCCCTGTCAACGACCAGTCATCGCCGAGAACGCCGGCGCCAATGCCGACGGTCGGCACCCTCATCGACCACCGATCCGGACGCGGGCGACACGTTCACCTACACCCTGGTCGCCGGCACCGGCGTCGACCGACAACGCCGCCTTCAACATCGTCGGCAACAGCCTGCGCGCCGACGCCTCGTTCAACTTCGAGGCCGACAGCTCCTACACGTCCGCGTCCGCACCACCGACGCGGGCGGCCTGTTCTTCGAGGAGGCCTTCACGATCACCGTCACCAACGTCAACGAGACGCCGACCGACATCGCCCTCAACGACCAGTCGATCGCCGAGAACCAGCCGGCGCCAACGCCGTCGTCGGCACCTTCTCGACGACCGACCCGGATGCGGGCGACACCTTCACCTACACCCTGGTCGCCGGCACCGGCTGCGACCGACAACGCCTCCTTCAACATCGTCGGCAACCAGCCTGCGACGCCAGCGCCTCGTTCAACTTCGAGGCCAGACAGCTCCTACACGATCCGCGTGCGCACCACCGACGCCGGCGGCCTCTTCTTCGAGAAGGTCTTCACCATCACCGTCACCAACGTCAACGAGGCGCCGACCGACATCGCCCTGTCAGCAACAGCAGCGATGGCCGAGAACCAGCCGGCGGCAACGCCTGGTCGGCACCCTTCACGCACGACCGACCCCGACGCCGGCGACACCTTCACCTACACGCTGGTCGCCGGCACCGGCGCGACCGACAACGCCTCCTTCAACGATCGTCGGCAGCCAGCCTGCAGACGGCGGCGCCTCGTTCAACTTCGAGGCCAAGACAGTTCCTACATCGATCCGCGTGCGCACGCACCGACCAGGGCGGCCTGTTCTTCGAGAAGGTCTTCACGATCACCGTCACCAACGTCAACGAGACGCCCGACGCGGTCGACGATGAGGCCACCGTGGCCGAGGACAGCGGAGCTACCACCATCGACGTCCTGGCCAACGACGAGGATGTTGACGGCGACAGCCTGACCATCACCGAGGTGACCCAGCCGGACAACGGCAGCGTGACCATCACGAACGCTGGCGCCGATCTGACTTACACGCCGGAGGACAACTACTGCAACGACGGCGATCCGACCGACGACTTCACGTACACGATCTCCGACGGCAACGGCGAAGAGGACACCGCCACCGCCGCGGTGACCGTCACATGCGTCAACGACGCTCCGGTCAACAGCGTGCCTGGCGCGCAGAGCACCGCCGAGGACACCGACGAGGTGTTCACCGGCGCCAGCGCCCTGTCGGTGGCCGACGTCGACGTGCTCGAGACCCCCGGCGGCGAGCTGAAGGTGACCCTATCGGTGACCAACGGCACGCTCAGCCTCGGCGATGCGAGCCAGGTCGACTTCAGCTGCCTCGGCTGCGCCGGTGACGGCACCAACGACGCGAGCTTGACCTTCACCGGCACGCCCGCCGAGATCAACGCGGCCCTGGCCGGCACCGCCTTCCACCCGACGCTGAACTTCAACGGCAGCGCCACGTTGACGATCGTGACCAACGACCAGGGCAACACCGGCGCCGGCGGCGCCAAGTCCGACACCGACACCGTCGACATCACCGTCAACGCCGTCAACGACGCTCCGGTCAACAGCGTGCCTGGCGCGCAGAGCACCGCCGAAGACACGGACGAGGTGTTCACCGGCGCCAACGGCACCTGATCCGGTCACCGACGTCGACGTGCTCGGACCGCCCGGCGGCGACGCTGAAGGTGACCCTAGCGGTGACCAACGGCACGCTCAGCCTCGGCGATGCGAGCCAGGTCGACTTCAGCTGCCTCGGCTGCACCGGCGACGGCACCGCCGACGCGAGCATGACCTTCACCGGCACGCTCGCCGCGATCAACGCGGCCCTGGCCGGCACTGCCTACCACCCGACGCTGAACTTCAACGGCAGCGACACGCTGACGATCACGACCAACGACCAGGGCAACACCGGCTCCGGCGGCGCCCAGTCCGACACCGACACCGTCGACATCACCGTCAACCGCGGTCAACGATGTGCCGACCGCGGCAAACGGCTCCGAGTCGATGGACGAGGATGCGGCGCCGATCACCGATCGACCTGCGCCTGCTCGGTCGACGACGTCGAAACCGTGATGCCAACCTTCGCTACACCTTCGTGGCCGTACCGACCGCGGCCGAGGGCACGCTGACCGCCGGCGCTGACCAACGGCACCTTCGACTTCGACTCCACCCTGAACTTCAACGGCACGGCGAGCCTTCACCTACAAGGTCACCGACCGCGGCGACCCGGATAACTGCACCCCGGTCAGCTTCAGCTGCGACGGGCCCGAGCAGAGCGCGGTCAAGACCATCACCATCACCGTCAACCCGGTCAACGACGCGCCCACGCCGACCACGCTCCGGCCAGCCCACGTCGACCGACGAGGACAACGCCACCACCATTACGGTCAACGGTGCCGACGTCGAGACCGCTGACGCCAACCTGACCTTCAAGATCAACTGACCTGCCGGACAACGGCACCCTCAAGCTTGGTGCCACCACGCTGGCCCTCAACGACACTTTCGTCGGCAGCGCCCAAGCGCGCTGACCTATACGCCGGCACGCCCAACTTCAACCGGCAGCCGATGGCTTCAAGCTCCACGGTCACCGACCGCGGCGTCCCCGACAACTGCAGCAGCGCGCCGTGCTCGGCCACGCCGACAGCCCGACGCCACAGCGTCGACGATCACCGTCAACCCGGTCAACGACGCGCCGACCGCCGCTGACGGCTCGACGTCGACTAGACGAGGATGCGGCGCCGACCATCTATCGTCCTGGCCGCGCTGGTCGACCGACGTCCAGACCGGTGAGGCCAACCAGACCCTACACGATCGTGGCCGGCCGACCGCACCGCACGGCACGCCGAAACACGCCGGCGCGCCGAACGGCACCTACACGCCGGCCGACCCGACACTTCACGGCCCCGACAGCTTCACCTACAAGGTCTGCGACAACGGCCACCCGACACTGCGCACGCTCGCCGACGACTTCAACGTGCTACGCGCACCGACGGTCGACGATCACCGTCACCCCGGTCAACGACGCGCCGGTCGCGACGGCCGGCGCCAAGACGCACCGACGAGGACACCGCGGCCAACGCCTGGTCCTGGCCAACTAGACGACCGACGCGAGCCGGCGAGTCGGACCAGACCCTGAACTATCGACTCGATCACGGTCGCCGCTGCGGCACGGTCACGCTGACCAACAACGGCAGCCGGCACGACCCCTGCGACTACGTGCTCTACCGCCGAACTACTTCGGCCCCGACAGCTTCACCTACAAGGTCTGCGACCGCGGCGAGCGGTCTGCACCGCTGGTCCGACGACTTCAAGTGCTCGACGCGCGGTCGCCATCACCATCACCGTCACCCCGGTCAACGACGCGCCGGTCGCGACGGCCGAGCCAGACCGACCGCCGAGGACACCGCGGCCAACGTCCTGGTCCTGGCCAACGACACGACCGGCCCGGCCAACGAGTCAGGACCAGACCCTGAACATCGACTCGATCACGGTCGCCGCCTGCACGGCTCGGCCGTGTCAACGACAACGGCACGCCTGGCACGACCGCTGACGACTACGTGCTCTACACGCCGGCCGCCGACTACTTCGGCCCCGACAGCTTCACCTACAAGGTCTGCGACAACGGCCAGAGCGGCTCGCCGCTGGCCGACGACTTCAAGTGCTCGACCGCGGTCGCCACGATCACCGTCACCCCGGTCAACGACGCGCCGGTCGCGACGGCCGACGCCAAGACCACCGCCGAGGACACCGCGGCCAACGTCCTGCGTCCTGGCCAACGACACGACCGGCCCAGCCAACGAGTCGGACCAGACCCTGAACATCGACTCGATCACGGTCGCCGGCCGCACGGCACGCGACGGTGACAACAACAACGGCACGCCTGGCACGACCGCTGACGACTACGTGCTCTACATCGGCCGCCGACTACTTCGGCCCGACAGCTTCACCTACAAGGTACTGCGACAACGGCCAGAGCGGCTCGCCGCTGGCCGACGACTTCAAGTGCTCGACCGCGGTCGCCACCATCACCGTCACCCCGGTCAACGACGCGCCGGTCGCGACGGCCGACGCCAAGACCACCGCCGAGGACACCGCGGCCAACGTCTTGGTCCTGGCCAACGACACGACCGGCCCGGCCAACGAGTCGGACCAGACCCTGAACATCGACTCGATCACGGTCGCCGCGACTGCACGGCACGGCCGTGATTAACGCAACGGCACGCCTGGCACGACCGCTGACGACTACGTGCTCTACACGCCGGCCGACCGAGCTACTTCGGCCCCGACAGCTTCACCTACAAGGTCTGCGACAACGGCCAGAGCGGCTCGCCGCTGGCCGACGACTTCAAGTGCTCGACCGCGGTCGCCACGATCACCGTCACCCCGGTCAACGACGCGCCGACGATCGATCCGATCGCCAATCAGCCATGCTGAGCGAGCACGCACAAAGACCGTCGGGCTGACCGGCATCTCGGAGGGACCGGCGAACGAGAGCGGCCAGACCTGACGCTTCACTGTGGCGTCAAGCGAACCCGTCTGTCGCGACGGCCGCGCTCGTCCGCGCCTATGTCGCAAAACAGCTCGACCGCCAGCACTGAAGATCACGACCTCGCCAGCCACGTGTGGCGTCGCACGAGATCACCGTGACCGTCACAGGACAACGGCGGAACGCCAGGCGTCGATACGACACGTCCGGACAGTTCACCGTCTCGACGTTCCACGGGCACTTCCTGGCGCCGCTCAAGGAAGGCGCCCGCAACCTGGTCCAGAAGGGCCAGGTCGTGCCGGTCAAGATCGACTTCGGGTGCCCGGGCAGCATGCCCGGTCTGACGCCCTCGATCCAGCTCATGAAGGGCGACTACACGAGTGATCCTGAGTCCGGCATGACGCTGATCGACCCGACGGTTTCGGTGTCGGCAGCCGACACGACGGGCTTCATGCGCGCGGCGGACGGCAAGTACATGTACAACATGTACGTGCCGAAGACCGGCGACATGACGCCGGCACCGAACTCACGATTCGGGTCCGGCCGCTGGCCACCATGGCCGATCCGCTCGTTCGGACCCACAGATGCAGATCGTGATCGAGATCCGGAAGTAGGGTTCGAGCTCGGCACTATCCCGACGAGGCGGGCCGTATGGCCCGCCTTTCGGCATCCGGGCGCTAGGATCGGCATCGTGGAAGGCAAGCCGATCAGCACGCGGGGCGTCGTCTTCCGCGGCCCCGGGACGCAGCCACGGATCGAGGAGCTGACGCTCGACCCGCCGCAGCGAGGCGAGGTCCGGGTCCGGATGGCGGCCGCGGGCGTCTGCCACTCCGACCTCCACGTCGTGGATGGCGAGTGGGAGCGGCCGACCGGACGTCGTGATGGGCCACGAGGGCGCCGCGTGGGTCGAGGAGCTCGGCGAGGGCGTCAGCGATCTCGAGCCTGGCGACCTCGTCGTGCTCGCCTGGACCGCGCCCTGCGGGTCGTGCGACGAGCTGCCGGCGCGGCGAACCCTGGCTGTGCACGCGACCCGATGGCAGCGGTCATCGGCTGGCTCCCGAGCTGGTCAGGCTGCGCCGCCACAACGGCGACGCGATCGGCGCCTACAGCGGGATCGGCACGTTCGGCGAGCGGCAGGTCGTGGCTGCGTCGGCGGCCATCAAGATCGACCCGCGGCACGCCGCCGGAGATCGCCGCGCTGATCGGCTGCGCGGTGACGACCGGGATCGGTGCGGTCCGGAACACCGCGAACGTGCAGGCGGGGGAGTCGGTGGTCGTGATCGGCGCGGGCGGAGTGGGCCTGAGTGCCGTCATCGGCGCGATTGGCGCAGGGCGCCAAACCCGTCACCGCAATCGACACGTCGGAGGCCAAGCTCCTGCTGGCGACCCTGGCCGGCGCGCACCGCACCCTGCTGGCGAGCGAGGCCGATCAGGTCGCCGGGGCCGATCACGTGCTGGAGTGCATCGGTCTCGTCGAGACCGTCGAGCTCGCGATCGAGCTCGTGCGACCCGGCGGCACGGTCACGCTCGTCGGCATGACGCCGCAGGGGCACCGGGCGAGCTTCGACGTCTACCGATTCGTCGAGGACGGGAAGACGATTCGCGGCTCGAACTACGGCTCGGCCGATCCCGCCAGGGACTTCCCGGCGATCGCCAGCGGCATATCTCGAGGGCAGGCTGCCACTCGACCTGCTGATCTCACGAGCGCATCGGTCTGGAAGAGCTCGATGGCGCCTTCGACGCGATGCGGCGTGGCGACGGCGCAAGACGGGTGATCGTCTACTAGCCGCTCACGAAAGGCCCGGACCTTGCGGCCCGGGCCCCGGCTCGTGGAAGAGCGTTGAACGGGTCTAGTGGCCCTTCGCGGCCTTTGCAGCAGCCTTGGCGGCGTGATGCTCGGCCTTGGCGGCCCAGCGCTCGGCCCTGGCGGCCTCACGAGCAGCACGGGCCTCGGCCTTCGCTGCGACGCGCGCCTCGCGCGCTTCCGCCTTCGCGGCCACGTGCGCGGCCTTGCGCTCGGCCTTCGCCTCTGCGCGATCGGCCTTGCGCTGCTCCTTGGCGGACTTGACCGAGGAGTCATCCATCTCGCCATCCTCGTCGGCGGCTTCCTCGGACTGCTCTTCGGTGTCCTCGTCCGCGGGGTCGGTCACCTCGTCCTCGTCGCCGGTCTCCCAGCACGTGACGCGGGCGGCCTCGCTGACGACGGAGCCGTGATTGCCGTCCTCCTCGGTCTCGTCGGACTTGTCGCTGGCCTCTTCCGAGACGCAGGCGCCGTGCTCGGCGCCGGTTGCCGTCCCATCGGCCTCGTCGGATTCCTCGGAGTCCTCATCGGTCTCGTCAGCGTCTTCGGAGTCTTCGTCCTCGTCGAGTCCTCGTCGGCTTCGTCAGCGTCCTCGTCAGCGTCCTCTGATCCTCGTCGGCGTCCTCGTCCGAGTCGGAGTCCTCGTCGGATTCGCTCGTCGTCGGCATCGGCCTGGTCGCCGAAGACGACGTCGTGGACGAAGGTCGCGACGGTCTGGCCGCGGTTGCCCTCAGTGCCGCTGGGCTTGGCGCCGAACGCCGCCGAGACGGACAGCGCGAGCAGCAGGATGCCGCCGAACAGCGCCAGCCATGATCGCCGGAACGTGTGCATGATCGATTCACTGCCTCCCGTTGAGCGACGCCGCGGGCAGGACGCGCGCCGGGTTCGGTCTGTGGGCGCAATACGCGCCCGATGGATAACGGACGCGAGTCTGTCAGCCGGCGGGCGGCTTGTGGGCCGTACATGCGTGGCATTCGAGCGTGGACGATGGTCCGCCCGTACGGGTGCGTGCACGCACCGGGCGCTAGCGACGGGCGGCGCGCAGGAGGATGTCGATCGCGTCGCGGTAGCGCGCGCCGGAGGCGTGGCGGCGAAGCCAGTCGAGATACTCGGGATCTCGTGCCGCGACCTCGCCGAGGGTCCATCCCTCGTAGCGGCCGAAGTCGAGCCGCAGGCCGGCGCCATCGGCACCCAGGGGCCCGCGCGGAGCGCCGTGGGTGGCGTCGTCGCGGGGCGTCGGCGGGGGAGCGCGCCGGCGATCCGACTCCCAGATCCGGCGCTGGACGGGGTCGCGGACGACGGACCACGCCCAGTTCAGGTCGGTCATCCGCGTCTTGGCGTCCTCGGTCGAGCGGAATCCCGGCATCGGGATGGAGCTTGCGCGCGAGGACGCGGTACGCGGCCTTCACGACGTCCGGATCCGCGTCGGGCTGCACCTGGAGGATCCGGAACGGATCCCGACGGTCGACCATCGGTCCTAGGTGAGCGTGCGCTCCACGACGGCGCGCAGGACGGGCAGCGGCAGGGCGCCCTGCTCGAGGACGGCGTCGTGGAAGCGCCTGATGTCGAAGCGGTCCCCCTGGCGCTCGCGCGCCTCCGATCGCAGCCGCAGGATCTCGAGCTGGCCGAGCTTGTAGGCCAGCGCCTGACCGGCGTAGCTGATGTATCGGTCCACCTCGTTGGCGATGTTGTTCTCGCCGAGGGCGGTGTGCTCGACCATGAAGTCGATCGCCTGCTGCCGGGTCCAGCCGAGCGCGTGCATGCCGGTGTCGACGACCAGCCGCGAGGCGCGCCAGGCATCGAAGCTGAGGACGCCGAATCGGTCGATCTCTCTGGACAGGAGGCCCATCTCCTCCGAGAGGCGCTCGGTGTAGAGGCCCCAGCCCTCGATGTAGGCCGTGCTGCCGTTGTAGCGCCGGAATGCCGGCAGCTCGGCGACCTCCTGCATGATCGCCAGCTGGAGATGGTGGCCCGGGACGGACTCGTGGAAGGCGAGGGTCTCGGCCTCGTAGCGCGGTCGCGTCTCGGGCGCGTAGGTGTTGAGGTAGTACTGGCCCGGGCGGCTTCCATCGGCCGCCGGGTCGCGGTAGTACGCGATCGTCGAGTGCTTTTCCTCGTGCGCCGGCATGACGACGACCTCGCACCGCGCCTTCGGCAGCCTTCCGAACCAGTCACCGATGGCGGCGTTCGCACGCTCCAGCGCTGCTCGCGCGGTCGCCTCGATCTCCTCTCGGGTCGTGAAGTGCAGCGCCGGATCCTCTCGAAGCGCGCGCAACGTATCGGCCAGGCCGCTCGGTGCCGAGCAGTCGGGCGCCGAGCTCGACGAACTCGGCGTCGATCCGCCGGATTTCATCCAGACCGATGGCGTGCACGTCTTCGGGGACGATGTCGAGCGAGGTGTACGCCCGGGTCAGGAGCCGATATGCCTCGGCGCCACCGGGGATGTGCCCGAGGCCCGGTCGATCGTCCGGTCGTGCGCTCGGAGCGATCTCGTCGACGATGACGGCGCGGTACCGCTCGAAGGCGGGCCGGATCTCCTGGCCGATGACCTCCAGCAGCTGGTCGCGGATCTCGGGCGCCTCGTCGCGCCGGCTCGGCCAGCGGCCACTCGGCATCCGGCTTGTCCAGGAGCTCGTCGAGCTGCTGGATGACCTTCGTGCACAGCATCGCGACTGCCGTGCGTCCCTCGGCCGTGCCGCGTCGAAGGTCGGCGACGGCCTGGTCGAGATAGGCGGGCATGGCGCGCCAGCGCTCGAGGAGGGCATCGGCCTCGGCGGGCGAGCGGATCGGCTGGTAGGAGGGGATGTTCAGCAGCTCGACCTGCGGCCCGTTCATCGGGTCGACGTTGAAGGCGGCGACGTCGGCGTCGAGGACGGCGCGGTCGACCCGCAGCGCGTCGGCGAGGGCGGCGCGAGTGGTCGAGTCCCCCTCGTCGCCAATGTCGGCCAGCTCGAGCTCGAACCCGTCGAGGAGCGCGCGCCACGCTTGGTTCGCCTCGCTCGAGTTGTCCTCGAGCCGGTCGTCGAAGCGTCGGTCGCCGAGCGCCGTGGCGAAGGTCGGGTTGCGACGAAGGGCCGCCTCCCAGTACGCGTCGGCGAGGCGGTCGAGGGCGGTCGGTGCGGCTGCGGTGGTCACGCCGTCATGCTAGCGACCGCCAGGGGTCACTGGATGACGCCGATGAACTCCATCGTGGCCATCATCCGGTCGAGGACGGCGCGATTGAGGTCGTAAGTCGCCGCCCATCAGGCTCGACGTCCGGGCCACCAGATTCGGACCCTCTTCGAGTGTCGGACCGAGCTGGACGACGTACTCGTAGCGACTCAGCGTCGTTTCCGGCCACGCGGACGCGCGTTGCGGGCTGCGTCGCGCCGACGAAACCGCTGTCCTCGTCGATGATCTCGAGTAGGTATTCACGGGGACCGTCGATCACGAAGATCTCGATCGCGACCTCGTCCGGCACGCTGGCCGGGGTCCCCGGTCTCGTACTCGGTCGGCGCGAACCAGCTGCAGGTCGGGACGCCGCCGAACTCGGCGTTCGTGTTCCACTCGGCCGGGAAGTCGACCTGGTAGCCGTCGTCCAGGTTCTGGCAGTCGAAGCGGTCGAGCGAAGAGCGCGTCGGCCTCGGCGTTCGCCTCCCAGGTGAAGCCGCCCGCACCCTCGATCTGGCGACGACGACGGGCT
Source organism: uncultured Chloroflexia bacterium (assembly GCA_963797855.1). Taxonomy (GTDB): domain Bacteria; phylum Chloroflexota; class Limnocylindria; order QHBO01; family QHBO01; genus JACDBZ01. The sequence goes on along the minus strand of CAWCQX010000009.1, from coordinate 174,759 downwards.
CGCCTCCGGCGAATCGGTCTCGGCCGCGGAGGCCGAGGGGGTCGGTTCCGGCGATGCAGAGGCCGTCGGCGTCGGCTCGGGCGTGGCGGTCGGTTCCGCTGATGGGCTCGATGTGGTGGTCGAGGTGCAGGCCGCCAGGATCAGCAGCATCGCGATCGAGAGCGCGCGAGGGAATCGGGTCATCGGTCTCACAGGTGGTGGACGTTCCGCGGCGGTGCCTCGTCGCACCGCGTCGTGCGCATCCTAGCGATCGCCGCGGCCGCGCGGACCGGTACGAACGTCCGCGATCAGCCCATCCCGCGCAGTCGGAGGAACTCGGCGTTCGACGGGTCGCGGCCGAGGAATCGCGCGCACGAGATCGTCGGCGTCGCGTGAGCCGTTGGGCTCGAGGATCTCGCGCCGGTAGTCGGCCCCGACCACGGGCGACAGCACGCCCTCCGACGAGAAGCGGCTGAACATGTCGTCGCCGATGACGTTCGCCCACAGGTAGCCGTAGTAGCCGGCGTCGTAGCCGCCGAGCAGGTGCGCGAAGCCGCTGAGGAAGAACGTGCCCTCGGGGTAGGGGAGGCCGGTGACCTCGAAGGTCCGGCGCATCGCGGCGTCGATGTCGGGCGTGACCGGCTCGGCGTGGATCGCGAGGTCGATCTGCCCGTAGTAGGCCTGCATCGCCGTCCGCAGGCCGACGTTCACGAATCGGGCGCGGGCCATCTGCTCCATCAGCTCGGCCGGCATCGGCTCACCGGTCTCGTGATGGCGCGCGAATCGCGCCAGGACCGATGGGGTCCACGCCCAGTGCTCCATGATCTGGGACGGCGCCTCGACGAAGTCCCACTCGGTCTCCGCAGCCGCTGAACCGGGCGAACTCGGCGCGCGTGAGGCTCATGTGCAGGATGTGGCCGAACTCGTGGAAGAGCGTCGAGACCTCGGCAGTGGCGCAGGAGCGACGGGCGGTCGCCTGACGGCGGCGTGAAGTTCGCGACGATCGCGCTCACCGGCGCCACGTACTCGCCATCGGCCGCGCGATGGCCGACGACGAGCGGGAAGGCGGCCGCGTGCCCGAACTTGCCCTCGCGCGGGAAGAGGTCGGCGTAGAAGTGCGCGAGGGTCTTGCCGGAGGCCTTGTCGAGGATCTCGTAGAGCCGGACGGAATCGTGCCAGGCGTGCGCCTCGGGCACGACGCGGTACTCGAGGCCGAACACCTCGCCCGTGATCGCGAACATGCCCTCCATGGTCGGGTCGAGCGGGAGGTACTCGCTGATCGCGTCCTGGTCGACGCCGTACTCGGTGCGGCGCAGAACGTCGTCGTAGTAGCGCCAGTCCCAGGCCGTGATCGGCCCGTCGTCGCCGTCGGCGGTGAGGAGCCCATCGAGCCGATCCAGCTCGTCGCCTGAACGGTCCCGGCAAGCGACGGCAGCAGCTCCTCGTAGAACGTCCGCACGCGCTCCGGGTTGCCCGCCATCTTCAGCTCCATGGCGTAGTGGGCCCAGGTCGGCTCGCCGAGCATGCCCGCGATCCGCTTGCGCAGGTCGAGCGCCTCGTCGAGCAGCGGCCGGTTCTCGTCGACGGCCTGGTTCCAGAACTTCGTGAACAGCTCGCTGCCGCAGCTCGCGGTCCTGTGCCTGGTCGAGGAACGGGTTGAGCTCCGGGTAGTCGAGGCTGACCCGATACGTGCCGGGCGCTTCGCCGGGCGACAGCCGCTCGACGTACGGCGTCCGGAAGGCCGGCGAGCTGCTCGCGGCGTGACGTCGATCCCGTCGCTGGTACTCGTTGACGTTGCGCTGGAACGCGACCTCGACCTCGACGAGCCGCGTGCGCAGCCGCTCGAGCTCGGCTCGGTCCTCGCGCCGTCAGCTCATGGCCGGCGCGCCGGAAGTCGCGCAGCCAGAAGTCGAGCAGCCGCCGGCGCTCGCCGGTCAGCTGCTGGGCCTCGTCGGTTGCGGCGAACGCGCGGACGGCCTCGAACAGGTCGCGGCGGAAGACGACCGCCACGCGCCACTTGTTCAGCCGCTCCTCCGCCTCGGTCCCGGCGTCGCGCACGGCGGCATCGGTGTGGACCTGGCCCAGGAAGGCGCCGCGGCCGTAGGCGCGCACGAGCTCGGCCCCGGCCAGCTCGAGCGGGCAGCGAGGGTCCCCTCGAAGGACGGTGGTGCCGCGACGGCCTCGGCGACGAGCGCGTCGGCGCGGGCGATGGCGGCATCGGTCTCTTCGGTGACCGATGCGACGCTGGTGTTCGTGTAGTCGTAGAGCATCGGCGGCATCGTAGCGGACGACGGCCGCTAGCTCGATGCCCGGCTCGGGACCTCCTGGAGGAGCCACCCATTGCCGTCGGGGTCGCTGAACGAGCAGTACGTGCCGAAGTCCTGGCGCGTGGGATCGACGCCCGGCGTCTGGCCCTCCGGCCCGAAGTGGAACGGCTCGGTGATCTCGAGCCCGCGGGCGGCGAGCTCGGCGTGCGCCGCCTCGATGTCGGCCACCACGAGGTGCAGGCCCTCGTAGCTTCCCGGCTCCTTCGTCGACATGCCGATCCCGAACGTGATCGAGCACGCCGACCCGGGCGGCGTGAACTGCACGACGCGGAAGCTCTCGTTGGGCTGATGGTCGACGTCGCAGATGAAGCCGCACTGGTCGGCGTAGAACGCCTTGGCGCGATCGACGTCCGACACCGGGATCACGATCGCCTCGAGCTTGTAGTCCACCGTGGCGCTCCTTCGAGTGTTGACTTCAGGGTGACCGATGAATCCCCGGGCTCATCGGTGCTCAGAGCGTGATGCCGTAGCGCTCCTTCAGCTCATCGGTCCAGTCGTCGAGGATGGTGAGGCCGTAGGCGTCGGCGGCGGCGTTGTAGCGCTTCGTCCATTCCGGGCCGTGCTCCCTCAGGATCGGCGCGATCTCCTCGAAATACCGCTCCAGGCCGCCCGGGACGACCACCTCGAGCACGCGGGCGGGCTGATCGCCGACGTTCCACATCGCATGCGGGACGGAACGGGGCTTGATGAGCCAGCTGCCGGTCGGGACCTCCTCGACGATGTCGTCGGCGGTTCGCACGCCGATCGGTCCGGCAAGGATGAGCGAGTACTCGTCCTCGCGGGTGTGGAGGTGCGGCTTGATGAGCGTTCGCGGCGGGATCGTGACCTCGAGCATGCTGAGCCCGCCTTCGGTCTCGTCCGCGCCGATGCCCCACCGGAACGCCACGTCATAGAGCTGGAGCGTCCTGGCCTCGTCGGGGAGGACGACCTTTGCTTTCATGGACCGATTCTAGGGCCGCGACCCTGGAGGCCGATCTCGAGTGGTGTCGGGAAGCTGCCGGTCACGCGCGCCGGCCCGATCCATGCCTCGAGGCGGGCCGCCTCGGCCTCGATCCGCCGCGTCGTCTCGACGCCCACGTCCTCGAGGAGCATCGGCACGACCTCGCCACTGCGAAGCTGCGCCCAGCCGCCGACGATGCGGCCGTCGACCCAGATCGTCGGGCCGGCGTTGCCGTTCGTGTCGAACAGCCGTGACCGATGCGGGCCGAGATACCAGTCGCGGCCGGTCCAGCCCATGGTCGTCGCGTCGAGCGCGGGGAGCAGCCGGACCCACGGTCGCCGGCGCCGGACGGCTCGAGGTCGTCCGGCAATGCGTACCCGTCGGCGCCACCGTCCAGCGCGACCTCGACCGCGCCGATCGCGTCGAGCGCCGTGCGCGTCGCTCCGACCGTCCAGCCGGTCCACCAGCGCACGTCGTCGCGCGTGGCCGGGCCGAAGGTGTGGAGCCAGCGGCGCACGAGCTCGGCGCGCGCCTCCTCGAGGGGTCGCGTCGGGATCCCCGAGGGAACCAGCGCTCGATCGGGCTCCAGCGGAACTGGCCGCTGACCCACGAGCCGCGCGGCCGTCCGCGGCCGATGCGCCCCTCGAGCGCGAGGTGATGGACGACCCGGGAGATCACCGCCATCGACCCCTCGTAGCTCTTCCCGCGTGCCAGCGTCATCCGCTCGGCCAGCCGTGGATCGATCCCGCGCAGCTCGGTGGTCGACACCTCCCCATGCTCTCGGATGGCGGCCAGCGCGATCTCCTCGAGCTCCGCGAGGTGCGCGGCGGGATCGGGGCCGATCCCGGCGTCGGTCAGCATCTTCACCGTCCGTGGCCGCTCGCGCTCGGCGACGTCGCGCGAGCCTCCGGCGAGGACCATCGGGACGTCGGGCAGCGGAACGATGAACAGCGTGCGGCGCATCGCGAGCATGCGCAGGACCGTCGGCTCTCGTACAGCTCGTGCTCGATCGCCTCCGGCGAAGGGTCGGCCATCCGCGCCCAGCCCTCGAGGAAGACGGTCGCGGGATCGGTCGCGTGCAGAACGACCATCGCGGCGGCGGCTTCGGCAAACGATGCGACCTGCGTCCCGTCCGCCAGCAGATGGCGGAGTCCGAGGCGCGCACGTCGCTCGTCGTCGCTGAAGTGGACCGTCGTCATCGGCCGATCGTAGCGCCGGGCCCGCCTCTTGCAGCCATGCCCATGACCGATGAGAAGCGCCACTCGCGGCGGTCCATCGTCAGACACCCATGAAGGAGCACCGATGAATCTGAACAGCATCCTGATCGGCTCGGAGAATCCCGAGCGCCTCGTCGACTTCTACACGAAGCTCTTCGGCAAGCCAACGTGGAACGACGGCGGCTACACCGGCTGGATGATCGGCTCGGGCGCCGTCACCGTCGGGCCGCACGACAAGGTCAAGGGCAAGAACGCCAGCCCCGGGCGGATCATCTGGAACATCGAGAGCCCGGACGTGAAGGGCGACTTCGACCGCTTCAAGGCGGCGGGCGCGACGGTGATCGCGGAGCCGTACGGTCCCGACGAAGGGCCCGGCGACGCGCCGGACGACGCGGTGATCGCGACGTTCGCCGACCCGGACGACAACTACTTCCAGCTGATGAGCCCGATGCCCGCTGAGGTTCCCGCCTGACCTGCGCTCAACCTCGCGTTCCGGCGGGATGCTGCGGCTCGCCCGCCGCTCCAGGCGCTCGCGCTCGCGCGCGGCCGCGCCCTGGAGCACGGCGTTGGCAAAGGCGAGGATGACGGAGATGCCGGCCAGCACGTAGAAGATCGTGAACACCTTGCCGAGGTCGGTCTGGGGCGTGAAATCGCCCAGGCCGACCGTCGTCAGGGTCACCACGCAGAAGTACAGCGAGTCCAGGAGCCTCCAGCCCTCGACGACCGAGTAGAAGATCGTGCCGATGAGCAGCAGCCCGCCGGCCGCGAAGTAGAGCGGGCGGGCGTCGGGATCGCTGGCGCCCGCGATCAGCGCGCGGAACCAGGTCTCGAAGAATCGCACCGTTCGCCCGCCCCGTCGTCGAGCTAGGTCGTTCTAGGCGGCCGCGGCTGCCTGCGACGGACCCGACGAGAAGCCCGCGATGATCCATGCCATCCCTGCGATCAGGAGCTGAATCCCGACGAAGACGCCGATCACGACGCCGCTGATCGGGATGTTGGTCCAGATCCAGAAGCCGAGCAGGATGTTGATGATCCCGAGGACGATCATCCACACCCTTCCGCGGCCGCACGATCCATGAACGAGGCGACGATGCGGAAGATCCCGTCGGCGATGAGAAACGCCCCGATGACGACCGTGAGGGCGATGGCTCCGGCCAGTGGATCCGCGATGATGTCGAAGCCGACGACGATGTAGAGGATCCCGAGCAGCCCCTGCAGCAAGCGCCACCAGCCACCTGCGCCCGACATGAAGGCCCCGACGATGTTGGCGATGCCGGCGATGACCAGCAGCCATCCGACGATGATCGTGGTCACGAGGGTTGCGTCGATCGCGTTGTACAGCGCGACGAGCCCGAGGATGAACAGCACGACGCCGAGCGCGATGAACCAGCCGCGGCCGCTTCCCGTGTCGGTATCTGGGGGTGACGCGATGGTCATGCTCCAGTTGACCTCCTCTGTGCTGCCGCTGCCCGCGGCGCGAGCGGCGGCCACGTCCGAGTATGCGCCACGCGCGCGCCGGGATTCAACGATTGCGGCACCCGGTTCGCCCGTGCGTTTCATGCGGATGGGGCGACGGCGCATCGTGGACCCCTGGCCCTATGCTGACCGGCGAATTGATCGCACGGGGCCCGCCCTTGGCATCCGAGCCTGCCACGTCGCCCCGCTCGCGTCAGCGCTGGCTGCTCATCGGCCTTCCGGTACTGCTGCTCGCCGGCAGGGGAGCGAACGCGCTCGCGCAGCTGGTCATGGCGGATGTGCATCCGGACTTCGGCTGCTGCTGTTCACGCCTGGCGGTGCTGAGCATCGTCGCCGCGCGTCGCTCCTCGCGGTGTCGGCGCTGCGGCTGGCTGCTTGCCATGGGATTCTCGGCTGGGACCTGGCGGGCGAGATCGTGCTGTGGTGGTCCGGCACGCCCGACTATGTTGCGATGGCGCTGTTGGCGCTCTGCGCGGTCTCCTCACGTCGCCGGACATGCGCGCGACCTACATGGGTCCGTCGCGACGATGACAGCCGACGGACCACCGAGACCTCGGCCCCGCCCCGGCCGCGGATCGACGCACCCGACATCGAGCTCTTGCGCGCCTTCGAGCCGGTCGTGCGGTACACGCTGGGCGAGGCGTTCCTGCCGATGAGCGTGGCGACCTACCTCGCCGCGGCCGCACATGCGACCGACGGGAAGGGCCGCCACAGGTCCTGGGCGCGAGTGGGCTCTCGGATGCCACCCTCGCCGACGAGGCGACGGACGGGTGCCGGTCTCGGGACTTCCTGACGGTCGCCGGAACGGCCGCCGCCGACGATGTCGCGACGATGTTCCAGCGCGAGAGCCGGCAGGCCGTCGGCTTTCACTCGCGCGGAGGGCGGCTGGCGCGGGTCGGCTATGGCTCGCGCCTCATCGACGCGATGTTCGCCATCTCGCTGCTCGCACGCGGGCGAGTGCCCGGCTCGCTCGCACGGCGCTCCGTGCTTCGATACCGCTCCTTGCCGCCGGAGCGCACCGACGCACCCGTACTACGGTCGGTCGTGCGGACCGCCACCTGGACGGCTCTCCAGTATTGGTTCTTCTTTGCCTTCAACGACTGGCGCTCCGGCTTCAACGGCGCGAACGACCACGAGGCCGATTGGGAGCAGATCTTCGTCTATCTCGACTCCAGTCCCGATGGCACGGCCGTCCCGGTGTGGGCCGCGTACGCTCAGCATGACTACCACGGGCGTGACCTCCGCCGACGGTGGGACGACGCCGAACAGCTCGACCTCATCGGCAATCACCCCGTCGTGTACGCCGGCGCCGGGTCACACGCCTCGTACTTCCGCCCCGGTGAGTACCTGGCCGAGCAGCCGGTCCGCCTGCCCTCGATCATCAACCGGGTGAACGCCCTGTCGCAGGTGATCACGGGCAAGGGCGAAGGCGGTGACGACGCGCTGTCGATCGCCTTCGTCGACTTCGCGAGGGGCGACGGCGTCAGCATCGGCCCGGGAGAAGAGCGCGAATGGTCGCCCGTCGTGATGGACGACTCCCAGCCCTGGGTCCGCGGCTACAGCGGCCTGTGGGGGATGTCGGTCGAGGACCCGTTCGAGGGCGAGGATGCTCCAGCCGGGCCGATGTTCAACCGCAATCGCAGCGTGCGGATGTCGTGGTCGGATCCGATCTCGTTCGCGGAGCTCGACCTCGAGCCTCCGCCCTCGATGACGAAGGCGCTGCTTCGCGAGAGCACCGAGGCGGTCGAGCGCCGGCAGGCAGAGCTCAGGCGGCGATCCCCGCGCTCGAGCGCGAGCTTGCGGCAGCCGGCGTCGAGATCGGCGCGCATCCGGCGACGAATACCGAACGCCGTCCCGGATCGCCGAGCGAGAGAGGCTGCGCGCCGAGCTCACCGGCCTTCAGCGGGAGCGCGAGGACAACGAGCTCCGCCTGACCGACCTTCGCCGACGGACTGCCGCGGCCGAACGGGAGTGCAGGCGCCGCCACAGTCGCACCTGCGTCGGATCCCGGTGCCGACACCGGCCGGAGCCAGTCGGGCGGGGAGGGCGCTCGAGGCGTGGGCCGCGGTGAGTGTCGGACTCCTGCTCCTCGTCCTGGTCGCCGTGCTGGTGCTGGCGCCGGAGATTCGGGGTCGCATCGCGGTGGGGGTGATCGGGGTGTTCTTCCTCATCGAGTCGATCCTGCGAGGCGGCGTGGTCGGGCTGCTCGTCACGTGGGTTCGGCTGCTCGCCGTCGTCGCCGCCGCGGTCATCCTCCTCGTGAACCATGGAGCTGGCGTCATCATCGCCGCGATCGCCGCCGGGCTCTTCATCCTTCGCGCGAACCTCGCCGAGCTTATCGATGCACGAGGACGGACGCATGACGCTTCGCGACGACCACCGAGATCCGCGACATGTGGCGCCGAGTCGCGGCGTGGGTGCTCGTCGTGCTCATGGGCATCGCCGTCGCGGGCTCGGTCGTCGGGTTCTGGGTCAATCGGACCGTGCTCGAGACCGACCGGTTCATGGCGGTCGTCACCCCGATCGTCGAGAACGAGTCCGTCCAGGCCGTCGTGAGCGACAGAGTCGCGGACCAGCTGCTCGAGGCGCTGGACCTCGAGACGCGGCTCCAGGACCGCCTGGCGGAGGCCGATGACCGGCTGCGCCAGCGGCTTGGCGACGCGCTCGATCTGCCCGACGTGATCGTCCGCCGGCTCCAGAACACGCGGCTGGGCCTCGAGTCGCTCGCGCCGATGATCGCTGCCGGCGTCGAGACGCGGATCCGCGAGGCGGTCACGACGTTCGTCTCGTCGCCCGAGGGGAATCAACTCCTGCTCCGGACGATCGCGTTCGCTCATGAGCGCTCGGTCCACCTTCTTCGCGATGAGCTGGACGAGTTGCCAAACGTCGTCATCACGGAAGGGGAGGTCCGCATCAACTTCGTGCCGGTCATCGCCGAGGTGCTCCGGTCGGTCGTCAACGCGGGCCTCGACTTCGTCGGCATCCAGCGCGAGATCCCGCCATTTGACTCGGCCGAGGATGCGACCGATGCGATCGATCGTCTCGCTACCGTCGTCGGCCGGGACCTGCCTCCGGACTTCGGGCAGGTCCGGATCGCGTCGGAGGAGTCCCTCGATCGCGCGCAGGGCTACGTCCGTGCGTTTGACCTGGCCCTCTGGGCGCTGCTGATCGCCGCCATCGTGCTGGGCGTCCTGGCGATCTGGCTCGCTCCATCGATCCCGGTCGGGGCGATCCGCGTTGGGGCCGCCGCGGCAGTCGCGGCGCTGGCCGGTTGGCTGCTTGTCCAGGTGCTCGCCGCCCAGGTGGTCGATGCCGCGACGACCGGGGACGGACGCGCGGCGCTCGGCGAGATCATCGACTCGCTCGTCAGCGGGCTGAACGGCACCGCGTTCGCCCTCGGCGTCATCGGGATCGGCGTGGCCGCTTCCGGATTCATCGTGGATCGCCAGAGCCGGCAGCCGCTTGCCACAGAAGGGCCTCGCGCCTGAGCCCCCGCCGCCTCCGCCTCCGGCCGCGGCGCCGAAGCGCACACGCCGTCGCTCGACTGCGAAACCCGCATCACCGCAGACCGGTGCGACGGGTGCGGCTGCGACATCACCTCAGGCTGACGCGCATGCGGCCGACGCACCTGCGGCTGCGGCACCGGAGGCTGAGCACCGGACCTGAGCCCGAGGCTGAGGCACCGGCCGAAGCCCCGCCCAAGCCGCCCGCGACGACACGAAGACGCCGGCGACCTCCGGCCGCCGGCGCCTAGACGCGCGAGGGGACTTCGCTCAGAGTCCCGTCCGGCTCGCTGGGGGAGCCATCCCCGAAGCGGTCTCGTCGACCCAGATCGTGTCGATCTCGGCCGATGTCATCGCCTGGAAGATGGCGCCCACGACTGCGAGCGCGAGAAACGCCAGGAGCCAGATGAAGGACTCGCTGACGACCGCGTCGACGCCGCCGTAGCCGAGCTGTTCCGGCTCGATGATCTGGAGCAGGACCATCACGCCGCCGAGCGTCGCTCCGGCTCCCCATAGGGCCGTGACGACCGTCACGATCGCCCGTGGCAGGCGGAGCACGATGGCCGCGACCGCGAAGCCGGCACCGACCACCACGCCGATGATCCAGCTGGTGACGTCCATGTCCAAACCGAAGGCCGGAAGCAGCGCCGAGCCGATGGCGAAGCCCATCCCGCCGACGGCGAGGACGACGCCGAGCGCCCAGAAGAAGTAGGCGAGGAGCCCGAACACGAGGCCGACCACGACGGCGGTGACGATGCTCAGGATGGTGACGAGAAAGCCATCGCCGAAGATGAGGTTGACCGCCTGCGCGCCCACGATGGCGCCAAGGACGAAGCCGAAGACCGGGAGGACGGCCCGGAAGAGGCGATAGCCGAAGAACACGGCGACCAGACCGACGGCAACGGCGATCAGCGCGACGAACAGATCCTGCAACTCAGTACTCCTCTGTGCGGACGCGCCCTGGGCGGCGCAGCCTGGCCTGCACTCTACTACTGCCCGACAACCGGTTGCTCGGTCTCAACCCCACGCTCAGATGGGCAGAAGCACCGCGATCACGCCGGCGACGACGCCGATTCCGAGCGCCATCAGTCCGATCTGGCGTGCCCGGCGGCGGTCACGAGCGAGGGCTTCTGGATCGGTGATCGTGGTGGCGGTGCCGAGCGGCCCGAAGTTGAAGACTCCGCGCGATCCGAAGCCGGCACAGAACTTCAGCCAGGCCTGGAGGTAGCCCGACGCCGAGATCGTGGCCGGCAGGATGACGAGGAGCCGGGCGAGGGGCGGCGCGTCGATCGACGATCAGCGCGGCGAGCAGCCCGAGCGCCGCGAGGAGGCCGACGTGCCCGGCCCTGCGGCGGCGGGCGATCTCCGCGGGGCCGATGTTGCAGACGCCCGGTTCATAGGCTCCGATCGTGCCAGGCGCGGGAGCCGAGCCGGCGGTGAATGTCGAGACGGTCATTGGGATTCCCCGCGGTGCGTGTCGACGCCATCATCCGCGATTCGAGCCGATCGGAGTCGGGGTACGCTTGGTCTTCCAGTGGCAGAGTGTGATGCCGGAGACCAGCGATCGACCCGTCCATCCCGCCCAGCGGCACCGGCTGCGTGGAGTGCCTGGCGACGGACGGCTGGTGGTATCACCTCCGCCGGTGCGCGCACTGCGGCCACATCGGCTGCTGCGACACGTCGCCATCGCAGCACGCCCGCCAGCATGCCGCCGCCGAGCAGCACCCGATCGTTCGGAGCTTCGAGCCGGACGAGGACTGGTTCTACGACTTCGTGTCCGACCAGTTGGGTGAGGGGCCGGAGCTCGCCCCGCCGAACGAGCATCCGCTGGATCAGCCCGTTCCCGGTCCCGCCGGCCAGGTTCCGCCGGACTGGGAGAGCCACCTCAACTGAGGCTCGCCTCAGATCCGGTTTCGCCAGATCCCGACCGGCTCGAACTGCATCGGCACGTCGACGAGGATGAGCTCCGAGGTTTGCGAGGCGCGAATGCGCAGCTCGTCCGCATCGGTCACTTCGGCGGCGTCCCCGGTGGAGAGCTCCTCGCCGTCGAACGAGGCGGCGCCCTCGATCAGGTAGGCGTACACGCCCCGCCCCGGACCGATGGGATGGACGACCTCCGTGTCCGGATCCAGCCGCGCGACATGGACCGATGCGTCCTGGTGAACCTTGACGGCTTCGCCGCCTTCAGGGCCGATGACCTCGAGCAGCCGGTTCGATCGGTCCTCGGTGGTGAAGACGCGCTGCTCGACGGCCGGCGGGAGGTCCGGCGTGTCGGGCAGGATCCAGATCTGGATGAAGCGCATCGGCTCCGTCTCCGAGGCGTTGAGCTCCGAATGGAGCGCGCCGGACCCGAGGGTCATCCGCTGGACCGATCCTGCCGGCAGCGGGCCGAACGGTCCGCCGACGTTGTCCTGGTGGCCGAAGGTGCCCTCGACGACGTAGGTCAGGCCCTCGACGTCCCGGTGCGGATGGAGCGGCCAGACGGCGCCTGGCTTCAGGCGGTCGTCGTTGAAGACGCGCATCGCGCCGAACGAGTCGTGCTCCGGGTCCTCGTATCGGTCGAAGCTGAAGTGCCAGCGGGCGCGGAACCATCCGCCATCGATGTCGTAGATGTCGGCGTCGCGTCTGACCTTGATCACGACAGCGGCTCGACGAGCAGCGTCAGCTGATCCCGACCGACGACGCGGATCTGGTGGCCGGCGGCCACGCCGGCCTCGCAGCGAGCCCTCCAGTCCTCGCCACGCACGCGGACCATGCCCTCCGGCCGGCACTCGGTGATGGCCCGCCCGCTCCCGCCGATCAGTGCCTCGGGACCGGCCTTCGCCTTGCCCGCGGCGCGACCAGTGCCACGTGGCGGAGGTCTCGACGAACTCGAGGATCCCGGCGACGATGACCACCGGAATGCCCCATCCGTCGGGCAGCACGAAGATCGCCAGACCGATGCCGATGAGCAGGATCACCTGCACCATTCTGCGCCGGTCCGCGATTTCGGTGGTCCGCGGGCGCTTGCGCGGGGCGTCAGTCGGGAAGGGCCGCGATGGCGTCGATTTCGACGAGGAAGTCCGGGTTCGCGAACGAGGGCACGCTGAGGACGGTGATCGCGGTGGGATTCGCGCCCCAGACCGCGAGCGAGGCTCCGAACCCGGCGTTCACGTCGGTCCCCTCGATGATGTGGATGTTCATCTTGGCGACGTCCGTCTGCGATGCGCCGGCGGCGGCGAGGACCGCGAGGACATTGCGCAGCGCCTGCTCGGTCTGCGCCTCGATCGTGCTGCCGACGACCTTCCCATCGGCACCGACGCCGTTCTGGCCGCCGACGTAGAGGATTCGGGAACCGGCCGGCACGATCGTGCCCTGCGAGAAGGCCGGGCTCTTGTGCATGGCGGGTGGATTGAGGTGCGTGATGGTCATGCGACGCATCCTGCCTGACGAACCTGACAATCCGAGGCAGGAACCCTCAGACGAGGCGGCGGTCCGCCGCCCAGCGGGTCAGCTCGTATCGGCTCGAGAGCTGGAGCTTGCGGAGCACCGCGGAGACGTGCGTCTCGACGGTCTTCACGCTGATGTGCAGCTCGTGGGCGACTTCCTTGTACGTGTAGCCGCGCGCGATGTAGCGAAGCACCTCCCGTTCGCGCCGGCTGAGCAGGTCGAGCTCGGGATCGAGCGGCTGCGGCGCATCGCCGCCGAAGGCGTCGAGGACGAAGCCCGCGAGGCGCGGCGAGAAGACCGCGTCGCCATCGTGGATCCGCTGCACCGCGGACGAGAGCTCCTCGGCGGAGATCGACTTCGTCACGTAGCCCCGCGCGCCGGCGCGGATGATGCCGATGACGTCCTCCGCCGCGTCGGAGACCGAGAGCGCGAGGAACTTCACGTCCGGCCGCTCCGGCCGAACCGCCTCGATGACCGCGCGCCCGCCACCGCCGGCCATGTGGACGTCGAGCAGCACGACGTCGGGCCGCAGCTCGACGATCGCGGGGACCGCCTCGTCGACCGTGCCGGCGTCGCCGACGATCTCGACGTCGCGCCCGAGCTCGGACCGGACGCCGGATCGGAACAGCTCGTGGTCGTCGACCACGAAGACCCGGATGGTCACGACGCCCTCCTCGGAAGCTTGAGGACGACCTCGGTGCCGGCGCCGGGGCGGCTGTGCACGGTCGCCGTGCCGCCGTGGCGCTCCATGCGGCCGACGATCGAGTCGGCGATGCCGCGCCGGTCGGCCGGGACGACCGCCGGGATCGAAGCCGGAGCCCTGGTCGCGAACGAAGGCGGTGACCAGCTCCTCCTCGACCTCGACGTAGACGCTGATCGCCGTGCTGCCCGAGTGGACGGCCGCGTTGGCCACCGCCTCGGCGCACGCGTTGACGAGGCCGCGCAGGCGCTCGTCCATCTCGGCGTCGCCGACGACGACGGCCTCGACGCTGACCTGGTGCTGGCGCTCGATCCGCCCGGCCATCGAGTCGATCGCGTCGCGCAGCCGCACGCCCGCCAGCTCCGGCGCCCGCCCGTACAGCCAGGCGCGCAGCTCGCGCTCCTGCGTGCGGGCGAGGCTCACCATCTCGCGCTCGGCCTTCGAGCGCTGGATGAGCGCCAGGGTCTGGAGCACCGAGTCGTGGAGGTGCGCGGCCATCTCGGCACGCTCCTCGGATCGGACGCGGCTGCTGCGCTCGTCGACGAGCTGTCGGCCCATGCCCCAGATCCACGGCCCGGCCAGCAGCGCCGCTCCGCCGAGCGCCACGATCATCGCCAGCAGCACGTTGCCCAGGCCCTCCACCGAGGTGCTCGCGGCCAGGAAGGCGGCCATCCCGCCCAGGATGAGCACCGCACCGATCGCGAAGCGCGTGAGCGGAGAGCGGCGTCCCCAGGTCTGGCCAGGTTCCACCGACCGTCCGCCGTCACCGCGCGCCCACAGGACCGCGAAGCCGATGGCGGCCAGCACGACCGGCCACGCGAAGTTGCCCTGCGAACCAGAACCCGGCAAGCCAGAGCAGGGCCAGCAGCCCGACGATGACGAGGCCGATGCCCGACGGCCCGGCGCGGCGCTCGGGAGCCGGATCCGGCGCGGCGGAGGCTCGACTCCGTCGGTCGGAGCCTCGAGCGGGGCGAGGAGCCAGACCAGGACGTAGACCACGAGGCCGAAGCCGGCGGCGAAGCGATGATGCGACGAACACGACCCGCACGACGTTCGGCCGCACGCCGAGGTGGTGGCCGATGCCGCCGGCCACGCCCGCGATCCAGCGGTCGCTGCGGCTGCGCTCGAGGCGGGGAGCCCGTTCGACGGGCGTCGACCTGGGCCATGGCCGGCATGTTCCCACACGCCTCCGGCCGCCACGATGGGGGACAACCCCGAGAACGCGACGGCGCGGACTCAGGGTCCGATCGGGGACTTCCCCAATGGTGCTCGGCCTCGTCGCGGCCGATCATCGGCGCATGACCACCGAACAGCCCACCGCTCCGCGCGTCCTCCGGCGCCGTGGCGACGACCGCGTCCTCGGCGGCGTCGCGAGCGGCCTCGCCGACTACTTCAACGTCGACCCGCTGCTGATCCGCATCGGCTTCGTCGGCCTGATGGTGTTCAACGGGCTCGGCCTGGGACTCTATCTGCTCGGCTGGTTGTTCATCCCGACCGATACGGACGGCCGAGTCGGTCGTCCAGCGCATCCTCGGCGCGGCATTGGAGGCCGCTGGCGCCGCTGGTGCTCGGCTTGGTCCTCGCTCGGCGCGGTCATCCTCGTGCTAACTGTCCCACGCGAGTCGTCGAGATCGACGGCGGCGCAGCCGGCGGCGTCGAGTTCGCCGTCATCGCGCTGATCGTCATCGCCATCGGCGCCGTGATCTTCCGACGGCCCGAGCCGAAGGCCGCTGCCGTCGCGACCGACGCCGAGACGCCACGGTCGACGCGCCGCCGCCACGCCGCGCCGTCGCCCGGTCGTCGTCCGCCGCCTCGTCGCGTCCGGCATCGCCGCTGGGCTGGTACGTCCTCGGCGCGATGCTCGTCGGCATCGGTCTGCTGGCGCTGGTCACCGGCATCACCGGCGCGTCGGTCGACCCGGGCGCTACTTCGGCCTCGCGCTCGACGTCATCGGTGTCGGGCTCGTGATCGGGACGTGGTATCGGCCACGCCCGCCTGATGATCCTGCTCGGCTTCCTGCTCCTGCCGTTCGCCTTCGCGGCGAGCCTCATCACGTGCCGATCGAGGGCGGGTTCGGCTCGCTCGGTCAAGCCCCACCAGCGCAGCGTCGACGACCTCGAGCGACGAGTACCGCCTCGTCGGCGGGCAGATCTACCTGGACCTCACCCGGATCGAGGACGACCGGTGAGCCGATCGAGGTCGACGCCAGCGTCGCGATCGGCGAGCTGAACGTCGTTCCTCCCCGACGACGCCGGGCTCGAGATCGACGCCGCGGTCGGCGCGAGGTCAGCCTGCTCGATCCTCGGCGACGCGGAGGAGGGCACGAACCTCGAGCGCCGCGACGTCGTCGACGGCGACGGCCCGCAGTTCGTCCTCGATCTCGGAACCGGCCTGGGCATCGTCCGGGTCGGACCCCGCAGACTGGAGCGCTGACATGCCATGACCCGTCATCCCGCCTGACCTCATCTCGCTCACGTTCGGCGTGCTCTTCGCCGCCATCGGCGTCCTGCTGCTCTTCGGGCGCATCGACGGACATTCGGCTCGACTGGCTCATCCCGGCCATCGACCGTCATCCTCGGCGTGCTGCTGATCGTCCTCGCCCGCCCCATCGATCGCAACCGAAGCCGGACGACGAGCCGACCGAGGGCTGACCGATGCGGGCGTGGCGATCGGTCCTCGTCGCGGTCCCGTTCGTCGCCGGCGCGATCCTCGTCGCCCTGCTGTCCGCGATCCTCGCCGTCCAGCGTTGACCCGATGGCCCGCTGTCGCCGCCTAGCCGGCGGCGCGGGCCGCCAACCACTCCAGCGCCGCGGGTGCCGAGCTGAGCACGGAGATATGGCCGTCGTCGGGCTGCACGCGCAGCTCCGCGTTCGGGATGCGGCTCGCCAGCCATTCGGCATGCGCGACCGGCGCGATCCGATCCTGGCCGCCATGCACCAGCAGGACGGGCACGTCCACCTGTGATGGCTCGAATCCCCACGGCGCGACGTAGGCCAGGTCGTCGTCGATCATGCCGGCCGGGCCGGCACGCATCGCCGGTCCGACGACCGAGTTGAACCACGACCACTCGCCGGCGAGCGCCGCCCAGTCCGCGTCGTTGAACCCGGGGTCACCCTCCGGCGCCGAGGCCTCGTACCGCTCCTTTGCCTCGCGCCCCGCGGCGGCCGCCTGAAGCGTCGCCACTCCGCCCGGCGCCATCCCCGCGAACCAGTCGAGCCCATCGGCATTGAACGGTGCCAGGGCGGAAACGCCGACGACGGCGCTCACGCGGCGGGGGAGCAGGGCCGCGCAGGCGAGCGCGTGCATCGCGCCTCCCGAGTGGCCCATGACCGCGAACCGATCGACGCCGGCGGCATCGGCGATTGCTGCCGTGTCGCCGGCCGCCGAGCCCACGTCGCGGCCCGGGCGAGGGCTGGACCCGCCATAGCTCGGCCGGTCGTACCCCATCCAGCGGATCCCCAGGCGCTCGGCCGCCGGGAAGAGCGGCTCCGGCGGGGTCCCGATGTTGGGGGTGCCGTGATGCCAGACCACGGTCAGGCGATCGTCCGCGACCCTCTTCGCCGGTGTCGTACCCATGCAGGGTCCGGCCATCCGGAAGCTCGACGTCGAATTCGCGAATCACCATCTGCAGCCTACGACTCGGACGGGCGCTCGAACTCATCGGCTCCGCAAGCAATGGTCTTGACAATACTGTGTGACACACACTATTGTCGCCGCGATGGTAGATGACGAGCTGCTCGGGACGCACCGGCAGGAGCTCCGGCGGGGGACGGTGGTCCTTGCGTGCCTCCTGGCGCTGCGCGCACCCGAGTACGGGTATGCGCTCCTCAAGCGCCTCGCGCTGGCCGGCATCCCGAGCGATGCGAACACCATCTACCCGCTGCTGCGCCGCCTCGAGGAGCGCGGGCTGCTGGCGAGCGAGTGGAACACGGACGACACCCGACCGCGGAAGTTCTACCGCACCAGCCCGGCCGGCTCTGCGCTGGCGGACCAGCTGATGAGCGACATGACCGATCTGACCGCATCCCTGCACGCCCTGAATGGAGGAGCCGTCGAATGACCTCGCTGACCGACCGCTACGTGGCGGCCACGCTCCGCGGGATCCCGGAGAAGCAGCGCGCCGACGTCGATCGTGAGCTGCGATCGTCGATTGCGGACGCCCTCGAGGACCACGTGGCGAACGGCGAGGACCGCGCCGCCGCGGAGGTCGCCGTGCTGGAAGAGCTCGGCGACCCGACCCGGCTGGCTTCCGGGATGACCGGGCGGCCGCTCTATCTCGTCGGGCCGGAGCTGTTCCCCGCCTACCGGTACATCCTGTTCCTGCTTCTCGCCATCGTCGTCCCGATCGTCGGGATCGTGGAGGCCGCCGTCGAGCTCGGATCCGGGGCCGGGATCGGCTCGGCGCTCCTGGAGGGCATCGGTGGCGCGCTGTCGGTCGGCGTGCACCTCTCGTTCTGGGTGACGCTGGCGTTCGTGATCGTCGAGCGGCTGGACCCTGCGACCTGGCGACGGGAGGACCTCAAGGACCTGAAGGTGCTCACGGCGCCGTGGAAGGTCGAGTACCTCCCCGAGCTCCCGAGCTCCGGCGCGGTCACCGTCGGCGAGACGGTCGGGGAGATCGTCACGATCGGCATCTCGATCGGCGGCCTGCTCTGGCTGCGCGAATGGTCATGGGTGACCGATGCCGCCGGCCAGCCGATTCCGCTGTTCGACCCGGCCCTCTGGAACTTCTGGTTCCCGGTGCTCATCGCGGTGTTCGGTCTGCAGGTCGCTTTCCACGTCGTCAAGCTCGTGGTCGGGCGATGGACGATCGGGCTCGCCGTCGTCAACGCCGTGCTCCTCGCCGCGATCGGGATTCCGTTTGCCGTGCTCGCGCTCACGGGCTCCCTCATCAACCCGGCCTTCGCCGCGGCAACGTGGCCGGGACTCGACGACGGCGACGGCATCGCGATGATCGCGGTGGCCGCCGCCTCGATCCTGGTCAACGGCTGGGAAGCCGTGAATGGCTTCCGACGCGCCCGTCAACGCCCCTCGACAGAAGTGGAGTTCGCATCATGACCGCCGAATCGACAAAGGCTCCGAGTGTCCCGCCGCGCTGGTTCGTGCGGACCGCATGGATCGTGCATCGCGCGATCTACCGAGTCACCTTCGGCCGAATCGGGCTCTGGCGCCCGAAGCCGAACCGATGGGGAACGATGCGCCTCACGACCGTCGGCCGCCGCAGCGGCCGGACGCGGGTCGCGATCCTGGGCTACTACGAGGACGGCCCGAACCTGGTGACGATGGCCATGAACGGCTGGTCCGATGGCGAGCCCGCCTGGTGGCTGAACCTCCAGGCCCATCCGGACGCGCAGCGTCATCCTGGCCGATGGCTCGCGGCCGTGCGCGGCCGCGCCGCCCTGGGCGAGGAGCGAGCGCGACTGTGGGCCCGCTGGGGCGAGATGGGGGACGACGTCGACGGATACTCGAAGCTGCGATCGACCGAGACCGCGGTCGTGGTCCTGGAGCCGAGAACCGAACGGAGCGACCAGCCGCGCCGCTAGAGTGGCGCCGTGGCCCGCTGGTTCCGGATCCCGTGGGAGCATCCCTCGGCCGTCCTGCTCATCGTGCAGCTGCTGGGCGTCCTGCTCTACCCCTTCTTCGACGACTCGCCGGTCGGCCGCGCCCTGCTGTCGCTGTTCTCGCTCTGGCCGTGCTGGTGCTCGCGGTCCGCGCCGTCCGCGCGACGCCGGCCTGGACGTGGGTGGCCGTCCTGCTCGGGATCCCGGTGGTCGCGCTCACGTGCTGGAGGCGATCTACTTCGAGAACGCGACGATCGTGCTGTGGTCGTCGCTCCTCCATGCCGCGTTCTACTTCTACGCGAGCTACGGGCTGCTCCGGTACCTGTTCCAGGATCGATTCGTGACCGCCGACGAGCTGTGGGCCACCGGCGCCACCTTCACCGTGCTGGCGTGGGCGTTCGCGTATGTCTACGTCGGCAGCCCAGATCATCTGGCCGGGCTCGTTCACCGCCGCGGTCGACCCGGCCGCATCTCGCTCGTGGATCGAGCTCCTCTTCCTGTCGTTCACGACCCTGACGAGCACGGGCCTGTCCGACGTCATCCCGATCCTTCCGCACGCGCGATCGCTGGTCATGATCGAGCAGGTGGCCGGCCTGGCGTACGTCGCACTCGTGATCTCGCGAGTCGTCGGCCTGACGCTGGTTCCGCGAGCGCGCCGAGGCGTCCGCGGGCGCCCCTCAACGAGTGATGTCGACCACGCAGAACCGGTTGCCCTCGGGGTCGGCCAGGATCACGTAGTCGGCGTCGGGCGGGCGCTTGTCCCAGTGCACCTCGGTCGCGCCGAGGCCGATGAGCCGGCGGACCTCGCCGGCCTGGTCATCGGTGTAGAGGTCGAGGTGGATGCGCGGCGGGATCGGGAGCGTCGAGCGCACGCGGTCGAGGGAAACGTTCGGCCCGTTGCCGTCGCGCGGGTAGAGGAGTGAGAACCCCTCGTCGTCGCCGCGCTCCGCGCCACGCGGCACGATAGTCGAGGGCGGCCGTCCAGAACGCCTTCTGCTTCTCGAGATCGTCGACGCGAATGACGATGGAACCGATCGAGACCATGGCGTCAGCCTAGCGCGCGCGGCGGATGCGCTCGTCCAGGCCGTCGAGGATCAGGTCGAGGCCGAGCTCGAACTCGTCGCCGTAGTCGTACCCCGGCCGCATGATGTGGTCGGTGAGCATCTCGGTGAGGTACGGGTAGGCGCCGGCCGCGAACGGCTGGAGCATGGTCTCCGCCTTCTCCCCCGCGTCCTCGGCGGTGAATGGCAGGTTCTTCTGCGTGGCGGCGAAGCCGTAGATGTAGCTGTCCAGGACCGAGTAGGCATGGGCGGCCATCGCGATGTCGAAGCCTCCCGCGCGGAGGCAGCCGATGACGGCATCGTGATGCTGCAGGTTCGCCGGTCCGGGATTGGCTCGCGACTCCATGATGCCGATCGCCCACCGGTGGCGGAGGAGTGCCTCGCGGACCGCGATTGCCCGGTCGCGCATGGCCGTCTTCCAGTCGCCGTCGAAGGACGGCACGCCGATCTCGCCGAAGACGACGTCGACCATGGCGTCGATGAGGTCGTCCTTGTTGGCGACGTGGCGATACAGCGCCATCGGCCCGACGCCGAGCTCCTCGCCGAGCCGGCGCATGGTGAGGGATTCGATCCCGCCGTCGTCGGCAAGGGCCATGGCCGCCTGCAGAACGCGGGCACGCGACAGCCGGTCCCGCCGCGCGACTGGCGCCTCTTGGATGGTCATCGGCCCTCCATGGCTCGGTAGCGTACTACGTAGACATCGGGGTTGACATGGGTAATGTGTACGTCGTAGTGTACATCATACGCTTACAACGTACACACAGAGACGAAGGGGACCCGAGATGCAGGCAATCACCCAGGACAGGTATGGATCGGTGGAGGTCCTCGAGGCGCGGGAGATCGACGTCCCGGAGATCGCCGAAGGGGAGGTGCTCGTGCGCGTGCACGCGGCGTCGATTCATGTCGGCGACTGGATCCTCATGACGGGCACGCCGCGGATCATGCGGCTCGGGACCGGGCTGATGAAGCCGAAGAACCCGGTTCCCGGGACCGATATCGCAGGCATCGTCGAAGCGATCGGCCCGAATGTGCAGAGCCTCCGCCCCGGCGACGAGGTGTTCGGCTGGTGCTCCGGCGCCTTCGCGGAGTACGCGAGCGCACCGGCGGATCAGCTCATCAAGAAGCCGGCGAACCTGACCTTCGAGCAGGCGGCCGCGGTCGGCGTGTCCGCAACCACGGCCCTCCAGCTCCTTCGCGACGACGGCGGCGTGCAGCCAGGGCAGAAGGTCCTCGTCAACGGCGCGTCGGGTGGCGTTGGCTCGTTCGCCGTGCAGATCGCCAAGGCATTCGGTGCCGAGGTCACCGGCGTGAGCAGCACGAAGAACCTGGAGCTGCTTCGCTCGATCGGCGCCGATCACGTCGTCGACTACACGCGCGACGACTTCAGGGCTGGAAGCGAGCGCTATGACGTCATCCTCGACAACGTGGGCGACCACTCGATGGCCGACACGCGCCGCGCACTCGCACCGACCGGAATCCTGATCTCCAACGGCGGGGGACACTCGTCAGGCAAGCTGGGTCGCGTCATTCGGAGCGCGCTCGTGTCCATGGTCGTGCGCCAGCAGGCACGACCGTCGGTCAAGACGCAGAACCTCGCCGACCTCGAGGTCCTGAAGGATCTCGTCGAAGCCGGCAAGGTCACCCCGGTCATCGGCGGCACGTACCCGCTGGCCGAGACGGCCGAAGGCCATCGCTCACGTCGCGACCGGACACGCGCGAGGAACGCTCGTCATCGCCGTGACCCAGCCGGCGAACCCCGACATCCGTGCCAGCCACGGACGGGGCCGCTGCCCGATCGTCGGGAGAGCTCGCAGCACCGGTGGCTGGAGCCTGACGACACTCAGCAATCCATCGGCGCGGGAGCTGCTTGCGTCGACCGTAGCGATCACCGGAAGGGGACATCATGTCCAAGCGAACCGTCAGCAGACTCTTCATCGGCAGCCTCATCGCGGGCATCGCCGGCGCCATCCTGGCCATCGCGGCCGGAGGGACGGCGTACGCCAATGACGTCTTCGTCATGAGCGGGAACCAGATCACCGGCGTCCAGTGGACCCCACTGGCGTGGTCCATGCTCGGGCTCGGCATCGTCGGCAGCCTGGCGCTCGTCGCCGCCGCGATCGGTGGCCTCGTGGCGTGGATCGGAGCCCTCCTGAACACCTCGCAGCTCGAGAGCAAGACGTGGTTCCTCGTCCTCCTGCTGCTGGGCATCTTCAGCTTCGGGTTCTTTGCGATGGTGGCCTATGTCATCGCCGGTCCCGACGGCACGAGCACGGTCGCGCCGACCGTTGCGCCGGTCCCCGCCTAGGAACCCAACTTGTCCGGGACCGATGGCCAGCGCGCGCTGAACAACCATCGGCGGCCCGGACTGAACGGATTCGCCCGACCAGGGTCGGGCCAGGGAGCTCACATGGCTGCAACAGCTTCGATGACCGGCAAGACGGTCTTGATCACCGGTGGCACCGGCGGCATCGGGCGGGCGACGGCGATCCGTCTCGCGGCCATGGGTGCGCGGGTCGGGATCACGGGTCGCGACCTGGGGCGGGCGCAGCGAGCGGCTGCCGAGATCGCCAGCGAGTCGGGCAATGGCACGGTCGACGTGTTCGTCGCAGACCTGTCGTCGCAGGCCGAGGTTCGGCGCCTGGCCGATGAGGTGCTCGCCGCCTATCCGAGAATCGACGTGCTGCTGAACAACGTCGGCGGCTTCTGGTCCCACCGGCATGTGACGGCCGACGGGCTGGAGCACACGTTCGCCCTCAACCACCTCGCTCCGTTCCTGCTGACGAGCCTGCTTGCGGATCGGCTGATCGCCAGCGCGCCGTCGAGGGTCGTCACCGTCTCGTCCCATGCGCAGGGGATGGGAAAGATCGACTTCGACGACCTGATGGGGGAGCGCAGCTACTCAGGGCAGCGGGCCTACAACCAGTCGAAGCTGGCCAACGTGATGTTCACGTATGAGCTCGCTCGGCGATTCGAGGGCACCGGGGTCACCGCCACGGCGCTGCACCCCGGCATCACCAACACCGCCTTCAGCGCGGAGGATCCGGCCCTGGGCCTGCTCGTCGCCATGATGCGGCCGTTCATGGCGAGCCCCGATCGCGGTGCCGACACCCCGGTCTACCTGGCCAGCTCGCCCGATGCCGAGGGCGTGACCGGCCAGTACTTCGCGAAGCAAAAGCCGAAGCGGTCGAACCCGACGTCCTACGACAAGGCCACGACCGCCCATCTGTGGAACGTGAGCGCCGACCTCGTCGGCCTCCGCACCCATGCACCGAGCTGACCCAGCGTGGGGAGGCGGCTCGACTCCATCCCGGAAAGGGGAACCATCATGCCTACCGTCCGTAAATCACTGCCGCTGCGCTGGTTGGTCGCAACTCTCGCCTTCCCGATCGGCGGCTTCATCGGCCACCTCGTTGGCGGACCGGCGGCCACGATTCCCGCCGCTCTGATCTCCGGCGGGATCGCTGGGGCCATCATCGGCCTGGGACAGGGCCTTCGCGCTGAAGCTGCGATCGCAGGCGCTCATTGCCTGGGTCGCCGCCACCGCCGTGGGGCTCGGCCTCTCGCTTGCGGCCGTCACGGGGTTCATCGGCCAGATCGCGAACACCACGGAGGCTGCCGCCCTGGGCGCCGTGGCCGGACTGGTGCTGGGGATCGGTCAGGCCGTCGTGCTCCGAAGCAGCGGAGTGTCGAACGCATGGATCTGGGCTCCGGCCACCGCAATCGCCTGGGCTGCCGGATGGTTCGTCACCGCCAGCGCCGGGATCGCGCTCGACGCGGGATGGCCGGTCTTTGGTCTCAGCGGCGCGATCGTCTCGCAGGTCATCACCGGCATCGTGCTGTGGCGCCTGACCGCGTCGCGCCCGGTCGTGGCCGCGACCCCGGCGTAGATCAGGCGGAGGTTCGCAGCCGATCGAGGCCGTCGAGGATCAGGTCGAGCCCGAACGCGAACTCGACGTCGTCGTCGCAACCACCCAGGCCCCCGTCATGGGTCACGCCGAGGGCCATCTCCGAGACGTAGGGGTGGCTCTCGGCCAGCGCCGCTGCCATGGCCGTCAGCACGGCGGGATCCACGTCGGGCGAGTCGTCGAAGAGGTCCTGGGTGAATCCGAGCATCCGGCTGCCGAGGAGATGGATCGCGTGGTGGGTCATCTCGAGCGAGAAGCCGCCGTCGCGGAGGATGCCCATCACGCCGTCGTAGTAGAGCAGTCCGCTCGGGCCGGGATCCTCCCGCGTCTCGATGATCCGGGGCGCCCACGGGTGGCGGAGGACGACGCTTCGCGCGCCGAGCACGGTCGTGCGGAGGGAGCTCTTCCAATCGGCACCATCGCGGTGGATCGGGATCTCGCTGATCACGAGCTCGACCATGCCGTTCAGCAAGTCGTCCTTGTCCCGGACATGCGTGTAGAGCGACATCGCCTCGATGCCCAGCTCGGTGCCGAGCCGCCGCATGCTGACGGCCTCGATGCCCTCGCGGTCCGCCATGCGGACGGCGGTCTTCAGCACGCGCTCCCGCGTGAGCGGGGAGCGACGTTGCAGCTTCTCGGGCCTCGCGACGGCCATCGACAGGACTCCTTCTCGGTCAGCGGGAACGCTACCACCGGCCCGCCGAGCCGATGATCAGAATTGTCTTGACATCCTTACGCCGTATGGATACCCTTACGCCGTATGGATCGAACCAGCATACCAAATGGCTGGCCGATCGAGCGAGTAGGAGATTCGGCATGACCACCCCGACCGTCGACCAGGCGCCTGTCAAGCCCAGCCCGCGGCTCCCCCCACGCTGGTTCATCCGCGGAGCGTGGGTCGGCCATCGCGCCATCCATCGGTTCAGCGGCGGCCGTCGCGGGCTGGCGTTGCCGAAGCCGGGCGATCAGGTCGGCTACCTGAGGTTGAAGACGGTCGGTCGTCGCTCGGGAAAGGCTCGAGCGGCCATCATCGCCTACATCGAGGACGGGCCGAACCTGGTGACGCTGGCCATGAACGGCTGGTCGAGCCCGGAGCCCGCCTGGTGGCTGAACCTCCAGGCGGATCCGGACGCGAGTGTCGAGCTGAAGACCGGATCGCGCCTCGTGCGCGCCCGAGCAGCCACCGGCCAGGAGCGCGATCGGCTGTGGAACGAGGTCGGGAAGCACTCGGGCTACGGCGACCTCGACGCGTTCGCGGTGCGCCGCTCGGGTCAGACGGCGGTCGTCGTCCTCGAGCCACGCACCGATCAGCTCGGAACCGGGTCGCGATCGTAGAGGCGCATCGCCCAGAAGTACCCACCGAGGGCGATCACGGCGCACCAGCCCAACGCGATGGCCCCATTCCAGCCGATCGGCGTGCCGAGCAGCAGCCCTCGCACCGTCTCGATCATCGGCGTGAACGGCTGATACGCGGCGAACCAGCTGATCGGCCAGGGCATGGACTCGGGCGGGACGAACCCGCTGCCGAAGAACGGGAGGAGCAGGAGCGGCAACGGCAGGTTGCTCGCGGTCTCGACGCTGTTCGAGACCAGGCCAAGGGGAACCGCCAGCCAGGTGAACGCGAAGCTCGCGACGGCGATCATGCCGATGGCGCCGGCGATCTCGATCAGGCCGGTCGTCGGCCGGAAGCCGGTGAGCACCGCGACGGCGATGACGAGCAGGATGCTGAGCATCGTCTGCAGCATGCCGTTCACGACATGCCCGGCCAGGACGGCGGCGCGGGGGATCGACATCGTGCGGAAGCGGAGGACGATGCCCTCGTGCTTGTCCATGGCGATGACGATCGCCGTCGACGACACGCCGCTGGCGACCGTCACGATGAGGATGCCCGGCGTCAGGTAGGCGATGTACGCGTCCCGGCCGCCGATGACCCCGGGAAGGCCGTCGCCGAGCGTGGAGCCGAAGACGTACACGAAGATCAGGTAGAAGATCACCGGCATCGCGGCGACCAGCAGGGTGAGCGAGGGATAGCGGCGCGCGTGGAGGAGGTTCCTCCGCAGCATCGTCGCCGTGTCGCGGAGCACGAACGAGGCTCCGGTCATGGCGTGACCACCTTTCGTGGGGAGTTCTTGCCGGTGAGGGAGAGGAAGACGTCGTCGAGGTCCGGCGTGTGGATCGATACGCCGGCGACCTCGACCGATGCGGCCGCGAGCCGGTCCAGCACCGCCCGCAGCGAGGCGACCTCGCCGTCGGTCGGCACGTCGAGCGCAAGCGCATCGGGGTCGCGTCGCGCGTCGCCGAGCCGCTCGGCCGCCTGCTCGAGGTGAGCGGGCTCGCCGAACTCGAGGCGAATGTGGCCGCCCGGGACGAGCCGCTTCAGCTCTGACGGCGTGCCCTGCGCGACGATGTGCCCGCCGTCGAGCAGCGCGATCTGCCCGGCGAGCTCATCGGCCTCTTCGAGGTACTGGGTCGTGAGGAAGATCGTGATGCCGTCGGCCACGAGCCCGCGAACGATGTCCCACATCGTGCGCCGGCCACGTGGGTCCAGCCCGGTCGTCGGCTCGTCGAGGAAGACGATCCGCGGATCGCCGACCAGCGTCATCGCCAGGTCGAGACGGCGCTTCTCCCCGCCGGAGTAGGTCGCGACCATCCGCCCGGCCAGGTCGACGAGATCGAAGCGATCGAGGAGGTCGGCGATGCGGCGCCGGCCCTCGTCGCGCGGCAGATGGTGGAGATCCGCCATGAGCTGGAGGTTCTCCTGGCCGGTCAGGAGGTTGTCGACCGCCGAGAACTGGCCGGTGACGCCGATCTCGGAGCGCACGCCCTCAGGATCGGTCCGCAGGTCATGTCCCCCGACCTCGACCTCGCCGGCGTCGGGAGTGAGCATCGTGGTGAGCATGTGGACGGTCGTCGTCTTGCCGGCGCCATTCGGGCCGAGCAGGGCGAAGACCGATCCGGTGGCGACCTCGAGGTCGATCCCGTCGAGCACGACGTTGTCGCCGTAGGACTTCCGAAGGCCGGCGGCCCGAATCGCGGTGCGCGGTCATGACCGTGCCTCCGCGACCAACGCGGGCCGATGGTCAGATGTCGAGATCCTGAACGCCGGGCTGCCTGACCGATGCGGAGACCGTCTCGAAGAGCTCAGCCGGAATGCGATCCCGGAGCTCGTCGAGCGTGTCGAAGGTGTCGAGCGTCGCCTCCGCGGGCTTCCCTCCGCCCGCCGCCATGCCGATCCCGGTCCATGCTCGCCAGCCGGTGAGCGGGTTGCCCTCGGCGTCGCGCATCTCGAAATACTCGGTGTTCTCGATGTGAAGGGCGAACTTCTTCGCTCCGCGGTAGACGCGGTAGTGGACGAACTTCTCGCCCGCGGAGCTGAACCACTCGCCGAGGAGGACGGCGTTGAAGCGAACCTTGTGGCCCGCGCCGAAGCCGACCTTGACCGTGACTTCGTCGAAGCCGGCCTGGCGAGCGTCCTCGGACTCGACGTAGCGCTTGAGGGCGGTGCTGATCGCCCCGGAGAGATTGCCGCCGGCGAGCTCCTGAGCGCGCTGGTAGAGCGGCTGATCGTCGTCGGAGACGTAAATGGTTCGGTTTGGCACGTGCGCATCGTAGCTCCAGCCTGTGCGGATCATCAGATGCGCATGAGTATACGTATAGTCCTACGGAGTTGTCAAGCCGTCGTTCTGATCGGAGCGAGCCGACCGAAGTCATCGGTCTTCAGGGACCGATCACTGAGCTCCACCAGGCTGGGTCCGGGCGGAACGGGTCGGCCGGACGTCCGGTGGCATCGGTCTCGAATCGGTAGACGAGCCCCGCCTTCGGATCGGCGCGACGCTCCTCATCCGTCCAGTCCTCGGTGGCGGTCGTGACGTACAGCCGATGCAGGCCGGGGCCGGCGAACGCGCAGCTCGTCGTCTCGACGGCCGGGACGGCCAGGACCTGGCGGAGCTCGCCGGCGGGGGAGTATCGGTGGACGCGACCGCCTCCCCAGATCGCGACCCACAGGTCGCCTTCGGCGTCGACCGTGAGGCCGTCCGGGGCCCCGACGTCCTCCGGCACGGTGACCAGGACGCGCCCGCCGGACATCGTCCCCGCGGCGCCGTCGAAGTCGAAGGCGTGGATGACGCGCGGTCCGCTGTCGGCGAGATACATCGTGCGGCCGTCCGGGCTCCAGCCGATGCCGTTGGAGGTCGTGAGGCCGTCGAGGACCGGATCGACGCGGCCGTCGCGTTCCAGCCGATAGAGCACCGCCGCTCCGGGACGGTCCGCGACGGTCCCGGCCCAGAAGCGCCCCTGTGGGTCGGCGGCCCCGTCGTTCATCCGGCTCCCCTCCGACGCGACCTCCGCGATCATCCGGAACGCGCCATCCGGGTCCAGCAGCGGCGAACCCTCGACCGGCCGCGAGCACCCATCCACGGTCGCCCTCGATCGGCGCGACGGCGCCCACCGTCCCGGGGAGCCGGTAGGTTCGGATCGGAATGAGGCTCCCGTCGTCCGCGACCTGCTCGCGAAAGACCTGCCCGGCGGCGATGTCGACTCGCAGCAGCTCGCCACGCCGCGCGTCCCAGCGCAGGCCCTCGCCGAGGATCGTCTGCTCGGTCGTGCTCGGAACTGCCTCGCTCACCCGGTCACGATAGTGGCGCGAGCGACCGCTCAGTCGCGGGGCTCCGTCGTGGCGACGTCGACCTCATTGCCGGCGGCGTCCGCGAGCGTCCACCAGGCGGGAGCGAACTGGTCGCGGACCATCCGGCCGCCGGCCGCGAGCGCGGCGGCGACGCGAGCCTCGGCCTGCTCACCGGGGACCCAGACCGCCACGTGGATCGCGCCGTTGCCGTCGGGGCGCGGCTCGTCCATCGGCTCGAACCAGAAGCCCGGCCCGCGATCCTGCGGATCCACGAGGTCCTCGTCCGGGCTGTCGCCGCGACGCCGATACCCGAGCACCGCCTCCCAGAACGGCATGACCTCGGCGGTGACCGGCGCGCCCGGGATGACCGAGAGGGCCTGCACCGATGACGCGTCGGCCGTCGCGCCCTGCTCGCGCGCGAGCGCGGAGATCCGACGGGCGAGATCGACGTCGCGCCGGCTCATCCCGAAGTAGTCGTCCGTGATCGTGATGAGCCGAACGGTCACCCCATCGTGGCGCAGGTCGACGTCGGGATGATGGTCATCGATGTCGGGCAGCTCACCGATCGCGCCGACGAGCCGGGATCCGGCTGCGAACGACTCGCGTGCGGAAGAACGCGTACGCGCCATCGGCCAGGACGCGCCAGTCCGCGACGCCCTCGGACTCGCGGAACTGGCGCGCGGTGATCCCATCCGTGATGCTCACCGAACTGCGGCCACCGGAGCCTTGGCGACCTCGCCGATGATCTGCGCGAGCTCGGTCGGGCGCGACCACATCGGCCAGTGGCTGGTCGGCAGGTCGACCCAGGTGGCGTTGCGGAGCTCGGGGATGCCGGCGAGGAATGACATCACGGGCTCCTGCTTCGCGTACGTCTGGTACTGCTCCGCGGTGAATGCCGTGCAGATCAGGGTGCTCGGGATGTCGCGGCGAGCGTCGTTCGTCAGCTCGTACGAATCCCGCAGGACGTGGCCGGGGACCGGGACGGCCCGCTCGCGGAACGTCTCCTTCTGCGCCTCGCTCAGCCCGTCGAGGTTCTCCTCCTCCTCGATCTCGCTCCAGACCATCGGCTTCTCGACGCCGTCGAAGCCCGGGTCCAGGGGCGCGATCCCGGGCGCGGTGTCGACGTAGACCATCGCCGCGATCCGCTCCGGGACGCGGTCGCTCGCGGCGTAGCCGGTGAACCCGGTCGCGCTGTGGACGGCAAGGACCACCGGCGCGTCAGCGGCGTTCACCGCGTCGACGATCGCGTTGACGTGGTCCTCGAAGGTGATGTTCGATCGGTCCGCGTCCTTCGACTCCATGCCCGGGAGCGTGAGGGCGGTCACGTCGTGGCCGTCGGCGCGCAGCGTGTCGGCGACTTCGTCCCAGGCCCAGGCGCCGAGCCAGAAACCGGGAACCAGGATGATCGGTGCGGATTGTTCAGCCATGTGCAGCTCCTTCTTGTGCTGGTTGAAAGTCGATGCGCATCACGACCCGCCTCGGCGTCGGATGGCTCACCTCGGTGAAGCCGGCGGCGGCGAACATGCTGCGATTGCCGACGAGCATCTCGCCCCACGTGATCTCCTGACCGGGCTGCGTGATCATCGGGTAGCCCTCCACGGCACGGGCACCGCGGTCGCGGGCAAAGTCCGCGGCCGCTCGCGCGAGCGCGTAGGCGATCCCTCGATGCCGGAATCCCTTGCGAACGAAGAAGCACGTCACGGACCAGACGGTCGGGTCGGCCTTGTCCTCGCTCCGGCCATCCCACGGGACGCGGAAGACGCGACGCAGACCGGAGTAGTTGGCGCGCGGCTCGACCCCGCACCAGCCGACGGGCTCGCCGTCGAGATAGGCGACCAGGCCCGCCGTCGTCTCCGCCTCGGGATGCCCGGCGTTCGTCTGCTCACGGAGTCGGAAGGCGCGCTCCTCCGCGGGGAAGCTCCCGAACGACTCCTTCGGCGCGAGCTTGAAGCGCTGGCATTGGCAAAAGGCGGCATCCCCGCGGGTGCCGTAAACCGCCTGGAGATCCTCCCACGAGGCCTCGTTGGCCGGAATGACCGTGATGTCGTCGGTCATGCCGATGCAGAGCTCGAGCTGAGTGCCGCCTCCGATCGCCCGGCCCAGCGCAGGACCCGAAGCGCGCGCAGCGTGATCCAGCGGCTCGGCTCTCCCTCGCGCTCGCCGAGGTCCACCGGCAGCTCGTCGTGGAGGACGAGGCCGAGCGGCCACCGCCCGTCGGCGTCGCGCTTCGACTCGACGAGCTCGATCGCCTCGGTGACTCGCTCGTCCGGCGCGACGCCGGCATCCCGGAGGTGATCGAGGGCGCGCAGGGCGCTGTAGTGCCACCCGGTGGGAAACGCGAAATGCAGCCACTTGCGATCGCCGATCTCGCCATCCGAAAGGCGGCGCAGCAGCCGGCGCTCGAGCAGATACTCCTCTCCGCGCTCGCGGGCAGCGGCGACGTCGGCGTTCCCGCCGGTCGCGCGCTCGAATTCGAGCAGTCCCTCGAGGACGTTGATCGTCGTGTCGAACGACCCGCGCGTCGAGCCGCCGCGCTCGGGCTCCTGCTCGCAGTTCCAGCCGCCATCGGCCATCTGCTCGGTCAGGAGGCGGTCGACGATGACCCGCACGTCCTGGCCGAAGTAGGCGCCGATCGCGACGGCCTGCCCGTTGATGCACGGCTCGACCTCGCCGTCGAAGTAGGGCAGGTCGTCGTACTCCCACTTCACGTTGGCGCGGACCAGGTCGAGCGCTCGCCGCACCGATTCCTCGGTCGGGTCGACCCCGAAGGCGCGCAGCAGCTGGAGGCTGGACGTCGTCGACGTCCACTCGGGCGCGTACGCCCCGCCGGCCCAGGAGCCATCGGCGCGCTGGGCGGCGAGCACGGCGGCCCCCCAGCCCTCGCGGGCGACCCTGGCGCGCTCGGCCGCGACGTCCTCGTCGGGCGCATCGGTCAGGTCGCGCATGACCTGCCAGCGGATGGCGGGATCGGAGTCGAGCAGCCAATCGGTGACGTTCATGCGACCATCCTGCACTGCATAGATGACAGCATCCGGCAGGAATCATTCCGTACCATCGGATGCCTGATGACAACGACGATCCGATCCACCTATTCCATGTGGCCGCAGTACAACCGCCGCGTCCGCGACATCGTCGCGGGCCTGACCGATGAGCAACTTGCGATCCGCCCCGCACCCGACGTCCTGCCGATCTGGGCCATGGTCAGCCATACGGCCGCGATGCGGGTCTACTGGCTCTGCGCCGTCGTCGGCGAGCCCGGGATCGAGACGACGCCGTTCTGGGATGGGACGGAGGCGATCGACTGGGCGGACGACCTCGACCACCCGCACCCGGGCGACGAGATCGCCACGGTCCTGGACTCCACCTTCGCCATCGTCGACGGCTGCCTGGACCGATGGACGATCGACATGCTGACCGATGAGATCGAGCGCCACTACGTCGAGACGGTTCAGGTCCACACGCGCAGCTCGATCCTCCAGCGCCTCTTCTCTCACGAGGCGTGGCACTGGGGCGAGCTGTCGCAGACGCTCGGCATCAACGGGCTTCCCCAGCCCGATCTCTGGCGCCCCGACTAGACCGGCTGGCGCACGACTAGCGGGTGTGTTCCCACATGCCCTGCTGCAACGGATCCCGACGTCGTAGCAGGACGCCGGCAAGGAGCCCGGCGATGATGGCCAGCGCGCCGGCGCCGAGGTGGACGATTCGGATCCCCTCCACGTAGGCATCCGCGTACGCCTGGAACAGGCTCGGATCCGCGCCGCTCACCGTCGCGGCGAAGCTCGGTGTCCCGAGCGCGATCAGCAGGTCATGCAGGGGCTGGGCCGCCTGGGCGACGTCGACCCCGGCGGGTAGCGTGGCGGTGTACGCGCCGAGCGTCGCCTGCGTCAGGGCGAGGGACGCCGCTGCGATCCCGATTCGGCCGCCGAGCCCGACGGACGCCTCGTTGAGCGCGGCCGCGGATCCCGGCAGGTCGCGGGGCACGCTGGCGAAGATGACGGCGGTCCGCACCGTCGTCGCGATGACGAAGCCGGCGCCGACCAGGACGAACGGCAGGATGAACAGCAGGTAGCTCGCGCCGCGCCCGGCGACGAACCCCAGGAGGAGGTCCCCGAGCCCGACTCCGACGAGCCCTCCGCCGATCAGGACGCGCGGCGAGCGCCGCGGGAGCAGCCATCCGGCGACCGGCCCGGCGATGACGAGCGCCACGATGATCGGCGCAATCGCGGCCGCCGCGAAGATCGGCCCATACCCAAGGACCACCTGGAAGAAGACCGGCAGGAGCGCCGTCGGCACCGCCTGCGCCAGGCCGACGAACAGGCCGGCGCCGAGCACCACCGTGACCGTGCGCAGATCGACCTCGATGCCGACTGGCCGCGAACGGCTGCGCCATTCGAAGAGGCTCGCCAGCGCCAGGACCGTGATGCCGAGCGCGATCATCGCGAGCCGGATGGGATTCAGGCCGCTGCCGACGACGGCCAGCCCGGCAGCAAGCGAAATCACGCCGAAGGCCCACACGGCGACGCGCCCGGCGACGGCCGCGTGCGCGCGAGATGCGCCCGGCAGGTCGGGAACCCTGCGGCTCGCCACGACCGCCGCGATCGCGACGACCGCCGACGCCACGTAGGCGGGGCGTCGGAGCCGCCAGGCCCCGTGATCGTCAGCAGGATCGGCGGGAGGAAGAGGCCGGCGCCATATCCGGCGTACGCGATGCCGATTGCCGCGGCCCGCGCCGGGCCGGTGTAGAGCGTGGCAACGGCCGCGATCGCGAAGGGAATCGCGAAGCCGGCCGCCATGGCTCCGGCCATCCGGCTGGCCACGAAGATCGGTCCGGAGACGACGACGAGGCTGACCACGGAGGCCAGCGCCAGCACCAGGAGCGCCGCGGTCAGGATGCGTCGCGTCCGGAACGTGTCAGCGGCCACCCCGCCGGCCAGCAGCATTCCGGCGCTGAAGACCCCGACGAGCGTGGTCAGGGCGGCAAGGCCCGGTTGGGCTCGAATCGCCGACTGCACGTCGATGACGAATGGCGATGTGACCTGCGGATTCATGCCCGCCGCGGCCAATGCCAGGGCCGACGCTCCGAGCGCCCGCCGTGACGCTCGGTTGCCCACGACCTCGGCGATGAAGTCGGGGAGCTTCACGCCCGCCATCCGCGCGAGTCTACCGAGCGATGCGCCGCGACCGGAGCGCGGCATGTACCGTGGACCCGATCGACGGCATTGGGGCAGGTAGGCTGGACCCATGAGCATTCGACCGGCCTACAGCAGCTGGCCGCAGTACAACCAGCGCCTGCGCGACGTCGTCGCCGGACTGACCGATGAGCAGCTGGCGCTCCGCCCGACTCCCGATCGCTGGCCGATCTGGGCGACGATCGGCCACACGGCCTGCCAGCGCGTCTTCTGGCTCTGCGACTTTGCGGGCGAGCCCGGCGCGGAGACGACGCGCTTCACGGACGCCGGCCACAACTGCCCGGGTGACGACGACCTCGAGAACGTCCTCGACGCCGGCCAGCTCGTCGAGGCGCTCGACTCGACGTTCCGGATCGTCGAGGGCTGCCTGGACCGATGGACCCTGGAGATGCTCGAGGAGGAGATCCGTCGCCCGGACTACGGCCCGGACTGGGTGCATCTGCGCGGCTCGGTCATCCAGCGCGTGTTCTCGCACGACGTCTGGCATTGCGCCGAGCTGAACGAGACGCTCAGCCGCGCCGGCCTGCCGTTGATCGACCTCTGGGATTGAACGCCTGATGAACGACGCCGAGCCGATGGTGGTGCGCGACCTCGTTGGCCTGCACGCTGCCGGAGCGCACGCTCGCGGCATACGACCGGCCGATCGGCCTGCGGCTGCTCCACGAGGATCCGGATTCCGGCGTCGAGCTCTACGTCGTCGAGTATCCGGAGGGCACGTCGGCCGCCTGGCATCGGCACAGCGTCGCGCACACGATCGTGGTCCTCGAGGGTCGGCTCGACGTGAACGGCGTCACCATCGGTCCCGGTGACCTCTGCCGCTATCCTGCCGGCACGCGCATGAAGCACGAACCGTCGGCCGGCTCACGGTGCCGGTTCCTGATGGTCTTCGAGGGCACCTCGGACGTCACCCTTCTGGAGGATCCGGTCTAGCCAGATGAGCGATCGCCCGGCCGAATCCGAACAGCGAGTGACAGCGCTCGAGCTGTTCTTCGACCTCGTCTTCGTCTTCGCCATCACCCAGGTCACCGGCTTCCTCGCGGACAACTCGACCTGGGTCGGCCTGCTCCAGGGGCTCCTGCTCATCATGGCGCTGTGGTGGGCGTGGGCGTCCTACGCCTGGCTCACGAACTGGCTGAACCCCGAAGAGGGGGCCGTCCGCCTCGCGATGTTCGGCTCGATGGCCGCGATGCTGATCGTCTCGCTCGCGGTGCCTCACGCCTTCGGCGTCGACGGCGTGATCTTCGGCGTCGCGTACTTCATCGTCCGCGTGCTCGACCTCGTCCTGTACGCGATCGCCGGGCGCGGCGACCGGGAGCTGTTCCGGGCGATCCTCAGGATCACGCCGGGCGCCGTGATCGGTCCGTCGCTGATCGTCGTGGCGGGATTCACCGAGGGTACGATCCAGCTCGCGATCTGGATCGTCGCGCTGTCGATCGACTACCTCTGGGTCCTCATCGGCGGCGGGCGCGGCTGGCGCGTCTCACCGGAGCACTTCGTCGAGCGCCACGGGCTGATCGTGATCATCGCGCTGGGAGAGTCGATCGTCGCGATCGGCGTCGGCGCCGCGGGCGTCGCCGCTCGATGCGGGCACGATCACGGCCGCGCTGCTCGGCGTCGTCGTTGCCGCCGCGCTGTGGTGGTCGTACTTCGACTGGGTCGTCTACATCTCCCAGGCGAGGTTGTCCGAAACGACCGGCGAGGAACGGGCCCTGCTCGCGCGCGACCTCTACACCTACCTGCACCTGCCGATGGTCGCGGGGATCATCCTGTTCGCGCTCGGCATGAAGACGACGCTCGCCCACGTCGACGATCCGCTCGAGCATCATCCCGGCCATCGGCCTGTGCGGCGGGCTGGCGCTGTACATGGCCGCGCACGTCGCCATGCGGCTGCGGATCGGCGGCGGATGGGGCCACGGTCGGCCGACCGCGACCGTCGTGCTCGTTCGTGCTGCTCCCGGTCGCCACGATGGTGCCGGCGCTCGCCGCACTCGCGCTGGTCGCGGCCGTCTGCGTGGCCCTGATCGCGTACGAAGCGCTCCGCTATCGGTACGCGCGCTCGTGGATCCGGAGCCATCGCGGTGCCTTCACGATGGAGGAAGCGTCGAGGATCGCCGGCCCGGGCAGACGCGCGCCGCCCGGGCAAGACTCAGCGGAGAGCGGCGGCTAGGGCCGTCCGCAAGCGAAGGACGGCCGTCAGGCCTCCGCGAGGACCTCGCGCAGCTTCGCCGCGAACGCCTCGGGCTCACCTGGGCGGCTGGCCATACTCGCCGCCCATGAATCCGCCGTGGCCGCTCGGGAAGACCACCACCTCGGTGCCAAGGCGTTCGGCGACGACGGAGGCACAGCGACTCGGGAGGATGCCCTCTGACTCCACGCCGGCGGCGATCACGATCCGGGTCGATGCGCTGCGCAGGGCGTCGAAGTCGGGCTCGTATGTCGTGCCGGAGATCATGTTCTGGCCCATCAGTGGATCGGTCCGAGAGCCGTCGTCCTCGGTGGGCAGCCCGAACATCGCCGGGTCCGGGGGCGGCTGCTGAGCGAAGTCGTCGGGAAACTCGCCCTGGTGGCTGACGACGGCGATGAAGTGGGCCATCCCGGCGCCGAAGCCGCTGCGCTGGTACGTCTCATAGACCGCGCGGGAGGCCGCCTGCGCGTTCTCGCGATCGGGCAGGACCGCCGCCATCGGCGGCTCGTGCGCCACGAGTGTGCGGACATCCTCCGGATGCTTCGCAACCAGCGCCAGCGCGTTCGTCGCTCCGCCGCTGCTGGCGAACATGTCAACCGGCCCGCCGACCTCCTGGATGATCCGATGGAGGTCATCGGCGTGCTCGTCCGGCGTGGACGGCGACGTCATGTCCGGCTTGGTGCTCCGCTCGGACCCGCGCGGGTCGTAGGTGATGAGCGTGCGATCCGGGAAGTAGCCCGGACAGCGTGCCGAAGCCGGCAGCGCCCATCGGTGAGCCGATGAGGAACAGCGGCAGCTCGTCGGTCGATCCGCCCGGGCGGACGTCGTAGGTCAGGGTCGCTCCCGGCGCTTCCAGCGTTCGGGTCGTGCTCTCGGTGACGGTCATCGTTGGTTTCTCCTCGCTTGTCGCCTGGCCATCCGGCTGATGGGACTCGGCCAGGCGATCGATGTCATCGGTCGTTCTCTACCTCCTTAGCTTGCGATAGGTGATCGGGAAGTCGAGCTCCCATGCCGCCCCGTCGGTCGACGTCTCCCATCGGCCGTCGATCGTGCGCCCGCCGTCGCCGAAGACGCCGACGAACCGCTGGTGGAAGTCGGGAGCGGCGCGCTGCAGGCGCCACTCCTCGTCGGTCAACGTGCCGCGGTAGACCCGGAAGACGCCGCGATCGTCGGCGTAGAGCTGGACGACCTCGTCGGTCGTGTCGTCGAAGCCGATGACGGCCTGGGTCGTGCCAGGGGCGTTCTCGACCCATCCGGGATCGGTCCACTCCGCGTCCGAGCGCTCGAGGAGGAACGCACCGTCCTCGATCCACTCGAACGTCGCACGTCCGCGGCCCATCGACCGCCCCTCGACGAGCGGCTCGAACTCCCAGGTGCCGACGAGCCGCGCCAGCGGTGACTCCGCCATCGGTTCAGCGCCCGCTCGCGACCGGATCCTCCGCGAGGATCGCGTCGATCTGGCCGAGCGGCCTGCTTCATGCCCTCCTCCTGACCCATGGCGAGGAGCTGCTCCATCGCCTCGGCGCTCGGGAATCGGTTCTCGATCGACATGCGCGTCCGCCCATCGCCGGTCTCGGCGATCGTCACGCGCATCTCGCCGACGGGCATGTCCGTGTTGGCCGTCCCGTCGTCGTTGGCGAAGCCGTCGTGGACGACGAGCCGATGCGGCGGCGCGACCTCGACGATGTCCCAGAAGCCCTTGGGCTGGTCGCCTTCCGGCGTGGTCATGTGGTATTCGACGCGGCTCCCAGGAGCGAGGGCGTGCTTCGTGAAGGTGGCGGGGTAGTTCGGCGGGCCCCACCAGCGCTCGAGCTGGCGCGGATCGGCCCACAGCTCCCAGACGCGCTCGGGCGACGCGTCGAACTCGGCGTCCAGGGTCATGGTCAGGGTGTCGGTGTCCTTGCGGACGTCGGTGACGGTCATCCGTTGGTCTCCTGCGTGTGCTGATGATGGTCGGTCATGCGGTCGATGCGATCGCGCCAGAGCTGCTCGTATCGGTCCAGCAGGCGCCGGGCCACCCGCAGCCCCTCGGCATTGGTGCGGACGACCTTGCGTCGCCCGATGCGCTGCTTCGTGACGAGCCCGGCCCGCTCGAGGATCGCGACGTGCTTCTGCACCGCCGCGAAGCTCATCGGGTAGTGGCTCGCCAGCTCGGCGACCCCCTCCTCGCCGTCGATCGCGCGGCGCACGATGTCGCGGCGGGTGTGGTCCGCCAGGGCGCCGAACATGCGGTCGAAGTCGGGTGGGGGGAACTGCATTGGTACAACCATACGGTTGTACAAGAGTGCGTTGTCAAGCCCACTACCATTTGCGTCCTGGGAGGTTTCCACCGAAGAGGAGAATCCCCGTGAGCACGACCTCGGTTCCGATCACCGGCCGTGATGGCAGCCCCCTGGACCTCGACGCGTCGCACCTCGACGCCCTCGGCAGCGATCTCGATGGCTCGCTGCTCCGCCCCGATGACGAGGGATACGCGGAGTCGGTGTCCCTGTGGAACGGGATGATCACGAAGCGCCCGGCGATCGTCGCGCGCGCCGCATCGGTCGACGACGTCGTGCGGACCGTGCGGTTCGCCGCCGATCACGACATCGAGCTGTCGATCCGGGGTGGCGGCCACAACATCGCCGGCCTGGCGCTGTGCGACGGCGGAGTGACGCTCGACATGTCCGGCCGGAATGCCGTCGAGGTCGACGCCGGCGCTCGGATGGCCCGGGTCCAGGCGGGCGCCCTGCTCGGCGACGTGGATCGGGCCACCCAGGAGCACGGGCTCGCGGTGCCGCTGGGGTTCGTCTCGCTGACCGGCGTCGCCGGGCTGACGCTGGGGGGCGGATTCGGCTACCTGACCCGCCGATTCGGCTGGACGGTCGACGATCTCGAGGAGGTCGAGATCGTCCTGGCCGATGGATCGGTCAATCGGGCATCGCGCGAGGAGAACGC
Organism: uncultured Chloroflexia bacterium; assembly: GCA_963797855.1. Lineage (GTDB taxonomy): Bacteria > Chloroflexota > Limnocylindria > QHBO01 > QHBO01 > JACDBZ01. The sequence goes on along the minus strand of CAWCQX010000009.1, from coordinate 135,726 downwards.
CGATCTGTTCTGGGCCCTCCGAGGCGGCGGCGGCAACTTCGGGGTCGTGACGGAGTTCACGTTCCGCCTGCACGAGGTCGGGCCGCAGATCACCGGTGGAGTGATCGCCTGGCCGGCCGCCGAGGCGGAGCGCGTCCTCGATGCCTTCCGTCGGGTCACGGATTCGGCACCCCGCGAGCTGACCCTTGCGGCGATTCGGCGCAACGCCCCGCCGGCGCCGTGGCTGCCGGAGTCGGCGCACGGAACGCCGATCGTCATGATCGTGGCCTGCCACTCGGGCGACGCGGCCCAGGCCGCATCCGACCTGGAGCCGATCACCTCGCTCGGCGAGCCGCTGGCGAACCTCATCCAGGTCAAGGACTACGCGGCGCAGCAGACGCTGATCGACGCGACCCAGCCGCGCGGCAATCACTACTACTGGAAGTCCGAGTTCGTCCCCGGCCTGCCGGATGGGCTGATCGAGACGTACCACGCGCAGTTCGAGGGGCTGACCGCGCCGGCGAACCAGATCGTGCTCTTCCACGTGGCCGGCGCCATCGCGGAGCATGCCGAGGATGACGGGGCATTCGGCAACCGCGATGCGGCGTTCGCCTGCGTCATCCAGTCGATGTGGGCCCCGGACTCGCCGGCCGGCGACGCCAATCGGTCGTGGGTCCGCGGCGCCTGGGAGGCGCTGAAGCCGTTCTCGACGGGCGGGAACTACATCAACTTCCAGACCGATGACGAGCCCGAGGATCGGACGCGCGCCGCCTTCCGGTCCAACTACGACCGCCTGACCGCCGTCAAGGCCCGATACGACCCGACCAACCTCTTCCGGGTGAACCGCAACATCCGTGTCGCTGAGATCGATCTCGGGACCCGCTCAGGACATCGCGATGCGCAGCTCGTCGGCGCGGGCCAGGTCGTCGCTTGATCGCCGCTCGGTCATCGTCGGCCAGGGCGAGCGCACCAACCTCGGCCAGCAGGGAGGCGGCCAGCGCATCGTCGCCGAGCGGCATGGGCGGCTTCGGCGCGCAGGATCTTCGCCTGGGCGACGAGAACGACGGGTGCATCCGGTTCATCGGCCATGGCCGCGTCGATGACCCGAGCCGTCGTCTCCGGGTCGCCCTTCGAGTACATGAGCAGATTCGCCGCCTCGAGTGCCTTCCCGAGCCGGGATGTCGGACGCGCCGCGACATCGGTCTCGGCCAACGGCTGACCGATGCGGATGATGTTGCCGCCCGGATCGGTCAGGAGGAACTGGCGGACGCCGTAGGACATGTCCCCGAGCGCACCGATGCGCGGGATGCCGCGGGTCGGCACGCGCCCGAGGCTGCGCTTCAGGCCGTCGCGGAAGGCGGCGTACAGACGAGTCGATGTCCGAGACGAACACGTAGCACGTGCTGTACGAGTCGGCCGGCTCGTAGCCCTTCAGCACGAAGAACTGGAGCTCGATCGCGCCGCGCTGGACCGATGCGTACACGTTCGGCGCCTTCTGCCGGTACGTGACCTCGAAGCCCGAGCGACTCGTAGAAGTCGATCTGGTCGTCGATCGATCGGCATGGCAGGATCGGGATCATCCGATCCGGCGGCAGCTCGCTCACCGAGCCATGCTAGCGGCGGGGGATTGGCGCCACCGATGTCGAGGATCGGGCGTTGGCTCCGTTACTGCGGTGAACGGTGCGAGATGCGCGCCGGAACCGATGGAGGAACTCAGAAATGACCCGATATCTGCTGGGCGTGACCTTCGAGCCCGGCGTGATCGACACGCCGATCGAGGAGTGGAAGCCCGAGGAGATCGACGCGCACATGGACTACTACCGGACTCTCAACCGCGAGCTGAAGGCGAACGGTGAGCTGACCGGTGGCGAGGTCCTGACCGGTCCGGACCTGGCGAAGGTCGTCACGTCGGACGGCGCGACGGCGCCGGTCGTGACCGACGGCCCGTTCGCCGAGTTCAAGGAGTGGCTCGCCGGCTACCAGATCGTGGATGTCGAGTCGGAGGAGCGCGCCCTCGAGATCGCGGCGCGCGTCTCCGCGGTGCCGGGACCCGGCGGAGTTCCGCTGCAGCAGCCGGTCCACGTCCGACGAATCATGGACGACGGCCCGTCGACGCCGGAGGAGATGGTCGAGTACGCCCAGACCGCCGGTGGCCAACGCTGACGACGCAGCGTGAGATCGAGGACCTGCTGCGCGAGCTCGCGCCGCGGGTCCTTGGCACGCTCGCGCGCCGGTACGGCGACTTCGACGCGGCGGAGGACGCCGTCCAGGAGGCGCTCATCGCGGCTGCCGACCGCTGGCCCCGCACGGGGATCCCGGAGCAGCCGCAGGGTTGGCTCACGCGCAGCGCCACCCGCCGGCTGGTCGATGCGTGGCGGTCGAATCGTGCCCGGGCGAACCGGGAGCAGGTCGTCGCGGTGCAGGAAGGGACGTCGCCGTCATCGGTCGTCGAGGAGGACGACTCGCTCGTCCTCCTGTTCCTGTGCTGCCATCCGTCGCTGACGCCGGGATCCGCGATCCCGCTGACGCTTCGGGCGGTGGGCGGCCTGACGACCGCCGAGATCGCGCGTGCGTTCCTGGTCCCCGAGGCCACGATGGCGCAGCGGATCAGCCGGGCAAAGGCGCGCATCCGCGAGTCGGGCGTGCCCTTCGCCATGCCGGAGCCCGAGGAGCGCGCGGATCGCCTGCGCTCGGTGCTCCACGTCCTGTACCTGGTCTTCAACGAGGGCTACACCTCGAGCGGCGGGCCGTCGCTGCATCGGGTCGAGCTGTCCGAGGAGGCGATTCGGCTCCAGCGCATGCTGCTGGCCGCCGCGCCGGAGGACGGCGAGGTCGCGGCGCTCCTGGCACTCATGCTCCTGACCGATGCGCGACGGACCGCCCGTCTCGACGCCGATGGCGAGCTCGTCCCGCTCCCCGAGCAGGACCGATCGCTTTGGGATCGCGGTCGCATCGCGGAGGGTCTCGCGATGCTCGAGCGCGCGACCGACGCCGGGCCGCTCGGCGAGTACGGCGTGCAGGCGGCGATCGCCGCCGTCCACGACGAGGCCGCATCGGCCGATGAGACGGACTGGCCGAGGATCGTCGCCCTCTACGAGCGCCTGGAGGAGATGACCGGCAACCCGGTCGTGACCGTCAACCGCGCGGTCGCCGTCGCCATGGCCGACGGTCCGGCCGCGGGCCTCGCGGTGCTCGACGAGGTCGCCGACGAGCTCGGGCCCAGTCATCGGCCGGATGCCGTGCGCGCCCATCTCCTGGAGATGGCGGGGGAGCGCGACGAGGCGATCGCGCACTACCGGGCGGCGGCGGGGCGGGCGACATCGGTTCCCGAGCGCCGCTACCTCGTGATGCGGGCGGCGCGCCTCGCTAGCGAATGACGCGGTACTTGAGGTGCGCGACCCCCGGCGCCTCGATGACGCGGAGCTCCTCCAGCTTCAGGTTCGGGCCGACGCCGTCGAAGAGGCGCGCCCCGCCACCCAGGAGAATCGGGACGACGTGCAGCTCGAGCTCGTCCATGAGCCCGGCCGCCAGGTACTCGTTGATGACGTTTGCGCCGCCGCCGATGAAGACGTCCTTGTCGCCGGCGGCCTCCCTCGCTTGCTCCAGGGCGGACTCGATTCCATCGGTCACGAAGGTGAAGGTCGTGTCCGTGAGGGTCAGCGGCTCGCGCTCGTGATGGGTGATGACGAAGACCGGCTTGCGGAACGGCGGGTCCTCACCCCACCAGCCCTGCCACGGATCGTCGCCCCACGGGCCGCGGGCCGCTGGGCCGAACTTGCCACGACCCATGATCTCGGCACCGACGTTCGCGATCGCCTCGCCGAACACGTCATTGCTGACGTTCTCCTCGCCGCCCTCCATCCCGGCGTCCTTGCGCCACGACTTCAGCGCCACGAGCCAGTCGTGGAGGGCCTCGCCGCCCTTGCCGAGAGGCTCCTCCTGGCTTTGGTTGGGGCCGGCAACGTAGCCGTCCAGCGACGTCGAGATGTGCGCTCTGACCTTGCTCATGGAATCTCCTGCGGATGGAGCTCGAAGACGGGCCGGCCCTCGGCCGCGCTTCGGGCACACATTCATGACCCGTGGCGTGCGCGGAAGTGACCGATGGACACCGGCAGCAAGGGACGGGCCACCGGCCGCCATGAGTCGTACGATCCTGCGCGTGGCCTCCCCGGAGCCGATCCCGCCGGACCTCTTTCTGTCCGGCTACTCCCCGGAGATTCGCGACCTCGCCGAGCAGCTGCGCAGCGTCGTCCACGAAGCGGTCCCCGAGGCGATCGAGCGCGTCCGCACCGGCTGGCGGCTGATCGGCTACGACGTCCCGGTGGGCCGCCGGACCCGCTACTTCGCGTTCGTCGCGCCCGAGCCCAAGCACGTCCACCTCGGGTGGCAGCACGGCATCTGGATGGCTGACCCGGACGGCATCCTGCGCGGCGCTCACCTCGACCTGAAGAAGGTCCGCTACGTCACCTACCAGCCGGGCGACGAGATCCCGACCGAGGCGCTTGTGCGGTACACCCTCGAGGCGGCCGCGCTCGCGACGCTCGGATCCGCCGGTCCGCGCCCGTGATCCTCGACCGGCTGCCCGGACCGATCCGCCGCTGGCTGTACGCCGGTGGAACGCGAGCCGATCGCCTGCGGGACCCCGACGCGGTCATTCGCGTGCTCGACGTCCGGCCGGGCATGGTCGTGGGGGACCTGGGGCCGGGCGTGGGTCACTTCACCCTTCGCTTCGCCCGCGCGGTCGAGCCGGACGGGGCCGTCTACGCGATCGACGCGAGCCAGGGCACGCTCGACGACCTGCTGCGTGCCGCCGACTGATCGCGTCGATCACGAACCTGCGGCCGGTGCGCGTGCCGCGCGACCGCCTCGAGGTCCCGGAGCCGGTGGACCTGCTGTTCGTCTCGGCCACCTACCACCACCTCCCGGATCCGTCGACGTACTTCGCCGACGCGCGGACGCACCTCCGGCCCGGCGCGCGCGTGGCGATCCTCGAGTCGCGCCGCGAGGGACTGCTGGCTCGATGGCAGGCATTCCACGCGTCATCGCCGCGCCAGGTGCAGCGCGAGATGACCGATGCCGGGTATCGGCTGATCGACGACCCATGACGTCGTCTACGGCTACTGGTACGGGATCTTCGAAGTGGCCGGCCGGCAGCGATGAGTCCGTCGGCGGCGCACGGTCTACATCACATTCTCCCGATGGCCGCAGCCTTGCAGGAGAACAGTCCATGGAGACGAGCACGATGAATTCCCCGAAAGAGACGAAGAACCTCGACATCTACGGCGATCCACCGCTCGAATGGGAGCGCGTCGTAGCGGCTCTGGACAAGATCCGCGACCTGGAGGTGGCGGACTCGGCGAGCCACTACTGGATCGGCACGACGCGGCCGGACGGACGTCCACACCTGGCGGGGGTGGGCATCGTGTGGGATGACGGCAAGTTCTACCTGTCGACCGGTGCCGGGACGCAGAAGGGCAAGAACCTCGCCCACGATCCGCGGTGCACGGTCAGCATCGCGGCGCCCGGGATCGACATCGTCGCCGAGGGCGAAGCGAAGATCATCCGCGACGAAGGCGAGCTGCAGCGGATCGCCACGGACCTATTCGGCGGCTGGGGTCCGCAGGTCCGCGACGGAGCCTTCTGGCACGAGTACAGCGCGCCGAGCGCCGGTCCGCCGCCGTGGGACGTCTATGAGATCACGCCGACGACCGTCTACGCGGTTGCGTCGGAGGAGCCGCACGGCGCCACCCGCTGGAGGCTGTAACTCGGCGTTCAGCCGGCCTCACGGAATCGAGTGATCTGGCGCTGGACGGCGGACGCGTCGAACCAGGCGTTCTCGTAGCAGATGAGCCCGTCGCGGATCTCGAACACGTGGAGCATCCGGGTCTCGACGGGCGCGCCACCGCCGGCCATGCCCGCCCATTCGCCGTGGACGTGGCCGCTGATGATCGACTCGTCCACGACGTAGCGCCCGTTCTCGCCGGTGAAGCGCTTGACCGATGTCAGCGTCACGTCCGGGATCGCGTCGATGATCCCCGAGTAGACGCGGGCGACCGCGTCCTTGCCCCGGAATGGGGAGTCGGGATTGGTGACGTCGTCCCAGACGATGTCATCGGTGTAGGTGTCGAGGGTCGCCTGGACGTCGTGGGCGTTCTCGGCCGCGAAATGCCGGTCGATGATGTCCATCGAGTCGTCAGTCGGGCGTGACGAGGCTGTTCGTCTGCAGCTTCGCCCCGAAGTAGCGCGCCTCCGGGTCGACGATGACGGTCTTGGAGTCGTCGCCCTTCTGCCGCCAGGGCATCGCGGGCCAGCTGCTCGAACGTGATCTTCTTCGGCCCACCGACGGTGACGATGCCGTTGACCGGCGCGGAGCCGGCTGCGCGCGCGACCGCCGCGGCGACGTCCGCGGCGGGGATCGGCTGGATCAGCGCATCGGGGACTCTCACCTCGTCGCCGACGGTCATGGAGTCGGTGATCGCTCCGGCGAACTCGGCGAACTGCGTGGCGTGCACGATCGTGTACGGCAGGCCCGACTCACGGATGATCTTCTCCTGGGCGACCTTGGCCCGGAAGTAGCCGCTGTCGGGCACCCCGTCGACGCCGACGATCGACAGCCCGACGAAGTGGCCGACGCCCGCCCGCCGAGCGGCCTCGATCAGGACCGGGGTCGAGGTCGTGAAGAACTCCATCGCCGGGCCGGCGTTGAGGTCAGGCGAATCGGTCACGTTGACGACCGTATCGGCGCCGGCGAACGCCTCGTCCAGGCCCGCACCGGTCAGGACGTCGACGCCTGACGACCTCGAGGCCGCGACGACGTCGTGCCCCGCTGCCTGGAGATCCTCGACGACTTTGGACCCGACGCGTCCACTTGCCCCCACGACCGTGATCCTCATCAGCCCTGGCTCCCTTGATCGGCTTCGCATTGGCTCCAGCCAGCTCATGCCGGCGAGATGAACGCGGGTGCGTTCATGGATCGTTGCGACGACCGCGACGACGTTCCCGCATGTCGGGCATCGCATGACGTGCCCGGCGCTGCGGTAGACCATCATGGCTCCCACCGCATGCACCGAGCCGCAGCTGGCGCAGGAGCCGTGCGTATCGGTCATCTCGCGTCCGAAGACCTCCATCAGCATGCCGCCGAGCGCGTTGCCGTCGACGTGCAGCGTCATCCGTCATCGTTCTCATCCTCCGGTGGGACCGAATCGCTCGGTCAGGATGCGTCCGGGTTCGTGGCCGAGCTCGACAAGCACCGATGCGACCGCCTCGACGAACCCGGTCGGCCCGCAGACGTAGGTCAGTGGCTCCATGTCCGCCGGCCACGCCAGCTCTGAGATCGCCTCGCGGTCGAAACGACCGCTTCGACCGGCCCAGCCCTCCGGCGCGGAGCGCGTCAGGGTGTGCGTGATCGACACGCCATCGGCGTCGCGGGCGATGGCGTCCAGCTCATCGGCGTAGATCACGTCCTCTGCGGTGCGCCACGAGCACAGCATCCGGACCGGGACCGCGCTGCCGGCGGCCACTCGGGCCCGCAGCATCGCCATCAGCGGCGCGACTCCGCTGCCGCCACCGATGAGCCCAAGCGGGCCGCCACGGGACGGCTCCCAGACGAAGTAGCCGCCGATCGGGCCACGCAGCTCGATCTGGTCTCCGACTTCGAGGACATCGGTGAGGTAGGTCGAGACCTCGCCGTCCTCCAGCCGCTCGACGGTGATCGTCACGCGATTGCCGTCCTCCGGCGTGGCGATCGAGTAGCTGCGCTGCGCGCGATAGCCATCCTCGGCGGTGAGCCGCACGTCGATGTGCTGCCCGGGCAGGTGGCCCGCCCAGTCGGGCACGTCGAAGGTCAGGCTATGGACGCGCGGCGTCTCGGTGACCCGGTCGACGACCTCGGCGATCGTCCAGGTCAGTCGCCGGAGTACCGCTGCTCTCGCCACGGATCGCCGTAGTTGTGATAGCCGTAGCCCTCCCAGAAGCCGGGGGTATCGGTGTCGCGCAGTTCGAGCGCCTGCACCCACTTCGCGCTCTTCCAGAAGTAGAGGTGGGGGACCAGCAGGCGCGCGGGGCCGCCGTGCTCGGGCTCGAGCGACTCCCCGTCGTACTCGTACGCGATCCACGCCTTGCCACCCGTGAGGTCCTCGAGCGGCAGGTTCGTCGTGTAGCCGCCGTACGAGTGCGCCATGACGTGGTCGGCCGCGGTCTCAACGCCGTCGAGAAGGGTGTCGAGGGGCACGCCGTGCCACTTCGTGTCGAGCTTCGACCACTTCGTGACGCAGTGGATGTCGACGGTGACGTCCTCGGCCGGCAGGGAGGTGAACTCCTGCCAGCTCCAGCCGCGTGGCTGGTCGACCTGGCCGATGACTTCCAGGCGCCACTCGTCGAGGCCGATGCGCGGCGTCGGGCCGGCCGACAGGACCGGGAAGTCGTGGGTCACGTACTGGCCGGGCGGGACGCGGTTGCTCGGTGCATCGGCGTCCTCACGGCGGCGGAATCCCCGCGAGATGAAGGTCATCGGTGCTGCCTCGTGCCCTCGATGGTGACCTGTTCCAGATTCCCAGACTCCACTCGATTCGTAAAGCCGTCCGGCGGGGATGGACGCGGTACGCTGCGCCGACACGGAGAGGAGCTGCCACATGACCTGGGAACGCGCCGAGGAAGTCGCGAAGCCGCTGCTGAAGTGCCCGCTCTGCGGTGGCACGGAGTTCGACCAGCAGCAGGGCCGGATGGACTCCCGCTGGGGGATCACGAGCCACAAGCTCGTCCTCCAGATCTGTCGCCGATGCGGGCTCGTCCTCCAGTTCTCGGCCGGCCGCGGGATCTTCGACTTCGACTGACCACCGATGATCCTGCCCAAGGTCCGGGATCCCCGGTTCATCACCGTCCGTCGCGGCGGCACCCTCCGGGACGACGATCATCACCGGCTCGCGATCTGGGCGGCTGACTGCGCGGAGCACGTGCTCCACCACTTCGAGCTGCGCGGCCCGATGACGACCGACCGCGACGCGCGATCGATCTTGGTCGCGCCTGGGCCCGCGGCGAGGTCACGATGACCGAGGCTCGCACGGCGGCCGGCCACGCGAACGCCGCAGCCAGGGACCTGACCGGGGCACCACGGCATGCCGCCTACGCGGCCGGTCAGGCGGCGGCGGTCGGCCATGTGGCGGCCCATGAGCTCGGTGCCGCGGCCTACGCGATCCGGGCGGCGCAGGCGGCTGCGCCCGAAGACGAGCGACAGGAGGCCGGCCGCCTGGAGTGCCGGTGGCAGCGCGCTCAGCTCCCCGCTGAGATTCGGGATCTCGTGCTCGACGACCAGCGGCTGCGCAACGAGCTCTGCTGGTTCGTCTTCGATTGCTGACCCGTCAGGGACCGGTCACTGACGCTTCATCGACAGGTAGCGATCACGCTCGGACTTGTCCATCTTCTCGATCGAATAGCGAAGCATCACCCGCGGCATGGTCGCCGCATGAACGTCCAGGAACGAGGCGAGCCGTGGCTGGTCGCGCTTTCCTGCCTCGCGCAGCATCCAGCCGACTGACTTGTCGACGAGATCGTCGGGGTCGTTCGCGAGCGTTTCCGCGATCCGATAGGTGTCGTCGAGCTCATTGCGCCGGATGAAGGCGTAGGTGCTGAGGATCGCGGTTCGCCGCTCCATCGGTTTCGCGGAGCGCGCCAGCTCGTCCAGGATGTCCCGCGGCTTGTCGACCAGGTACTCGCCCACGACGTGGATCGCGCTTCGATCGACGAGGTCCCACGTATTGATCCGGTCGTGCCGGCGGATGTACAGGTCGAACAGCTCGCGACGCCGCTCAGCGGGCGTCTTCCTGTCCCGCGCCTGCCAGTCCATGATGCTGACCGCGCCGACCCGGACCGGATGATCGTCGCTCTCGAGCAGCAGCTCGATCTCGGCCGGCGGCATCGCCTGGAACTCCTTGGCCAGCTTGAAGATCTGGCCCATCCCGATGCCGGCAAACGGTTCGTCACCCTCGGCATCCGCCGGGCGCAGGGACGCCAGGCTGCGGACGAAGGCCTCTGCCGTGAGAATCTGACCGGCCGACATGTCCCCAGCATACGGGCGGACGCGGGATGGTCGGTCATCACCGGATGCCGGGGCCCCGCATCGCTACGATGGCCGAGTGACCCTGCGAGCCCCTGACCCGAGCCAAAACGGCGACTTCGTCCACCTCCACGTCCACTCCGAGTTCAGCCTGCTCGACGGCCTGAGCCGCATTCCGGAGATGACGAAGCGGGTCGCCGAGCAGGGGATGCCGGCGCTGGCGCTCACCGACCACGGGTCCATGTACGGCGTCATCCCGTTCTACGCCGCCGCCAAGCAGGCCGGCATCAAGCCGATCATCGGCATCGAGGCCTACGTCGCCCCCCGCGGCATGACCGACAAGGAGGGCAAGACCGATGCGGACTACCACCACCTGATCCTCCTGGCCAAGGACGACGTCGGCTACCGCAACCTCCTGGCGCTGACGACCGCCGCGCACCTCGACGGCTACTACTACAAGCCGCGGATCGACAAGGAGCTGCTGGCGAAGCACTCGGCCGGGCTCATCGGCACCAGTGCCTGCCTGGGCGGCGAGGTGCTGAAGCGGCTGGCGCAGGGGGACGAGCAGGGAGCGTCGGAGGCCGCCGACAGCTATCGGTCCATCCTGGGCGACGGGAACTTCTACATCGAGATCCAGGAGCACGGGATCGACGACCAGGCGCGGCTGCATCCGCAGCTCGTCGAGCTGGCGAGGCGCCAGAACATCCCGCTGCTCGCGACGAACGACACGCACTACACCCACCCGGAGCAGTACGAGGCGCACGACCTCCTCGTCTGCATCCAGACCGCGTCGAACCTCGACACGCCGGGGCGGATGCGCTTCGAGAACAACGAGTTCTACCTGAAGCCCGCCGCCGACATGCGCCGCCTCTTCCACGGCGAGCTGCCCGAGGCGTTCGACAACTCGCTGGTCATCGCCGAGCAGTGCAACGTCTCGCTCGACTTCGAGGGACTGCGGCTGCCGCACTTCGACGTGCCCGATGGCGAGACCGAGGGCTCGTGGCTGCGCAAGGAGTGCGAGCGCGGATTGGTGGAGCGCTATCCGACGCTGACCGATGAGATCCGCAACCGGCTCGACTACGAGCTCGGGATCATCGATCGGATGGGGTACTCGGCCTACTTCCTGATCGTGGCCGACTTCATCCGCTTCGCCCGCGAGCGGGGGATCATGACCACCTGCCGGGGCAGCGCGCCGGGCTCGATCGTGACCTACTCGCTCGGCATCACGCCGGTCGACCCGCTCGAGTACGGCCTGCCGTTCGAGCGCTTCCTGAACCCCGACCGGGTGACGATGCCGGACATCGACATCGACTTCCAGGACTCGCGCCGCGACGAGGTCATCGAGTACGTCACGCGCAAGTACGGCGACGACCGGGTGGCGCAGATCATCACCTTCGGGACGCTCGGCGCGAAGGCCGCCATCCGCGACGTCGGCCGCGCGATGGGCCTGACCTACGCGGAGGCCGATCGCGTCGCGAAGGCCGTCCCGCTCGAGCTGAACATCAGCCTCGACCGCGCGGTCGAGACGTCGCCGCAGCTGCGCGAGCTGATGGCGGGGGACGACCGGGTCGACAAGCTCATCGGCATCGCGAAGCAGCTGGAAGGCGTGTCACGCCACGCCTCGACCCATGCGGCCGGGATCGTCATCTCCCGCGAGCCGCTGACCGAGATCATGCCGCTCCAGCGCGCGACCGACGGCAAGACCACGATGACCCAGTTCGAGATGCACGCCTGCGAGGCGCTCGGCCTCCTGAAGTTCGACTTCCTGGGCCTGATCAACCTCACGATCCTGGCCGATGCCATCGACCTGGTGGAGAAGCACCGCGGCGTGAGGCTGGACGTCGACACGCTGCCGCTCGACGACAAGAAGACGTTCGAGCTCCTCGGCCACGGCGACACGATGGGCGTCTTCCAGCTCGAGGGCTCCGGGATGCGCCGATACGTCCGCGAGCTGAAGCCGACCGAGGTGCGCGACCTGGCCGCCATGGTCGCCCTCTTCCGGCCCGGACCGATGGCGAACATCCCCGCCTACATCCGCCGCAAGCACGGCGAGGAGCCGGTCACGTACCTCCACGAGTCCCTCGAGCCCGCGCTGCGGGACACGTACGGGATCTTCGTGTACCAGGAGGACATCATGACCGCGGCCATCGCGATGGCCGATTACACCGGGCCCGAGGCGGACAACCTCTGCTACGCGATCCGCAAGAAGAAGGAGGACGTCCTCCGCCAGCACGAGGCGAAGTTCAAGGCCGGCGCGAAGAAGAAGGGGATCCCGCCGCACATCGTCGACAAGGTCTTCGCCGAGTTCGAGCCCTTCGCGCGCTACGGCTTCAACAAGGCCCACGCGACCTGCTACGGGCTGATCGCCTACCAGACGGCCTACCTGAAGGCGAACTACCCGATCGAGTTCATGACCGCGGTGATGAACGGCTTCCGCGAGCGCGCCGAGAAGGTCGCCGCGGTGATCGCCGAGTGCCGGCGCCTCGGGATCGAGGTCCGGCCGCCGGACGTGCAGAAGTCGCACGCGCTCTTCACCGTCGAGACCGATGCCTCCGGCGCCCCCGAGGCGATCCGCTTCGGCCTCGCGGCGATCAAGAACGTCGGCGAGGGCGCGGTCGACGCGATCGTCGCCGTCCGCGATGGGGGAGCGGAGCCCGGACCCTTCGTCTCGCTCGACGACTTCTGCCGGCGCGTCGACCTCCATGTGCTGAACCGCCGCGTGCTGGAGTCGCTGATCAAGGCGAACGCGATGGCCTCGCTGGGCACGGGCAGCGCGCTGCTGGAAGCCCTGGACGCGTCGTTGGAGAACGGCGCGCGGCACCAGCGCGACGTCGCGGCCGGTCAGTCGACGCTGTTCGACCTGTTCGCGATGCCGGCGGAGGGCAGCGGCTCCTCGTTCCTCGATGGCGGCGACGAGATTCCGAAGCGCGAGCGGCTGCGGTGGGAGAAGGAGCTCATCGGTCTATACCTGTCCGACCATCCGCTGTCGCGAGATCGAGAACGAGCTGCCCGACTACGCGACGGCGCTGGTCGTCGACCTCGCGGAGGAGGCCGATCAGACGAAGGTCACCCTGGGCGGGATCGTCGCGAGCTCACGCCGCGTGATCACCCGTGCCGGCTCGACGATGCTCGTCGCGACCCTCGAGGACCTGACCGGCTCCGTCGAGGTCGTCGTCTTCCCGAAGGTCTACGAGCAGACCGCGCCGGCGTGGTCCGACGACTCGATCGTGCTCGTCTCCGGCCGCCTCGACCGCCGCGACGAGGCGCCGCAGATCCTGTGCGAGGCGGTCTGGTCGTGGGAGGACGCGACGCGGATGGGCGTCGACGCCTTCGGCGCAGAGCGCGACCGGGCGCTCGCGCCACGCGGTCGGTGGGAGCGCAACGGGAAGCCCGCGCGTGAGGCGATCCCGGTGGAGGCGCCCGCACCCGTCGCGGTGGCCGTCGCCGAGACCGTCGGCGCGCCGGAGCCCGCCGAGGAGCCCTCCGCGCCGACCGATGCCGTGCCGCTCCAGTCCGCACCGGTCGGATCGGCCGGGATGGTGGCCGTGATGATCGGGGAGGAGGTCCCGAACGATCAGCTGCTCGGTGCGATCGAGTCGGTGAAGGGCGCGCTCGCCACTCGCCCAGGACCGCTGCCGGTGGAGCTGTGGATCTCGGTCGCCGGCGCCTCGCGCCAGGTCCGGTTGCCGGACCGCGTTGCCTGGGACGACCGCCTGGCCGATGCGGTCCGCCGCGCCGCCGGTGTGCCCGTCGCCGTGGAGCTGCGGCCTGGGGTTGAGGAGCGAATCGCCTAGCCGGCGATCAACGGCGCGACCCATGCGCCGCGACAGTCGCACCCCCACCAGCCGAACCAGGCGATCGCCGCGCCCGCCTGCGCGGCCGCGGGCAGGCCGCGAGCCCGCTGCATCCCGCGTTCGAGGATGCCGGGGTGCAACGTCTCGGCGGTGATTGCCGCCAACGCGATCGGCCCGAACGGGTGGTCGCGCAGCGCGCGGGAAGGCTCGAGCCGGAGGACGGAGTGCCACGAGCGGACCATGCCGCAGGTCGGGCACGGGTATCCGGTGATGCGCAGGAACGGGCACGTCGACGGCAGGTGAACGATCGCGCTGCGGGGCGCGAGTGCGCCGATCGCGGCAGCCGCCCCGATCAGGCCCAGGCGCGATCGGGATGCCACTGAGTCAGGCTATCGACGCAGCGGGCGACCCTGCGCATCGGGCACCCGACCCATGACCTCCATGATCAGGTCGATGAGCGCCCAGATTCCGCACCCGCCCAGTGTGATCAGCTTGAGGATGCCAAGCCCGGTGTAGCCGAGATAGAACCGATCGATGCCGAAGATTCCCAACAAGAACGAAATGATCACCGTCGTGAGCCAGTCCCTGTCGGAGTAGAGGCCGGGGATCTCGACCGCCCGGAACCACGCTCCCTCCGGGCCCTGTCGCGCGACGAGTCATCGAGTCCGAGCGCAGGTCGCCCAGGTTCACCTGGTCCCGCAGCTGGTCGACGGTGTAGGGGCCCGTCTCGGTCCCCATGCGCTGGACGTAGAACGATTCGCTGCCGGTCACGGTCGGCTCCCTCGCGTGCGAACTGTGGTGCTCCCACGATACGCCCCGCGCGTTAGCCGTCCGGTTCGCCCCCTCGGAACTCGAGGCTCTCGAGCATCGCACCGATCTCCCCGAGCACCCCGTCCTGCTCCGGGCCGAGGCCGGCGACCACGGCGTGGACCTCGATCCATCGGTCCGGGAAGCCCGGCGGGCTGAGCTGCCACCAGAACTCGGTCGCCTCCGGGCCGAGCGTGTGTCGCTCGATGGCTGCCGGCTGCCCGCCGATGATGTCGTCGGCATCGAGGCCGTACGGCCGGTGCGTGACCGGCTCGGGCACCGGCGGCGTCCCGCCTGAACGGGCGATCAGGAGGACGGACGCCTCCCCGGCCGGGATCTCCTCGGCCTCCAGCGTGCACGTCGCGCCCCAGGTCGTGCACAGCTCGTCCCCATCGGTCGGGAAGCTCACGAGGTGGCCGATGACCCGATGCTCTTCCGACTGCCCCGGTTCACCGGTCGCCGCGGCCCAGTTCGAGGGATAGCGCATCTCGAGATCGTCGCTGGTGAACGTGGCTCGGTCGTCGGGTGGCGCCGCGGCCAGCGAGACCCCGATCATGACGCCGCCGACCACGATCGCGATTCCGGCCACGACCCCGGCGGCGAGCCACGGCGAGTCCATCCGCGACGGCGGCGCCTTCGGACTGCGGCGGAGAGCGGCGGCCCGGCTCGTCAACGGTGGCGGGGACGGCCGCCCAGTGCGGCGGCTCGACGACGGTGTGCTGCCGGTCCCATCGGGCGCGACGGGCTGGGTCGGAGAGGAGGTGCCACGCCTCGTTGATCCGGCTCATCGTCGGCGTCGGCGCCGCGCCGGCATCGGGGTGGTAGCGCTTCGCGAGGGACCGATACGCATGCGCGATCTCGTCCCGGCTCGCGGTGCGCGGGACTCCGAGGACGGCGTACGGGTCGATCTCGGGCACGACGGCCGCAGTCTACGCTCGCGGTGCGCGGGGTTAGGGCTGGGTGAACTCCAGCGAGTCGAGCATCGCGACGATCTGATCGAAGAAGTCCTGGCGCTCGCGCTGCAGGCCGGAGATGTCCGCGCGAACCTCGATCCATCGGTCAGGGAAGCCCGGCGGGCTGAGCTGCCACCACGCCACGGTCTCGCGCGCGCTCTCGCGCTCGATCCGGAAGGCGGCCGGCTCGCCACCGATCTCGTCGGCGTCGAGGTCGACGGGGTCCGCGATCCGTGGCGTGCCACCTTCCCACGCGGTCATGACGATGGACGCGCCGACGGCCGGCATCTCATCGCCGGTCAGCTGGCAGGGGCTGTCGAAGCTCCTGCACAGCTCGTCATCGGCCACCGGAAACGTGACGAGATGGGCGATCACGCGATGGGCGGGATCCTGGCCGGGTTCGCCCGTCCCGAGCGTCCAATCGGCCGGGTAGCTGAAGCTGACGTCGTTGCCATCGAACGTCTTTGCGTCGGCGGGAGGTCCGGCCGACAGCGCCAGGGCCGCAACGATGAGCGCGACGAGGGCCAGGAGGCCGATCGCGATGCCCGCGAGACGCTGCGGTGTCTCCATCGGCCGTGTCGGAGCGGGCGGTGGCTTCGTTGAGCGCCTCGCGGTCGGCTCCTCCGTGACGGCCGGCGCTCGCCACGGCGCTGGTTGGATCGCCGAGTAGCGGCGGTCCCAGAGGGCGCGACGCGCCGGATCCGAGAGGGTGTGCCACGCCTCGTTGATGCGCGCCATCTCCTCGGTCGCCGGGGCTCCCGCGTCGGGATGGTGCAGGCGGGCCAGGGCGCGGTAGGCGTGCGCGATCTCCGTGCGCGTGGCGGTGCGGGGCACGCCCAGGACGACGTACGGGTCGATCTCGATCACGGTCGCGGCAGTCTAGCGCCGCGCCGGTTGCTATCCTTCGGACCGATGATCACGAAGCGCGCCGCAAGGCCGGCCAAGCCCGCGGATCCGGCGACGACGGTGCGACCGCGCCGGAAGGCCGCCGCCAAGACCGCGACCGTGCCGCCCGCCACCGAGGCGCCGATCGACAACACCCAGCTCGACGCCGCGATCCTCCGCTTCCTGCGTCGCTTCCCGAACCAGACCGTCGACCTCTCGCCGCTGGCCGAGGAGCTGGCGGTGGACCCGTACCGGATGCAGCTGGCCGTCGAGGAGCTGGGACGTCGGCGGATGGTGGTCGTGCCGTTCATCGAGCCCGGCACGGCCGGCGGAGCCACGATCAGCCAGGTCGGCCTGCGGTGGCTGCTCGACTCCGAGGGCGGCAAGCCCGCCGACAAGCCCACCGCGCTGAAGGTGGCGACGAAGCACGTCCGCGCGTCCGACGAGGCCGCGCGCCTTCCCCGCGCCGATGTCTACGGTCTCAAGTCGCGGACGGTGAGCCGAGGCTGATCCCGGTCAGTCCACCAGGATCGTCAGGTCCAGCTCCCGGAGCCGATCCGGATCGGCCAGCGCGTCGATCGACACGATCCTTCCGCCGCGCACGATGAACGAGGCAACGGCCAGCAGCTCGCCGTTGGGTGCCCAGGACACGACGCCGGGCGTCCCGTTCACCAGCACGCGCCGCGAACCTTCGGCGAAGCGCTGGAACGTCCTCGCCCCGGCCGCGACGGCCTCGGCGCCGTGCACGACGCGGCGGAAGCCCGGGCGTCGAACGCCGCCATCGGCCGTGCTCACGACATCGGGATCGAGCAGCGCGAGCAATGCCTCGAAGTCACCGTTGCGAGCCGCGGCGAGGAAGGCATCCACGACCGCGCGCTGACCGGCGAGGTCGGCGTCGGGGACCCGTGCTCCCCGCACGCGACGTCGGGCACGGCTCGCCAGCTGGCGCGCGGCGGCCGGCGTGCGCCCGACGACCGGGGCGATCTCGTCGAACGGCACCGCGAACACGTCGTGGAGCACGAAGGCGACCCGCTCGGCCGGGGTCAGCGAGTCGAGCACGACGAACAGCGCGAGGCCGACCGAGTCTCCGAGCAGCGCCTCCTGCTCGGGGTCCATCCCGTTCTCATTGCTCAGGATCGGATCCGGGATGTGCGGCTCGAGAGGAGTCTCCCGCCGGGACTTGCGCGACCGAAGGATGTTCAGGCAGACACGCGCGACGACCGTGGTGAGCCAGGCGCGCAGGTTCTCGATCTCGTTCGCATCGGTCCGGCTCAGGCGGATCCACGTCTCCTGGATCGCGTCATCGGCCTCACTGACCGAGCCGAGCATGCGGTAGGCGACGCCGCGCAGGTGGCCGCGCTGGGACTCGAATTGATCGGCCAGCCAGTCGCTCTCGTTCATCGGTCCCTCAGTCGCCGGCGCGGAAGACGGTGCGCGCGACGAAGAAGAGAAGGAGCCCGATGATGGGCAGCGGCACGAGCCCGCCGAACAGCGCTGCCAGCAGGACACGGCGGGGACGGCGACGAGGAGGAGACCCCACCGCAGCGGGCCGGCGCCTTCGTCTCGCATGGCTTCCGCGCGTGTACGCGGCTTGCGTAGCCCGCCATGCCGGCTGCGCGGCATACGAGGGCTGATACGCGCGCTGGGCGCCGCCCCAATGCGGGTATGCGGCGGCCGACGGTGCGGCGGCTTCGGCGTCGTAGCGTGCCCTGGCCGCCGGGCTGGACAGCGTCTCCCACGCCTGGTTGATGCGCTGCATCCGCTCGGTTGCCTGGGCGTCGGAGTATCGGTCCGGATGGAACTGCTTCGCGAGGCGCCGATACGCCGCGCGGACCTGCGACGCGCTCGCCGTCGGCGCGAACGCCGAGGACGGCGTATGGATTGCGGAGCTGGTTGGTCATCTCGTCACTTCGCTCGTGGTTCGTTGGTCACATGCGATGACCCCGCCCGCTCGAGGGAATGTGACCAACCAACGCGCGCTAGCGGTCGAGGAAGCGGCGCAGGAAGTGCGTCGTCTCCTCGTGGCGCGGGTTCGTCGAGGACCTGCTCCGGCGGCCCCTGCTCGATGATCACGCCCGTTCTCCATGAAGACGACGCGGTCGGCCGCCTCCTGGGCGAAGTGCATCTCGTGGGTGACGACGATCATCGTCGTGCCGCCGTGCGCGAGGTCCTCCATGACGTGGAGCACCTCGCCGATCAGCTCCGGGTCCAGCGCGGAGGTCGGCTCGTCGAAGAGGAGCACCTTCGGCTCCATGTCAGAGCGCGCGGGCGATCGCGACGCGCTGCTTCTGGCCGCCTGAGAGCCGCGATGGATACTCGTCGCGCTTCTCGATCAGCGCCGACGACCTCGAGGTAGTACTCGGCCCGCTGGATCGCCTCGGCCGCCGGCCTCTGCAGCACCCGCGTCGGCGCCTCGATGCAGTTCCCGAGCACCGTCATGTGCGGGAAGAGGTTGAACTCCTGGAAGAGCATGCCGGCGCGCAGGCGCATCTGGCGGATCTGCTCCTGGTGCTTCCGGCTCCGCGACTGAAGCGGATCGGCCTCGAGGCGAACCCATCGATCGTCGACCCATCCGGCGGTTGGCTCCTCGAGGAAGTTGATGCAGCGCAGCAGCGTCGTCTTGCCGGAGCCGGATCGGCCGATGACCATCACCGCCTCGCGCTGGCGGACCTCCAGGTCCACGCCGCGCAGCACGTGGTTCGTAGCCGAAGTACTTCTCGAGCTCTCCGACGCGCACGATCGGCTCGCCGATGTGGGTCGGCAGGGGAGTCCGGTCGTACCACTGGTGGCCGACGCCGGCCGTGGCCGAGATCGGCGAGCGGCCGATCCGGAGCGGCGAATCGGTCACCGCTCGCCCTTCGACAGGCGTCGCTCGAGCCGGTCCTGGAAGAGGCTGAAGATGATCGTCAGGACCCAGTAGCACGAGCGCCGCGATGAGGATCGCGGGAATCGTCTGGAACTCGGCACGTCCGATGTTCTGGGCCCGCCACAGGAGCTCCTGGACCGTGATGATCGAGACGAGCGAGCTGTCCTTGATCATCGCGATGAACTCGTTGCCGATGGCCGGGATGACGATCCGAATGGCCTGTGGCAGGACGATGCGGCGGAACGTGTGCGGCTCGCGCATGCCGAGCGCCTGCGCCGCCTCGCTCTGGCCACGCGGAACGGCCTGGATCCCGGCACGGAAGATCTCGGTCATGTACGCGCCGTAGTTGAAGCCGAGCGCGAGGATCCCCGTCGGGATCGGGGGCAGGACGATGCCGGCCTGGGGCAGGGCGTAGTAGACGAAGAAGATCTGGACCAGCAGCGGCGTCCCTCGCACGAGCGAGACGTACAGCGTGGCGACCGCGTAGATCACCGGGTTCGTGCTGAGGCGCCCGAGCGCGCCGACGATCGCCAGGACGGTCGCGAGCATGATCGACAGGACCGATACGACGATCGTGATCCAGATCCCACCGAGGATGTACGGCCCACTCCGGACGATGAACTCCGCGTCCACGCGGCCGGCGTTCCAGAGAAACACCCCCAGCCCACCGACCAGGACGATCCAGACGGCCGCGAAGATCAGCCGGCGTCGCCATCGATCGGCCCGACGGGCTGAGGCGATCTCCTCGACGATGGGCGCATCTGGCAGCGGCGGCTCGACTAGCGCCGCGCTGTGCGCGTGGGCGCCGCCGCCGCTTCCGAAGCTCATCCGAGACCGTCCTCAGCTTGCCAGAGATGCATCGACGGGGAGGCCAGCGCGGCCATCCCCGTCGATCTGTGTCCGGCGAATGCGGCTACTCCTGGGTGGTCAGGTCGAGCCCACCGAACCACTCCTCGGAGAAGCCTGCCAGCGTCCCGTCGTCGTGCATGTCCGTGATGATCTGGTCGACGGCCTCCACGAGCGAGTCGTTGTCCTCGACGAGGATGTCGAAGCAAACCGCCAGGGGCTCGAAGAAGACCGGGTCGCCAACCGCGACGACCGGGATAGTCCGCGTCGATCGCGCCCTGGACGGTCGTGCTCGAGCTCAGCCAGCCTTCGAACTCGGACCGACCGGCCTGCCACGCCTCGGCGCAGTTGATGTCGGTCGGAAGAGTCGTAGCCGTCATGTCCGCCGGCGGCGGGGTGACCTCACCGGCGTCCTCGGTCAGGGTGAGGGTGCCTTCCATCCAGTCAAAGTAGGTCGTTCCCTCACCGGCGCAGACCGTAGTCCCGGAGAAGTCGTCGAGCGACTCGATCCCGGTGCCGTCGGTCGTCGCCATCTGGGCAGGCGTGAAGTAGTACGGCTGCGTGAAGTCAAGGTGCTCCTGGCGGGTTTCGGTGATCGTCACCGAGCCGACGCTCATGTCCCAGCGGCCCCCCCAGTTGCCGCCCTGGACTGCGTCGAAGGGTGGGTCGGTGAACTCGACGGTTACGCCGAGTCGCGCACCGATCTCGTTGGCGACGTCGATATCGAAGCCCTCGTACTCTCCGGTCTCGGCGTTGAGGGACGACTGAGGCGGATACGCCGGGTCTGTCGAGACGATGATCTTGCCCGCATCGCAGATTCGACCCAGCTGGTCATCGCCTGAGTAGGACTCGCACACCGGTCCTTCAGCCGCGGCGCTCTCGCTCGGCGCCGACGATTCGGTGGCACCCTGGGAGGCGGCCTGGCTCTCGGAGGGGCTCTCTCCCGAGCCGGACTGGCACGCGGCCAGGACGAGCATCGCGACCGGAAGGATCGCGAAGCGTCGGTACTTGTTCACGAAGCGTCTCCTCAATGCAGTAGCGCCGCCACTCCGCGACGGCAAATTGTGCTCTCGGTCGGCACGTTGTAGCACTTCGCCGCACTGCACGGCAAGGAAGTTGGGACCCATCGGTACACTCCGCGCATGACCTCGACCGTGCCGACGACGCCGCTCAGCCGCGCCTCGACGATTCCGAAGCGCTACTACCTCGACCCCGATGTGCTCGAGCTCGAGAAGGATCGGATCTTCGGCAGCACCTGGCAGCTGGTGGCACGGACCGATGACCTCCAGCGCATCGGTGACTTCGTGCCGGTGACGGTGCTCGATGAGCCGGTCGTGATCACCCGCGGGCTCGAACGCGAGCTGCGCGCCTTCTACAACGTGTGCCGCCACCGGGCCGGCCAGGTCGCGCTCACGAAGGGCAACCGCAAGTCGCTCCAGTGCCGCTACCACGGCTGGACCTACGGGCTCGACGGCTGCCTGCGAGCCGCGCCCGAGATGGAGGACACCGAGGGATTCTCGAAGGACGACTTCGGGCTGATGCCCGTGCGCGTCGACACGTGGGGCCCGTTCGTCTTCGTCAACCTCTCCGACTCCGCGCCGCCCCTCTCCGAGGTGCTCGGCGCGATCCCTTCCGAGGTGGCTTCGGCCGGCTACGACGTCGAGCGCATGCGGCTCGTCGAGCGGCGCGACTACGTCATCGAGTGCAACTGGAAGGTCTACGTCGACAACTACCTCGAGGGCTATCACCTGCCGATCGCGCATCCGCAGCTGTTCAAGGAGCTCGACTACGACTCCTACCGCGTCGAGGAGTTCCGCTACTACTCGAAGCAGCACGCACCGATTCGGGAGCTGAAGCCGGGCGAGGAGCTCGGGGTCGATCGGCGCTACCTCCGCCAGCCCGGCGCGGAGGATTCGGCCCTCTACTACTGGCTCTTCCCGAACACGATGTTCAACATCTACCAGGACAACATGTCCTCGAACGTCATCCTGCCGCTCGGCGCGGACCGCACGCTGACGATCTTCGAGTGGTTCTTCGCGGAGCCCGGCTCCGGCCCCGGCTGGGAGTCGATGCAGCAGACGATCGCCTTCTCCGACGAGATCCAGCAGGAGGACATCGTCATCTGCGAGCAGGTCCAGCGTGGCCTCCGCTCTCGCTCGTACGAGGCCGGCCGTTTCTCCGCCAAGCGCGAGAACGGCGTCTACCACTTCCAGAACCTCGTCCGCGAGTTCCTCGGCGATATCCGTCGTTATCGCGGTTGGGGCCGCGAACGGGCTGAATTCACTGACGTGGGCATAGTCGTCCCCGGCACTCCGAAAAGGCTGGTTTTCGTCCTCGAAGCCGCCCGATTCACGCCCGGTGAGCATCGGGGCCGTTGGATGCGCGCCGACCGCGATTTATGACCACATGATGTGAATCTGACGGCTTGGCGAACCACAGGAGTCCCGATGGCACTGGATTCGCCGGCCGGCGCAGCCAGGCCACCGCCAAGCGACCGCGAACGCTGAACCGCTCGAATCGCGAGGAGCGTTTGTGAACACGGAACCGATGATCCGGTGCGCCGATTACCTAGGGGTTATCGGCCAGTTACTCTCCGGACATGACGTACGAGGAGCTCCTCGACCTTGCGCGCCGCAATCAAGGGAAGACCCTCGAGACCGTGACCGGCAAGCCGTTCACGGTCGGCATCTACCGCGACTGCCCGTTCTTCACGCCCGCGTCGAGCGGGTATGGCCACAGCGACGGGCGCAAGGCCGCCGAGAATTTCCTCCGGCGCTACAACGAGACCGGGAGCCTCATGCCCGGGGACTACGCGGACGTGACGCGCAACGCCTCGTACTTCATCGGCCTCATCGTCAACGGCGTACGCTGAGCCGATGACGCCTCGAGCCGACGGCAAGCTGACGGTCGCCCTGATCAGCGAGGTCTTCTGGCAGGCCGATGGCACCCAGCGCCTCCGCGAGCGGCTGGCCGAAGCCGCCGACCGCGGAGCGGACCTGGCGGTCCTGCCCGAGATCCCGCTCCACCCGTGGCGCCCGGCGACGAAGGACGCGCACGACGAGGACGCCGAGCCGATGGACGGGCCCCGGGCGATGGCCCAGCGGGAGGCCGCGAAGGAAGCCGGCATCGGCTTGGTCGGCGGCATCATCCACCGGGCCGAGGACGGTCGCCGGACGAGCCGCGCCCTGGTCATCGATGGGGCCGGCGAGGTCCGCGCGACGTACGAGAAGCTCCACCTGCCCGAGGAGCCCGGGTTCTGGGAGACGAGCCACTACGAGCCGGGCACCGAGGCCCCTCGCCGGATCGACGCGTTCGGCGTCCCGATCGGCGTCCAGATCTGCTCCGACAACAACCGGCCGGAGGGGACCCACCTCCTCGGCGCCCAGGGTGCGATGGCCGTCCTCGTCCCGAGGGCCAGCGAGGAGAAGACGTACCAGCGCTGGAAGACCGTCTTCCGCTCGAACGCGCTGACCGGATGCGTCTACGTCCTGAGCGTCAACCGGCCGGACCCCGAGGATGGGGTGCTGATCGGCGGCCCGAGTGTCGCCATCGATCCGAGTGGCTTCGCCCTCGTCGAGACGACGGATCGGATGGCGCTCGTCACCCTCGATGCCACCACCGTGACCGATGCCCGGCGCAAGTACCCCGGCTACCTGCCCGTCCGCGCTCGCCTCTATGCCGATGCCTGGGCCGATGTCGCCGGGACCGACGGCTAGCTAGCCCTCGGAGTAGCGGAAGCCGGCCGCGCGCGGCGACGGTTCCGTCGACGTAGACGCGCCACTCGAACTCGCCCGGGCCCCAGGCTCCGAGGAAGTCCCCGGCGGTGCCGACGACGTAGCCGAACGCCGTCGCGGCCGGATC
The DNA here is from genome assembly GCA_963797855.1 of uncultured Chloroflexia bacterium. Classification (GTDB taxonomy): domain Bacteria; phylum Chloroflexota; class Limnocylindria; order QHBO01; family QHBO01; genus JACDBZ01. The sequence goes on along the minus strand of CAWCQX010000009.1, from coordinate 111,684 downwards.
GACGGCGACGCCCTCGCGGGGAAGGACGATCGTCTCGGCCCCGTCGTCGATCTTCGCGATCTCGTTCTCGATCGTGTCGGTGCCGAATCCGCCCGGCAGTGAGACGGAGTACGCAAAGGCGATCGACGGCGTGAACGTCTCGACCGGATTGGCGACCATTCGGTTCGCGTCGAGCGAGTCACCGAACGCGATCGTGCCCGGAAGGGCCGGAGTGGGGGACGGCGTCGGCTCGGGCGTCTCGCTCGGTGGCGCGGCGGTGGGTTCGGCTGACGGCGACGGGGTCGCCGTCGGCGTCGGCGCGCCCTCGCCCACGAGCGGATCGGTCGGGTTGAGGCTCGAGAGGAAGATGCCCAGCACGACGGCGCCAAGAATGACCCCGATCACCGCGGCGATCGAGATCAGGGAGTTCATGTCGGTGGGAATGCGACCGGTCGGCACGACGCGCGCCTGGCCATGTCGGAGGGGAACGCCACAGGATCGGCACACCTGCGCCCACTCGGGATTCGATCGGCCGCAGTTGTAGCAGTCGACGGTCTCGTCGGTCGTCATGGAGAGGCGACGGAGCTCCTCGATTGGTTCCGGGTGGCGACGAAGCCTAGCACGCAGGTGGCCGCCGGCGGTGAGAACGCCGACGGCCGGTTGGTCTGCCCCGCAACGGGCCGACCGTCGGAGAGTCTACCGCTCGTACGTCATCCCGCCCGAGGCACCCCGGACGCTTCTCCCAGGACCGATACCGTCGGGCGCCCGATGGGCGCCACCGGCCCTCGCCCGTACCGTGGCACCACGACGGCGCCTTGATTGCGCCGCCGAATGACACGGTCCAGGAGGTCCCACGAGATGAACGGAACGACACACGGCCAGGTCCGCTCCGTGCAGCTCGCGGTCATGGCCGCTCCCTCGGCAACCCTTGCCGAGGCGGTGGCCGAGGCGCGACGCCGGCACGACACGTCCGCCGCCTGGATCTCCCGCCCGGTCGCCCGGTCACGCTCCGCACGCAGGCCGCCGCGGGCTGATCCTCGGCAGCCTGGGACGGTGCCATTGGGCACCGCGAAAGCCCGTGCGGCAAGGCTCACGGCAAGGTGCATCGGGTACGCTTCGGCCCTGATGACGCGAACGAACAGCTTCGGGTTGGCGATCCTCCTCGCCCTCATCCTGGTCGCGAGCGCGGCAGTCGTCGTGACACGCGCGCTTGAGACACCGGGTGAGGCGAGCCAGTCGGCGGAGCCCGAACAGTCTGCGGAGCCCGAAGAGTCTGCGGAGCCCGAACAGTCTGCGGAGCCCGAAGAGTCTGCGGAGCCCGACAGAGGACGAAGGCGACAGCCCTCCGACCGCGGATGAGATCGCCCATGCCGGCGAGCGGCTCGCCGCGAACGGCTTCGAGGTCTCGGACGAGGTGCTGACCGAGCTCGCCACGAAGTACGGAGTCGGTGGCGCGGTCCGCATCGTCGCCTGGTCTCAGGCGGATCCTGACCGGATGGCCGATCTTCGCGTCATGCGCGACGGTGACGGCTCGGAAGGAAGCGGGATGGGCTGGGGCCAGATCGCGAAGGAGCTGGGGGTGCATCCCGGCATCGGTTCGATCATGGGCAACGGCGGTGACCACGAGAATCCCGAGGGATCGGGCGAGGATCACTGACATGCGCCGTCGAATTCGCGCCTGGCTGGCGCTGCGAGTGAAGCCGTTCGAGCGCCGATGGATTCCCGATCCAGCCGAGCGTGAGCGCCACGAAACGATCGTGGTCCGGCGCCTGGAGCCCCAGACCGAAAACGTCGACGCCGCTCAGGGGTCCTGACCGCTGGCGAACCAGCTCGAGCGTGCCCCGGGTCTTCGAAGGTTGAGAAGCCGCCGCTAGCCCGACGCATCGATGGCTGACGGGTTTCGCGGCGGCTCTCGACTGCGCCCGGGAATCCGGGACAGTGCGCCGGGGACTACTCCCCGCCGGCCCCGGAGAAGAATCCGGAATGGCCGTTGCACGAGTCGCCGGGATGGAAGCCGATAAGGCTCATCGCGTCTCGCTGCACCTTCGGGATCTGTCCCCAGTTCTGGACGTGGGCGGCCGTCCGGCCGGGCGCATCCTCTCCGTCACCAAGACCAGAGAACGAGCAGATCGAGTGCGCATGCGGATCGGTATCAGGCGCAGCGCCGATCGGCGTAAGGCCACCCTTGCCGGGCGGCCCCGTGACCTCGCCGGCCAGCGCAGCTCCCGCGGTGAGGCTTGCCACAAGAGCGGCGGTCGCGACGGCAAAGCCGAACCGCGACTTCCAGGAATGGGATCGAGGCACGTAGTGCTCCTTCGTTCTGCCGTCGTGACAGCGACGGCGCTGTGCGCACCGTTCGCGGCGCGCGCTGAACCCGGGTCGCCGTGAACGCGGGCAGCGGAGAAGGGCACTCGGGTGCGGTGAGTACTACTCCTGGGCACTGGGAGAGGTCAAGCCCGGAGCGCCACATCCGTTGACACCGGACAAACGTTCGTGCCAGAGAACTCTCATCGGCCGGACTCCAACCGAGCGGGTCACAGAGAGCCGCCGCTATCCCGACGCACCGATCGAACGCTGCACATGGCATGGCTGCTGCAGCCCTTCCAGTCTCGCGCCGGGTATGAACTTCGGTTCGTACCCGGCGCAGCGTCCCGACGCACCGATCCTCCCTGCTAGCTGAGGCGGGTAATGGCCGGGATTCGCGGCGGCTCGATGCCAGAGGCTACTCCGGGTCGATTACTGGCGGCTTGCGCGTCCTTAGCGCCTCCAAGCCGCCAGATGGCACCCCGCTTAGTGGCAGATTGTCATTGAACTTCATGACACCGGAGAAGATCTCGGCGAACTCGGCGGTTCCGACATCAACACCGCCGACAGTGCCAGTCGCTGTGCCGAACGCACCCAGCCCGCGACGGGTTTGATTGCTGGTGCACCACAGGTCGCCCTGAAGAGAGTGGAAGACCCCGTGCTCGCGCACGGTCTGGACTTCATCCGCTGACCAGGTGATGTCCACCGCCGTGTCGGTCGGGTCGCCCACTGGCTCGCAGGTGAACTCATCGCACTCAAGGTCGAACACCGGCACCGTGGCCACCAGATGGGCGCTCGACAGGTCGGCTGCAGTCGCCAAGGTGAACGTGTCGGTGCATCCGCTCTGCAGGCTCACCAACTCGAAGAATCATCACTCTGGATCGAGACCTGATGGTCGACACACGCCTGGGAACCGCTGCCCGGGTGACCCCCTCGTCAGAGGAGGAGAAGCGCGTGGAACCATCGACCACACTGACAAAGGTGAAGTCGCAGGTCTCAAGAGCCCTCTTCGGGCGTGTCGGGGATGCACGAACCAAACGAGGCGGATGCCGCTGTTCCAGTTTGCGTGAACTTGAATGAGAAGCCCTTCTGCGCCAGCGCGGGCGTGGCGAGGGCCAGAATGGAGAGGATGGCGACCACCATCGCCGCTCTCAAATGAAGTGGACGCACGGGGACATCCCTCCTTGCTCGGGGACCCGTTAGCCACGACAGCGGGTGGCACCGCCGGAATGTCTGGCGGCCTTCAAAGGTTACGCTTGCCAGCAAGAGCAGCCACACACAAGCCGCCGCTATCCCGACGCACCGATCCTCCCTGCCAGCTCCGTGCCTAACGCCGAGCAAGCCCTTGCGTTGTTACTCGCAGACCCGTGCCGTGAGTTCGAGCTTCCGCTCGAGGGCAGCCTCACGCCACGGGTCTCCTGTCTTCGTGGACCGCAGCAGTAGAGTTAGGGAAGAGCCGCCGGTTCAACTGCGTTCCCCCGCAGTCTGTCCGGCGGCTCTGCTGTACCAGTGCACCGAGCGTGCCATCGGCATGGCGGTTGCATACAGCATGGGCGGGGGCCTCGGTCGGATGACTCCCTGCCCGGAGAGATGTCGGCCCGAGGCTTCTCCGATACATCGACTGCGCCGCCGATACCGGGGATAGGGGAGGGCCGCAAGGTGAGGTCGGTAGTGTTGATCACGTGCCCGCAGACCGGTGACTTGGTGCCAACCGGGGTCACAGCGGATGTGCTGGACGAGCTGCCCGCGGTCAACGTCCTGAACGGCTGTGCCGGCTGTGGAGCCGACCACGAGTGGCGCCGTGATGAGTCCGTCATCACGGTGATCAGCGAGAGCTAGGCAGCGGGCCGCCGCTATCCCGACGCACCGTCCCTGTTGGACGGAGCCCGATACTTCGATCGCCACTCCGCCGGCTCGAACTCGGGCGCGAAATAGACCTTGGCTCGGCTCATGAGTTCGCCGTCCGTGTCATAGACGACGAGCACCCACCACAGCGACCCATCCGGGTAGCGCGTGCGCATGGTGGCGGTCGCACTCTTGCCGCTGCCACCGACGGAGATCACCGTGTAGTTCGGGGAGAGCGCAAATGTCTGTTCCTCGGCCGCGATGTCAAGCGTGCTGACGGGGTTGTCGAACATGTCCGGGTAGTCGGCGAACTGGCCTCGGATGTTGTCGATGCCCTCGAACGCCTCGCCGGACTGAGGGAACTCCATCAGCGCATCCGGTGCGAAGACCTCGGAAAGAATTGGCCAGTCGCTTCGGCTAAGTGCCGCGGTCAGCCGGTCAATCAGCCGGCGGTGGTCGACGCCCATGATCCCTGAGGATACTGAAGCCGCCGCTGTCCCGACGCACCGATCCTCCCTGCTAGCCCAGGAGGCGGGTAATGGCCGCCCGGCTGTCATTTGTAACTATCGAACGCATGTTGTCGGAAGAATTCCCACCATGAGGGGGCAGATTCGTGCTCAGGCTGAGCTATTGAGCTGGTGCCGGGGGTGGGACTCGAACCCACACGAGCTTGCGCTCATCGGTGTTTGAGACCGAAGCGTCTACCGATTCCGCCACCCCGGCGAGGGCAGCCGTCATTATAGGAAGCCGATGGCCGACCTCCCGGCGCCGACCACTGGCACCCGTACGCAGCCGCTTCCCGACGAAGCGGCTGTCATCGCACGGGCCGCGGACGGTGACCGAACGTCGTTCGCGCAGCTGATGGAGCACTACCAGAGCGCGTGCTACGGCCTCGCGTGGCGCCTCCTCGGAGACCCCGACCAGGCGGCCGATGCGACGCAGGACGCGTTCATCCACGCCTATCGGGCCATCGGCTCCTATCGCGGCGGGATCTTCCGATCGTGGCTGCTGCGCATCACCGCCAACGCGAGCTACGACATCCTGCGGCGCCAGCAGCGACGACCGGCGGGGCCGCTCCCGGACCCCGAGGAGGGAGCGCCGGAGCTCCCGGACCATGCCGCCGTCAACCCGGACGTCGAGGCGACGAAGGCCGAGATGTACCGATACCTCGAGCAGGCGCTTGCGCGGCTGCCGGAAGATCAGCGAACCGCGATCGTGCTGTGCGACGTCTACGGGATGGACTACAACGAGGTGGCCGCCATGACCCAGTCGGCCCTCGGCACGGTGAAGTCGCGGATCCACCGCGGGCGGCTTCGCCTCCGCGAGCTCCTCGCCGAGCACCGGGAACTCTTCATCCGATGAGCACGTCTGGACCGAAGGCATGCTGATTCCGAACCACCCCGACGACGAGCGACTCTCGGCGCTGGCCTCGGGCGACCCCGAGGCGGCCGCCGATGCCGTCGCTGTCCGAGCACGTCGCCTCCTGCATTCGCTGCACCGATACCGTCGCCGAGCTCGGCGCGCTCCGCGCCTCGCTGGCCGAGCTGCCGGACCTCCAGCCGCATCGCCCGCTCCAGCTGCTCCCGCCGGTTGCCGACGCGCCGGCGCGCGCCGATCGCGTCGGTGGTTGGGCACGCCGGTTCTTCGCCCCGATGCTGACCGCCGGAGCCGCGCTGGCGCTCGTCGGACTGGTGGGGACGACGGTCCCGCTCCTCGGCGGAGTGCATCGTCGGGCGCGCCGTCGAGCTCCGAGTCCGCGACGTCAGACGCGGCCGCAGCGAGACGACGCCGAGCGCCACGGAAGGCGAGCGACTAGCCGCGCCCGAGGCCGCAGCGGGCGGCGCCGCGCGCGACCGAGGAGCCCGCGGAGTTGCAGCCGCTTCAGTCCGATGAGGACGCGGCGCCCGAGGCGAACAGCGGCAGCGATGCCGGCGCATTCGGCCTCACCGACGATCGGCCGCTCTGGCCGATGCTCCTCTTCGCCGGCGTCGCGATCATGATCGCGGCCGCGCTCCTTCGCTGGATCCTCGCCCCTCGCGCCGGCTGAGCCTCTAGAGCCCGGCCACCCTCCCGGCCACCACGGCGCCGAGCAGCAGCAGCACGATCAGCGCGCCGGCCAGCAGCGCGGCCCATCCCGAATCGCGGAACGTCGACGGCAGGGGATCCGGCCGTGGCGGACGTCGCGTGCGCGGGATCAGGACCTCACCGGGCTGACGGACGGTGCGAGGCGCCGCGCGCGTGTCGGCGGCGGTGGCGCGCCACGATGCCCACGTCCGGGTCGTCGCGGCCGAGGGCATCGGCCGGATCGGCGCGCGGTTCGGCGCCCAGTGGCTCGACGAGGTCGCCGCGGCCGGCGTCCCGGCGACCGGGTAGTCGTGGTCGAACTCGCGGCGGCGGTGGGGATTCGAGAGGATCGCCCAGGCCTCGTTGATCAGGCGCATCTGCTCCGCGGCCGCGATGGCCGCATCGGCGCCCTGGAGATCGGGGTGGTGGCGCTTCGCGAGCTGCCGATGCGCGCGCGCCACCTGGAGCGGCGTCGCGTCGCGGGAGACGCCCAGGATCGCGTACGGATCGACGGTTCGACGGACCTGCATCGGGCAGATTCTACGGCGGCCCGGGGGCCGGCATCGGTCTAGACTGAAGGCTCCGATGCCCGACCGAAGACCTCTCCTCATGCTCATCGACGGGCCGAGCCTGGTGTACCGCGGCTACTTCGCGCTGCCGCCGCTGACGCTCTCCGACGGCACGCTCGTGAACGCCGTCTTCGGCTTCCTCCAGATCGTCCTGCGCGGCATGCAGGACGTGAAGCCGGACTACGCGATCGTGTCGTTCGACGTCGGCAAGCCGCAGTTTCGGTTCGACGCGTATCCCGACTACAAGCGCGGCCGGCCGAGCATGCCGGACGACCTGCGCTCGCAGTTCCCGATCGTCCGCGAGATCGCGGCGATGATGAACATCCCGATCCGCGAGCTCGCGGGCTACGAGGCCGATGACGTCATCGGCACGCTCACGAAGCAGGCCACCGCCGCGGGCGTCGACACGATGATCGTCTCCGGCGACCTCGACGGGCTCCAGCTCGTCGACGACCACGTGCGGCTGCTGACGACCCGGATGGGCGTCGCGGCGACGGTGATCTACGACGAGGCGCGGGTCACGGAGCGCTACGGCCTCCGCCCCGACCAGATGCTCGACTACAAGGCGCTCAAGGGCGACACCTCGGACAACATCCCCGGGGTGCCGGGGGTGGGGGAGAAGACCGCGAGCAGCCTCCTCCAGCAGTTCGGCACCCTCGACGGCATCTACGAGCATCTCGACGAGGTGAAGGGCAAGCTCCGCGACCGGCTGACCGAGCATCGCGAGTCGGCGTTCATGTCGCGCGAGGTCGGCCGCATCGTGATCGACCTGCCCGTCGAGCTCGGCCTGGAGGAGGCGCGCACGGGCCGATACGACCGGCGGGCGGTCGCGCAGCGCTTCCGCGAGCTCGAGTTCCGGTCGCTGATCGACCGGCTGCCGGCGTCGAGCATCGCCCCGACCGGCTACGACTCGCCGGAGCAGGACACGAAGGGCGGCCTCCAGCTCAGCCTCGACCTGCTCGGCGGCAAGGCGCCACCGGATGCCACCGCCGAGGTCGGACCTCGCCCCGACCCGCTCTCGGATCCGGCCGGCGCGATCGAGCACGTGGACCCGCGGATCGTCCGCAGCCCCGAGGAGATGGACGAGCTGTCGGCGTGGCTCGAGGCGCACGGCGACGCGATCGGCCTTGGCTGGGCGGTGGGCACCGGCCGGCCGCTCGGACGCCGCCTCTTCGGGATCGCGCTCGCGGGCGCGGACGGGTCGAGCTGGTACGTGCCGTGCGACCCGTCGAGCATCGCCATCGAGCGGCTGCCGGAGTGGTTCGCCCGCCCGGAGCCGCGGCGCATCGGCCACGACCTGAAGCAGCTGGTGGTGACGCTGGCGGCGGACCGTGGCATCGAGCTCCGGGGCCGGTTCTTCGACACGCTCGTCGCCGGCTACATGGTCAACCCGGCGCTCCGGTCGCAGACGATCGACGACATGGCGGCCACGCGCTTCGGGGCGACGCTGCCGGATCGGCCGCTTGAGCGCCGACACCGGTGCCGAGGAGAACGCGATGGCCCGACGGGCCGCAGCCGAAGCGGTGACGTCGGTGTTCATGGTCTCGGCCCTCGAGCGGGAGCTCACCGAGGGCGGCCTCGCGAACCTGTTCGACGAGGTCGAGATGCCGCTCCTGCCGGTCCTGGCGCGGATGGAGCTCGCCGGCATCCGGATCGACCTCGAGGCGCTCGAGGCGATGCGCGAGGAGTTCGCCGCGACGCTCGCCGGACTCGAGGCCCGGATCTACGAGCTCGTCGGGCACGAGTTCAACATCGGCTCACCTCGCCAGCTCGAGACGGTCCTCTTCGACGAGCTCGAGCTTCCGTCGACGAAGCGCACGCGGACGAGCCGCTCGACGGACGCATCGGTCCTGGAGGAGCTGCGCGAGCGGCACGAGGTGATCGACCTGATCCTCGAGCACCGCCAGGTGTCGAAGCTGAAGTCGACCTACGTCGACGCGCTGCCGACGCTGGTGGATGGCGAGGGCCGGCTGCACACGACCTACCAGCAGGCGATCGCCGCGACCGGGCGCCTCTCGAGCACCGATCCGAACCTCCAGAACATCCCGATCCGCACGGCGCTCGGCCGCCGCATCCGGCGCGCGTTCGTGGCTCCCGAGGGGAAGCTGCTGCTCGGCGCCGACTACTCGCAGCAGGAGCTGCGCATCCTCGCCCACGTCTCCGGCGATCCCGGCCTGAAGGCGGACTTCGAGGCGCACTCGGACATCCATCTCGCCGCCGCCGCGCGCGTCCTGCACCTGGAGGCCGATCAGGTCGGCCCGAAGGAGCGGAGCGTGGCGAAGATGATCAACTACGGGATCGCCTACGGGCTGAGCGACTTCGGCCTCGCCGATCGGCTGCGGATCCCGCGCGAAGAGGCGCGCGGCTACATCGAGGACTACTACGCCGCCTACCCGGGCATCCGCCGCTACACGACCGAGATGAAGATCCTCGCCCGCGACCAGGGCTTCGTCACGACGCTCCTCGGACGGCGCCGGTATCTGCCGGAGCTCACCGCTCGCAACGGGGCGCTGCGCTCGGCCGGCGAGCGGATGGCGATCAACATGCCGATCCAGGGAACGGCAGCCGACGGCATGAAGATCGCGATGGTCCGGATGGACGCCGCGCTCCGCGATCGAGGCATGCGGTCGCGGATGCTCCTCCAGGTCCACGACGAGCTCGTCTTCGAGACCGATGAGTCCGAGCTGCCCGCCCTGGCCGACCTGGCCGTGGAGGTCATGGAGGGCGCGCTTCCGCTCGACGTGCCGCTGGAGGTCGACCTCAAGGTCGGAGCGGACTGGGAGCAGATGGACCGATACCTCCGCGACGACGGGACGTGGCGCCGCGTGCCGAAGTCGGCGGGCGACGTCGCGCGCGAGGAGGCGGAGGAAGAGGTCGCCGCGGCCCTCGCCTCGTAGGGGATCCGCGCTAGGAGCGCTGCTCCGACGGTCCGGCCGGCACGGTCTCCTTCGCGAGCGCAGTCGGGAGCGGGCGAGGTTCGCTGCTCGAGCGCCTCGAGGCGTCGCAGGAACGGCTCGGCCTGGAGCTCCAGCAGGATCATCCTCGCCTCGTCGGCGGCCGCGGTCGCCCCGTTGCCCGTGGTGCCGAGGGTTGCCAGCAGGTCGAGGTGACAGAGGGCGAGGTCGAATGAGAGGCCGAGGTCGCGCCACTGCCGAGCCGCATCGCGGAATCCGCCCGCCGCCTCGCCGGTCCGCCCCTCGAGCGCGGCGATGACCGCGAGCATCGTGCGCCGGCTCGCCTCGAGCGCCGGGCCATGGACGCCGCCCGCTTCGAGCGCCTCGTGCGCACGGCGGGCGTCGTCGAGGTCGCCGCGCCAGGCCGCCGCATGCCCGGCGAGCGACGTCGCCACGCCGATGACCGTGACGCTCGCCTCCGCGGCGTGCATGCCACGCGCGAACGCGTCGGCGTCCCGCCCGGCGACGAGGTCCTGCATGCCCTGCACGATCGCCGAACACGCCGACCTGCGACGGGTCGGACAGCGGCGCGGGCGAGCTCGTCGAGCTCCGCCAGGGTCGAGGACACATCGATCCCGCGGCAGGCGCGAATGATCGGCGTATCGGTCAGGCTCAGGAGGTCCTCCGGCTCGAGATCGAGCGCCCGCAGCTCGGCCTCGCGCTCGAGGGCCCAATCCCAGTCGCCCGTGCGAGTGGCGCAGGCGATCGCGTTGTTCGTCAGCAGGACGTACCAGGGGCGATCGCCGAGGCGGCGCGCGATGTCGATCCCTGCCCGGGCGACCTCGAGGCCGCGGCGCGGATCGGTGATCCACATCGAGTTGCTGAGGTTGAGGTGCGCTCGCATCTGCGATGCCGCGAGGTCGTTCTCGTCGGCGAAGCTGAGGGCGCCCGCCAGCAGGGCCTCGGACTCGCGCATCCTGCCCATGCTCCCCATCGCGGTGGCCTTCGTGATCATGCCCTCGGCGATCACCGGCACCATGTCGAGTCGCTCCGCCCCCTCGAGGGCTCGATCCGCCCATTCGATCGCGAGCGCGTTCTCTTCGGCGCGCATGTAGCCCTGGGCCAGCCGCGCCCGGAGCTCGACGACGGCCGGATCCGAGTCGACGTCGCCGAGGATCTCGAGCGCCTCTCGGATCTCGGCCAGGCCCTGGTCGATCATCCCGCCGCGCAGCAGGAGCTCGCCGATCCTGGCCGTTGCGCGCGCGGCGGCAGCCTGGTCGCCGATGCCTCGCGCGAGCTCGACCGCCTCGCGGAGATGTGCCTGGCTGGCTTCGTAGCGCCCGGCGGCCTGGGCCGCGATGCCGGCCCGGTCCAGCAGCTCCACGCGATCGGCCGCGTCGGGCGTGACCTCGAGCGCCTGGTCCAGGAAGGCGAGCGCCTGGTCATGCGAGTGGAGCGCGGCCGCACGATCGGCGGCGGCCCTGAGTGCGATGCGCGCCTGGGTTGCGACCGCGGCGCCTTCGTCGCCCTCGGGGCTGGCCCGGTACGCGTCCAGGTAGTGGGTCGCCAGGACGCCGGCGATCTCGTCGTCGTCGAGGCTCTCGAAGTAGCGCGCCGCGGCCAGGTGCCGCGTTCGGCGGTCCCGGCGCGAGAGGGTCCCGTACGCGACCTCTCGGATGAGCCGATGGACGAAGCTGTACTGCCCGCGCTCCGGCGACCGCGGGTCCACGTTGAGCTCGAGGAACTCGCGTCGGACGAGGTCGCGAAGCCGGGCCTCGAGCGTCTCCGGATCCTGCCCCGACACGGCGGCGGCGCCGGTGAGCGTGAAGCTGAGACCGAGCACGGCCGCCTCCTGGACCAGCGCACGGTCGGCCGGATCGAGGCTGTCCAGGCGAGCGGCGATCAGCGCCTGGAGGGACTCGGGGATCTCGAGATGGGACAGGTCGCCGACCGGCCGGTAGGCACCATCCTCGGCCGCGAGTCGACCCTCGTGGAGCAGCATCCGGACGGTCTCGACGGCGTAGAGCGGCACGCCGTCGGCGCGTTCGAGGATGAGCCGCACGGCGGCATCCGGCAGGCCGGGAACGAGGCCATCGAGGCCCTCGGACATCACCTCGTCACTGAGCGGCTCGAGCGAGAGGGAGACCGAGTTGCGGCGTCCGGCTCCCCAGTCCGGCCGCCGCTCGAGCAGGTCCGGCCGCGCCAGCGTCACGATGAGGATCGGATGGGCGCGGCTCCACTCGAGCATGTGGTCGATGAAGTCGAGAAGGCCCGGATCGGCCCATTGGAGGTCCTCGAAGAGCAGGATCGTCAGGCCCAGGTCCGCGACGCGCTCGAAGAACGTCCGCCACGCCGCGAACAGCTCCTCGCGCTCGCCGGCGCGGCCCTCCTCGACGCCGAGCAGCTGGAGGAGGCGCGGCTCGATCCAGCGTCGCTCCTCCGCATCCGGGACGTACTCCGCGACGGTGGCCGCGATCCGCTCGCGCGTCGTCGCCGCGTCGTCGGACTCGGCCAGCCCGGCCCGCTTCCTGACCATCTCGCCGAGCGCCCAGAACGTGATGCCCTCGCCGTAGGCGGGCGAGCGTCCCTGGTGCCAGTAGATGTCCTCGACGACGCCGTCGATGTACTTGTGGAACTCCCAGCCAAGGCGGGTCTTGCCGATCCCGGCCACCCCGACGAACGACACCAGCCGCGCTCTGCGCTCGCGCGCGGTCGCGTGCAGCAGCTCCTTGAGGATCCGCATCTCGGCGTCGCGTCCGACGAACGGCGGCTCGAGCGCCTCGCTGCGGTTCGCGCCGCCGCGCATGGCGACGACGCGATCCGCGCGCCACGCGCTGACCGGCAGCTCCTTCCCCTTGAGGACCTTCTCGCCGGCCGGCTCGAAGGTGATCGCCACCGACGCGGCGCGCATCGTCCCCTCGTCGACGAGCAGGCTGCCGGGCGGCGCCGCGGACTGGAGTCGCGAGGCGGTGTTGACCATGTCGCCGGCGACCATGCCCTGGCCGGTCGCGCCGATCGTCACGGCGGCCTCGCCGGACGTGACGCCGGCGCGCAGCTGGAGGTCCGGCGAATCGACCTGGGTGCCCAGCTCGCGGACCGCGAGGATCAGCTCGAGTCCGGCGCGAACGGCGCGCTCGGCATCATCCTCGTGAGCGGTCGGCGTGCCGAACGCCGCCATGACGGCGTCACCGATGAACTTCTCGACGACGCCGCCGTATCGCTCGATGATCTCGCGCGCCACCTCGAAGTAGCGCGTCAGCAGCTCGCGGACGTCCTCGGCATCGCGGGTCTCGGACAGGCTCGTGAAGCCCACGAGGTCGGCGAACAGGACCGAGACCAGCCGCCGCTCCGACACGCGGAGGGGCGTGTCGTCCGGCGCCGCATCGGTCGACGTGGACGTGGCCGATGGCTCGGCGAGCGCGGCTCCGCATTCGCCGCAGAACAGGTCGCCGGCGGCGGCCGGCGTGCCGCACGCGGCGCAGCTCAACGCCAGGCGGGTGCCACAGTGCGAGCAGAACTTTCGGCTGGCCGTCATTGGCCGTTCCACAGTTCGGACAGGACATCGATGCTCGGGTACGGGCGGGGTTTGTGGCGGGCAATGTACCCGATCCGCGTGAATCGGACACACTTCGGTCATGCCGGAGCTCCCCGAAGTCGAGACCGTCGCGCGCGACCTCCAGCGCGTCGTCGCCGGCGCGACGGTCCGCGACGCGACCGTCAGCTGGGATCGCACGATCCGCCATCCGCAGCCGCCCGAGCGATTCGTCGCCGAGGTCGCCGGCGCGACGATCCGCCGCGTGGACCGGCGAGCGAAGACGGTCCTCCTCCACCTCGACGACGGACGCGTGATGACGGTCGCGCTGCGGATGACCGGCGCGCTGCTCGTCGTGCCCGAGGGAACGCCCCCGGATCCGTACGTGCGGGTCGCCTTCGCGCTCACCGACGGCCGCGAGCTGCGGTACCGCGACGTGCGGAAGTTCGGGCGGATCGGGCTGTGGCCCGGTGGCGGGCTTCGGACCGTCGGCGCCGGACGCGGCGCGCGGTCGAAGCGCGTCGCGGAGGAGAGCCGCCGGTACCGGATCGGCGAGGTCTTCAGCGGCCATGGTCCCGAGCCGCTCAGCCGCGGCTTCACGGTCGAGCGGCTGAAGGAGCGGCTCGCGCGACGGAGCGCGAAGCTGAAGACGCTGCTCCTCGACCAGTCCTTCATCGCCGGCGTCGGGAACATCTATGCCGACGAGGCGCTGTGGCGGGCGCGGCTGCACCCGCTGCGGGCGGCGGACACGCTCGACGAGGCCGAGGTGCGGCGGCTGCATCGGTCCATCCGCACGGTCCTGCGGCAGGGGATCGCGAACCGCGGCAGCAGCTTCAGCGACTACGTGAGCACCGATGGACGAGCCGGGCGAGAACGCGGAGCGGCTGATGGTCTACCAGCGCACCGACCAGCCCTGCTACCGATGCGGACGGCCGATCCGGCGCATCGTCGTCGCCCAGCGCAGCACCCACTTCTGCCCGCACTGCCAGCCGGAGCCGGTAGGATCGGGCGGGCCATGAAGGTGATCGGCCTGACCGGCAACATCGGCTGCGGAAAGAGCACCGTGGCCGGGATGCTGCGCGACCTCGGGGCGGCGACCGTGGACGCCGACGCCGTCGCGCGCGAGATCCGCCACAACGATGCGGAGGCGCGCGCCGAGATCCAGCGCCGCTTCGGGACCTACGAGGCCGCCGAGCTGGCCGAGGTCGTCTTCACCGATCCCGACGCGCTGCGAGACCTCGAGCGGATCCTCCACCCGCGCGTGCGCGGCGCGATCCGGGCGCGCCTGGCCGAGCTCGCCCAGGGCGGCGTCGAGGTTGCCGCGGTCGAGGTCATCAAGCTTCTCGAGTCGCCGCTGGCCGACGGCTGCGACGAGATCTGGGTCGTCCGCTGCGACGAGGCCGATGCGATCTCCCGCCTGGCCGCGTCGCGCGGCATGGACGAGGCGACGGCGCGCGCCCGGCTCGACAGCCAGTCGTCGCAGGAGGAGAAGGTCGCCGCCGCCGACGTCGTGATCGACGGCTCGGCGCCGATGGAGGAGACGCGTCGCCAGGTGGAGCGCGCCCTGGCGACGCTGACCTCCGGCTAGCCTCCGCTGTCGGCGTCCGCCGACTGCGACGGCGCGACCTCGAGCGGGGCGGGAACCGGGAAGCCGAACTCCTCGACCAGGCGATCGATCGTCGATCCCTCGGTGTCCGCCGTCCGATCGTCCTCCGCGGGACGGAGGGCCATCGTGAACGTGCCGCCGACGGCGAGCAGCTCCGCGATCTTCTCCGCGGTCGCGAGGTCGGCGCGCACGATGTAGACGTCACCGGCCCGCGCGAGGACGGTCACCGACTGGAGCGTCACCTTCGTCGACGGGCCCGGGCACGACGGTCGTCGCCTGCTCGGCGACGCCCTCCTCGGTCTGCCCGACCTCGGGGTTCAGCGGCATCGTGACGATCAGGTCGACGACCTGGCCCGGCACGAGCGTGCCGCCGACCGCGTTCGCGGCGACGACCGTGAGGCTGACCGCGCGCCAGTCGGGTCCGCTCGGGTCGAACTCGTCGCCGAGATCGAGGATCGAGAACGCCTGGCCCTCGGTCGTCGAGGCGAGGACGTTGCGGGTCACGAGCTGCCCGGTCGAGACCGGGATGCCGGCGACGCGCCCGAGCACCTCGTCGAGCCGCGCGAAGGCGGTTTCGTTCGTCTGGTCCGCGACGACCTCGCGGACGGCGACGTCGCCCTCCTCGATCGCCTTGCGGGCGGGGATGTCGCGGACGGCGACGACGACCGAACGCATCTCGACGTCGCCGTCGGCGGTCAGGCCGCTCGCCTGGAGGGCCACGAAGACCGTCGCCCCGACGACCAGGGCGACGATGAGGCCGACCGCGATGTAGACCTTCGATCTGCGGCTGTTCTTGTCCGAATATTCGAGTTCCACGGGACTGCGCTCCTAGCGGGCTGCGGGCTGGGTCATGACCACGGGACCAGGCGCGGCGCGCTGCGCGCGTCGCAGGGTCGGGTCGTTGGGGTCGGCGGCGATGCCGGTCACGGCGTGACCGACGATGTCGTTCGTGCCGACGGCATCGATCTGGAAGACGGCGAAGCCGATGATGTCCACGTACTGGCCGCTGCTCGACGTGGTCGCCACGGTGAAGCGGACGGTCGCGAGGTGGCGTCACCGGCTGGCCGTTGCTGTTGACGCCGTGGCCGCGGATCGTGAACAGGTAGCAGCCCTGGGTCAGGCCGGCGGTGTTGATCGTGAGCGTCACCGCGGTCCCGGTCCCGGTCGTCGGCGTGACGGACGGCGAGCTGAACCCGATCGTGCCCATGCCGAGCGACGTGCGGCTGCGAGGCTGCAGGTCGTGAGCGTAGTCGGTGTCCCAGCTGAGGGCTGACGTTCGTCTCGGCGGCCGGGCCGCTGCCCCAGTTGGTCGTGCCGTTGCCGGTCGAGACGCGCAGCGGCAGGGTGATCGTGCCGCCCAGGGTCGCGGTCGAGCCGTCGAGGACCGAGTTGTGCGAGGCTGAAGTCGCGGGTGACCTTCACGTCGACGGCGTCGTTGTAGTCGCCGTCGTTGTTGCCGTCGGTCTGCACCCGGACCGGCACCGGCACCTGGCGGCGCTGGTAGTACGGGTTGCCCGACTCGCCCTCGATCCAGACGGTGTAGATGCCCGGCGGGATCGCGTTCGTCTGCATGTCGTTGAGGCGGCACGGTCGTGCCGTTCTTCGCCGGCTCGAAGACGTTCGTCGACCAGATCGGCTCGGTCATGTCGCCGGCTGCGGGCGGCGTGACCGACGGGTCCGGGAGGATGTCGTACTCCGGATGGCCCGACCGCGGCCGCGCCGCGCGTCGCCGCGCATCGAGAGCGTGACCGTGCTGTGGAAGTCGTCGTTGCGCGAGATCGTCGTCGTCGGGCCGTCGTACGGAGTCACCGTGGTCGACGGGAGCGCGATCTCGACCGGCGGGCTGATCGTGAAGTCGGGGATCTCCATCACCGTGCCGTCGTAGACGGCGAGCATCAGGCGGTCGCCGACGCGGAACGTGTCGTCGAACTGCGCCGGCGACGAACGAGGTGCTGTTGCCGGAGAGGACCGCGACCTGGGTCGGCGCCGGTCGGCGGCGTCGCGACCGGCGGGAACGCCGGGCCCGGGATACCCGGTGACGAGGTAGGCGCCCTCGTTGTCCTTGAGGGTGTTCGGGTTCATGCCGGCCGTGACGCCGTTGTAGTAGACGCGGCTGTCGGCGCTCTCGAAGTTCCGGACGTCGAGCGCGACGAAGCCGCGGAAGCTCGAGTCGTTGTGGGCCTTGCTGTTCGGACCGTAGATCGTGAACTGCGGGCCAGGGGCCGCCTCGCTGGCCGGCGTGCGGACGTCGTAGCCGCGCGGGTTCGATCGTGTCGACGACGCCCGACCCGCTCGACGCGGCCGTGGCGAGGTGGTCGACGAAGCCGCTCCCCGGGCCCGGCGGGTTCGCGTAGCGACGGGCGACGATCGGGACGGCCGGGCCGCCCTGGAGGTCGCAGCGCGCGCGGGCGCCGGTGTCGAGCGTCGTGGATGCCGACGACCTGGGCGAGCATCGTGTCGACCGTCGAGTCGACGGCGACGCGGACCGTCGTGCCGGCGACGACGATCCCGCTGACGAGCTCGTCGCGCGTCGATCGCGCCGCTGCCGTCGAGGTCCTCGTAGCGTCGGCGGCGAGGCGATCGTGGCGGTCGCGCCGGCCGGCGAGTTCTGGAGGTTCGTGAGCGTCACCTGCTGCGCCGCGGTGGCGGCGGCCGTATCGGTCTCGCCGGCGATCAGCGCGCGGCAGGCGGCGAGGGCCCCGGCATCGGCCGCGGCCTGGGCGTGCCGCCGCTCGGCCGTGACGCGCCCGACGTCGATCGCCACGCCCGCGAATGCCGAGCAGCACGACGAGGAGGACGGCGAAGATGACGAGCATCTGCCCGCGCGGCGCGGCGCGGCGCATCAGTTGACCACCATCGTCGTCGTCGCGTGCTGGACGAAGCGCCCGTTCGCGTCGTGGGGCAGGAGCGCGCCCATGAACGGCACGACGATGTCGGATCGGTACGTCAGCCGGACCTGGACGAGGCACCCGACCGGGTCGTCGGTCGCGCAGTACGTGCCGGTCGTCGGGCACGGGCTCGTCGGCGTCGCCATCGAGGAGCACAGGGTCACGGTCATGTCGCCGTTCACCCACCGGTCGTGGTAGCCGTCGCCGTTCAGGTCGGTTCCGGCGGGGCACGGATCGGTCACGACGAAGTGCGGCGAGCCGGCGGCCAGGATCCCGAACGACTGGAGGGCGGCGTCGAGCGCGGCCGTGCAGCGGGTGACGTCGTTCGTCGCCCGCGTGGAGGCGACGTCGAACCGGGTGATCGTCGCCGCCCGTGCCGCCTCGCGGGCCGCGTTCGTGAGGGTCACGTTCGCGCCGAACAGGAGCCCGAACTGGACGATGCCGACCACGATCAGGAGCATGGGCAGCAGGACGGCGGCGAACTCGACCATCGCCTGGCCGTCCACGGCGCGGCGGGGGCCGTTCGCCGAGCGTCCATCGGCGAGAGACCTGTCGAATCGGATTGACCATCGGGGTTGCGGGCACTCGAGCGAGGTTCGGGACAGGCAGCGGCACCGATCCTATGGACGGCCCGATGGCGCCGATATAGGCCGTTGGGAGCGGTTGGGGTGGGACGGATGGACGACGGCTAGAATCGTCATCCCATGCCCGACCTGAAGGTCAACGCCCCCTACGAGCCGACCGGCGACCAGCCGACGGCGATCGCCGAGCTGACCGACGGCATCGAGCGCGGCCTTCGCCACCAGGTGCTGCTCGGCGCGACGGGCACGGGAAAGACGTTCACCGCGGCCAAGGTCATCGAGGCCGTCCAGAAGCCGACGCTGGTCATGGCGCACAACAAGACGCTCGCCGCGCAGCTCTACCAGGAGTTCAAGGAGTTCTTCCCGGAGAACGCGGTCGAGTACTTCGTCAGCTACTACGACTACTTCCAGCCGGAGGCCTACCTGCCCCGGACCGATACGTACATCGAGAAGGACTCGTCCCGCAACGAGGAGATCGACCGGCTGCGGCACAACGCCACGCGGGCGCTGTTCGAGCGGCGGGACGTGGTCATCGTCGCGAGCGTCTCCGCGATCTACGGCCTCGGCGCACCGGTCGACTACGGCGCGACCGTGATCCAGCTCAAGCGCGGCGGGCACTACCGGCGCGACGGGATCCTCCGCCACCTCGTCGACCTCCAGTACCAGCGCAACGACGCCGCGCTCGGCCGCGCGAAGTTCCGGGTCCGCGGCGACGTCCTCGAGGTCCAGCCGCCGCACGGCGAGTACGTCGTGCGGATCGACTTCTTCGGCGACGAGGTCGAGCGGATCGTCGAGATCGACGAGCTGACGGGCGAGGTCCTCGCCGAGCGGACCGAGGTCAACCTCTACCCGGCGACCCACTACGTGACGCCTCGGGAGAAGCTGCTCGTCGCGATCGACAAGATCGAGGACGAGATGGGGGAGCGCGTCCGCTGGCTGAACGACCAGGGCCGCGACCTCGAGGCGGCGCGGCTGAAGCAGCGGACGCAGTTCGACCTCGAGATGATGCGCGAGGTCGGGTACTGCTCCGGCATCGAGAACTACTCGCGCCATCTCGCCGGCCGCGAGGAGGGCGAGCGGCCCTGGACGCTGATCGACTACTTCCCGACCGACTTCCTGCTGGTCGTCGACGAGAGCCACATCACGATCCCGCAGGTCCACGGGATGTACAAGAACGACCGGACCCGCAAGGAGATCCTCGTCGACTTCGGCTTCCGGCTGCCATCGGCCCTCGACAACCGGCCGCTGAGGTTCGACGAGTTCGAGGACCACATGAGCCAGGTCGTCTACATGAGCGCGACGCCGGGTCCGTACGAGACCGAGCGCGCGGAGCACGTCGCCGAGCAGTTCATCCGACCGACCGGCGTCGTCGACCCGACGATCGCGGTTCGCCCGACCGCCGGGCAGATCGACGACCTGCTGGCCGAGATCCGCGCGACCGTCGAGCGCGGCGAGCGCGCCCTCGTCACGACCCTGACGAAGAAGATGGCCGAGGACCTCGCCGACTACCTGGCCGAGCTCGGGATCAAGGTCCAGTGGCTCCACTCCGAGGTCGACACGCTCGAGCGGGTCGAGATCCTCCGCGACCTTCGCCTCGGGGTCTACGACGTCCTCGTCGGCATCAACCTGCTGCGCGAGGGCCTCGACCTGCCCGAGGTGACGCTCGTCGCGATCCTCGACGCGGACAAGGAAGGGTTCCTGCGCAGCGGCGGGTCGCTGATCCAGGTGATCGGGCGGGCGGCGCGCAACATCGGCGGCCACGTCGTCATGTACGCCGACCGCGTGACCGATTCGATGAAGGCGGCGATCGACGAGACGAACCGGCGACGCGAGAAGCAGACCGCGTACAACCTCGAGCGCGGCATCACGCCGGAGACGGTCATGAAGGAGATCCGCGACATCCACGAAGGGCTGCGGCGCGTCGCCGAGGCGCGCGTCGAGCTCGAGCTCGAGGGCAAGGAGCCGGAGGAGATCGCGGCGATGATGGGCCGCCTCGAGGCCCAGATGAAGGAGGCGGCGCGCAACCTCGAGTTCGAGCGCGCGGCCGCACTGCGCGACGAGGTCCTCCAGCTGCGACGCCTGCGCGAGGAGCTGGCCGCCGCTCCGGGCTCGATCCCCGCGGACGTCTACGCCGCGGCCGCCGTGGATGGGGACGGAGAGCGCCAGGGCCGCGGCACGGAGGCATCCCAGGTGTTCAGCGTCCAGACCCGCCCGAACGTCATCGCGGCCGGGTCGCGCCGGCGCCCGCCCCGACGGAGACGCCCATAGATGGCGGGCACCATGCCGCACGCCATCTTCATCGAGACCGATGTCGACGGGCACGGCCTGGTCGGCGCCTACGCGGCCGAGCTGCCGGGCTGCGCCGTCTTCGCCGCCACCGATGACGAGGCCGCCGGCGCGATGCCGATGCGGGTCAGCCGCTTCACCGCGTGGCTGAAGGAGAACGGCGAGCCGGCCCCGTCGTTCGTCGGCGACAACTGGTACGAGGTGGAGCGCGCGGCGGCGACCGCGGAGCGCCGGGCGGCCTTCACGCTCGACGATCTGCCGCCCACCGATGACGAGTTCGCGACGTGGCTGCGCTGGCTCGAGCTCGCCCGCGAGGAGCTGGCGGCCGCCCTCGACGAGGCGGACCCGTCGACCGCGGCCGCGGTGCTCGACGCGATCGAGCGCCAGGACGTCGCCTCCGTCCGCGAGCTCGACCACGCCGCCCCGGAGCTCTCGAGCGACCCGATCGACCGGCTCTACGCGGCGCGCGACGCGCTGACCGATGCGCTCGAGGCGGCGGGCCCGTACCACGACGGCGTGCGGCGGATCCTTCGCCTGGCGATCGCCGACGACCTGCGGGCCGCCGAGGCCCTCCGCGCGAGCGCGTGATCGACCTCGCGACCCTGGAGCCGAAACGGCTGCGTCACGTCGGCGACTGGCCGATTCCCACGCCGCGGCGCGCTCCGCCGGACAGCGAGCTTCGGGCGCTCCAGGACGCGATGCCGCGGTGCGACGATGACGCCGCGCCGGTCCTCTCCGGCGATGGATCCGAGGCGGCGATGCTCATCGGCCAGGCGCCCGGCTGGCGCGAGATCGAGACCGGCGTGCCCTTCGCCTGGGACGCCGGCAAGCGGCTGAGCGGGTGGCTGTCCGCGGCCGGGATCGGCGTGGACGACTTTCGCGAGCGCTGGTACGTGACGTCCGTCGCGAAGTGCTATCCGGGCCGCGCTCCGGGTTCCTCGGTCGACCGCCCGCCGTCTCGCGCCGAGATCGCTCGATGGGGACCGATCCTGCTCGAGGAGGTGCGCCTCGTCGAGCCGCGGCTGATCCTGCTCGTCGGCGGCACGGCGCATCGGTTCGCGTTCGGGCCGAACGCGCGGCTCGACGACCTCGTCGGTCGTGAGCTGACCTGGGATGCCGCGCCGGCCGCATCGGTCCTGGCGCTGCCGCATCCGTCGGGCGCCTCCACCTGGCTGAACGACCCGTCGCGCGTCGAGCTGTGGCGCCGGGCGATCGGCCTCCTGCGGGAGCGGTGGGCGGAGCTCGGGGCGTGACGCGCGAGCTGCGCATCGGCATCGCGCTGCTGGTCGCCCTCGGTGCCGTCACGGCCCTGTTGATCGTCGTGGGCTCCATCGGCGAGCCGCGGCCGGAGGTCGACCCGCTCAGCGTCGAGGAGGCACGCGGCGGGCGCCGACCAGTGGGGGAGCGATGAGCTCCACGTCTCGGGCTGGTACGCGGAGCTCGACGGTGACTGCGTCGGTGACAGCGGCGGCGCCGATCCGGCCGTGGCATGGCTCCAGCGCGACTGCCCGCTGCGCGTGCTGATGCCCGAGCAGCCGACGCTCGACGTGACGCAGGAGGAGCTGATCCGCGACGGGATCCGGCTCGCGGCTCCGATCGGCCGGCCGTTTCCCTCGCGCGCCGAGCCCGGCGGCCCGAACCTGCGCGGTCAGGAGCTCGTCTTCGTCGGCCACTTCGACGACCCGACGGCCGAGGACTGCGTGCCGGACCGGGCGGACCGCTGCCGGAACACGCTGGTCGTCAGCGACTACGACGAGCTCATCCACTGACGCTCCGCGCGCTGCACAGCGGGCTCGGACTCAGCTCCCGGTCACCATGTCGAGGAGGCCCGCCTGGCGGGCGCGGCGCATGAACCACGCGAAGAGCGCCAGCGCAATCGGGAGGGCAATGGCCGTGCTCACGAACAGGTAGAGCATGACGGTCCCGTCCGACAGCTCGCCGATCGAGCCCGGAGACCCGTGGCCGAGAAGGCCGCGTCGGGATGCCTCGAGCCACCAGGTGGTGGGCATCACGTAGGCGATCGGCTTCAGGACCGCGGGCAGGATGTCGACCGGGAAGATGGCGCCCGAGACGAGGTAGAGCGCGCCGGCGATCGCCTCCGGGTAGTGCCACGCCTCCTGGCGCAGCTGGAGGCACCAGCCGGCCATGCCGATGCCGAGCGACATCACCGCGATGAGGCCGAGCACGCTGGCCACCACGAGGTAGGGCAGGTTCGGCTGCAGCACGACGCCGAGGAAGACGACGCCCACGAGGAGCGTCAGCGCCACGGCGACCATCGAGATGAGCACGCGAGCCAGCGAGCGCCCGATGAGGAACGGGAAGAGCGAGGTCGGTGTGACGACGACGTACTTCATCATCCGGTACCGCTCGCGATCCTCGAGGATCGACTGCACCATGCCGCCGATGACGCCGAAGACGACGTTCCACAGCGCGCTGCCGACGATCATGAACTGGAGGAAGTCGGTTCCCTGGCCGCCGGTGATGACCTGGAACATCACGACCAGGATCAACGCCGCGGCGAGCGGCTTGGCGATGGTGTAGACCGCGAACAGGAACGGGTCCGACCAGTTGGACTCGATCGCCCAGCCCAGCCCGATCGCGGTTCGGAAGCTGCGCCACGCGTCCGCCAGCGTCATGCCGCGAACGTCCGCGGCGCGATAGGTCACTGCCATCTCAGCGTCAGCCGGCCCTCGCGCCGGGCGAGGTATTCGAGGTGCTTCAGCGCGATCCGAGCGCCGACGAGGAAGACGACGCCCATCACTGCCAGGATCGCGATCTCGGTCCCGACCGGCAGCACGCCGGCGACGTCGCTGCCGGCGAAGACGAGCTGGCGCATCGCGTCGAGGCCGACGGCGAGTGGAAGGGTCGCGATCATCAGGCCGGCGATCGGCCCGATGGCGGCCAACGGAAAGTTCACTCCGCCCAGGAAGTAGATCGGCTCCTGGAGCAGCTCGGCGAAGTGATTGGCCTCGCGGCCCCACATGAGGAACAGCGACGCGAAGAGCATGCCGAGACCATAGAGCGGGATCATCGTCATGAAGAAGACCGCCACCAGGAGCCACGGCTGCTGGATGTCGTAGGTGACGCCGTAGAGGAGCGAACCGATCGCGATCACGGCCAGCGCTCGGGAGCTCGTCATCACCAGGCCGCCGATGGCCATTCCGGCCAGGATGCTCATCAGGTGCATCGGCGCGGAGAAGTACAGCTCGAGATTGCCCTGGTCCTTCTCCCAGTAGAACTGGGCGGCCATCATCCAGACCACGTTGAGCCAGAAGGCGGTCATCGCGCCACCGACCACGACGAACCCGATGTACTCCTCCGGCGCGTCGAGCGCCCGGTACACGAAGACGAACGCGCTCACCGCGAGGAACGGCAGGAAGATCTCGAAGAAGAGCCACGAGGGCTCGCGCGTGAGGCCGATGATGCGCGGGTAGGCACGTCCGAAGACGGCACGCAGGTTCACCCGGACCACCCGGCCACGGGACCATTCGGCCGCGTCGCGCGGGTTGGTCGCGAGCGTCGAGTCGTACGTCGTCATGACGCCTTGTCCTCGCCATCGCCATCGCATCGCCGAATCCACGGCCGACCAGCTCGACGAAGACGTCCTCCAGGCTTGGCTCGGACTTTGCCAGTCCGACGAGCTGCGAGCCTCTCTCCGCGACCGCCGTCACGACGCTCGTCAGTGCGGAGTCGTCGGTGAGAGCAACCTTCAGCGCCACGCGGTCGACACCGGCCCCATCGGCGCCGTCTTCATCGGCCATGACGGCCGACAGGACGCCGGGCAAGGCACCGATCGCGGCAAGCCCGCCGCCGCCCGGCATCTGGTCGAGCTCGATCCGGAAGATCGACTCCCCCTGGACGCGACGCCGGAGCTCCTCCGGGGTGCCGAGCGCGAGGATTCGCCCGCGATCGACGATCGCGATCCGGTCACACAGCTGCTCGGCTTCCACCATGTAGTGCGTGGTGAGGAGCAGGGTTCGTCCGGGCGCGGCGGCCTTCCAGGCGAGGGTGTGCTCGCGAAGGTCGCGCGCCGCGGCGACGTCCAGGCCGAGCGTTGGCTCGTCGAGGAAGAGCACCCACGGATCGTTGAGGAGGCCCCGAGCGAAGTTCAGCTTCTGGCGCTGGCCGGTCGAGAGCGTGCGGACCTTCTGGTCCTTCTGCTCGACCAGCCCGGTGATCTCGATGAGCTCGTCGACCTTGCGCCAGCCATCGCGATAGGAAAGGCCGTAGAACTGGCTGAACATCCAGAGCTGCTCGCGCAGCGTCAGGAGGCCATACCCCGACTGCTCGCCGCCGGCGACCATGTTGATGACGCGCCGGATCTTGGCGGTCTCGGTCTCGACATCGAACCCGGCCACGCGAGCCGTCCCGCTCGTCGGGAGCAGGAGCGTGGTGAGGATCTTGATCAGGGTCGTCTTTCCCGCGCCGTTGGGCCCGAGCAGGCCGAAGTACTCGCCCGGCTGGACGTCGAGGTCGACGCCGCCGAGGGCGGTCACCGGATCGGGCTTGGCCTTGTACACGCGCGTGACCGCACGCGCGTGAATGGCGAGATCGTCTGGGAGGTCGGGCATGGTCCCCACGGCGCATGGCCGAACGGCAGAGATGGGCGGGAGCGCGATGGTAGCACCGGCGGCCCGTGGCGGGAACCTCGCACGCGGCCGCCGTGGCGGGTCAGTTCAGGGCGTCTTCGCCCCCGCAGGGCTCATCGGGACCGTGGTTGCAGTCGACCGAAAAGAGATGTGCCCCGGCGATCGAGAGGAGCGCCGAACAGACGGCATCCTGGCTGCAGTGGCCGAGCTCGAGCCCTTCCAGGGCCATCTCGACGCGGGCCGAGAGGGTGGCGCTCATCGACTCGTTCGCACTGTACGTGCGCCACATCCCGTCGTCGTCCCAGATGACGATGCCATAGCCCTTGACTGCCACCGAGAACATCGGACTGGTCGCCCCTAAAGTACTGGTCTGGTACTGCCCTCAGGATGACGCGGCCGGCACCGGCTGCCAACTGTGCGGATCCGCCCCAGATCGCACTTGACCGATCAATCTGCATGGGCAGGTCCGGGGATGGAAGCGCTCTCTTGACGGACCCGCCTAGAATGCCGAGTGACCGTGAGAGCGCTCTCACACCCGCCGGATGGCACCGTGACCCTCGAGCAAGTCGCCCGTGAGGCGCGGGTCTCGCGTGCGACCGCGTCGCGGGTCGTCAATGGCGATCGGCGCGTGAGCCAGCCGGCGCGCGAGGCCGTCCAGGCCGCCGTTCGCAGCCTCGGGTACGTGCCGAATCAGGCGGCCAGGAGCCTCGTGACGCGGCGGAGCGACTCCATCGCCGTCGTCATCCCCGAACCGGGCGCCCAGCTGTTCGGCGACCCGTTCTTCCCGCGGATCCTGCGCGGGATCAGCGACGCGCTGGCCGAGGAGTCGATGCAGCTCATCCTCCTCATGCCGCACTCTCGAACCGATGAGGAGCGCGTCGAGCGGTACCTCGGCGCCGGCCACAGCGACGGGGCCATGCTCATCTCGCTCCACGGAGCCGACCCGCTGCCCGCCGGGCTTCGACGGTCCGGGATCCCGATCGTCGTCGGTGGCCGGCCCCCGGCCGAGGGCGTCAGCTACGTCGACGTCGACAACCGCGCCGGAGCCGGGCACGCGGTCCAGCATCTGGCCGACACCGGCCGTCGTCGGATCGCGACGATCGCCGGGCCGCAGGACATGGCGGCGGGCGTCGATCGCCTGCTCGGCTATCACGATCGACTTGCGGAGGCCGGCATCGGTCCCGACCACGGCATGGTCGAGATCGCCGACTTCACCCACGAGGGCGGGCGCGCCGCGATGGAACGACTGCTCGAACGGCACCCCAACCTCGATGCCGTCTTCGCCGCCTCGGACCTCATGGCCATCGGAGCCCTTGCCGCGCTTCGCGGGGCCGGCCGTTCCATCCCCGATGACGTCGCCGTCGTCGGCTTCGACGACTCGCAGCTGTGCCTGACGACGGAGCCGAGGCTGTCCAGCGTGCGACAGCCGATCGAGGAGATGGGCCGGGAGATGGCCCGGCTGCTCATGCAGGAGATCAGGCTCCCGGATCGCGCTCCGCGCCGCGTGATCCTCGATACACAGCTCGTCGTGCGCGGTTCGAGTTCCAGGTCGACCTAGGCAATCGCAGTGTCAGACGGAGGAAGGAGCGGCATGCATCGACGGACATTGATCATGCGAAGGTTCGGCGAGATGAGCTTCGGGCTGGGCTACGTCGAGGACGGCGTCTGGGTCGACCATGCCATCGCCGTCGCGCGGGGAGAGGATCTGCTCGCGACGCGCATCCGCGGCCGATCGCGTGGCGCTCGACGCCATCCACGCCTGGTTCGCCTGTTGCGACGGCGTCACGATCACCGCTCGTGAGGCGGGGGAATCGCGGGCGCTGGTGGCCATCGCCGGCTCCGGATCCTCGTAGGCCTCGCCCGATGTCCACCACCCCCTCCGTCGCCCCACGGCGGCTGATCGATCGATTCCCTCCGGGCTTCGCCTGGGGAGCTGCAACCTCCGCGTACCAGATCGAGGGCGCCGTCGATGCCGACGGCCGAGGCCCGAGCATCTGGGACACGTACTCGCACACGCCGGGCATGACCGAGGACGGTGGCACTGGCGACGTCGCCTGCGACCACTTCCACCGACTCGACGAGGATCTCGACCTGATGGCCTCGATGGGCCTCGGCGCGTATCGGTTCAGCGTGGCCTGGCCGCGCGTCCAGCCCACCGGCAGCGGCCCGGCGAACCTCAAGGGCCTGGAGTTCTACGACCGGCTCGTCGACGGGCTGCTCGAGCGGGGGATCGATCCCTGGCTCACCCTCTTCCACTGGGACCTTCCGCAGCCGCTCGAGGATGCCGGCGGCTGGCCGGACCGGGACGTCGTTGCCCGCTTCGCCGAGTACACGGCGATCCTGGTCGATCGGTTCGGCGATCGGGTCCGCAACTGGCTGACGCTCAACGAGCCGTGGTGCATCGCGATGCTCGGCTACGGCATCGGCCGGCACGCGCCCGGAGATCCAGGACTGGTCGGCCGCGCTGCGGGCCGCCCACCACACGCATCTCGCGCATCGCGCGGCGGTCGAGGCGATTCGCGCCGCGGTGCCGGGCGCGCGCATCGGCATCGCGCTGAACCTCCACCACGTCGAGCCGGCGACCGAGACCGATGCGGACCGCGCGGCCGCGAGGCTCCATGACGGGACCGCGAACCGCTGGTTCCTCGACCCGGTGATGGGCCGCGGCTACCCGCGTGACGTCGTGGAGGCATACGGGCCGATCCTTGAAGGGATCGATGTCGGCGAGCTCGACACGGGCACCCTGCCGGTCGACATCCTCGGAGTGAACTACTACACCCGGAACGTCATCCGCGCGCCGCGCGCCGGAGAGGCGAGCGCACCCGTCGCGACCGTCATGACCCGTGGAGGGCTGCCGGAGACCGAGATGGGTTGGGAGGTCCATCCCGACGGGCTGCGGCAGCTGCTCGAGCGGATCCATCGCGAGTACGCACCGCCGTCGATCGCGATCACCGAGAACGGTGCGGCGTTCGTCGACGAAGTGGCGGCAGATGGATCGGTCCAGGACGACGAGCGCCTTGCCTATTACCGCGACCACGTCACGGCGATGGCCGAGGCGATCGAGGCCGGCGTGCCGGTCGAGGCCTATTTCGCCTGGTCTCTGATGGACAACTTCGAGTGGGGCTTCGGCTACACGAAGCGGTTCGGCATCGTCCACGTCGACTTCGAGACGCAGCGCCGGACGATCAAGGCCAGCGGGGCGTGGTATCGGGACCTGATCGCCGCGTCAGGCTGAGGGCTGAGCCTCGCCGACTGATCGGTCGTCCGCGGGCCAGAACAGGGTCGCCGCTCCAGAACCCGGCGCCCAGCACGAGCAGGCCGGCGCTGGAGGCGGCCGACAGCCACGCGAAGGTCTCGAATGAGGGCTCAAGGTAGAACAGCCACCACGAAACGCCCATGTGCGATCGTGGCGCAGGCGGCGCCTGACGCGATGAGCAGCTCGGGAATCGGTCGGACCGCGCGGAACGGCGCGGATGGCGGCAACGGCAAGCGCACCCGATGCAAAGAGGCCGAGCGAGATCGGTACCTGGCCCAGGATCACGATCGGATCAGTCAGAACGATCGCGCTGACACCAAGCGCGGCGATTGGACCAGCCGCCGCGATCGCGATGACGGCCGCGATTCCGATCATCACCGCCGGACGGACGCGCCCATTCGGCCGGGCGCGCAAGCCAGAGGCCGGCCGCGAGGCTCGCGAACCCCAGCAGCTCGGCGAAGCGCGCTGACCACTGCGCGCATGAAGAACCAGGGCTGCGCATCAAGAAATGCCGGCGTCATCGTTCTCGATGAACGCGATCTGGACCTCGCAGGACGACCGCGAGCGCCCCAGCCGATGGCGAGGAGCCATGCCCCGGCGGTCAGCCACGTTCGCCCCGCAGGCCATCGATCCTGCCCGGCGATCACCCCGGCCGAGACGAGGAACGGCAGCGCCAGCGGGAGGGCGTCGACGACGTTGTCGGCGTTGAAGTACCACTCGCTGACCGAAGAAGCCGTTGGCGACCGTGCCGATGCCGACGGCGAGGACCGCGGCGACGACCAATGACCCGGATCTCCCATCGCCGTCGGCGGGCACGGCGCGCGCGGTCATCTGTCCATTCTGCCGCGTCGCGTGGGCCGCGGTGAAGCGATCAGCGGATACCCGTCATCAGTTGGCATGAATCGGCGGGAGACTGGCCTCGCCTTGGCGATCCGCGAGCTCGATCCAAACCGAACAGGCGTTCGCATCGGTCCAGATCCTGTTAGGATTAGTGACCGCAATGCCCTCCGACAGGATCGTCGTTCGCGGTGCCCGCGAGCACAACCTCAAGAACATCGACGTGGAGATGCCGCGCGACCGGTTGATCGTGATCACCGGGCTCTCCGGCAGCGGCAAGTCGAGCCTTGCCTTCGACACGATCTACGCCGAGGGCCAGCGCCGCTACGTCGAGTCGCCTGAGCGCGTACGCGCGCCAGTTCCTGGGCCAGATGGAGAAGCCGGACGTCGACCAGATCGACGGGCTGTCGCCGGCGATCAGCATCGACCAGAAGGGCGCGTCGCAAGAACCCGCGGTCGACCGTCGGGACCGTCACCGAGATCTACGACTACCTGCGGCTCCTCTTCGCTCGCATCGGTCGCATGCATTGCCCGATCTGCGGCCGCGAGATCGAGCGCCAGACCGTCGAGCAGATGGTCGACCAGGTCTACGCGCTGCCGGAGGGGACGCGGGTCATGCTCATGGCGCCGCTCGTCCAGGATCGCAAGGGCGAGCACGAGAAGCTCCTCGCCGGCGCGAAGCAGGCGGGCTTCGTCCGCGTCCGGGTCGACGGGCAGCTGCGCGACCTCGACGAGGACATCAAGCTCGACAAGAAGTACAAGCACTCGATCGACGTCGTCGTCGACCGCGTCGTCGTGCGCCAGGCCGATGACGACGGCAACCCGAGGCCGGACGCCAGCCGGATGGCCGACTCGATCGAGACGGTGCTGCGGCTCTCCGAGGGGATCCTGCTCGTCAACCTGCCCGACGCGCCGCCGAAGGAGCAGGACCGCGTCTACAGCGAGAAGTACGCCTGCCCGGAGCACGGAGGCTCGTTCGAGGAGCCGGCGCCGCGGAACTTCAGCTTCAACTCGCCGCATGGCGCCTGTCCGGACTGCACCGGGCTCGGCTCGCGGCTCGAGATCGACGCCGGACCTCGTGCTGCCGAACGACGAGCTGTCGCGTCGACGAGGGCGCGATCCTTCCCTGGCGGCGCATGGCGGCCACGGAGAGCTGGTTCGCGAAGATCCTCGACGCGGTCGCGGAGCATCACGGCTTCCGGACCGATGTCCCCGTGCGCGACCTCTCGCCGGAGGCGCGGCAGATCCTGCTCTACGGCAACCACGGCGAGCGCGTCGACGTGAAGTATCGGGCCCGCAACGGGAACGTCCACACCTTCAAGACGACCTTCGAGGGCGTCATCCCGAACCTGACGCGGCGCTACCGGGAGACCGGCTCGGAGGCGATGCGCTCCGACATGGAGCGCTACATGACGAACAAGCCGTGCCCGACCTGCAACGGGATGCGGCTGAAGCCCGAGTCGCTGTCGGTGACGATCGCCGGCAAGAACATCATCGAGACGACGCGACGCTCGGTGACCGATGCGCTCGCCTGGTACGACGCGCTCCCGCGACGCCTGAACGATCGCGAGAACCAGATCGCCCGCCAGGTCCTCAAGGAGATCCGCGCGCGGCTCGGCTTCCTCGTCGACGTCGGGCTCGACTACCTGACCCTCGACCGCGCGTCCGGCACGCTGTCGGGCGGCGAGGCGCAGCGGATCCGGCTGGCCACGCAGATCGGCTCGTCGCTGATGGGCGTGCTCTACATCCTCGACGAGCCGTCCATCGGCCTCCACCAGCGCGACAACGACCGGCTCATCGCGACGCTCGTCCGGCTGCGCGA
This sequence comes from uncultured Chloroflexia bacterium, assembly GCA_963797855.1. Taxonomy (GTDB): domain Bacteria; phylum Chloroflexota; class Limnocylindria; order QHBO01; family QHBO01; genus JACDBZ01. The sequence goes on along the minus strand of CAWCQX010000009.1, from coordinate 80,632 downwards.
CCTCGGCAACACGCTCCTCGTCGTCGAGCACGACGAGGAGACGATCCGCTCGGCCGACTGGGTGATCGACATCGGCCCGGCGGCGGGCGAGCACGGCGGTCGGCTGATTCACTCCGGGCCGCTGGACGGGCTGCTCGAGAACCATCGGTCGATCACGGCGGCGTACCTGCGCGGGGACAAGGCCGTGCCGGTGCCGAAGCGACGGCGGAACGGCAAGGGCGAGGCGATCGTCGTGCGCGGGGCGCGCGAGAACAACCTGAAGGGCATCGACGTCGCCTTCCCGCTCGGCCGGTTCGTGGCGGTCACCGGGGTGAGCGGGTCGGGGAAGTCGTCGCTCGTGACGCAGATCCTCCATCCGGCGCTGGCCCAGCGCATCTGGGGCTCCCGCGAGCCGGCGGGGAAGCACGACCGGATCGAGGGGATCGAGCTCATCGACAAGGTCATCGAGATCGACCAGTCGCCGATCGGCCGCACGCCGCGCTCGAACCCCGCCACGTACACCGGGCTGTGGGGGCCGCTCCGCGAGCTGCTCGCGGCCGTTCCCGAGTCCCGCCTGCGCGGATACAAGCCGGGCCGATTCAGCTTCAACGTCAAGGGCGGACGCTGCGAGGCGTGCGAGGGCGCGGGGATCGTGCAGATCGAGATGCACTTCCTGCCCGACGTCTACGTCGCCGTGCGAGGTCTGCAAGGGGAAGCGCTACAACCGCGAGACGCTCGAGATCCACTACAAGGGCAAGAACGTCGCGGAGATCCTCGAGATGACCGTCGAGGAGGCGCTGCGGTTCTTCGAGGCGGTCCCGTCCATCCGCACGAAGCTCCAGACGCTCTCCGACGTCGGGATGGGCTACATCCACCTCGGCCAGCCGGCGACCACGCTCTCGGGCGGCGAGGCGCAGCGCGTGAAGCTCGCCACCGAGCTGTCGAAGCGGGCGACGGGCAAGACCTTCTACATCCTCGACGAGCCGACGACCGGCCTCCACTTCGACGACGTGGCCAGGCTGCTCAGGTCCTCTCGCGCCTCGTCGATGCGCGGGAACACGGTCGTCGTCATCGAGCACAACCTCGACGTCATCAAGACGGCCGACTGGGTCATCGACCTCGGCCCGGAGGGCGGCGACAAGGGCGGCGAACTGGTCGCCGCCGGCACGCCCGAGCAGGTGGCGCGCTCGCCGAAGTCGTACACCGGGCCCTACCTGCGGCCCGCCCTCGGAAAGGCCGATGCGGCCGCGCGAGTCGGCGCCCCGCGCGCAAGCGGCGCCGCGAACCGGTGGCCGCCGCGTCGTAGCCCATCTCCGCCAGGAACGGCGACGGCCGCGCCGGGTCGAAGGCGAGGACCAGCCGACGCGTGGCCCGGGTGACGGCGACGTACGCCAGCCGCCGCTCCTCCTCCATCGCGCGGTCCGGGTCATCGGCGTCCACGCAGCGTCCGCCGGTTCGGGATCCGATCGGCCTCGAACCCGACGAGCACCACGGTCTCCCACTCCCGCCCCTTCGAGGCGTGGACCGTCGCGAGCTCGACGCGGGCATCCGGGATCCCGCAGCGCGGCGATCCGCGCTCGCGCGCCGGCGAAGGCGTCGACGAATGCGTCGACCGTGCGGAACGCGGCGGTCCAGCCGAGGAGCGCGTCGAGCGCCGCATGATCCTCGTCGGAGAGCAGGTCGCCGGACGGGCTGCCGCGATCCCAGCCGCGCGCGGCGCGGAGCCGTCGCAGGACGTGGAACGGATGGCCGCCATCGTCTGAGGCGCGCGCGGCCACGACGAGCTCGAGCACGGGTTCGGCCTCGACGAGCGGCGGGACGGCGGCCGTGTGCCGGACGCCGGCGCGCGACGAGCGCGAGGAGGACCGGCGTCAGCTCGCCGCGCGTGCGCGACAGGAAGCAGCAGCGTTCGGCCGGCGCGGTCCTCGGCCGCCGCGAGCTGCGCCATGCGTCGCGGCCAGCGCGGGTCGGCCGTGCTCACCGCCGAGATCGCCGCCGGGCTCGTGCCGCGGCGCCGTGCGGGCGCCCGAATCGGCTTCGCGAAGCGCTCGCGGTTGACGGCGACCATCCGCGCGGACGCCTCGATGACGGCCGCCGGGCATCGGTAGTTCGTCGCCAGCATCACGCGCCGCGCGGCCGGGTAGTCGCTCGACGAAGCGCAGGATGCGCCGGACATCGGCGAGGCGCCAGGCGTAGATCGTCTGGTCGTCGTCGCCGACCACGAAGAGGTTGTCCTCGGGCGCGGCGAGGAGCCGGACGAGGCGCAGCTGCGCGGCATCGACGTCCTGGAACTCGTCGACGCAGACGTGCTGAAGCGCGACTGCCAGCGCAGGCGGAGCGCCGGATCGCGTCTCGAGCAGGTCGGCAGGCGCGGACGACGAGGTCGTCGAAGTCGATCGCGCCGCGCGCGCGCAGCAGATCCTCGTAGGTCCGCAGCACGGGCGTCGGCCTCGGCCGGCGGCGCGCGGCCCTCGACCTTCCAGGCCGAGAGCCAGGTGTCGAGCTGGCGACGCCTCCGGCAGCGGGACCGATGGATCCGCCGCGGCATGCCGTCGCCGGGCGGCGCGCAGCAGCGGAAGCCGGTCGGCGACGAGGTTCGAGCCCTCGCCGGCGTCGAGCAGCACCTGGCGCGCGAGCGCGTGGAGCGTGCGGATCTCGATCGACGTGGCGGCCGGCACCGACGGGCCGAGGCGCTTCGCGACCCGCGCGCGCGAGGTCCTGCGCGGCATCGCGGTTGAAGGTCACGACGCAGATCCGCGCCGGCGCGACGCCGCGCGCGAGGAGCACGGCGAGGCGGGCGACCATCGTCGTCGTCTTGCCGCTGCCGGCCGGCGCGATGATCTGGGCCGGCCCGTCCGGCAGCGTCGCGGCGGCCCGCTGCTCCGGGTCGAGCGCGTCGAGGATCGGGCCGAGGTCGAGCCGGGTCGGTGTCGGCGACGGCGGTCCATCGGCCGATCGTGTGGCGGCGGCCGCTTACCGGCGGATCACCGGCGGCTTATCGGTGACAGCGCGGCGTGCCGGCCGTCAGAGGGCAAGCCCTATCCTGTCGCCGCCCAGCGACGACCATCCCAGCCGCAGCATGAGATCCGTGTGACGCCGAGACACCGCGCGACGCGACGACGACCCGTCCCTACGACCGCGAGCTGATCCGCTCCGGCGGCGCCTCGCAGCGAGCGGCGACCGCCGGCAGCAGGCCAGCCTCCGCGCAGCCGCGGCGCGCCGCGCGCACGCGCGCCGCGCGCGGACGCTCGTTCCGGCGAACGGTGCGCAACGTCCTGCTCCTCGTGCTCGCTGGCCGTCGATCGTCGGCGGCGTCCTGCTCGGGATGCGGGCGGCCGCCTTCAACGCCACCGTCTCGAGCGCCCCATTCCCCTCGACCCCGCTCCTCGGCCCGCTGAACGGCAGCGACCGGGTCAACGTGCTGATGGTCGGCTACGGCGGCGGCGGACCACGACGGCGCCTACCTGGCCGACTCGATCCAGATCCTCTCGATCGATCCGGCGACCGACACGACACCACGATCCCGATCCCGCGCGACCTGTGGATCGAGGGCGTCGCCGGCGTTCCGCAGAACGGCAAGATCAACGAGGTGTTCGCGCTCGGCTACATCAACGGCGAGAGTCCCTCGACGACGCGCCGGCGCGCGCTGGCCGACGTCGCTCTCGACGGTCACCGGGCTCGAGATCGACCACTGGCTCTCGATCGACTTCACCGGGCTTCCAGGAGATGGTCGACGCCGTCGGCGGCGTGACGGTCGACAACCCGGTCGCCTTCAGCTACACGACGATCGAGGAGTATCGCACCTCGCCGGCAACTGGGACATGGGCCGCTTCGAGCAGGGCGAGCTCCACCTCGACGGCGAGCAGGCGCTCGCCTACTCCCGGGCGCGCTACACGAGCGTCGTGTCGGAGTCGACCGACTTCGCGCGGTCGGTGCGCCAGGCGCGGATCCTCGCGGCGCTGCGCGCGAAGCTCGGCGACGGCGGCGTCGGCTCGATCGGTCCCGGGCCTGGGGCTCATGGACGCGATGGAGGGCCGGGTCCGCACCGACCTGTCCGTGATCGACCTGTTCCTCCTCTCGTCGCACCTGTCGAGCGACCGCCGCGTCGAGCTCACCGAGGGCCCGGTCCTGACGGCGACGACGAACACCGATCGGCCAGTACATCCTCATCCCGACCGGCTGGACCGGGCCGGGCGACTACGGCGGCATCCAGCAGTACCTCGCCGACGAGCTGGCGCAGCCGCCCGAACCGGCCCCGTCCGCGACCGATGCGCCGTAGGCGGCGCCTCCGGCCGCCGATCTCCCGCGGCTCCTCATCGGCGGCGTCATCGAGCTCGCCGGGCTGTTCGGCGGCCGATACCGCCGCATCGAGGGCGCCCACGTGCTGGCCACCGATGACGAGGGCCGGATCCTCGTCGTGCGCACCACGTACCTCGGCCGGGCTGGATGCTCCCCGGCGGCCGCGTCGAGCGCGGCGAGACGCCGCACGTGGCCGCGGTCCGCGAGACGCGGGAGGAGACCGGGCTCGAGGTCGGCGTCGAGCGGCTGCGCTCGTCGACGCTCGCCGAGCGCGCGACACGTGAGCTTCGTGTTCGGCGGCCCCGTGATCGGCGGCGAGCTCGAGCCGCAGTTCGGCGAGATCGCCGAGGTCGGCTGGCTGACCGCGACGAGATCGCGGCGACGTCCCGCGGCCTGGATCGGCTGCTCGGGCTCATCGACGGCGAGGCCGATGCGGGGCTGATCGACGCTACCTGCGGCCTCGATCGCGGCCCGGCCACGCCTAGAATCGATCCCATGAGCCCCCAGCGCGCCCTGCCCGACCAGCTGCGCGCCGTGCTGCGCCGGCTGCCGACGAGGCCCGGGCGTGTACCTGATGAAGAACGCCGCGCGGCCGGGTGCTGTACGTCGGCAAGGCGGACTCGCTGCGCGGCCGCGTCCGCTCGTACTTCGGGGCGCGGCCGCCCGAGGACGCCCGCATCGGCCGCATGGTGACCGAGGTCGCCGACGTCGACTACATCGTCACCGACACGGTGCAGCGAGGCCTACCTCCTCGAGTCGCAACCTCATCAAGGAGCACCGGCCCCGCTTCAACATCCGGCTGCGCGACGACAAGAGCTACCCGTTCGTGAAGATCACGCTCGGCGAGGACTTCCCGCGGATCGTGCGGACCCGGCGGCTGGTCCGGGACGGGAGCCGCTACTTCGGCCCGTACGCATCGGCCTCGAGCGTCGACGAGACGCTGAAGCTGCTGCGCAAGATCTTCCCGTTCCGGACCTGCAACCTCGACATCCCGGAGGGCAAGCGCGTCCTCGAGCGCCCCTGCCTGCTGTACTACATCAACCGATGCCAGGGGCCGTGCATCCAGGCCATCGAGAAGGCGCCCTACCGCGAGACGATCGGCCAGATCGTCGACTTCCTCGAGGGCAAGCAGGAGCCGATCGCCGCCGAGCTGCGCCGCGAGATGGAGGCGCACGCCGAGGCGCTCCGCTACGAGCAGGCAGCCGTGGCGCGCGACAAGCTGCGCGCCGTCGAGCGGACGATGGAGCAGCAGAAGATGGCCGCCTTCAGCCGCGCCGAGCACGACGTCGATCGGCATGGCGCGCGAGGAGGACGAGGCCTGCGTCCAGGTCATGCAGGTCCGCAACGGCAAGCTCATCGGCCGCGAGCACTTCATCGTCGAGGGCGCGCGCGACGTGACCGAGGCCGAGGTGCTCGGCTCCTTCCTGCAGCAGTACTACGCCACCACCGATGCGCTCCCGCGCGCGCTGCTCGTGCCCGCTCATGCCGGCCGATGCCGACGACCTGGCCGCCTACCTCGCCGATCGGCGCGGCGTGCGCGTCACGATCACCGTCCCGGAGCGCGGCGAGAAGCGGCGGCTGGTGGCGCTCGCCACCCAGAACGCGGTCGAGGCGCTCGAGCGCGAGCGGGCCGAGTGGATGGCCGATGCCGCGCAAGCGCGACGAGGCGCTGACCGAGCTCGCCTCCGCGCTCGGGCTGCCACGCGCGCCGGAGCGGATCGAGTGCTACGACATGAGCAACATCCAGGGCACGTCGGCGGTCGGCTCCATGGTCGTCTTCATCGACGGCAGGCCGGAGCCGCAGGAGTACCGCCGCTTCCGGATCCGCTCCGGCGACACGCCCGACGACTTCCGGATGATGGCCGAGGTCCTTCGCCGCCGATTCAGCCGCGTCGCGAAGCTGCGGGCCGAGACCGGCGCCCTGTCGCTGGCCGCGGTCGGCGCCGACGAGGCGCCGGAGGGCGACCGCGAGCACGACGAGCCGCTCGACCTCGAGCCGGACGCCGGACCGATCGAGGCGAACCGCCGAGCGCGCCCGCGCGAGGCCGGCTGGGCCGTGCCCGACCTCGTCATCGTCGACGGCGGCAAGGGCCAGCTCTCGGCGGCGGTCGGCGTGCTCGCGGAGCTGGGGATCACCGACGTCCCGCTCGCCGGCCTGGCGAAGCGCTTCGAGGAGCTCTACCTGCCCGGCCGGTCCGCGCCGGTCGTGCTGCCGCGCCGGTCGCAGGCGCTCTACCTCGTCCAGCGCATCCGGGACGAGGCGCATCGGTTCGCGATCACCTACCACCGCGACGTCCGCGGCAAGCGGGCGCTGCGCAGCGAGCTCGACGACATCGCGGGCATCGGGCCGGGTCGGAAGAAGGCGCTCCTCAAGCGCTTCGGCTCGGTGCGGCGCATCCGGGAGGCATCGGTCGAGGAGGTGGCGGCGACGCCGGGGATCAGCCGCGACCTCGCCGAGCGGCTGAAGGCGCACCTCGCGCGCGAGGGGATGCTCGCCTAGACCGGAGGCCCGCTCCGGCATCGCGTCCGGAAACTCGCTATACTCTGCGCCGCCCGCCGCTAGGAAGCGGCGTGTTTCGTGTCCGAGGCGCTCAGCCGCCAGCACGACATCCCCGAGCAGATCGAGGACCTGCGGCCGAGCATGACCTGGCGCCGCATCGCCCCGTGGGTCATCGGGGTGATCGCCCTCGTGGCGATCTTCATCGACCTGCCGCGCACCACGCTCGGCCTCGGCTGGCTGCCCGACGAGGTCGCCGGCGCCGAGTTCCGCACCGTGCTCGGCCTCGACCTCCAGGGCGGCATCCGGGTGACCCTCGAGGCTGAGCCCGCAGAGCGCGAGGCGGTCACCGCCGACCGACCTCGAGACGGCCCGCAACATCATCGAGCGCCGCGTCGCCGGCATCGGCGTCACCGAGCCGCAGGTGCGCACCGAGACCGCCGGCGACGGGTCGCGGCGCATCGTCGTCGAGGTGCCGGGCGTCGACGACCAGACCAGGTCCGCGACCTCGTCGGCTCGACCGGCCAGCTCCAGTTCATCGATCCCGCAGGGCCAGCAGCTGCACCGAGGGCCAGGACATCAGCGACCTGCTCGAGGCGGGACGGTCGCGCGTGCTCTTCAACGGCGGCGAGATCGACGCCGGCGAGCGTCGCGCCGGCCGTCGACGGGCAACCTCATCGGCGTCCAGTTCAGCCTCAGCGACGAGGCGAGCGACATCTGGTGCCAGTTCACGACGGCGAACGTCGACCGGCCCGGGCCGATCGCCCTCGACGGCGAGGTCATCACGACCCCGACCATCAACGACGCCGATCTGCGGCGGCAAGACGATCATCACCGTCGGGCCCGCAGACCCGGCGAACGAGGCCGAGCGCACGAACCTCTACAACACGCTGCGCTTCGGCGCGCTGCCGATCTCGCTGAGCGAGCAGGGCGTCGAGACTGTCGCTCCCACGCTCGGCGCCGACTTCCTGGCCCAGGCGCTCGTCGCCGGCGCGGTCGGCCTGTTCCTGGTCCTGCTCTTCATGATCGCCTACTACCGGCTGCCGGGCGTGCTGGCGGCGATCGCGCTGATCTTCTACACGCTCGTCGTCTACGCGGTCTTCCGCATCATCGACGTCACGCTGACGCTCGCCGGCGTCGCCGCGTTCATCCTCTCCATCGGCATGGCGGTCGACGCCAACATCCTCATCTTCGAGCGGATGAAGGAGGAGATCCGCGCCGGCAAGACGCTCGGCCCGGCGATCGAGGCCGGCTTCAACCGCGCCTGGTCGAGCATCCTCGACTCGAACGTCAGCTCGCCTCCTCGTCGCCGGCTGGCTGTACTGGCAGGGGACGACGGTCGTGCAGCGGCTTCGCGCTCGTCCTGATCGTCGGCGTGCTGGTCAGCATGTTCAGCGCCGTCACGGTCACCCGCACGATGCTGCGCTGCGTCACCCGCACGAGCTGGGGCCGCCGGCATCGAGCTCTACCACGTGGAGCGCTAGACCGATGTACGACATCGTCGGCAAGCGCAACTGGTACTTCGCCATCAGCGCGCTCCTCACCATTCCCGGGCTGATCTTCATCTTCCTCGGCGGCCTGAAGCCGTCGATCGACTTCACCGGTGGGACCGAGTGGGAGGTCCGCTACGCCGAGGAGCCGACCGCCGCCGAGATGACGGCCGCCCTGGCCGAGCTCGGATACGAGGACGTCGTCGTCACCGAGCTGCCGGGCGGGTACCTGCGCATCCGGACCGAGCCGATCGACCTCGCTGCCGCCGTCGCCGCCGCAGCCGTCGCCGTCCGGATCGGTCGCGCCAGCGGCAGTGCGAGCCCATCGCCTGCGTCGGCAGCGCCGAGCCCGTCGCCCGAGCGCGACGCGAGCGGCCGAGCTCGCAGCGCGGCGGCCTCGGCGAGCCCGGCGGCGTCCGCATCCCCGTCGGCCGAACCCGCCGAGCCCGAGCGACGCCCGGCCGATCGCCGCGGGCACCGAGTTCGCCGACGTCGAGGAGCAGCTCGAGGATCGAGTTCGGGCCGGGCGAGCCGCGGATCGTGCGGACGGTCGGCCCGATCATCGGCGCCGAGCTCATCCGCAGCTCGGCGATCCTGATCATCATCGGCGAGCTCTTCATCCTCGCCTACCTGTGGATGCGGTTCGGGTTCCGCTACGGCACCGCGGCGATCGTGGCGCTGCTGCACGACGTCATCCTGGTGGTCGGCACGTTCGCGATCCTCGGGTACTTCTTCAACCTCGAGTTCGACGCGCTGTTCGTGACCGCGCTGCTGACGATCATCGGCTTCAGCGTCCACGACACGATCGTGGTCTTCGACCGCATCCGCGAGAACCGGGTCCGGCACGCCGGGGAGCCGTTCGGCGCGATCGTCAACCACTCGATCCTCCAGACGATCGGCCGCTCGATCATCACCTCGCTCACCGTCGCCGTGACGCTCGGCGCGCTGCTGCTGCTCGGCCCGCCGACGATCCGCACCTTCACGCTGGCCCTGCTGCTCGGCGTCGTCAGCGGCACGTACTCCTCGATCTTCAACGCCAGCCAGATCCTCGTGGCCTGGGACGACTGGGACGCGGCGGAAGGCACGCGCGAAGGACGCCGGCCCGCACCTGACGCGCCGATAACGGAACGCGTAAGCGGCGGGGAAGCCGCCGCGGCTACGATGGCGCGGTGATCGTCCCGAGCCTCGAGTGGCTGCTGCCGGAGCCCGTGCCGGAGCCGCCGGCCTTCACCGGATTCGGGGCCCCGGTCGCCACGCTCCTCGCTCGCCGCGGCTTCCGGACCGATGACCAGCTCCAGCGCTTCCTCCAGGCCGGCGCCGGCGCGCTCCACGACCTCTCGCGCATGGCCGATGCGGAGCGTGGCGCTCGACCGCATCGATGCGGCGCTCGCAGGCGGGGGAGCGGATCGCCATCTGGGGCGACTACGACGCCGACGGCATGACCGCGATCGTCGTGTGGGTCACCGCGCTGCGGCGCGCTCGGCGCCGATCCGGTCCGCTACGTTCCCTCGCGCCTGGCCGAGGGCTACGGCCTGTCCGAGTCGGGGCTGCGCGACCTCGCGTCGCGCGGCGTGACCCTCGTCGATCACCTGCGACTGCGGGGTCACGAACGTGGCCGAGGTCGACGTCGCGCGAGCGATCGGGCTCGACGTCGTCATCACCGACCACCACCTGCCGCCCGCCGTCCTGCCGCGGGCGGTCGCGGTCGTCGACCCGCATCGCCCCGACTGCGCCTATCCCGATCCCGACCTCACCGGCGCCGGTCTGTCGTACAAGCTCGCCGCGGCGCTGCTCGACCGGCACGGCGTCGCGGCCGACGGGCTGGCGGCCATCGCGGCCATCGGCACGGTCGCCGACCTGGCACCGATGACCGGCGAGAGCCGGGCGATCGTCCGGCTCGGCCTCGAGGAGCTCGCGCACGACGACGCACGCCGGGCCTCCGCGCGCTCCTGCTCGCGCGGCTGCGACGTGCCGGCGCAGCCGACGGCCCGCGACCTCGCCTTCGGGGTCGTGCCCCGCATCAACGCCGCCGGTCGCATCGCCGACGCCGAGCTGGCCATCACGCTGCTGCTCGAGGAGGATCCCGATCCGCGCCGAGGAGCTGGCCGCCGAGCTCGAGGAGGTCCACGAGCGCCGCCGCGAGCTGACGAAGCAGGCCGTCGATGCGGCGCCGGCGCTCGTCGCGGCGGAGCGCGGGATCGGGCCCGCTGCTCGTGCGCGACGACGCCTGGGCGCCGGGGCTCGTCGGCCTCGTCGCCGGTCGCCTCGCCGACAGCCTCGCTCGCCCGGTCGCGGCGGCGACGCTCGTCGGCGACGAGGTCCGCGGCTCGGTGCGGGCGCCCACCGACTTCCACGTCGCCGCGGCGCTCGAGGCCTGCGCCGCGCTCCTGACCAAGCGCGGCGGGCATGCGGCGGCAGGCGGCTTCAGCCTCCTGCCCGAGTCGTGGGCGGAGTTCTCGGCCGCCTTCGCCGCACTGCCGCGACCGTTTCCCGCGGATGCCGCGGCCGAGGCGGAACGACCCGGGCCGAGCGTCGTCGATCTCGTGCTGCCGGCACGCCTACCTCGACTGGACGCTCGCCGACGAGCTCGCCCGCCTCGCGCCGTACGGGCCGGGCCACGTCGAGCCGGTCCTGGCGGTCACCGGCATGGTGCTCACCGAGGCGCGCCGCGTCGGCGCCGACGGAGCAGCACGTCGCCCTCCGGATGCGCCGAGGGCCTCGAGACCTTCGACGCCATCGCCTTCGGCCTCGAGCCGGAGCGGCCGCTGCCGGAGCCGGGAGACGAGGTCGACCTCGTCGGCACGCTCGAGCGCGACGACTTCGGCGGGATGCCCCGGCTGCGGCTCCGGGTCGTCGACTTCGCCCACCGGTCGTCGAGCCCGCTGGTGGCGCGCCGCCTGCCGCCCGTCGCTGGCCCGGGCGGGATGAGCGGCACCGCCCTCGAGCGGCTGCGGGCACGTCGCGCGGCGGTCGGCTCGCCGCTCTGCCTCGGCATCGACCCGCATCCCGACGCGCTGCCGGAGGGCCTGCCGCCGACGGTCGAGGGCATCGAGACGTTCGCGCGCGGCCTGATCGAGGCGGCCGCGCCGCACGCGTGCGCGGTGAAGATCAACGTCGCCTTCTTCGAGGCCTTCGGGTCGGCCGGCTGGGCGGCGCTCGAGCGGACCCGCGCCGACGTGCCCGCGCGACGTCCCCTGCATCCTCGACGCGAAGCGCGGCGACATCGGACGACCGCCGAGCGGTACGCCGCCGCGCTCTTCGGCCACCTCGACGCCGACGCCGTCACCCTCTCGCCGTACCTCGGCGAGGACGCCGATCGAGCCGTTCCTCGCGACGCGGGACCGGCTCGTCTACGTCCTGGCCCGCACGAGCAACCCGTCGGCCGGCCGCTTCCAGGCGCTCGTGGCCGACGGCGAGCCGGTCCACCTGCAGGTCGCGCGCTGGGCCGCGGAGCGCTGGACGGATGGCCGCGTCGGCCTCGTCGTTGGCGCGACCGCTCCCGACGAGCTGGCGCGACTGCGCGAGGCGGTCCCGGGCCCGGCTTCCTGGTCCCGGGCGTCGGCGCGCAGGGCGGCGACCTGGCGCGGCCGCGCGCGCGGCCGACGGGAGCGTGGGCGCCGGGCCTCGTCAACGTGTCGCGGGCATCGCGCTGGCGTCGCGCGGCGCGGACTGGCGGGCGGCCGCGGCGGCGGCCGCATCGGTCCATTCGTCGCTCGCTGGCGGAGGCGGTGCTACACTCGACGGCCAGCCCCGTTCGAACGGCAAAGATCGGAGGTATCTGAAGAGATGCCGGTTCCCGGACCGAGGGAGCTCATCCTGCTGCTGGTGATCGTCCTGATCATCTTCGGCCCCGGCAAGCTGCCCGATATCGGCAACGCCGTCGGGAAGGGGATCCGCGAGTTCCGCAAGGCCTCCAGCGATCTGGAAGAGTCGGTGCGCGGCGAGCCGAAGACGCCCGCGACAGCGCCAGCGGAGGAGCCGCCTCCGGGCGACGGTTCGGACCGCACTCACTGACGGGGGTGACGGCCGGGCCTCGGCGCCCGCGTGACGTGATGCGTCGGTCGCGATGACCCGCGACGACGCCACGATGAGCCTCCTCGAGCACCTCGAGGAGCTGCGAAGCCGCATCATCGTCATCGCCATCGCCGTGCTCGTCGCGGCGATCGCCGGCTTCTTCCTCGCCGACCCGATCATCACGCTGCTGCGGGCCCCGCTCGAGGACAGCGGCGCCGAGCTCATCCAGACGAACGTCGGCGAGGCGTTCAGCGTCCGGCTGCAGCTCGCGCTCATGTGCGGCGTCGCGTTCGCGATGCCGGTGATCCTCTACGAGATCTGGGCCTTCGTGACGCCGGGCCTGACGCGTCCGGAGCGCCGCCTGGTGTGGCCGCTGCTGATCGCGGCGGTCATCCTGTTCGCCGCGGGCGTGGCGCTCGGCTACCTCCTCATCCCGCTGGCGGTCGGCTTCCTCCTCGACTTCTCGCTGCAGGGCGTCCAGCCGCTGCTGGGCCTCGCCGACTACATCGGCTTCGTGACGACCTTCCTGCTCGCCTTCGGCATCGCCCTCCAGTTCCCGGTCATCCTCTACCTGCTGGCGCGCGTCGGCATCCTCAGCTACGCCTTCCTCGTCGAGCCGCCGGCGCTGCGTGGTCCTGCTGATCGTGCTGTTCGCGATCGTCATCACCCCGGGCGACCTCGTGATCAGCTCGTTCACGCTCGCGATCGTCATGTACGGGCTCTTCGAGATCACGCTGCAGCTGATCCGGATGATGGGCCGATAGCGCTCGCCGGTGCCCGGCTCCGTCCTGCTCCTGACCGATGCGCGCATCGATGCGCACGCCGTCGCCGGGCCATCCCGAGCGCCCCGCGCGGCGCGAGGCGGCGGCGGCCGGCGTTCGCGATGCCGCCGGCGGCCGCCTCGTCGAGGAGATCGCCGAGCCGGCCACCGATGCGGACGCTGACGCGCGTCCACGACCCGGACTACGTCGCCGCGCTCGCCGATGCCGAGGCGCGCGGCGGCGGGTGGCTCGACCCGGACACGTACCTCGTGCCCGGATCCATGGAGGCGGCGCGGCTCGCTGCCGGGGCGACGATCCATGCGGCGCGCGCGGCGGTCGCCGGGGAGGCCGAGGTCGCGTTCGCCGCCGTCCGCCCGCCGGGCCACCACGCCCGTCGCGATCGCGGGAGCGGATTCTGCCTGCTCAACCACGTCGCGATCGCGGTCGCGGCGCTGCGCGCCGACGGCGCCGCTCGGCGGGTCGCGATCGTCGACTGGGACGTCCACCACGGCAACGGAACCGCAGGCGATCTTCGACGGCGATCCCGACCTCATCTACGCCTCGACCCACCAGTACCCGTTCTATCCGGGCACCGGCGCCGCGGCCGACGACGCCGGGCGGCATCGCGCACAACCGTCCGCTCGCCGCCGGCGAGGGGGACGAGGCCTTCGTCGCGGCCTGGAGGGACGAGCTGCTCCCGGCGATCGAGGCGTTCGGCCCGGAGGCGATCCTCGTTTCGGCGGGATACGACGCGCACGCGGCCGACCCGCTCGCGCAGCTCGCGGTCACCGAGGCGGGATTCGAGGAGGTCGCGCGGCTCTCGGCGCGACCGCCGTCCCGGCTCGGGCTGCCGCGGCGTCGCGCTGACGCTCGAGGGCGGCTACGACCTCGATGCGCTCCGCGCGCTCGGTCGCCGCGACGGTTCGCGGCCTCCTCGACGGCCGGGATCGAGCGTGACCGCGGCTATACTCGGAGCGCGTTCGAGCATGGAGGGGATCGTGGCGAGCACCACGCCCACCGAGACCACGCCCGATCCGCGGGCGAGCAGCGACGGGGACCCTGCCGCGCTGCGCTCCGACGCCGAGCTCGACCACCTGCTGGTCATCAGCGGCCTCTCCGGCGCCGGCAAGAGCCAGGCCAGCAAGCTGTTCGAGGACCTCGGCTACTCGGTCGTCGACAACCTGCCGCCAGCGCTGCTCGAGGACTTCCTGGCCCTCCGTCGCGAGGACCGCGACCGATACCGGCGCTCCGCCCTCGTCCTCGACATCCGCGCCGGTGACCCGGCGCCGGCGATCGAGCGCGCGGCGGCGGCGCTCGACGGCGACCGGCCCGTCTTCGAGGTGATCTTCCTCGAGGCCAGCGACGAGACCTCGTCAACCGCTTCAGCGAGACGCGGCACCGCCATCCGCTCGAGGCACGGAGCGGGGTGGAGGCGTCGATCGCCGAGGAGCGCCGGCGCCTGGCGCGGACCCGCGAGCTGGCCGATCACGTCGTCGACACCTCGGGCCTCTCGATCGGCCAGCTCAAGGACCGGCTCTGGTCGCTCGTGCCCGCACACCGCGACGAGGAACGAGCTTCGGGTCGACATCGTCACCTTCGGCTACAAGTACGGGATCCCGCTCGAGGCCGACCTCGTCTTCGACGTCCGCTTCCTGACGAACCCGTACTGGGACCCGGAGCTGAAGCCGCTCTCCGGCAAGGAGACGAAGGTCCGCGACTTCGTCCTCCAGCAGCCGACGGCGAATCGGTTCCTCGAGCTCGTCACCGAGCTCCTGACCCTCACCGCGCCGGCGTACCGCGCCGAGGGCAAGGAGCAGCTGCGGATCGCGCTCGGCTGCACCGGCGGCTTCCACCGCTCGATCGCCCTGGCCGAGGAGCTCGCGCGAGCGCCTCGGTGAGCTGCCGGACGTGTCCGTCACGGTCTTCCACCGGGAGCTCGAGCGATGAAGGGTCGACGGCTCCCGCGCTGGCTCTACCCGGGGATGCACATCAAGCGCTGGCTGGTCCTGCTCCTGGTCGGGATCGTCATCCTCGGGCTCGGCGCCGCGATCTTCATCCGCGACCTGTACCGGACGAACGCGGCGGACGAGATCGCGATCGTGTACTGGCTCACCGGCGCCTGGCTCGAGCCGGAGGTCCGGGCCGCGCTGGTGGCCGCGCTCGGGCTCGCGCTGACCGGCATCGGCATGTGGGGCCTGATGCGCTCGGTCGTGTCGCCCTTCGTCGGCCGCAACGACAGCGTCCTCGAGGTGCTGTACACGAAGCGCTACCTGGCGCGCGGGCCGAGGATCGTCGCGATCGGCGGCGGCACCGGCCTCTCGACGCTGCTGCGCGGGCTCAAGGGGTACAGCGCCAACATCACGGCGGTCGTGACCGTCGCCGACGACGGCGGCAGCAGCGGCCGGCTGCGCCAGCAGCTCGGGATCGTCCCGCCCGGCGACATCCGCAACTGCATCGCCGCGCTCGCCGACGCCGAGCCGCTGATGACCCAGCTCATGCAGTACCGCTTCCCGCCGGGCTCCGGCCTCGACGACCACGCCTTCGGCAACCTGTTCATCGCCGCCATGACCGCCGTGACCGGCGACTTCGAGGAGGCGGTGCGCGAGTCGAACCGCGTGCTCGCCGTGCGCGGCCAGGTGCTGCCCGCCACGAGCGTCCCGCTCAACCTGTCGGCGCGGCTCGCCTCGGGGCGGCACGCTCTACGGCCAGGTCGGGATCGCGACGGCCGACGAGCCGATCGAGCAGGTCTTCATCGAGCCGGCCGACGTGCGGGCCAACGGCGAGGCGCTCGAGCGGATCCTCGAGGCGGAGATGATCGTCCTCGGCCCGGGTCGCTGTTCAGCAGCGTGCTGCCGAACCTGCTGATCTCGCGACGTCCGCGACGCGCTCGCCGCCGCGCCCGGGCTCAAGGCCTACGTCTGCAACGTCGCGACCCAGCCCGGGCGAGACCGAGTCGATGACCGCATCGGAGCACCTCGAGGCGCTCTTCGACCACGTCGGCGAGGACCTGATCGACTACGTCATCCTCAACCGCAACACCGATGCGCGCCGCCCCGAGGGCTGGCGCGCCGAGCCGGTCGAGGTCGACGTCCGCCGGCTCGAGGAGCTGCCGGTCGTCATCGTCGAGGAGGACGTCATCGACCCCGCCAACGCCCACCGCCACGACCCCGCCAAGCTCGCGGCGGCGCTCATGCGCCTCCAGCAGGAGGACCGGATCGCGCGGCCGCGCTCAGCGCCGCATCGGCCGCCAGGCGGCCACCGCCTCCTGACCGTCGCGGTGCTCCTGGCCGGCGAGGTCAAGGGCGAGCTGGCTCGCATCCAGCCGGCGCGAGCCTGCGATCGGCGCGCGGAGCTGATCGGCCTGCTGCACGGCTCCTCGCGAGGCTCGTCTGCGCACGCTCGACCACGCCACCGCCCGGACCGCGGTCCACCTGGCGAGCTCGCTCGGGCTGCCGGTCGCGTCGCCGCGGGCGGTCGCGCCGGACCGGGCGCGGGTCGGGGCGCGCCACCACCTCGTCGTCGAGCTCGACCGCGACGGCACTCGGCGCGTGGTCGTGGGACGCGGCGCCGGCCTGCGACCGTCGCGCCTTCCTCCGCGGCGTGCTGCTCGGCTCCGGCTCGATCTCGTTCGGCGCCACCGGCCCGCACGTCGAGTTCGTCCTGCGCCGACCGCACGGCGGCCGCAGGAGCTCCAGGCCGCGCTCGCCTCGCTGGAGGTGCGGGCCCTCCGAACGGAGCGGCGCGGCCGCCACGTCGTCTACCTGAAGGGCCAGGAGGAGATCGTCGCGCTCCTGCGCCTGGTCGGCGCGAACCGCGGCGTGCTCGAGCTCGAGACCCACCGCGTCGGGCGCGACGTGCGCGCCCGCCTGAACCGGCTGCTCAACGCGGAGGAGGCGAACCTCGGGCGCACCGTCCGCGCGGCCGACCGCCAGCTCTCGGCGATCGATCGGCTCGAGGCCGATGGCGGGCTTGCCGCCCTGGCGCCGGCCCTGCGGGAGACGGCCGCGATGCGGCGCCGCATGCCGGACGCCGACCTCGATACGCTTGGCGCGGCGCTCGGCGTGAGCCGATCGGCCGTGAACCATCGCCTGCGCCGGCTCGTCGAGCTGGCCAGCCCCGAGGAGCACTGATGCGCCGACCGGTCGTCGCCGGCAACTGGAAGATGAACCCGCCAACGGTCGGACGAGGCGATCGCCCTCGCCGAGGCGGTCGAGGTCGCCGCAGCCGAGTCACCGCTGGTCACCACGGTGATCTGCCCGCCCGACGATCTGGCTGCGCGACGTCGCGCGCGCCGTCGCCGGGGGTCCACATCGGTGCGCAGACGATGCACGACGAGGAGCGCGGCGCGTTCACCGGCGAGACGAGCCCGCTGATGCTCGCCGGCGATCGCGCACGTACGTCATCCTCGGCCACTCGGAGCGCCGCCAGTACGACGGCGAGACCGACGAGCGCGGTCGGCCGGAAGGTCGCCAGCGCCGTCGCCCACGGCCTCGATCCGATCGCCGCGGTGGGGGAGCGGGCCGAGGAGCGGCGTGCGGGCCAGACCGAGGCGGTCGTCGAGCGCCAGGTTCGCGCCGCGCTGGCCGGGCTCGACCGGCTCGGCGGGACCGGCCTGGTGATCGCGTACGAGCCGGTCTGGGCGATCGGCACGGGCGACGCCGCCACCGGCGACGACGCCCAGGCGGTCGCGGCCCTGATCCGCGGCCTCCTGCGCGAGCTCGACCCGTCGGCCGCCGACGAGGTCCCGATCCAGTACGGCGGCAGCGTGACCGACGCGAACGCCGCCGAGTTCTTCACCCAGCCGGACATCGACGGCGCCCTGGTCGGCGGCGCGTCGCTGAAGCCGGACGTCTTCGCGGCGATCGTCCGCGCCGCATCGGCCGCGTCCGCCGCGTGACCGTCGTCCTCGTCGTGCTCGACGGGTTCGGGCTGAACGACGACCCGTCGCGCAACGCGCTGCTCGCGGCGCCGATGTGGAACTGGAACCGGCTGCTCGCCGAGTGGCCGCACAGCCGGCTGGAGGCGTCCGGCGAGGCCGTCGGCCTGCCCGCCGGGCAGATGGGCAACAGCGAGGTCGGCCACCTCAACCTCGGCGCGGGGTTCCGCGTCCTCCAGGACCTGCCGCGGATCAGCGCGGCCATCGCCGACGGCTCGTTCTTCGACAACGCGGCGCTGAACGCGGCCTGCCTGCGGGTCGCGGAGCGCGGCGGCCAGCCTCCACCTCATGGGCCTCGTCGGCCCCGGCGGGGTCCACGCCGTCGACGAGCACCTCGTCGCCATGGTCGAGCTGGCCCATCGGTCGGGCCTGCCGCCGGAGCGCGTCCGCTTCCACGCCTTCACCGATGGGCGCGACACGCCGCCGCGCTCGGCCGACGCGTTCCTCCCCGAGCTCGAGACGCGATTCGACGGGCGCGCGCGGCGTCGCGACGGTCACCGGCCGCTACTGGGCCATGGACCGCGACCGCCGCTGGGATCGGACGAAGCGCGCGTACGACGCGATCGTCCACGGGACCGGCCTCCGCGCGCCCGACCGCGGCAGCGGCCATCGCCGACGCGTACGAGCGTGACGAGGGCGACGAGTTCATCCAGCCGACCCTGATCGCCGACGCCGCGCCGATGCGAGCCCGGCGACGGCGTCGTGCACCTGAACTTCCGCGCCGACCGGGCGCGGCAGCTGACCCACGCGCTGGCGCAGCCGGACTTCGATCGGTTCGACCGTGGCGGCGCCGGCGCCTTCGACGTCACGACCCTGACCGAGTACCAGGCTCCCGACGAGCTGCCGGTGGCGGTCGCCTTCCCGCCGCTCGTGATCGACTCGCTGGCGGCGCACCTGTCGCGCCTCGGAAAGCGCCAGCTCCACGTCGCCGAGACCGAGAAGTACGCGCACGTCACGTACTTCTTCAACGGCGGTGTCGAGGAGCCGTTTCCCGGCGAGGACCGCATCCTCGTGCCGTCGAACCGCGAGGTGCCGACCTACGACCTCGCGCCGGAGATGAGCGCCGGACCGATCACCGATGCGCTCGTCGAGGCCCTCGGCCGGCACGAGCACGACTTCATCGTCGCCAACTACGCGAACGCCGACATGGTCGGCCACACCGGCGTGTGGTCGGCCGCGGTCGAGGCCGCGAACGTCCTCGACGGGTGCCTCGGGCGCCTGTCGCGCGCGGCGCTCGGCGAGGGCGCGGCGCTCGTCATCACCGCGGACCACGGCAACATCGAGGAGATGCGCGACGCGAGCCGGCGACCCGCAGACGAAGCACACGACCTCGCCGGTCCCGCTCGTCCTCGTGTCCGAGGAGCATGCCGCGGCTCACGGCTTCGCGACGGCGAGCTGGCCGACGTGGCGCCGACCCTCTGCGAGCTCCTCGGCATCCCGCCGGGCCCGGAGATGACCGGCCGATTCGGCTCGATCGCGCTAAACTTCGCCGGCCATGGAAACCGCCATCCTCATCGCGCAGATCATCCTGGCCATCGCGCTCATCGCATCGATCCTGCTCCAGCAGCGCGGCACCGGCCTCGGTGGCGCGTTCGGCGGCGAGGTGACCGCCTATCGCAGCCGGCGCGGAATCGAGCGCACGCTCTTCCGCCTGACGATCGTCCTCGCCGATCCTGTTCGTCGCCTTCAGCCTGCTCAACCTGCTGCCCCAGGGCTGACGCGGGGCCGGCCGTGCTATCATCGATCGCGCGCAACTCGGAGTCTCTCCGGGTGCGTGCGTGCCGAGGTGGCGGAATAGGCAGACGCGCTAGGTTCAGGACCTAGTGATCCTTAGGTCGTGTGGGTTCAAGTCCCTCCCTCGGTACCACGCTCGTTCGGGCCCAGGTGGCGGAATTGGTATACGCGTACGTTTGAGGGGCGTATGGGGAAACCCATCCGGGTTCAAGTCCCGGCCTGGGCACCACTTCACTTCGACTGACCGATGCGCCGCTCGCCGCACGCGAGCGGCGTTTCTGCGTCCGGCGACCATCGACTACCATGCCGCGGGCGGTTAGCTCAGCTGGTCAGAGCACCTCGTTTACACCGAGGAGGTCGGGGGTTCGAGCCCCTCACCGCCCACCACTCGGTCGGCTGGTACGATGCCCGCGTCAATCACCGAGCGAGGAGCACCCCACATGCCCCTCTGGCTGATCATCCTGCTGATCGCCGTCGCGGTCATCGTCGTCTTCCTGATCTTCACGTACAACGGCCTCGTCCGGCTGCGGAACATGGTCGACGAGGCGTGGAACCAGATCAGCGTCCAGCTCAAGCGCCGGCATGACCTGATCCCGAACCTCGTCAACGCGGTCAAGGGCTACATGGACTTCGAGCAGGAGACCCTGACGCGGGTCATCGAGGCTCGGAGCGCCGCCGTCACCGCCCAGCAGGCCGGGCCGGCCAACGCGGGACAGGCGGCCCAGGCCGAGAACTTCCTCACCGGCGCGCTGCGTCAGCTGTTCGCCCTCGTCGAGAACTACCCCGAGCTCAAGGCGAACCAGAACGTCCTCGAGCTGCAGGAGGAGCTGACGACGACGGAGAACCAGATCGGCTTCAGCCGGCAGCACTACAACGCCTCGGTCCGCGAGTTCAACACCTCGGTCCAGACCTTCCCGACCGTGCTCATCGCCGCGATGTTCGGCTTCCGCGAGCGCGACTACTTCCAGATCGAGGAGGCGGACACGGCGGTTCCCGAGGTGAACCTGCGCACGACGTGATCGGCCGCCGATGAGCGCCTCGGCGCGCCTGACGCCGACCACCTTCTATCGCGAGATCGACCGCAACCGCCGCCGGAGCTGGCTGCTCGTGGCGGTGGTGATCGTCGTTCTCGGACTGCTCGGGGGCGCGGTCGGGTATGCGACCGGCTTCGGCTGGGGCGGGCTCGTGCTGGCGCGTGGTCATCGCGGTCGTGATGAGCATCGGTTCCTGGTTCGCGGGCGACGCGCTCGTGATGGCGACCAGCGGGGCGCGCGAGATCGACCGCGCGAATCCACCGGAGCGCTTCGGGCAGCTCGTCAACGTCGTCGAGGAGATGCGCCTGGCGGGCGGCCTGCCGCCCCCGCGGCTGTGGCTCATCGACGACTCGGCGCCGAACGCCTTCGCCACCGGGAGGGACCCGGAGCACGCGAGCGTGGCGGTCACGAGCGGCCTGCTCGACAAGCTCGATCGCGAGGAGCTCCAGGGCGTCATCGGGCACGAGATGAGCCACATCGGCAACCTCGACATCCGCTTCACGCTCCTCGTCGGCGTGCTGGTCGGAGCGATCGCGCTGCTGGCCGACTGGTTCCTGCGATTCACGTACTGGGGCGGCGGCCGCCGCTCGTCGAGCAGCGACTCGGACCGCGGTGGCGGGGGAGCCGCGGCGCTGATCTTCGCCCTCGCCCTGATCCTCGCGATCGTCGCCCCGCTGATCGGGCGCCTCATCCAGGCCGCCGTCAGCCGGTCGCGCGAGTCACTGGCCGATGCGACCGCCGTCGAGATGACGCGCAACCCCGTCGGCCTCGCGCGCGCCCTCCGCACGATCAGCGACGACCAGGAGGTGCTCGAGGTCGCCAACCGCGCGACGCAGCACCTCTACATCGTCAACCCGATCAAGTCGTTCGAGGAGCGGGCGAAGTCGCTGTGGGACACCCATCCGCCGATCGGTGAGCGGATCCGCGCCCTCGAGGCGATCGCCGGCCAGATGGGCACGACCCGCTAGGGCCGATGGAGATCCTGCCCGCCGCGGACGTGCCGGCGGATCGGCTGCGCATCCATGTGATCGACACGTGGCACGCGGACTTCGTCGTCGCGCACGGGGAGCGGATCCGACCGGCCGAGCTGCCGGGGTTCGTGGCGATGGACGGAGACCGGATCGCCGGCCATGCGGCGTATCGGATCGGTCCAGATGGCTGCGAGCTCGTGGCCATCGCCGCGGAGCCGCGGCGCATCGGGATCGGCTCCCGCCTGCTCGAGCGGGTGATCGAGGTCGCTCGCGATGCCGGCAGCCGGCGGGTCTGGCTGACGACGACGAACGACAACCTCGATGCTCTGCGGTTCTACCAGCGGCGCGGTTTCCAGCTCAGTCGCGCTCCGCGCCGGCGCCGTCGTCGAGGCGCGACGCACCATGAAGCCCGACCTGCCGGCGACCGGCGCCTACGACATCCCGATGCGGGACGAGCTGGACCTCGAGCTGCCGCTGGCGCCCTGAAAGTTGCGACCGCCGAGCGCCGTCGGTATCCTTCGCACCGCCCGACGGACCCGTGAGCCGAGGTAGCTCAGTCGGTAGAGCACTGGACTGAAAATCCAGGTGTCGCCAGTTCGATCCTGGCCCTCGGCACCACCTCACGCGGTCCGGGTAGAATCGGGCGGACAAGCGGGCGGAAGTGGCTCAGTTGGTAGAGCATCACCTTGCCAAGGTGAGGGTCGCGGGTTCGAGTCCCGTCTTCCGCTCCATTTTCTTGTCCGGCTGGTTGCGCCAAGGCATGACCTGCTAGCGTGAGGCCCGGATCGGTGCCCCGTCGTCTAGTGGTAGGACAGCGGACTTTGGATCCGTTAACCGAGGTTCGAATCCTCGCGGGGCAGCCAGCAGATTCGACCGGTGGCGACGTGCCCGAGTGGTTCAGGGAGCGGTCTGCAAAACCGCGTACACGGGTTCGATTCCCGTCGTCGCCTCCACACTTTCAGGGTCACGCGCTCAGCTCGGACGCCACCTGCGCGTGATCCCAGATCTTCGCCAGATGATCGAGCAGGCTCTCCATCGTGACCGATGCCTCCCGATCCTCGGGGCCTCGTCGCTTGTAGGCGTCACGGAGATCGCAAAGCTGATTCAGCAGCTCCGCTCGCTCCATCCGGCGTGTCATTCTCGTCTCCCTTCCGATGTACCAGGTTCGATAGCGGAAGGATCCGTCGAAGCTCCAGACCGAACATCGGGACAGCGCCCTATTCTCAGCCTGGGGCATTACTTAATTCCGACGCCTTGCGACCTCGACGGTGCAGCAGAGCCCGTGGCTGCTAGTCGTACGGAATGGAAGCAACGCCGACGGACGCGACGGCTAGACGAGCCCGGATTAGGCACGAATCGCGGACGATCGCGTACAGTGGCGCACGTTCCGGAGGTCGACTGCGCAGAACCGCGTACGCGGGTTCGACTCGCCGTCGTCGCCTCCACCTTTCCCAGCGCCGGCGGGCCGGAGTGGCGGAATGGCAGACGCAGCCGGCTTAAACCCGGCGGCCGCAAGGCGTGGGGGTTCGAATCCCTCCTCCGGCACCAGTCCTTCGCGCTAGCGGCGACCGAAGATCCGGCGCCGCTCCTGCTTGGTCACCGACCTCGGGCTGCTCGATGCCGATGACGGCCTGCGCGAGCCGGCGCATCGCGAGCGCCGCCGGCGTCGATGGCCGGCTCATCACGAGCGGCACGCCCTCGTTCACCGATCGGATCATCTCGACCTCGGTGTAGGGCACCTCCGCTGCGGGCTTCGCGCGCAGGAGGTTCTCGACGTCGCGGGTCTTCAGCAGCTCCTTCGGGAAGACGTGGTTGATGACCAGGAGCGTCCGCGCGCGGAGCGGGGTCGTGTCGGCCAGGAACGCCATGAGCAGGCTCATCGCGCGGAGCGCCGCGATCTCCGGGAAGAGGACGAACGACGTGCGCGTTGGCCTGCTCGAGGAGCCAGAGGCTGCGCGGGTCGAGGCGGCTGCCGAGGTCGACCAGGATGTGGTCGAACGACGGCTGCATGATCTCGATGATGCGCTGGAGGTGCTCGAGGGTGACCCGGAAGTCGGCCTCCGGACGGGCGGGGGCCGCGAGCACGTTGAGCCCGGAGCTGTGGGTCGTGAGGTAGGTTCGCGCCAGCTCGGGATCGGCCAGCGATGGCATCGTCACTGGCGAGTCCGGCGACGTCGTAGCGCGGCATGAGGTTCAGGTGGGTGGCGACCTGCCCGAACTGGAGGTCGAGGTCGATCAGCAGGACGCGAGACGACGGGAGCACCCCGTTCGTCGGCTGGGCGGGCGCCCGCGCCTTCGCTCCGGCGCCCCCGGCCAGGAGCACCGCGGTGTTGACGGCGAGGGTCGTCGTGCCGACTCCGCCCTTCGGGCTGAAGAACGCGACGATCTCACCGGTTCCGGGATGGGCTCCGAGGTCGGCGGCGATCCGACCGGTCCGGATGAGGAGCGCCGTGACCCGGCCGGACAGCTCGGTCGGCTCGAAGCCACCGGAGATCACGTCATCGGCGCCCGCCTCCAGGAACGCGATGCGGGCCTCGACGTCATGAGCCGGCGCGACGACGAGGATCGGCGTGATCCGGCCTTCAGCGGCGGTTCGCAGCGAGGCGATGGCGCCGGACGCGGCAAGCCCTTCGGCCACGATCAGGTCGATCGGGTCCTTGCGCATCGTGGCAACCGCATCGGCCGGGGTCGTCACCGAGGCGACCTTGTGGCCGGCGTCGACGAGCGCCTCCTCGAGCTCCGTGCGGAGCTCCTTGCCACGGGCGCAGATGAGAATCGTGTTGGCTTTCGGGCGCATCGGAGTACTCGGATCGGTCGAGGGAATTCGGGCGTCAGTATACGGGCGGGTCGGCCTGGCGTTGCCGGTGCGACCTGGGACGGGCTATACTCTGCGCGCGCCTCCCCGTCGCGGAGGCGTGGTTCATGTTCACAGCAGAACCCCTTTCTGCCGCGTTCCAGCGCGCCAGCGCGGAGCGTCGCAAACCCATAGAGAGGAGGTCGACGGCAACTGATGCGCCGTTACGAACTCATGCTCCTGCTTCGGCCGGACCTGGAGGACGACAAGCTCCAGGCGGCGGTCGAGAAGGTCACGCGCGCCATCGTCAACGGCGGTGGCAGCCTCAGCAAGGTCTCGCCGTGGGGCAAGCGCCGCCTGGCGTACGACATCGGCCGGCACCGCGAGGCGAGCTATTTCCTCATTCACTTCGATATCGAGCCGTCCCAGGTGCGCGAGATCGAGCGCGGCCTCCTCATCAGCGAGGAGATCCTCCGCCACCTCGTGACCGTCCTCGAGGACCGCGGCCCGGCGGACGAGATCGCCCCCGCCGTCGCGCAGCGCGCGACCTCGGATCTGGACGATGGCGACGAGGCCGATGCAGGTCGACGACCAGGACCTCCCGACCGAGCCATCGGCAGAGGCCGAGGGCGAGGCGGTGCCCGAGCCAGAGCCCGAGCCACAGCCTGAGCCGGAGCTCGTGGCCGCCGAGGCCAGCAGTGAGCCGGCAGACGAGGAGCGCGCCGAGGCCTGAGGCCCGGCGAGAAGGAGCTTGCGATGACACTCAACAAGATGATGATCATCGGCAACCTCGGCGCCGACCCCGAGCTGCGCTACACGCCCAGCGGGAAGGCGGTCACCAACCTGCGGGTGGCGGTCAACGACCGCAGCCGCGGCGCGGACGGCGAGTGGACCGAGGAGACGATGTGGATCGGCGTCGAGGTCTGGGAGCAGCAGGCGGAGCGCCTCGCCGAGCAGCTGCGCAAGGGCAACAAGGTCTACGCCGAGGGCCAGCTTCGCGCGCGCGAGTACGAGGCACGTGACGGCCAGAAGCGGACGGCCCTCGAGCTGCGCTTCGCCCGCGTCGTGAACCTCGAGCGGCGGAACCGCGAAGAGGGCTCGTTCGCCGGCAGCGAGGGCGGCTCCTACGGCGACGCACCGCCGCAGGTGAAGCCGCGCGGCGCCGAGACCACCTCGTCGGCACCCGGCGCCGAGATGGACGTCGACGACATTCCCTTCTAACAACGACTGACCGAGAGGAACCGATACCCACATGGCGAGCCCACGATCCCGCCGCGAGGCGGCGGACTACTACCGCGATCGGCGTCGACGCAAGGTCTGCAACTTCTGCGTCGACAAGGCCGAGAGCATCGACTACAAGGAGGTCAACCGCCTCCGCCGGTACCTGAGCGAGCGCGCGAAGATCGAGCCGCGCCGCAAGACGGGCACCTGTGCCCGGCACCAGCGGATGCTGACCACCGCGCTGAAGCGCGCGCGCCACGTGGCGCTGCTGCCGTACGCGCCACAGCACCTCCGCCCATAGGCGCGACCGGGCGCACCTGACGGCGGCGAGTTGACCCCGGATCGTGCGTCCGCGACACTCGCGCAGCCCGAGGGGGAGTATCCCCTGATCGACTTCATCGTCAGGACGGCGGAGCCTGGCTCCGCCCGGTGGCGTCGGCCGACCCTCGAGGTCGGTTGGAGAGACCTTCGGCCAATCAGCGCGGCGCGTTCCGACGCCAGCCGCGCACGCCGAAGGCTAGAGGTCAATCCGTGGACATCGTCCTCCTCATCGGATCGCTGGCGGTCATCCTCGTGGCCGCCGAGCTGTTCACGAACAGCATCGAGTGGTTCGGCCACCGGCTGAACCTGGCGGAAGGGGCGGTCGGCAGCGTCCTGGCCGCCGTCGCGACCGCGATGCCCGAAACGCTGATCCCGGTCATCGCGATCCTCGGGCCGCTGATCTTCGGCGGGGATCCCGAGGCGTCTCACGCCATCGGCGTCGGGGCGATCCTCGGCGCGCCATTCATGCTCTCGACGCTGGCGATGTTCGTGACCGGCGTTGCCGTCATCCTCTACTCGCGCAGCGGGCGGCGGGGGACGGGCATGCGCGTCAACGTCCGCGTGCTCGGGCGAGACGTTGGCTTCTTCGTGGTCGCCTACTCGATCGCCATCGGCACCGCCTTCCTCCCGGCCGAGCTGAGCTGGCTGAAGTGGGTTGCCGCCGCGCTGCTGATCGTGATCTACGCGGTCTACGTGCGCCTGCACTTCACCGATGCGCCCGAGCCCGGCGATCCGGAGGCGCTGAACCGGCTGCATGCCACGCGGCTGCCCGGCATGGCCGGCCCGCACACGCTCGACATCGACATCCTGCCGGGTGAGCAGGACAGCTGGGAGGTCGAGGGCGCGCCGCCGCGGATGCGGATCATCGTCAGCCAGGTCGTCGTGGCGCTGGCGCTGATCATCATCGGCGCGCAGGTCTTCGTCGGGGCCGTCGAGCACCTGTCGAACACGATCGGCCTCGACCCGACGATCCTTGCGCTCATCATCGCGCCGATCGCGACGGAGCTTCCCGAGAAGTTCAACAGCGTGCTGTGGGTCCGCAATACGAAGGACACCCTGGCGATGGGCAACATCACCGGCGCCATGGTCTTCCAGAGCTGCCTTCCGACCGTGCTCGGGCTGCTGTTCACGACCTGGACCTTCACCGAGGAGAGCGCGATCAGCTTCGCGTCGGCCGGCGTCGCCATCCTGGCCACGCTCCTGATCTTCGGGAACATGCTGCGCACCGGCCGCCTCTCGGCGTGGACGCTCCTGATCGGTGGGCCGCTCTACCTCATCTACGTCTACCTGGCCCTGTTCACGCCGCTCGGGGCGGGCGCTGCCGGCCACTGATTCCGCAACCGGACGGCGCCGGCGAGCGTCCGGAAGCCGTCCGGTGGGTATACTTCTTGCGCTTGAGCAGTCGGCCGTGGCCCACGGGCGACGGCCGCTCAATGGCGAACTGGTGAGGAGGCAACGTGCTGAAGCAGGAGAGCAGACCCCAGGCAGCGGCGGTGGAGACCACCACCGAGCTGTGGGCGTTCTTCCGTGGCGAATTCGTGCCGCTGCGCGACGCGAACATCAACGTGATGACCCACGGCTTCAACTACGGCACCGCCGTGTTCGAGGGCGTCCGCGCGTACTGGAACGCGGAGGAGGAACAGCTCTTCGGCCTCGAGCTCGTACCGCACTACAAGCGGATTCATGCGTCCGCCGGCCTCCTGATGATGGAGGTCCGCCAGTCGCCCGAGGAGCTCGCCGAGATCACCGTCGAGCTCCTTCGTCGTGATGGGCTGCGGGAGGATGTCTACATCCGGCCGATCGTCTACAAGAGCTCCGAATCGATCGGCGTGCGACTCCACAACCTCGATGCCGACATCACGATCTTCGGCGTCCCGTTCGGGCAATACATCGACACCGAGGGGGGCATCCGGGCCCAGGTCAGCACCTGGCGCCGGACCGATGACAACGCGATCCCGGCGCGCGGCAAGATCACCGGCGCCTACGTGAACGGAGCGCTCGCCAAGAGCGAGGCGCAGCTCAACGGGTTCGACGAGGCGATCGTGCTGACCGCGGACGGCCACGTGAGCGAGGGCAGCGCCGAGAACCTGTTCATCGTCAAGGACGGCGTCCTGATCACGCCGCCGGTGACCGACAACATCCTGGAGGGCATCACGCGGGGGCGTCTGATGGAGATGGCCCGGGACGACCTCGGCGTCGAGGTCAACATCCGTTCCATCGATCGCACCGAGCTGTACGGGGCCGACGAGGTGTTCCTGTGCGGCACCGGCGCCCAGATCAGTCCGGTGATCGAGATCGACCGTCGGACGATCGGCTCCGGCCGGCCCGGCCCGATCACCCGCGAGCTGTCGCGCGCCTACTTCGACGCGGTGCGCGGGCGCCTGCCCGCCTACCGCGACTGGCTCACCCCCGTCTACTAGGAGGCCCGCGCGGCGGATCGGCATCGGCGCCCAGCCGGCCGCCCGGCTGGCAGGCGCATCGATGACCACCTCGGAGTCTCGCGAACGATACGGCTGGGTCGTCCGGCTGCTCGAAATGGTCCCCGGGACGATCTCGTGGGCCGTCCTGATCCTGCCGATCTGGCTGAGCTTCAGCTACCCGTGGCTGGTCGCCCTCTTCGTCCTCTCGTTCGACTTCTACTGGCTCTGCCGTGCGCTGTGGTTCAGCGGCGCGGTCATCGTCGCCTACCGGCGGATCCGCGGGGTCCTTCGGGTCGATTGGACCGATCGGCTGACGCGGGAGAGCGTTGCCGGAGCCGACGAGCTGATCCACCTGGCGCTCATCCCGACGTACACCGAATCATTGGAGAAGCTGCGCCACACGGTCCGGGCGTTGGCCGCGGCCGAATGGCCGACCGAGCGCAAGATCTGCGCGATCATCACTCGCGAGACCGATACGGGCGGGATCGAGAACGTCCGCGCCCTGCGCGAGGAGTTCGGCAACGAATTCGCCGAGTTCATCCACATCCTCGACCCGCTGGAGCCGGGGATCGTCGTCGGCAAGAGCAGCGCGATGGCGTGGGGCGGCCGCTACCTGCATCGGCTGCTCGTGCGCGAGCGCGGCATGGATCCGCGCCGGATCATGGTCACCGACCTCGACGCCGACTTCCGGGTGCATCCGCAGTACTTCGCGTACCTGGCCTGGATGCATCTGACCGATCCGAATCGCGACACCCAGCTGTATCAGCCGATCCCGTACCTCCACAACAACCTCTGGGCACGCACCGGTGTTCCAGCGGCTCTTTGCCGCAGTGCTCACCCAGCTGCAGATGTGGCGCAGCGTCCTGCCGGAGAAGCTCCAGAGCTTCAGCTCGTACTCGACGACGCTCCACCTGGTCCACGACGTCGGGTACTGGGCCACGGACGCGATTCCGGAGGACAGCCGCTTCTACTGGAAGAGCTACTTTCGCTACGGCGACCGGTTCCGGGCGGTGCCGCTGTTCATGCCGATCTACGGGGATGCCGTTCTGGCGCGAACCTATTGGCGCACGATGGCCGAGCAGTACCTCCAGGTCCGGCGCTGGGCCTGGGGCGTGACCGACATCCCGTTCGTGATCGAGAACGCCGTGCGGCATACCGAGATCCCGTTCTGGTCGCGCTTCTGGCGCATCGCCAACCTCTTCGGTGAGCACATCAACTGGGCGATCGCACCGTTCGTGATCACCTTCGGCGCCACGATCCCGCTGCTCCTGAACCCGGCCTTCGCCGAGACGACGCTCGGTCAGAACCTCCCCCTGTTCGCAGGCGTGATGCTGTCGCTCGCGCTCGTCAGCCTGTTCACGCTCGTCATTGTCGAGCAGTTCATCGTTCCGCCACGACCGCGCGAATGGGGTCCCTGGGATCGGTTCGTCAGCTACGCCCAGTGGATCGGCCTGCCGCTGGTCGGCATCCTCTTCAGCACGCTGCCGGCGCTCGATGCGCAGACCCGGCTCCTCACCGGGCGCTATCTCGAGTACCGCGTCACCGAGAAGGCATGAGCCCGCGGCCGTCGATCGCGCGCGTCAAGCTCGCCCGTTCGCTCCCGCGGCTGCTGGCCGTCCCATTCGTCCTCTTCCTGCTGGCTGGCGCCGGGATCGCCGCCGGCGTGCTCGGGGTGACGCCCTCGCCCGCCAGCTTCGCGATCATCGCGGTCGGCGGACTGCTCGGCGCATTCGGCCTGGCGCTCATGGTGACGCTGCTCAGCGTTCGGCTCGACGTCGGGGAGTCTGCGGTCCAGGTGAGCTGGATCGGCGGCAGCCGGTTGTACGTGCTGAGCCCGGGCCCGGTGACCCGCGTCCGGCTGCGCGGGGCGAACGCGTCCCGTTTGCGAGTGCGAAGCGGCGTGTTCGGCTGGAGCCTTGGCCGAGCCGTGCTTCGTGGAGAGGAGCCGATCCACATCGTGCGCCTGGCGCCGACGGCAACGGCGATCCTGGTCCCGACCGACCATGGCCGTCTGGCGATCGCGCCCGCCCGCGACGAGGACCTGCTCGACGCGCTGTCTCGCGCGGCCCGGGCGCGACAACAGCTGGAGGCCCAGTCCCCCGAAGCCGGTGAGCCGGTCGAGACCGGCGCCGAAGCGATCGCGCCGCCCGTGGCCGAGGCGCCGCCGGCCGTTGCGGCGGTCGAGGTGCCGCAGCGGCCGTTGACCGGGATCGAGCGCGCGCTCCTCGAGGAGCAGCTCGCCCAGGAGCGCGCCGCGGCGGAGCTTGCCGGCGACGGAGAGATGCCAGATGTCGCGGCGGCGGCGATTGCCGTGCCGTGAGCCCAACGAGCCGGACTCGGTTCCGGTCGTCGCCGATGCACCAATTGCGACCGTTGATGCAGCACCGGTCCGCGAACGGCGCCGCATCCGCCTGGGGGAGCGCGGTGCCCGCGCCGCGTTCGTGCTGCTGCCGATGCTCGGCGCCGGCCTCTCCTGGGGTCTCGGGGTGGCGACGGGGAACATGCCGCAGGCGGGGAGCGACCTGGCGCGCCTCACCTCCCTGGCGCTGGTGATGGCCGGGCCGGCAACGTCGGTCGGAGCGGTGA
Source organism: uncultured Chloroflexia bacterium (assembly GCA_963797855.1). Classification (GTDB taxonomy): domain Bacteria; phylum Chloroflexota; class Limnocylindria; order QHBO01; family QHBO01; genus JACDBZ01. The sequence continues at coordinate 49,575 of CAWCQX010000009.1, read as the reverse complement.
TGGCCATGGCCTGGTGGCCGCGGCTCGTCGGCGTCGTCATCACCGGTGGGCTGGTCGCGTCCGTCTTCATCGGCCGCGCATTGCTCGCGGCCTGAATTCGTCGGCCTCAATTGACATCCGGCGCCGGCGGCTGCGACCATCGTGCCCAAGCGAAGATCGGCGACGACGGAGACGCGGTCGCGTTGGTGACGAGCCTCGAGCGAGCCCGGGCGGTGTGAGCGGGCGGCATCGGCCACGCGGACTATCTCTCCCGAGCTGGAGGCACGAAGCGGGCGGTCGAGCCCGTGCGTAAGCCCCCCGGGGACGCCCCCGATAGCCGGGCGAACGAGTGGGCCGCTGCGCGTCGCATCGGCCAAGCGCGGGTGGTACCGCGGGAATCAACCTTCCCGTCCCGGTTCTCGGGACGGCTTTTTCGTATCTGGAGTTGAAGCGGACCTTGTTCAGACCGGTCGACAGCAAGCTGGACGTGCCCCACCTGGAGCACGAGGTCATCGAGCGCTGGCGGGAGCGCGACACGATGGCCCGATACCTCGCGCGCAACGCCGAGTCGGAGCGCCGCTACAGCTTCCTGGATGGGCCGATCACGGCCAACAACCCGATGGGCGTTCACCACGCCTGGGGCCGCACGTACAAGGATCTGTTCCAGCGTTACCACACGATGCTCGGGGAGCGTCAGCGCTACCAGAACGGGTTCGACTGCCAGGGGCTGTGGATCGAGGTCGAGGTCGAGAAGGAGCTCGGATTCAACAACAAGCGCCAGATCGAGTCGTTCGGCATCGATCGATTCGTCGAGCTCTGCAAGCAGCGGGTCGACCGGTTCGCCGCGCTGATCAGCGAGCAGAGCATGCGCCTCGGCTACTGGATGAACTGGGACGACAGCTACTACACGAACTCCGACGAGAACAACTACACGATCTGGGCCTTCCTGGCGGAGTGCCACCGGCAGGGGCTGCTGTACCGGGGCCACGACGTGATGACCTGGTGTCCGCGCTGCGGCACCGGCATCAGCAACATGGAGATGGCCGAGGGCTACCGCGACGTGACGCACCTGTCGTTGACGCTGCGCCTCCCGGTCACGACCGCGGGGCGCGAGGACGAGGATCTGCTCGTCTGGACGACGACGCCGTGGACGCTGTCGAGCAACGTCGCCGCCGCGGTGCATCCGGAGCTGACGTACCAGCTCGTCGAAGGCAGCGATGGACGCCGATGGTGGGTGAGCGCCGGATCGAAGGCCCGCGTGGCCGGCGATGCCGCTGTCATCCGCGAGGCGCGCGGCGCGGAGCTGGTGGACCTCACCTACACCGGGCCCTTCGACGAGCTCCCGGCCGCGGCCGGGATCGCTCATCGGGTGATCCCGTGGACCGAGGTCGATGACACCGAGGGGACCGGCATCGTCCATATCGCCCCGGGGTGCGGCCAGGAGGACTTCGCGCTGGCCCGGGCGTTCGACCTGCCGGTGATCGACCCGATCGACGAGTTCGGGGTCTTCGTCGAGGGCTTCGACTGGCAGACCGGCCGAGTCGCCGGCGCCACCGACGACCCGTCGACCGACATCGCGCGCGACGTGGCCGCCGACCTCGAGCGCAGGGGACTGCTCGTCGCGACCGAGCAGTACACCCACTCGTATCCACATTGCTGGCGCTGCGGGACGCAGCTGATCTTCCGCCTCGTCGATGAGTGGTTCATCGCCATGGATCCGCTGCGCGAGCCGGTCAGCCAGTCCGCGCGCGACGTGACGTGGCTCCCGCCGGGCATCGGCCTCGAGGAGCGAGAGCTCGACTGGCTCCGGAACATGGGCGACTGGATGATCAGCAAGAAGCGCTACTACGGCCTCGCCCTGCCGATCTGGGAGTGCGGCGACTGCGAGGCGTGGGAGGTCGTCGGTTCGAAGGAGGAGCTCCGCGAGCGCGCCGTGGCCGGCTGGGACGAGTTCGACGGTCACACCCCGCATCGGCCCTGGGTGGATGCCGTCGAGATCGCATGCGCGTCCTGCGGGGGTCGAGCGCGACGCACGACCGATGTCGGCAACCCGTGGCTCGACGCCGGCATCGTCGGCCTGTCGACGCTCGGCTGGAACTCGGACCGCGACGAGTGGGCAAAGTGGTACCCCGCCGACTGGATCAGCGAGTCCTTCCCGGGCCAGTTCCGGAACTGGTTCTACGCCCTGCTGACGATGTCGACGGTCATGACCGGCCGCGCACCGATGCGAGCCCTCTTCGCCTACGCGCTCATGCGCGACGAGCACGGCGAGGAGATGCACAAGAGCAAGGGCAACGCGATCTGGTTCGACGACGCGGCCGAGCAGATCGGCGCCGACGTCATGCGCTGGATGTTCGCGGCGACGAACCCGTCGACGAACCTGAATTTCGGGCCCGGCCCGGCGCACGAGGTCGTGCGCCGCTTCTTCCTGCCGCTGTGGAACACCTACGGCTTCTTCGTCACCTACGCCAGCCTCGACGGCTGGACGCCGGACCAGACCGATGGCGTGGAGACATCGCGCACGATCCTCGACCGCTGGATCCTGTCGCGCCTCGACGGACTGATCGGCGAGGTCCGCGCGGCCCTTGACGTGTACGACGCGATGCGCGCGGCGCGGGCGATCGAGGGCTTCGTCGACGAGCTTTCGAACTGGTACGTCCGCCGCAATCGGCGGCGCTTCTGGAAGGGAGAGCTCGACGCCGACAAGCGCGCCGCCTACGCGACGCTGCACGAGGTGCTCGCGACGCTCGTCCGCCTGATGGCGCCGATCGCGCCGCACCTCACCGACGCGATCTGGGAGAACCTGGTCGTGGCGGTGGATCCGGCGCAGCCCGACAGCGTGCACCTGACCGACGCGCCTGAGCGCGTCGACGGCCGATCGCTGCCGGATCTCGAGGCCGCGGTGGACCTCGCGCGCCAGACCGTCGCGCTCGGTCGGACCGCGCGTGCCGCCTCCGGCATCCGGACGCGCCAGCCGCTTCGCGTCGCCCGGGTCAAGCTTCCCGCGGCCGCTCGCGGAGGGCTCTCGGCCGACCCGGACGTGGCCCGCGCGCTGACCTCCGAGATCATCGAGGAGCTGAACGTCCGGGAGCTCGAGCTGATCGGCGACGAGTCGGAGATGGTCGAGCGCAGCCTCTACCCGCTGCTGCCGGTCGTCGGCCCGCGACACGGCAAGGCCGTCGGCGCGATCATGGCCGGCGCGCGATCGGGGGACTGGCGCCTGGGCGACGACGGGACGGTGGAGGTCGGCGGCGTCGTGCTCCAGCCCGACGAGTTCGAGCTGACCGCCCGGGCGAAGCCCGGGCACGAGGTCGCGGAGGAGGGAGACCTGCTCGTCGCGCTCGATACGACGGTCGATGACGAGCTCGCGGCGGAAGGGCTGGCGCGCGAGGTCGCACACCGGCTCCAGGCGCTGCGCCGGAGCGCGGGCTACGAGATCAGCGACCGCGTTCGCGTGGCGATTGGCGGTGACGCCGAGGCGGTCGAGCGCCTGGCACCGCATCGAGACTGGCTCGCCGATGAGCTCCTCGCCGTCGAGCTGGACCTGGCACCCGGAGCCACCCTGGCCGACGCCGACCAGCGGGAATCCGCGAGCTTCGAAGGCGTCGCCGCTCGACCTCTCGGTCGCCCGCGCCTGAGCACCGTGTCCGGTACAGTGGGATCGTGGAGGTCGGCACGGAACGCGACGCGTCGTTGAGAGCCGCGCTCGTGCTGGCTGGCACGGCGCTTGTCATCTATGCCGCCGATCAGGTCTCCAAGGCGCTCGTCGTGGCTGCGCTCGAGCCGGGGGAGTCCTTCAACGTCCTCGGCGACTTCGTCCGCATCTGGTACGTCCAGAACAACGGCGCGGCGTTCAGCCTCTTCCCCGGCGCGATCTGGCTGTTCGTGCCGGTCACCGTGCTGGCCCTCGTGATGATCGGCTACTTCTTCCGGTCCTTCCGCGACCGCGGGCCGGGGATCCACATCGTGCTCGGCGCGATCCTGGGGGGGACGCTCGGCAACCTGACCGACCGGGTGCGGCTCGGATACGTCGTCGACTTCATCAGCGTCGGCATCGGTGACTGGCGGTTCCCGACGTTCAACGTCGCCGATTCGGCGGTCGTCGTCGGGATCGGTCTGCTGGTGGCGTACCTGACCTTCGCCGAGGGCCGGCGACACCAGGACGAGCCGGCAGCGTGACGCTGGCAGATCGAACGGTCGAGGGCGCCGCGCCGGCCGGCCGAGTGGACCTCGCCGTCGCGTCCGTGGCCGGCATCAGCCGGGCGCACGCGCAGCGGCTCATCGGCGACGGACGGGCGCTCGTGGACGGCTCGAGGCGCCGGTCGAGCGACCGCCTCGCCGGCGGCGAGCGGATCAGCGTCGTCCTGAGCGCCCCGCCGGATCAGACGCTCGCCGCCGAGTCGATTCCGCTCGTCGTCGCCTACGAGGACGACGACATGCTCATCGTCGACAAGCCCGCCGGGCTCGTCGTCCATCCGTCCGCCGGGCACGGGAGCGGGACGCTCGTCAATGCGCTCCTGGGTCGTGCCCGCGATCGCGGCGAGCCGCTCGGCTCGATCGCCGGCGTCGGCCGTCCCGGGATCGTCCATCGGCTCGACAAGGAGACCAGCGGCCTGATCGTCGTGGCCAAGACCGATGCGGCGCAGGCCAGCCTCATGCGCCAGTTCGGCGACCGCAGCGTCGAGAAGGAGTACCTCGCGCTCGTGCGCGGAGATGCGCCCGCGTCGAGGGGCCGGGTCGAGGCGCCGATCGGCCGCGACCCGCGAGATCGCCAGCGGATGGCGGTCGTGGCCGGCGGCCGCGCATCGGTCACCGAGTACGAGCAGCTCGCCTCCGGTGGCGGGTACGCGTTGCTGGCGCTCCATCCACGAACGGGGCGCACACACCAGATCCGTGCGCACCTGGCGTACCTCGGCCTGCCGATCGCGGGCGACATGCGATACGGGGGAGGGGAGGGGCCGGGCGGCCTTCGGCGCCAGTTCCTGCACGCGGCCCGCCTCGGGCTCGAGCGCCCGTCCGACGGCGCGCGGCTGGGCGCCTGGAGCGCATTGCCGCCGGACCTCGCGGAGTGCCTCGACGTCGCCGGCGTCGCGGTCGCTGACCGGCTTCTGCCGCAGGGCGTGGGAGCGGAGGTGATCTCGTGACCCAGGACAAGCGGATGACGTTCCCGAACCCGATGCTCGTCGTCGTCAGCGGTCCGTCGGGAGTGGGGAAGAGCACGATCGTCGCCGAGCTCGCACGCCGCCGCCCGCAGGTCGTCCCGATCGTCACGGCGACCACGCGGGGGCAGCGGCCCGGGGAGATCGACGGCGTCCACTATCACTTCCTGAGCGACGACGAGTTTGCCGAGCTGCGTGACAACGACGGCCTGCTCGAGCACGCCAACAACCACGGCCACTGGTACGGGACGCCGATCGGCCAGATCCGCGGCATCCTCGCCGCCGGCCGCGACGCGATCCTGACGATCAGCCCCGAGGGCGCGCTCAACGTCCGTCGCCTCGTTCCCGACGCACTCCTGATCTTCGTCATGCCGCCGTCGATGGAGGCGCTCACCCGCCGCCTCCAGGAGCGTGGGTCCGAGTCGGAGGCGAGCCTCGAGCGCCGGCGCCGCGACGCTGAGCGCTGGATGGCCCAGGCCGACGAGTACGACCACGTCGTCGTCAACGAGACCGGCCACCCCGAGCAGGCGGCGGACCTCATCTGGGAGATCATCCAGGCCGAGGCCCGCCGCGATCCTCCGCGCCGCCCGCGCATCTAGGCCGTTCGGGACCTGATGAGCGCGGGCGCACGGCCGGTGCGGGTCGCGGTCGACGCCGTCGCGGATCGACCCGAGCGCACGTTCAGCTACCTCCTGCCCTCGGAGCTCGGTGACCCCGCCCCGGGATCGCTGCTGCTCGTCCCGTACGGTCGTCGCCTCGCCCTCGGCTACCTGCTGCCCGGAGGCTCCGAGGTCGCGCGGGACGGCCTGAAGGACGTCGAGGCGATCGTCTCGGAGCCGATGCTGACGCCCGACCTCCTCGCGCTGGCCGAGGAGATCGCGGCCTACTACCGCGCGCCGATCGGGACCACGCTCGCGGCGATGCTGCCGCCGGGCCTCGAGTCGCGGGTCGTCCGCACCTGGGTCGTCGAGGCCGCGGACGCGCTCCCGGACGACCTCCGTCCGCTCGTCGACGAAGGGGGAAGGATCGGCGACGCCAGCCTCCAGCGCCATGCCCCTCGACGCGGTCGCACCGCCTGGCTCGAGCAGCTGCGTCGCTCGGGGGCGATCCGCGCCGAGTGGTCGCTGCGCCCGCCCGAGGTCTCGGCCCGTCGGGTCCGCGTCGTCCGCGCGGTGCGCTCGGACGCCGAGCCCCCGCGTCGCGCGCCGGTCCAGCGGGCGATCCTCGAGGCGCTCGGTGACGGCGAGTCGACGATGCCCGACCTTGCCGAAGCGCTCGAGATGGATCAGGCAAGCCTCCTGGCGCCGGCTCGGCGGCTGGAGGCGTTGGGCCGCGTCGAGCTCGGGTGGCGCACCGTGCAGCGCGACCCCCTCGCCCACCGGGCACAGGACGTGCCCCTCCGCAACGAGCTGGCGTCGGAGCAACGGGCCGCCCTCGACGCGATCGGCGCGCTCGCCCCTGGCGGCGAGCTCCTGCTCGAGGGCGTCGCCGCGTCGGGCAAGACCGACGTGTATCTCGCCGCGGTCCAGGAGTCCCTGCGGGAGGGTGGGGGAGCCATCGTGCTCGTGCCGGAAGTGAGCCTGATCCCGCAGATCGCCGACCGGCTGCGATCCGTGGTCGGGGACCAGCTCGCCGTCCTGCATTCCGGGCTCTCGGGCGGGGAGCGACACGATGAGTGGTGGCGGATCCTGCGCGGCGACGCTCGCGTGGTGGTCGGGACGCGGACGGCCGTCTTCGCTCCGCTCGAGCCGTCACTGATCGTCGTCGACGAGGAGCACGACGGCGGGTACAAGTCGGACCGCACGCCGCGCTACGACGCGCGCTGGGTCGCCCGGCGACGCGCCGCTCTCGCAGGCGCGCGGCTCGTGCTCGGGACGGCGACGCCCGATCTCGTGACCCTGGCCAGCGTCCGTGGCGGCCACGCCGAACGCGCGCGGCTCGTCGAGCGCCGGGTCGGAGGGGTCCCGTCGATCTCGGTCGTCGACCTCAGGGCGGAGCTGGCCGGCGGGAATCGGTCGATCTTCTCGTCCGAGCTGACCGAGGCGCTCGCGACCCTTCGGCGCGGGACCGAGCAGGCGGTCCTGATCATCAATCGCCGCGGAGCGGCGACCTTCATCCTCTGCCGCGACTGCGGCGAGAGCCTGCGCTGCCCGGACTGCGACCTTCCGTTCGTCTATCACCTGGCAGGGGGTTCGCTGCGCTGCCATCACTGCGGACGCACCACCGCGCCGGCCGAGCGCTGCCCGAGCTGCGGAAGCGGCCGGATCAAGTACTTCGGCGCCGGAACGCAGCGCGTCGAGGCGGAGCTGCGATCCCGTTACCCGACATTGCAGGTGGCGCGGCTCGATTCCGACGCGCTCGCCGCCCGGCGGGGCTTCGAGGCGGTCTATGACGACTTCCGCGACGGCCGCGTCGACGTGCTCGTCGGGACTCAGCTCGCGGCGAAGGGCCTCGACCTGCCATCGGTCACGCTCGCCGCCGTCGTCTCGGCCGATGTCACCCTGAACCTGCCCGACTACCGCGCCAGCGAGCGGACGTTCCAGCTGCTGGCGCAGGTCGCCGGTCGAGCCGGGCGAGGACCGATGCCGGGCCGGGTCATCATCCAGGCCTATGCTCCCGGCCACCACGCCGTCCGCGCCGCTGCCGCGCTGGACGTGGACGGATTCGCCGACGACGAGCTCCTGCGGCGGCGGCTGCTCGGGTACCCGCCGTTCGGCGTCCTGGCTCGCCTGCTGATCGGCGATCCTGATCGCGCTCGAGCCGAGGCGCGCGGCCGCGAGGCCGCCACGGCCGTCGCGGCGCCCGGAGTCGAGGTCATGGGGCCGCTGCCGGCGTACGTGGCTCGCCGCGCGGGGCGCTATCGGTTCCAGGTCGTCGTCCGCGCCCCCGACGCGGAGACGCGCGCGGTCGCCCTCGAACGGGTGCCGCCGGGAGTCGCCATCGATGTCGACCCGGAGTCCCTGCTCTGATCGGTACAATTCGGCGCGCCATGCCGATCCGCCCCATCCTCGTCGCCGACGAGCCGATCCTGCGCGAGCGGACGAAGCGCGTGCCGAGCTTCGACTCCAGCCTGCATCGGCTCTTGGACGACATGCTGGTGACGATGCGTGACGCGCCCGGCGTCGGGCTCGCCGCGAACCAGGTCGGCGTGCCATTGCAGGTCGCGGTGACGGAGATCGAGGGCCGGATCACCGAGCTCGTGGACCCCCAGATCGTCAAGTCGTCGGGCGAGCAGGTCGACTGGGAGGGCTGCCTGTCGATCCCGGGCTACGTCGCCGAGGTCGCTCGGGCAGCGAAGGTGACGGTCAAGGCCCGCGATCGCCACGGCCGCGAGTTCCGCGTGAAGGGCGAAGGCCTCTTCGCGCGCGCGCTCCAGCACGAGATCGACCACCTCAACGGCAGGCTCTACATCGACCATCTCGGGCCCGACGCCGAGCTGGTGCGGGTCTCGGAGGCACACGATGATGTCTCCGAAGAAGCCGCCGCCGGCATCTAGTGGGCAGCAAGCGGATCGGTCGGATCGCATTCCTGGGCACCGGCGCCTTCGGAGTCCCGTTGCTCGCCCGCGTGGCGGATCTCGCCGACGAGATGCTGGTCGTCAGCCAGCCGGATCGGCCTGCCGGCCGGCGGCTCCAGATGCGGGCGACGCCGATCGCGGTGGCTGCCCGCGAGCGTGGCATCACGGTGCTGACGCCGACGCGCCTGCGGTCCGAAGTCGCGCGCGAGGAGCTGCGCCGCTTCGATCCCGATGGCCTCGTGCTGGTGGCCTACGGCCAGATCGTGCCGGCCGACCTCCTGGGGATCGGGAGACGGCCTCCGCTCAACGTTCACCCGTCGCTGCTGCCCCGTCACCGGGGAGCGGCGCCGGTGGCGGGGACGATCCTCGCGGGCGACCCGGAGGGCGGCGTGACGCTGATGGTCATGACCGAGGAGCTCGATGCCGGGCCGATCGTCGCGCGCTGGCCAGTCCCGCTTGCCGGGAGGGAGACGACGCCGGAGCTCGAGGCGAGACTCGCGGACCTCGCCGCGGAGGTCGTTCCGCCGGTCCTCGGGCAGTGGGCTCATGGAGAGATCGAGACCGAGCCTCAGGACGATCGCGCCGCGACCCACGTCCATCCGTTCACCCGGGCGGACGGTTGGATCGACTGGCGCCGGCCGGCGGTGGAGATCGACCGGCAGGTCCGGGCGCTCCAGCCCTGGCCCGGCGCGTGGACGACGATCGACGACCGTCGCCTCCACGTCCGCCGCGCGCGCCCGGTGGGGGGCGTCGACGACGTCCCGATCGGAGCCCTGATGCCGGGTGAGCAGCCGTGCGTCGCGTGCGGGGCCGGGGCGCTCCAGCTCGAGATCGTGCAGCCGGAGGGCCGCCCGACGATGCCGGCCGAGGCCTGGCGTCGCGGGCTTGCCCGCGAGCACATCCTCCTCGGGACCGGCCGGCCGGAGGAGGTCCTCCGCTAGCTCGTCGCCGCGCCCGTCAAGGTGGGTGCGAGCTCGTCGCCGGCTTCGCCCGGCAGGTGGAGCAGGTTCTCGACGCCCCAGACGCCCTCGATCTTCTCGGCTTCGCGCGCGAGCTTGTTCCGCATCCTGGCGTTCGGCACCTCGCCACGCAGGACGAGCGTCCCGCGCTCGGCGCTGATGTTGATGGAGCCCTTCGGCACCTTCGGGTCGCGGAAGAGGATCGACTCGGCGCGGTCGCGCAGGGTCACGTCGTCGCTGGGAGCGACGCGACTGCCCCCCAGGGCCAGCGCCTCGAGCTTGCCCTCGGCGGTGCTTCTCAGCGAGCGCACGACGCGCTCCGCCTCCTGGGCGGCGTGGCGAACGGTCGCAGCTCCCTGGTCGACGAGCTGGGCCCGCCGCGCCTTCCCGCGCTGCGGGTCGGCCAGGAAGGCGACGGCCGCCCCGGTCGCGCCCGCCACGATCCCGATCCCCAGCGCGCCGAGCCAGCCCGGCCCCTGCGGCTCGCCGGAGATCCGCGCCCGAGCGCGCTCGCCGGCCTCTCTGACGTCGTTGGTTCGAACCTTGATGCCCATCGGTTCACTCCGAATACATGTTGTTCGACACTCGTAAGGGCACGTCCCGTGCCGCCCGTGCTCGAAGGGGAAATCTGACCGATTCGGATATACTCGAATCAGCCCTCCAGGAGGTGGGCTTGATCACATGTTCGGTCTCTTCGACCCCGTCTACATCTTCGTCGTCCTCATCCCCACGCTGGCGATCACCGGCTGGGCGACGTGGCGCGTGAAGTCAACCTATGGCAAGTGGTCCAAGGTGGACTCGGGCATCAACGTCGACGCGTTCGACTTCGCGCGCCGGCTGCTCGACCGCCAGGGCCTCCAGCAGGTCAGCATCGAGCCGACGCCAGGGCAGCTGACCGATCACTACGACCCCCGCGGCAAGGTACTGCGCGTCAGCACCCAGGTCGCCGACGCCTCGGCGCTCACGACCACCGGGGTGACGAGCACCGCTCCACGACTCTCGGTGGCGGCCGCGGCCGTCATCGCCCATGAGGTCGGGCACGCGGTCCAGGATGCCTCGGGCGACACCTCGATGAAGCTCCGCCAGGCAATCGTGCCGGCCGCGCAGTTCGGCTCGAGCATCGCGCCCTGGCTGATCATCGCCGGCCTGATCTTCCAGATCCCCGGGCTGGCCGTCATCGGCCTCATCGGCTTCGGGGCGGCGGTGATCTTCACCTTCGCGACGCTGCCGGTCGAGATCGGCGCATCGGGCAAGGCGCTCGCGTTCGTCGACGGCCTCGGCATGGTGGGCGAGAAGCAGACCGGAGCCCGCGACGTCCTGAAGGCCGCCGCGTGGACGTACGTCGCCGGCGCGCTGACCGCGCTGCTGACGTTCCTGTACTACGTCTTCCTGATCTTCGGGCGCCGTGACTGACCTCTCGATCGCCGGCCCGAAACCGGCGATCAGCGAGATCGAACCGACCCAGCTCGCCGCGTGGCTCGACGCCCGCGGCGAGCCCGCGTATCGGGCCGCTCAGGTGCTGGACGGCGCGCATCGGTCTGGCACCGCCTCGTTCGAGGACTTGACCGAACTGCCGGCGCCGCTGCGTGCGGCACTCGCCGACGAATTCCGGTTCACGACGATCGCCGACAGCCACGTGATCGGGGCCGACGGCGGCCTGACGGCCAAGGCGGTCCACGAGTTGAACGATGGCCAGCGGATCGAGTCGGTGCTCATGCGCTACCCGGCCCGTGGGCGGTCCGCACGAGCGCACGACGATCTGCATCAGCTCGCAGGCCGGCTGTGCGGTGAACTGCCCGTTCTGCGCCACCGGCCAGGCGGGATTCGGGCGCCAGCTGACCCCCGGCGAGATCGTCGACCAGGTGCTCCACTGGCACCGACCGCCATGGAACGCCCTCGGCGACGGTTCCCGAGGTCACTACAACATCGTCTTCATGGGGATGGGCGAGCCCCTGAACAACGCCGACAGCGTGTTCGAGGCGGTTCGCCTCCTCAATGACCCCGCCCGGCTGGGGATCGGTGCCCGTCACATCACCGTCTCGACCTCGGGTGTCGTCCCCGGCATGGACCGGATGATCGTCGAGCTGCCGCAGGTCAACCTCGCGATCAGCCTGCATGCCGCGACCGATGCGCTGCGCGATGAGCTCGTGCCGATCAACCGCAAGTGGCCGATCCGCGAGGTCGTCGGTGCCGGGCGGCGCTTCGCGGCGCGCACCGGACGCCGGGTCAGCCTCGAGTACGTGATGATCGACGGCCTGAACGACACCGACGAGCAGGCGTCCGGGCTCGCGGAGCTCGCGAGCGGCTGGCGCTCGCACGTCAACCTCATCCCGCTCAACCCGACGCCCGGCTCGCGCTGGAGCGGGACGCCGGCGGCCGGGATCTCCCGCTTCGCGGAGATCGTCCGTGGCGCGACCGGCGTCACCGTGCGCGACACGCGCGGCCGCGAGATCGAGGCGGCCTGCGGGCAGCTCCACGCTCAGCTCGCCGGCCGGTCCCTGCGCGAGGCGCGCGAGGGGCGTGCCGTCGTCGCCTCCACATGAGGGCCACGCCGCACCTGAGCGCGAGCATCCTCAACGCCGACTTTTCGCGGCTCGGCGAGGAGGTCGAGCGGGCGACGACCGGCGGCGTCGACTCGATCCATCTCGACGTCATGGACGGCCGATTCGTCGACAACCTGACGTTCGGCCCGGTCGTGGTCGAGGCGGTCAGGCCGCACAGCGCGCTTCCGTTCCACAGCCACCTGATGATCAGCCGGCCGCTCGCCTACGCCGAGCGCTTCGCGCAGGCGGGGAGCGACCTGATCGTCTTCCACGTCGAGGCCGATGACGAGCCACGCGCGGTCATCGCGGAGATCGAGCGAGCGGGCAAGCGGCCGGGGATCGCGCTCAACCCCGAGACCCCGGCCGAGGCGGTCCTGCCGTGGCTCGACCAGGTGGACCTGTTGCTGGTCATGACCGTCCATCCCGGATGGGGCGGACAGGCGTTCCTCCACGAGGTCGTGCCGAAGCTGCGCGCGCTCCGCGACGAGGTCGACCGGCGGGAGCTCGCCCTTCAGATCGGTGTGGACGGGGGCGTGAACCTCGACACCATCGGCGTCGCCGACGCTGGCGGGGGAGACGTGCTCGTGGTCGGCAGCGCCCTGTACAGTACCGCCGGCGACCTGGCGCCAACGGTCGCCGCCCTGCGCGCCGCCGCGCGAGCAGAGGCCGCATCCGAGACCGATCCGCCCGTCGAAAGGACCTGACCCTGCTGCCCCGCCGCTCGCTCTGGCTCGGACTCCTCGTCCTGTCCCTCGTCGGCCTCCTGGCCGCGTGCGGCGAGAACGGACCGGACCTCCCGTTCGTCCCGACGCCCGAGCCGACCCCGGAGCAGCCGCGTGAGGTGGCGGTCAGCGTCGTCACCCGCGGCAGCGAGGAGGCCATCGAGGCCGCAGCGCTGGAGGTCGACGGAACGAGCGCCCTGACCGATGCGGACGGGGTCGCCACCCTGACCGCGCTGCGCGGCGCAACCGTATCGGTCTCCGCCGAAGGCCATGACGCAAGTGAGGCGACCGTGCCCGACGAGGGCGACCTCGTCGTCGAGCTCCGCCCGAACGTCGTGAGCGGCAACGTCACCGACGCTGAGGGGGCGCCGGTCGCCGGCGTGCGCGTCTTCGTCGATGGCGAGCAGCGCATGGTCGAGACGGACGAGGACGGCGCCTATGCGCTCACCGAAGTGCCGGAGGGCGCGACGGTGATCTACAAGATGCCGGGATATCGGCTCCACGAGATGGGCGTCACCGACGGCGTGACCGCCGATGTCGCCCTCGAGCCGTTCGAGGCCCGCGCGCTCTACGCGCCTGCGGCGATCTTCGAGGCGCCGGGGCGCCTGGACGAGATGCTCGCGCTCCTGGACCGGACCGAGGCGAACGCGATGGTCATCGACGTCAAGGAAACCGATGGCCGGCTCTACTGGGCCACCGACCTCGAGACCGCCGCGGAAGTCGGCGCGATCCGCGAGACGCCGGTCTTCGACCTCGAGGAGCTGCTGCCGGCGCTCAAGGAGCGCGGCATCTACACGATCGCCCGGATGGTGTCGATGAAGGACAACACCTCGGCGGCGGCTCGTCCCGAGATGGCGGTGCGCAACAGCGCCACCGGGGAGCCGTGGCGCGACAACATCGGAGGCGCGTGGCTCGACCCATCGGCTCCGGGCGTGGCCGAGTACCTGGCCTCGATCGCCGGCGACCTCGCCGACAAGGGCTTCGACGAAGTGCAGCTCGACTACATCCGGTTCTTCAGCGACGGCCCCTACGACGTGGCCGACACGAACCTGCCGAACACCCAGTCCTTCCGCCTGCCCGCGATCCAGCGGGTGCTGCGCGTCGTGAGCTCGGAGCTGGAGACGACGCGCACGTTCCTCGGCGCCGACGTCTTTCCCGATCGCCTTCATCGTCCCGGACGACCAGGGCATCGGGCAGCGTCCGGAGGTGATCATGCCGTACGTGGACTACTTCTGTCCGATGGTCTATCCGTCCCATTACGGCCCGGGCGTGTTCGGCCACCCGGTGCCGAACACCGCGCCGTACGACGTGATCGACAAGACGCTCGAGCTCATGAACGAGGAGAAGGTCGGGCTGCCGGTCGTGATTCGGCCGTGGATCCAGGACTTCGGATACGGCTCGTTCCCGCCGTACACCGCCGACCAGATCCTCGCGGAGAAGCAGGCGCTCACCGACAACGACGCCAAGGGCTGGATGATCTGGAATGCCCGGGCGATCTTCACCGAGGCCGCGCTCGGAGCGCCGCGCGAGGGCGAGGATTCCGGCCCCGTCATCGCCGAGCCATCCGCACCCGCGCCCTCGGCATCGGTCGAGCCATCGTCAACCCCGTCGTCCTCCCCGTAGGCCGATGCGGCTCGTTGTCCAGCGCGTGACCCGCGCCTCGGTCCGCGAAGGAGACGAACTTCTCGGGGAGATCGGATTGGGTGCGCTCGTCCTTGCCGGCATCGGGACCGAGGACGACCCCACCACCGTCGACCGCATGGCGGACAAGCTCATCGGCCTGCGCTACTTCGCCGACGCGGAGGGGCGCACGAACCTCGCGATCGCCGACGTCGGCGGCGCGTTCCTCGTCGTCAGCCAGTTCACGCTGTACGCGGACGTCAGCCGCGGACGGCGCCCCGGGTTCACCCGCGCGGCGCTGCCCGACCAAGCCATCCCATTGGTCGATCGGCTCGTGGAGCGGCTGCGCGACGCGGGAGCTCCGGTCCAGACCGGGCGGTTCGGGGCGGAGATGCAGGTCGAGCTCGTGAATGACGGCCCGTTCACGCTCGTCCTCGACTCCCAGCGTGACCTCGCCTGAGAGACGAGCCGTCCGTACCCTCGCCGAAAAGTACGCCACCGCGGGAACCGATGACCGAGTCGCGCTGGGCGTCCGTCGACTGCACGCTGGAAGGCCGCGAACGCTGCGGCGACCAGACCACGTAATCGAGGGAGTCCTCATGGCCACGATCGGGATTGGGGGACGCGTCCGCCGGGCGGCGGCGCTGGGGCTAGCCCTGCTGGTGACGCTGGCCATCGCCGCGCCCGCGCTGGCGAAATCCGGCGGCAACGCCGAGGCCGCAGCCGCGTGCCAGGAAGGGGGCTACCTCGAGTGGACCGATTCCGCCGGCAACGCCTTCCGCAACTCGGGCGAATGCGTGAGCTACGCCGCTCATGGCGGAACGCTCACGCCGGTCGTGGTCGACCCGGTCAATCCGTTCTCGGTCGCCTACCGGAGCTCGGGAACCGACGGATTCCTCGCCGCGGTCACTGGGTCGGGTCTGGAGCCTGACAGCTCCGTCGACCTCCTCCTCACCTGGGGCGGGGACCCCTTGGCGATTGGGGATGTCGCGGACGCGAGCGGCAATATCACGTTCACTGCCAGCGCCAGCTGCACGAACCTCGGGTCGCCGTTGACCGCCGTCAGCGTCGCGGGCACGCCGGCCGGCGGAGAACACACGGAGTTCTCGGTCCCTCTGCCCGACGCCTCGATCTGCCCCCCGCCGACCTGAGCCGGATCAGCGAGTCCTGGAGATGCCGACGCCCGCGCCGATGGCGCGGGCGTATCGGTCCGAAGCGAGCCGGGTCAGACCTTCTGGGCGCTCCTGCGGCAGCGGCTGCAGGCCTTCACCTTCGTGACCTTGCCGTCGCGAACGAGGGTCATCGGCTGCAGGTTGGGCAGCCAGCGGCGCAGGGCGCGCTTTCGGTTCATGCCGACCGACTGAGGGTTCCAGCCGGTGATCGGGCGCTTGCCGCAGATGTCGCAGACGCGGGCCATGGTTGAAGGGTTCTCCAGTCAAGAAAATGCCGGCGCCGGGCGCCGGAACGAGTGAAATCGTAGCACGCTACGATCGGGCCATGCAATCGAGCCGGGTGGCGACGCCGGGCGATCTCGACCGGCCGATCCGCACCGCGCTCCCATCCCTGGCCCGCGGCGCCGCCGGCCTCGCTCGCCTGGGCATCACCACGCCGCGCGAGGCGCTCTGGTACCTGCCGTTCCGGTATGACGACTTCAGCGAGCTCCGGACCCTGCGGGACCTCGTCCCGGACGAGAAGCAGTCGGCCCGCGTCACGGTCGACGCCGTTCGGGTCGAGCCGGGCTTCAGGAAGCGCCCGCAGCGCGTGATCGCCCAGCTCAGCGACGACGACGGTGGCAGCGCGGAGGCGATCTGGTTCGGCCGGCGCTTCGTCGAGCGCCGCCTCCAGGCCGGCGACGAGGTGATCGTGTCGGGCAAGGTCTCGCAGCGCGGCTGGCGCTCGCAGTTCACCTCGCCCGAGTTCAGCCCCGTCGGGCGCGACTCGGTTCACACGGCGCGCGTCGTTCCCGTCTATCCACTCGCCGCGGGCGTGACCCAGAAGCGACTGCGCGAGCTGCTCGCACGAATCCTGGAGGCGACCCTTCCGTTCCTGGAGGACCCGCTGACCGATGCGGAACGCGGTGACCTCCCGCCCCTCGCCGAGGCACTCCAGACCGCCCACTTCCCCGAGTCCGAGGCGGAAACGAAGCCGGCATTGGACCGCCTGGCGTTCGACGAGCTCCTCGCCCTCCAGCTCGGGCTCGCGCAGGCACGGCAGGCCCGCAACGAGCTCACGGCCCCCGCCATCCGCGTCACCGATGCGGACCTCGCCGAGATCGTCGGAGCGCTGCCCTTCACCCTGACCGGAGACCAGGCGGCGGCCGTCCAGGCGATCGCCGAGGACCTCGCCTCCGAGCGGCCGATGCGCCGCCTGCTGCAGGGCGACGTTGGCAGCGGCAAGACCGCCGTCGCGGCGGTCGCACTCGCGTCGGCGGTCCGGGCTGGATGGCAGGCCGCGCTGATGGCCCCGACCGAGATCCTCGCGCGCCAGCATCATGCCGGGCTCGCGCCCCTGCTCGACGGACTTGGCGTGCGGTCCGAGTTCCTGTCCGGATCGCTCACGGCCAAACGCAAGCGCGAGATCCACGACGCGATCGCGGGCGGGATGACGGAGGTCGTCATCGGCACGCATGCCGTCATCAGCGAAGCGGTCGAGTTCCCGCGCCTCGGGCTGGCGATCGTCGACGAGCAGCACCGCTTCGGAGTCGGCCAGCGCGCGGCGCTCCAGGCCAAGGGTGCCGGCGGCGAGCCGCACACGCTGGCGCTGACGGCCACGCCGATCCCGCGCACCCTCGCCCTGACGGTGTACGGCGACCTCTCGATCAGCACGATCCGCGAGATGCCGCCGGGCCGGCAGCCGATCCGCACCGAGATCCGCGACCGTCGCGCGCTGCCGAAGATCGAGGAGTTCCTCGCCGCAGAGGCGGCGGAGGGCCGGCAGTCGTTCGTCGTCGCGCCACTGGTCGTCGAGTCGGACGCCCTCGAGGCGGCGAGCGCCGAGGCGGAGGCGGAGCGGCTGCAGGCCGCACTCCCCGGAGTGCGAGTGGCGCTCGTCCACGGCCAGCAGCGTGCCGACGCGCGTGACGCGACGATGACCGCCTTTGCGGCGGGGGAGAGCGACGTGCTCGTCGCCACGACGGTCATCGAGGTCGGGATCGACGTGCCGAACGCGAGCGTGATGCTCATCGAGGACGCCGAGCGATTCGGCCTGGCGCAGCTGCACCAGCTGCGCGGCCGGGTCGGACGTGGACCGCATCGGTCCTTCTGCATCCTGCTCAGTGACAGCACCGATCCGCTGGCGCTCGAGCGGCTGGAGGTGGTGCGCGGGTCGCTCGACGGGTTCCACATCGCGGAGGAGGACCTTCGCCTGCGCGGTGCGGGCAATCTGCTCGGCACGCGACAGTCGGGTCTGCCGCCGCTGAAAGTGGCAAGCCTGTTCGACCCTCGGCACCTGGCGCTGGCCCAGCGCGCCCGAGATCTCGCCGACGAATTGGTCAGCAACGGCGAGCTCCGCCCGGAGCTGGCGCGCATGCAGGCCGAGTTCGCGCCGGTCGAGGACGAGGGCGACGCCGCCTGATGCGCGTCATTGCCGGGACGGCCCGGGGGGTGCCACTGGCCGCGCCCCGAGGCGGGGCGACCCGGCCGATCACGGACCGGGTCAAGGAGACGCTGTTCGCGATCCTCGGCGACCGCGTGCCCGAGGCACACGTCCTCGACCTCTATGCGGGCAGTGGCGCGATCGGGATCGAGGCGTTGTCGCGCGGTGCGGAGGATGTGGACTTCGTCGAGCGCGACCGCGGGGCCATCCAGGTGTTGCGCTCGAATCTCGTTCGCACGCGGCTCGAGGAGAACGCCCGAGTCCACGAGCTGGACGTCGAGCGATTCCTCGCGCTTGGGGAGGGCCCGTGGGACGTCGTCGTGCTGGATCCGCCCTACGAGGTGCGTGCTATCGTGGCGCCGCTTCGCGCCCTCGTGCCACACCTGGCTCCCGGCGCATCGGTCGTGATCAAGCACTTCTGGCGTGCGGAGACGCCTGAGGTCGAAGGGCTCGCCGTCACGCGGCAGCGGCGCTTCGGGGAAACGATGCTCACCTTCCTGGAGGCTCCGGACGCATGACGCGAGTGGCGGTCTTTCCCGGATCGTTCGACCCGATGACGAACGCGCACCTCGACGTCGCGGAGCGTGCGTCCGGCCTCTTCGACCAGCTCGTCATCGGGGTTCTCAACAACCCGAAGAAGCAGCCCCTGTTCGATATCGACGAGCGCGTGGCGCTGATCCGCGCCTGCGTCGTCGACCTGGGTGAGCACGTGACGGTCGACGCGTTCGACGGGCTGACGGTCGACTTTGCCCGCCGCCATGGCGCGGGATTCATCGTGCGCGGGCTGCGCGCGGTGAGCGACTTCGAGGCCGAGCTCCAGATGGCGCTCACGAACCGCAAGCTCGCGCCGGAGATCGACACGACCTTCCTGATGACCGCGCTCGAGTACGGCTACGTCAGCTCGTCGCTGGCGAAGGAGGTCGCGCACTTCGGCGGGGACGTGACGGCGATGCTGCCGGGGCCGGTCGCCGAGGCGCTGAGCGAGCGAATGCGGCCCGGCCCACGCGTATAATCGCGAGCCAAGGAGGGTCGCGGCCACGGACATCATCTTCCTCGTCGAACGATTGGAGTCGCTGGTCGCCGCCAGCAAGAAGCTGCCCCTCACGAACAACGTCGTGCTCGACCAGGCCACGCTCCTCGAGCTGATCGATCAGCTGCGCGTCGCCGTGCCGGAGGAAGTCCGCCAGGCGCGCCGCATCACCGAGGAGTCCGGACGGATCACCGAGCGTGCGCGCGAGGAGGGTGACGCGATCGTCGCCAGGGCCCAGGAGCAGGCGGTCCAGATGCTCGAGGAGCGTGAGCTCGTTCGCGCCGCCCAGCAGCGTGCCGCCGAGATCCTCGATCGCGCCCAGGACGAGGGCCGCGAAGTCCGCCGTGGCGCCGACGAGTACGCGGCCGGCGTCCTCATCCGCCTCGAGGGCGAATGCATCAAGGCCCTGACCAGTATCAAGCGGGGCATCGACATGCTCGACGAGCGCCACCGCGCGCACGGGCGACGACGGCGCCACGCCACCCCCCGCCGGCGATGCGATCGCCGTCGATCCGCAGGAGAAGGCGCAGGCCGCCCCGCGGCCGTGACCGCGTTCAACGTCGCGGGGCTGCTCCATGAGCCGCCGGGCGCGACCCGCGAGATCCGCCTCCGCGACCATTACACGACCCTCGGGCCGGACGTCGAGCTGGCCGGGCCGATCGACGCCGACCTGCGCCTCCAACGCACGAACCGCGGGATCTTCGTCCGCGGCGAGCTCGCCGCATCGCTGCGCCGAACCTGCTCACGCTGCGCCGATCCGTTCGTCGAGGACGTTCGGATCCCGATCAACGAAGAGTTCCTGCCGAGCGTCGACCCGGTCACCGGCGCGCCGGTCCAGCCCGAGGCCGAGGACGCCGATATCCCGCGGATCGATGAGCACCATCAGATCGAGCTGGACCCCGTCTTCCACGACGAGCTGTCGCTCACCGAGCCGCTCTTCGCGCTGTGCCGACCCGACTGCGCCGGGCTGTGCCCGACCTGCGGCGAGCGGCTGGATCGGGGGGAGCATGCTCACGACGACGACGAGATCGACCCTCGCCTGGCCGCTCTCGCCACTCTGCTGCGCAACGGAGACGAGTCGTAGGTCGCTCGCTCGCTGCATTGAGTCCGTCCGGCTATACTGCGGCGTCCCAGTTTTCATCGGTCAAGGAGTTTCCGCGTGGGCGTTCCCAAGCGAAAGGTGTCCAAGGCGCGCCAGGGTGAGCGTCGCTCGCATCTCGCGATCAGTGCACCCCCGCTCGTCGAGTGCGAGCACTGCCACGAGCTGAAGCGCGCCCACCACGTCTGTCCCACCTGCGGCTGGTACAACGGGCGCGAGGCGGTCAAGATCGAGGCCGTCGGGCCGGCCGAAGGCCAGCAGCTCTAACACCGATGCGCATCGCGGTCGACGCGATGGGAGGCGATCACGCCCCTCGTGAAGTCGTCCGCGGAGCGATCGACTACGCCACCGGTACCCCGGTCGACGAGGTCATCCTCGTCGGTGACCTGGCGCGCATCGAGGCGGAGCTGGCCGAAGACGGGCGTCCGCGTCCGGCAAACCTGCGCCTGGTGGATGCCCCAGAGGTCATCGGGATGGGGGAGCACCCAGCCACTGCACTCCGGACGAAGCGCCGCGCTTCCATCGTCGTCGCCACCGACCTCGTCCGCGACGGTGCCGCCGATGCCGTGATCTCCGCCGGCTCAACCGGCGCCACGATGGCGGCCGCGATCTTCCGGCTCGGCCGGATCAGCGGGATCGACCGCCCGGCGCTCCCGGCGCACATGGTCACCGACACCGGCCCGGTCATGCTCCTCGACGTCGGAGCGAACATGGACTCCGAGCCGGACAACCTCGTCCAGTTTGCCGCGATGGGGGCGATCTTCTCGGAGCACGTCCTCGGCGTCGCCAACCCTCGCATCGGCCTGCTGAACGTCGGCGAGGAGGTCGAGAAGGGCGACGAGCGCGCTCGCGAGACCCACGCGAAGCTGGCCGCGGCCGACTTGAACTTCGTCGGCAACGTCGAGGCTCACGACATGATTGCGCACCGTGCCGACGTGGTCGTGTGCGACGGCTTCGTCGGCAACGTGGTGATCAAGTTCTTCGAGGGCATCACGACGTACATCTTTCGATCGCTGAAGGTGGACCTTCAGCAGGGACCGATCGCGCCCCTGGCGCTTCTCGCACTCAAGCCCGGCTTCGACCGGACACGGGCACGCTTCGACCATGAGCGGTACGGCGGCGCGCCATTGCTCGGGGTGAAGGGCGTGAGCATCGTGAGCCACGGCCGGGCGAAGTCGAGGATGATCGAGCACGCCATCCGGGTCGCGTCCGAGTCGGCGCACGCGGGCGTGCCACAGCTCATCGGAGAGTGGACGCGCGACCACCCGGCGCTCGCGCACCGGGGCGTCCGGTCGCGGATCGCCGCGCGGCTGCATCGCGAGCGAGCGCCCGCCCCGTGACGAGCGCCTCGAAGAGGCGGGCGAGCGCGACCGGGTTGCTCGCCAGGCGGTTGGCGATGCTCGCGCTGTTCGAGGCGGAGTTCCGGCCTGGGGCGGCACCGGCTGCGCTCGAGCGGCTCGCCGAAGAGCGCGAGGTCCCCGAGGAAGTGCGCGCGCACGCGGCCGACATCGTCTCCGGGGTGGACGAGCATCGGTCCGACCTGGACGCCCGGATCGCCGTCGAAGCTCCCCTCATTCCCGTTCCGGAGCTCGGTCGCGTGGAACGGACGATCCTCCGGAGCGCCCTGTATGAGGTGCTATACTCCGCCGCGACCCCGAGCGGGGAACCGATGCGTGATGCGGTCTCTCTCGCCCGGATCTACGCCGGCGATGCGGCTCGCCGCCTCGTAAATGGCGTTCTAGGGAGCGTTTCCAGATCGGGTGGAGGAGCCTGAACACGTGACAGATGGGACCACGTTCGAACGCCTCAAGAAGATCATCGTCGAGCAGCTCGGTGTCGACGAGGAAGAGGTCACCCCACAGGCCTCGTTCGTCGAAGACCTCAACGCCGACTCCCTCGACCTGGTCGAGCTCATCATGAGCCTGGAAGAGGAGTTCGGAATGGAGATCTCGGACGAGGATGCCGAGAAGATCCAGAAGGTCTCCGACGCCGTCGAGTTCATCGAGGAGCATCAGCAGTAGAGCGGATTCGCCCATGGACGCTCCTCCGCTGGACGAGCTCGCCGAGCGCCTCGGCATCGATCCGACGGATCCGGAGCTGATCCGCCAGGCGTTCGTCCACAGCTCCTTCCACAACGAGAACCCGACCGCCGTTTCCGGCCACAACGAGCGCCTGGAGTTCTATGGCGACGCCGTCATCGGCCTGACCGTCAGCCGCCTCCTGTACGACCGCTATCCCGACGAGGACGAGGGCTTCCTCACCGCGCGCCGCGCCGCCCTCGTGAACCGCGACGCGCTGGCCGCGCTGGCCCTCGAGATCGGCATCGACCGATACCTGCGGCTCGGCCGCGGGGAGTCCGAGGCGGGAGGCGCCACGCGGCCCTCGGTCCTTGCCGCGGCCTTCGAGGCGATGGCGGGCGCGCTCTCGCTGAGCGAGGGTCCAGACCGGACCGAGCGGGTCCTGGCATCGCTCTTCGTGCCTCAGCTCGATGCCCTCGCCGAGATCCAGGGGCCACCGAAGTCGGCGAAGTCGCGGCTCCAGGAGTGGACCCAGCGCCACCACGGAACGAAGCCGGTCTACCAGATCGCCGGCACCAGCGGGCCGCCGCACGAGCAGCACTTCCGCGTCGTCGTCACGCTCGGCGGGCAGAGCCTGGGTGCCGGCTCCGGGTCGAGCCGTCAGCGCGCCGAGGAGCAGGCCGCCGGAGCGGCGCTCGAAACGCTCAACGCCGGACCGATTCGGGCCTCATGAGCCGCCTGAAGGAGCTTCGGCTCCACGGCTTCAAGTCCTTTGCCGATCCGACGCGGTTCGTCTTCGAGCCGGGCGTCAACGCGGTGATCGGCCCGAACGGATCGGGCAAGAGCAACATGGCCGATGCGGTCCGCTGGGTGCTGGGGGAGCAGTCAAACCGATCGCTCCGCACCCGTCGCGCCGACGACGTCATCTTTGCCGGATCCGAGCAGCGCAAGGGCCTGGGCATGGCCGAGGCGATCCTGACCCTCGACAACGGCGACGGCTGGCTGCCGATCGACTTCGCGGAGGTCTCCATCGGTCGCCGCGCGTATCGGTCCGGTGAGGGCGAGTACCTGATCAACGGTGCCCGGGCGCGCCTGCGCGACGTCGTCGGGCTCCTCGGCGAGGGCCGGCTGGGGGCGAACGAGCTGGTGGTCGTGGGGCAGGGGACGGTGGATGCGGCGCTCTCGTTGCGCCCCGAGGAACGTCGCCAGCTGTTCGAGGAGGCCGCCGGCGTGAAGGGCCTCCAGGTCCGCCGCAACGAGGCATCCGTCCGGCTCGGGAAGTCCCGCGACAATCTCACCCGGGTCAGCGACCTGATCGCGGAGCTGAAGCCGCAGGTGCGGCGGCTGGCCCTCCAGGCCGAGCACCAGCAGCAGCACGACGAGCTTGGCGCGCGTGCGCGCGCCCTGGTGATGGCATCTCACCGACGACGCGAGCAGGCGGCTCGTGCGTCGCTCGGGGAGGCGCGCCGCGCCGCAGCTGCAGCCGAGGCGGCACTGGACGCGTTCCGCGAAACGCAGGACGCCGGGCGCGCCGCAGTCCGGGCCGCGGAGGAGCGCTACTGGGCCGCGGAGGAGGCGGCGCGCGAGGCCGGCCACGCCCGGGAGTCGACGCGCGAGGACGTCATTCGAGCCGAGGGCCGGCTCGAGGCGCTCGACGGGCGGCTTCGGGAGCTGGTTGCCGCGCTCGAGCGTGAAACGGCCGAGCTGGCGGAGGCGCAACGCGAGCTCGACAGCACGGACGAAGAGGCTGTCGCGGAGGTCGCGCCCGCGATCCAGCGGGCGAGGGAGGCCGAGGAGGGGTGGCGCGCCGCCGTCGCCGACCTCGCGTCGGCGGACGAGGCCCTGCTCGCCGCCGAGGACGCCGTGTCGGAGCTACGGGCGCGGGAAAGCGACCGGATCGCCGCCGCGGCCCGCGAGTCCGAGGAGTCTGCGCGACGCAAGGCCCGATACGACGAGGCCAGCGCCGAGCACGCTCGGCAGCTGGCGGCGACCGATGAGGCTCGAGGCGCCCTGTCCGCGGCCCGGTCCGCGCTGAGCGAATCGGAGGCCCGTGCGACGGCTGCGAGCGCCGCCCTGGACGCAGCCGAGGCGGAGCGCGATGCGGCGCAGGCGGCGGCCGACACCGCGCGGCAGGCCGCCGTGGAGATCACCGAACGGCTGCGCGCGACCCGCGCCGAGCTGGCGGCGGCCGAGGAACCGCACGATTCCGAGACGCGCCTGGGGCGGCGGCTGGCGGCGGCCGGCTGGTCGAGCCTGCTCGACACGATCGACGCCCCGGAAGACTCCTGGGCCGCGGTCGAGGCGGTCGTCGGGGGCGAGCTGGAGGGCGCGCTGCTCTGGACCGGAAGACGACCCGCGCGGAGAGCTCGGCGGCGCCCGCGGCGCGGCTCGGCTCCTGGCGGGCACCTCCGCGAACGGCGACGACGGCCGGCGCACGGCGCTCGACGCAGTCGGTGCCGAACGCACCCTTGCCGACTGGACCGGGGCGGGCGAAGGGGCGCCGCTCGCGTTCCAACGGACCGTCGTCGCGCGGGACGTCGGCGCGCTGCTCGACGGCTGGCAGGGCCTGCCGCCGGGCTGGAGTGCCGTCACGCCCGAGGGGGACCTGGCGGATGGCCGCGGCGTGATCGTCCTGCGCGGCCGCGCCGATCCGCCCGGCGGGGCATCGGCTCGAGCCCACGCGCGCCGGCGCGAGCTGGCGTCGGCCGTTGGCCTGATGGCCGACGAATCGAGTTCCGCCCAGGCGAACGCTCATGCCGCCACGGAGCGCCTGCGCGCCGCCCGGGACTCGCACCTCGCGGCGCGCGAGGCAAGCGAAGACGCCGACACTGCCCTGCGTCGCCTTCGTGCGGATTCCGACTCGGCGGAGACCACGCTGTCGAGGCTGACCGAGCGCCTCACCCAGCTCGAGGCGGAGCTCGGGCAGGAGCCGGTCGCGGCTACGGACCTCGAGCCAGTGACGCTCGGCCGCCTCACCGAGCTCCAGGAGATCGCGGACCGCGCCCGGACCGAGCGCGACGAGCGCGCGCGCCTTCGGGATACCGCGCGGGAGGCGTGGAATGCGACGCGTGGCGAGGCGGAAGGCCTCGAAACGCGGGTCTCGAGCCGGCGCCAGCAGCGGTTGGTGCGCGAAGCCCGCGTGGCGCAGCTGACGGCCGCGCTGCCGGATCGGCGTGCGGACGTCGAACGGCTCGAGGCGGAGCGCGAGGACCTCGCCGCGGCGGCCACCACGACACGCGCCGCGGACGCTGAAGCGTCGGCGGCACAGGAGCGCGCGGAGGCGGAGCGATCCGCCCGACGCTCCGAGCTGCTCGAGCTGGAGGGCAACCAGGGCGGGGGAGGTGCCCGCCTCGGGGAGCTCGAGCGGGAGGCGCAGGCCACCGCCATCGAGGCCTCACGTCGGGACGAGGCGCTGGCCGCCCTGGCGCGCGAGCGCGAGCTGGCCATGGACGGCCTCCCGGAGACGACGGCCGAGGCGCCGCGCGACGAGATCGAGGCCCTCGACGACGAAGCGCTCGAGCAGGAGGTCCGACGCGTGCGGCGGACGCTCGCCCAGATCGGCTCGGTCAACCCCTTCGCCGTGGAGGAGCACCGGGAGGTGGCGGCGCGGCTCGATGAGATGAGTGGCCAGGACGCCGACCTGCGCGGCGCGATCGGGTCCACGGAAGAGCTGATCGCGCGGCTCGACGCCGAGATCGAGGAGCAGTTCGACGCCGCCTTCCGCGCGATCGGCGAGAAGTTCGACGAGTTCTGCCGCCTGCTCTTTGCCGGCGGCTCGGCCTCGCTCCAGCGCGCGGACGACGCCGATGGCGACGCGGCCGGCGGCATCGAGATCGTCGTCCGGCCGCCCGGCAAGCGGCTGCAGCGTCTCGCGATGCTCTCGGGCGGGGAGCGAGCGCTGACCGGCGTCGCACTGCTCTTCGCGATGCTGACCGTGAACCCGGTGCCGTTCTGCATCCTCGACGAGGTCGACGCCGCCCTCGACGAGGCCAACATCGGCCGGTTCGCCGCGGCCCTGCGCAAGCTGTCGGAGTCGATCGACTTCGTCGTCATCACCCACAACCGAGCGACGATCGAGGTGGCCGATACGATCTACGGCGTGACCATGACCGATGCCGCCGTCAGCCGCGTCCTCTCCCTGCGCCTGGCGGACGTGCCGGTCGAGGTCGGCGCGTAGGTGTTCCGTCGCCGTCGCGACCCACCGGAGCCGGAGGCTCCCGCGGCCGTCGATCCGCCGCTGCCGCCGGCGACGGTCGCCCGACCGCGGCGAGAGCCACGAGGGATGGGGCTTCGCGCCACGCCGTCGGGCATCGGTGCTCGACTCCGCTCGATCCTCGGTGGCGGCGCACCCGCCACCGAGGCCACGTGGGACGAGGTGGAGGAAGCGCTGATCGCCGCAGACGTCGGGGCGACGACGACGCTCGAGCTGGTGGACGCCGCCCGCGAGCGCTTTCGCGCCGATGGCGGCCACAGCGGCGAGGACGCCCGTCGGGCGCTGGCGACCGAGATCCGTGACCGCCTTGCGCGCGTGGGCTCCGGCGCCTTCGAGCTCGGCGATGCGCCGTCGGTCATCCTCTTCGTCGGCGTCAACGGGACCGGCAAGACGACCACGATCGCCAAGCTCGCCCACCGGCTGCTCGCCGACGGCAAGACCTTGGCGCTGGCGGCGGCCGATACGTTCCGCGCGGCAGCGATCGAGCAGCTCCGGATCTGGGGCGAGCAGCTCGGGGTGCCGGTCATCGCACAGCGCGCCGGCGCCGACCCGGGCGCCGTGGCGTTCGATGCGGTGGCCGCTGCGGAGTCGCGTGGCCTCGACGCGGTCCTCGTCGACACGGCGGGGCGGCTCCAGAACAAGCAGCAGCTGATGGACGAGCTGGCGAAGATCCGACGAGTCATCGAACGGCGCCTGCCCGGCCAGCCACGGCACGTCCTCCTCGTGCTCGATGCGACGACCGGCCAGAACGGGCTCGTCCAGGCCGAGGCCTTCAGCCGCGAGGCGGGGGTCACGGGCATCGTGCTGACGAAGCTCGACGGCAGCGCCAAGGGCGGCGTCGCGCTGGCGGCGGCCGAGCGGCTCGGCGTGCCGATCCTCTTCGCCGGGGTCGGCGAGGAGATCGATGCGCTGGCCCCATTCGACCCCGAGGCGTACGTCGAGTGGCTCTTCGCGGAGTAGCCTCGTTGCCGCCCGACACGGCCGCCCCTAGAATGGGCAGCCGTTTGCCGGCGCCTCCGCGCCGGTCCTGAGTCCCCGTATCGGTCCTTCCATGTTCGAATCTCTGTCCGCGCGCCTCCAGGCGGTCACGCAGCGCCTTCGCGGCAAGGCGCGCATCACCGAGGCCGACCTCGACGAGTCGCTGCGCGAGATCCGCCTCGCCCTGCTCGAGGCGGACGTCAACTTCAAGGTCGTCAAGGACTTCGTCGCGCACGTCCGCGAGCGTGCGATCGGGGCCGACGTGATCGGCGGGGTCAACCCCGGCCAGCAGATCGTCAAGATCGTCCACGACGAGCTCGTCGCGGTCCTCGGCGGGGAGCGCCATCGGCTCAGGCTCGAGGCGAAGCCGTCGGTGCTGATGCTCGTCGGCCTCCAGGGCTCGGGAAAGACGACGACTGCCGCGAAGCTCGCGGTCCGCCTCCGCAAGGACGGGAAACGCCCGCTTCTCGTGGCCGCCGACGTCTATCGGCCGGCGGCGGTCGACCAGCTCGTCCAGCTCGGCGACCAGATCGGCGTGGAGGTCCACACCCGCCCGGTCGGCACGCCGGCACTCGAGGTGGCGCGCTCCGGGCTGGAAGCGGCGAAGGCCCGCGGTGTCGACGTCATGATCCTCGACACGGCCGGCCGCCTCCACGTCGACGACGCGATGATGGAGGAGGTCGTCAGGATTTCCGGCGTCGTGACGCCCGCCGAGACGTTGCTCGTCGTCGACGCGATGACCGGCCAGGAGTCCGTCCGGGTCGCGGAGGCGTTCCACGCCAAGCTGCCGGTCACGGGGCTCGTGCTGACGAAGATGGACGGAGATGCGCGCGGCGGCGCGGCGCTCAGTATTCGAGCCGCGACCGGCCTCCCGATCAGCTTCCTCGGGACCGGTGAGCGCACCGACGGACTGGAGCCGTTCCACCCCGACCGGCTCGCGCAGCGCATCCTGGGCATGGGCGACATCGTCAGCCTCGTCGAGCGCGTGCAGGAGACGGTCGACCAGGAAGAGGCCGAGCGGACGGCGCAGCGGATGATGGAGAACCGCTTCACGCTCGAGGACTTCCGCAGCCAGCTCAACCAGATCAAGAAGATGGGACCGATCGGCCAGCTGGTCGGTCTCATCCCCGGCGCGGGCGACATGGCCGGCGCCGCGCAGGAGGCCGTCGACTCGGGCCAGATGACGCGGATCGAGGCGATCATCGACTCGATGACCCCGGAGGAGCGCAAACGGCCCGAGCTCATCAAGGCCAGCCGCCGCCGGCGCATCGCGCTCGGCAGCGGGACATCGACCGCGGAGGTCAACCGGCTGCTCAAGCAGTTCGCCGAGATGCAGAAGATGATGAAGATGGTCTCGGGCGGCAAGATGCCGCGTCTCGGCGGCGGCCTCGGCGCGCTGCTCGGTCGCTGATCCGCGAATGCATCGCCTCGTCATTGCCTCGGTCACCCTGATCGGCCTCGTCGCGATCGCGGTCGTCGCCGGCTACCTCTTCCTCTTCGCCGGAGTGGGAGACCGGGCAGCCACGCTCGCGCCGGCCACCACCGTCGCCTACGCCAGCGTCTACCTCCAGCCGTCCACCGGCCAGCAGGCGAACCTCTCCGGGCTCATCGGCCGCTTGCCGGGATTCGCCGACGAAGCCGCGCTTGACGAGAAGGTCGACCAGGTCGTCCAGAACCTGCTGGCCACCACCGGCATCGACTACCGCGCGGACGTCCAGCCATGGCTCGGTGACCAGATCGCCCTCGCCGCCTGGCCGAACGGTGCCGACCCGACGCAGGCCTCCACCGTGATCCTCGCCGACGTCAGCGACCCGGACGCCGCCCTCTCCTCGATCGCCGCGATCACCGCGGACCAGGGCCTCTCGTTCACGACCGAGACGTACGAGGGCCTGGAGCTGCAGGTCGCCGACGGGACGGCGTATGCGGTCGTCGATGGGATGCTCGTCGTCGGCAACGGGGCCGATGCGGTTCACGCCGTGGTCGACACGAGTGGAGGTGGCGACTCGCTCGCCGCCCAGGCGGCCTTCACCGACGCGATGGACGAGCAGCCGAACGATTACCTGGCCTCGTTCTACGTCGATCTCGCCGGCCTGGCGGAGGCGTCCGGCGCGGCCGCCGACCTCGGGAGCATCACGACCGCCAGCGCCGTCCTCGTCGCGGAGCCCGATGGACTGAAGCTGAGCGGCAGCGCGCCGCTCTCGGCTGGCTCGGGCGCCGATCCATCGGCCGCACCGACGGCGGCGGAGCAGGGCACGCTCTCGGGCTGGATGCCGGAACGGACGGTGGCCGAGATCACCGTCTTCGGCCTGCGCAGCGCGCTCGAAGCCGGCCTCGCGGTCGCCGGCGACGTGCCAGAGGGCGAGGAAGTCACGAGCGCCCTCGACACGCTCCGGGCGCTGGCCGCATTCGCGTTCGGCGTCGACCTCGACGCCGACGTGCTGCCGCTCCTCGACGGCGAGACCGCACTCGCGATCGGCGGCATCGGTGCGGACGGCATGCCGACGGGCCAGCTCCTGCTCCGTCCGTCCGATTCGGATGCCGCCGTCGGCGTCCTCGGACGGATCGCGGATCGGATCGGCTCCAGCGGCGGCAACAGCTCGACCGAGACGCTCGACGGGATCGACATCACGACGATCGCGATCCCGGACACCGGCGAGGTGGCGTTCGGTGTGGTCGACGGCGTCGTTGTGATCGGCTTGAGCACACCGGACGTTGCGGCAGTTGCCGAGTCGCGCAGCACCGGACTCACCCTCGACGGGACGAGCGCCTACGAGCAGGCGTTCGACGTCGCGGGCGTGCGGGCGGGGACCGAAGTCTTCGTCGACGTCGGGACGGTCGGCGGGCTGCTGAGCCTGCTCGTCGAGCTTCCTGACGACGCACGCGATATCCTGTCCGGGCTCGGGTCCTTCGCGCTCACCGTCCCGACCGAGCCCAACCAGATCGAATTCCGCGCCGTGCTCACGGTGGAATAGCCGCGAGCCGATTCAACGTTCTGCAAACTCACACCTGAGGTACGAACCACTTGGCAGTTGCAATCCGGCTGACGCGCGTGGGGGCCACGAAGCGGCCCTCGTATCGCGTGATCGCCATCGACAAGCGCCGCTCGCGCGACGGGCGTGCGCTCGAGATCCTTGGCTTCTACGACCCGCTCACCGAGCCCGCCACGGTGCGGCTCGAGACCGACAAGATCAATGACTGGATCGGCAAGGGCGCCCAGCCATCCGACGCCGTCGTGCGGCTGATGCGCCAGGCGGAGGCGACGGCGAAGGCCGGCGCCGATGCACCCGCGCCGAAGCGCGCGACTCGGGCCGCCAGCGCCAAGCCCTCGCGCAAGGCTGCAGCCAAGGCCGCCGCACCGCGCGACCGAGGAGGCCCCGGCCGAGGCGCCCGCCGAGGAAACGCCGGCCGCGACGGAGGCAGCGGTCGAGGCCGCTCCCGCCGACGAGACTCCGGCCGAGGCCCCCGCAGAGGACAGCGCAGCGGAGGTCCCGGATGAGGCTGCCGCCGCCGAGGCCCCGGCGTCCGAAGAGCCATCCGCGGAAGAAGCGGTCGCCGAGGCTCCCGAGAGCGAGGCGGGAACCGCAGATGAGCCGGCCGCCGAACCGGCGGCCGAGAAGGCGGACGAAGTCGTGAAAGAGTTCCTCGAATACGTCGCGAAGTCGCTCGTCGACAAGCCCGATGCGGTCGAGGTCGAGGTGGAGGACGAGGGCGACGAGACGCTCCTCACGCTCAGCGTCGACCAGGAGGACATGGGTCGGGTCATCGGCCGCGATGGGCGCATCGCCAACGCACTGCGTAGCCTCCTGCGGGTGATGGCCGCCCGGGACGGTCGCCACGTCGAGCTCGAGATCGTCTCCGACGCCGAGTGACCGCCGCGCCGTCGCGCGCGTTCTCGGCGCAAAGGGCCTGAAGGGCGGGATTCGCGTCGAGGTCCTCACCGACTGGCCCGAGCGCCTGGCGCCGGATGCCGAGGTCTGGCCTGAGGGCGACGCCGCGCCCCGCCGCATTGACCATGTCGAGCGCGGGGGCCGTGTGCTCGTGATCCACCTCGACGGGATCGACAGCCGCGAGGGGGCTGAGGCCCTCGCCGGTCGGTACCTTGAGGTGCCGAGCCGCGAGCTGGACGCCGGCACCTACTACTGGGACGACCTCGTCGGGCTGCGGGTGGAGGGTCCCGACGGCCAGACGATCGGCGAGCTCGTCGAGGTCTTTCGAGCGGGCGGCAACGAGGTCTATCGCGTCGTCGGCCCGGCAGGGGAGCGGCTCGTTCCCGCGCTGCGCGGTGCCGTTGAGCGCATCGACCTCGAGGCGGGGGTCATGGTGGTCGGCCCTGACGATGCAGAGGAGGTCCGCTGACCGATGCGGATCGACGTCGTCACGATCTTCCCCGAGCTCTTCGACGTCCCCCTGCGAACGTCGATCATCGGTCGAGCGGCCGAGCACGGGATCGTCGAGTACGGGATCCACGACCTCCGCGAGCACGGCCTCGGCCGTCACCGATCGGTCGATGACGATCCATACGGTGGGGGTGCCGGGATGGTCATGCGCCCCGAGCCGCTCTTCGCGGCCATCGAGCCGCTGCGCGCCGCGGGCGCCGAGGTCATCCTGCTCGACCCGGCCGGCGAGCGCCTGACCGATGCGCTGGCGCGCGACCTCGCGCAGCTGGAGCACCTCGCGCTGGTCTGCGGCCGCTACGAGGGGATCGACGACCGCGTGCGGACCGTGGTCGACCGCGAGGTGAGCATCGGCGACTACGTCCTCACCGGCGGCGAGCTGCCCGCCCTCGTTCTGATCGACGCGGTCGTGCGGCTCCTGCCCGGCACGATCCAGGAGGCGTCGCATGAAGGCGACTCCTTCGCGGCCGGCGTTCTCGAGCACCCGCAGTACACGCGCCCCGAGCAATTCCGCGATCTCGACGTCCCGCCGGTCCTGCTCGGCGGCAATCACGGCGAGGTGGACCGCTGGCGCCGTCGCGAGGCGCTGCGCCGCACCCTCGAGCGGCGGCCGGACCTCCTCGACTCGGCCCCGCTGACCGATGCGGATCGGGCGATCCTCGACGAGCTCCGCTCCGACGATGGCTAGCCCTGCCTTGCCGCGATTCGGGGGCCGCTGCTATACTCCGGCCCGTCGCGGCCGCGCAGAGCGGTCGCGTTCGCATGTCACACCGATGAGCCGCGGCGCCAGCCGCGAGAACGAGGTCGCTCCCGATGAACGCCATCAAGGAGCTCGAGCGCGAACAGCTCCGGACCGACGTGCCGGAGATCGCCCCTGGCGATACCGTCCGCGTGTCGGTCAAGGTGGTCGAGGGCACCCGCGAGCGGATCCAGGTCTTCGAGGGCACCGTCATGCGGATGCGTGGCGGCGGGCTGAACAAGGCGATCACCGTCCGCCGCATCGCCAGCGGCGTCGGCGTGGAGCGGACGTTCATGGTCCATGCGCCGCGGATCGACAAGATCGAGGTCGTCCGCCACGGGGTCGCCCGCCGCGCCCAGCTCTACTTCCTCCGCGATCGGGTCGGCAAGTCCGCCACCCTGCGCGAGCGCCGCGCCAACTGACCCGCCCGCCGCCCAAGCGGCGGCATAGACTGGGGGCATGCCCGGCCACCGTCGATCGCAGCGCGTGATGCGGCCTTCGACGCGTGTCGAACGCGAGCACTGGCAGGCCGGACGCACCGTGATCGTCGGCGCCGATGCGGTCGGTGTCGCCTCCCTGAGCGGACCCGTGGTGGCTGCCGCCGTGGCCTGGCCGCCGTACGCCCGCCGCGTCCCTGGAGTTCGCGACTCGAAGATGCTGTCGCGCGCCCAGCGCGAGCGCCTCTTCCCGTACATCCGCCGCCGCGCGATGGCGGTCGGCATCGGCGCGGCGAGCGTTGCCGAGATCGACCGGATCAACATCTACCATGCGACGAATCTCGCCATGCGCCGCGCGATCTGCCGGGTCGCGGAGCGCGAGCACGTCCTGATCGACGGGCTTCGCGTGTACGGCTTTCAGGAGCACGTCGGCGCC
The DNA here is from genome assembly GCA_963797855.1 of uncultured Chloroflexia bacterium. GTDB lineage: Bacteria > Chloroflexota > Limnocylindria > QHBO01 > QHBO01 > JACDBZ01. The sequence continues at coordinate 16,138 of CAWCQX010000009.1, read as the reverse complement.
TACACGGCGATCGTTCGCGGCGACGCGAAGTGCTACTCGATTGCCGCTGCGTCGATCATCGCCAAGGTCATCCGCGACCGGCTGATGGACCGGCTCGCCTCGCGGTACCCGTACTACGGCTGGGAGCACAACGCCGGCTACGCGACGCTCGACCATCGGCGGGGGATCGAGGAGCACGGGATCACGGCGTTCCACCGTCGATCGTTCGCCCGGATCCGCGCCGTGGAGCTCGGCGAGCAGATGGAGCTCGACTTCACCGCATCCGATGCCCTCGATGAGCTCGATGAGCTCGAGGCCGACGAGCTCGAGGTCGCCCTGGCATCCGCCTGAGCTCGCGATCCCGGGACGTAAGCCGCCGGTAAGCGGCAGTCGGCCATCATCGGTCGATGGGCGACCCGCGCCACGATCTCGGCCTCGCCGCGGAGGAGGCGGTCGCCGCGCTGGCTGATCGGCGCCGGTTGGCGCATCGTGGAGCGCCGCGCTCGCTCGCCGAGCGGGCGGAGAAGTCGACATCGTGGCGATCGACCCCGAGGCGCACCCTCGTCGCGATCGAGGTCCGCGCCCGCCGAACGCGAAGGACGGGCGAAGCCGCGCAGACCGTCGATCGGCGGCGCGTGGCTGCGGCTCGGACGGACCCTGGCGGCCATCGCCACCGAACGGGCGTCACGGGCATCGCGCCCTGCGCATCGACCTCGTGACCGTCGAGCCCGCCGGGAGAGCCGGCTGCTGGCGCCTGGCTCGGATTCCCGGGGATCGGCTAGAGGTCAGCCGCCGAAGAGCTGCTCGAGGCGCCGGATCGAGGCGATGTACGGGCGGCTGACGGGATAGATGCCGTGGCGATCGACGGCCCGCTGGCCCTGGTAGTACGCGGCGAGGACGAGGTCACGATTCCCGCCGTACCGGTGGAGATAGTGGCCGAGCAGCCGCACGCCGGCGGCGATGTTGCTCTGCGCCTCGTGGATGGCCACGCGCCGGCCGAAGCATCGTCTCGCCGACCCACTCGGCGGTCGCGGGCATCAGCTGCATGACGCCGACCGCGCCGGCGTAGCTCACGACGCCCTGCTGCCATCCTGATTCCTGCCATGCCACCGCCAGCGCGAACGCCCGCGGGACGCTGTAGCGATGAGCCTCGCGCACGATGATGCGGCGAACCGGCGTCCCGCTCGGCGACGATGCGGGCCATCGGCGATGACATCCTCGCCCTGGGTGCCGCGGTGTTGGTCGGCGCGCTTACCACCGGGAATGAGAAGGCGCTGGCCGGGGAAGATCCGGCTCGGATCGGCGAGATGGTTGGCCGCGGCGATGGATCCAACGCTCACGCTGTAGTGCGCGGCAATGCCCCACAGCGTCGATCCGGGACTGACGACGTGCACGACCGACGCCGCCCGCCGCGGTGCCGAGGCACCACCGCCGGCATTCGCGTGGGGCCGGGAGCGCCGGTGCGCCGGGGCGCCGGGGATCGCGAGCCGCTGGCCCGCGAAGATCAGGCTTGGATTCGCGAGGTGGTTGGCCGCCGCGATGGACCCGACGCTGACGCCGTAGTGCGCGGCAATGCCCCACAGCGTCGATCCGCTGCGTGACGACGTGCACGGTGCGACGCGTGGACGTCTGTGCGCGGCGCCGGCGTTCGCGAGCCGCCAGCGGCGACCCGGAGTCGCTGCCCGGCGAAGATGCGGTTCGGATCGGCCAGGTCATTGAGCTCGACCAGCCGGCTGATCGAGAGGCTGTGACGGCGGGCAATGCCAGTGAGCGTGTCACCGGGCTGCACGACGACGGTCGGACCGGCCGCGACGACGGTCGCGGCGAGCGCGGGTGTGAGGGCGATCGCGACGGCGATGCCTCCGAGCAGAGCCAGGCGTTGGGCTCGCAATGGATCGGACCTCCAGGCGGTGCAATCGGACGCGGGCCGATGCTAGGAGTGCCCTGCGGTGGGTCAAGGTACGCATGGGGGACCTCGGGGGTACTTCCGTACCGTTCGGTGCGGATCGGTGTCGTTGGTTGCGCTCTGGGGAGCACTACCGCCGTTGGTGTCGAAGGGCGAAACCGGCTATAGTCGGACGGCTCGCGAGCCCGCGAGCGCTGTCCCATCTCACACGCCTGGTGGATCCCGCTGGTCGGCGGTGCCCTCGATGTATCACGAGGGTCGACCGGGGAGCCGATGCCGGGCGGAGGAACAACCGGAGGTTCACACGTGGCTGCCACCAGCATGAAGCAGCTGCTCGAAGCGGGCGTCCACTTCGGGCACCAGACCCGGCGCTGGAATCCGAAGATGCGCGAGTACATCTTCGCCGAGCGCAACGGGATCCACATCATCGACCTGGCCCAGACGGTCAGCCGCCTCGACGCTGCCCTCGAATTCATTCGAGAGACGGTGCGGCGCGGTGACAGCGTCCTCTTCGTCGGCACGAAGAAGCAGGCGCAGGAGGCGTTGGCCGAGGCCGCCCAGCGCTCGGGCCAGCATTACGTCAATACGCGTTGGCTGGGCGGGATGCTCACCAACTTCACGACGATCAAGCGCCGCATCCAGCGCCTCGAGGCCCTCGAGGCCCGACGCGACGCCGGCGAGTTCGAGCGCCTCACGAAGAAGGAGGCCTCGAAGCTGACCGAGGAGATCAACAAGCTCGACTCGGCCCTCGGCGGGATCCGCAAGATGCGCCGGCTGCCCGGAGCGGTCTTCATCGTCGACCCGCACCGCGAGGCGATCGCCGTCGCCGAGGCCCGCCGCCTCGAGATCCCGATCGTCGCGATGACCGACACGAACTGCGACCCGGACCTCATCGATTGGGTCATCCCCGCCAACGACGACGCGATCCGCTCGGTCCGTCTCATCTGCGGCCTGATCGCAGACGCGGCCTCGACGGCGCAGCAGGAGCGCCAGGCACGCCTCGACGAGGAGTTCGAGCAGGCCGAGGCGCTCCCGCCAGTCGACGACTCGACGCTCACCTCCGAGGCCGACTACACGGCCGCCCTGGCCTCGGGCGAGGCGCTCGTCTTCGAGCCCGAGCCGGAGGACGATGAAGAGGAAGAGCGACGAGCCCGCGCGCGCCGCGCCGCGAACATCGACGAGGGCGAGCCGGAGCACGACCCGGATCGGGAGCACGAGCGGTTGATCGACCAGCATGCCAAGGAGGCCGCCCACTAGGCGCGCCAGGAAGGACCATGACCAACACATTGATGATCAAGCCAGAGGACGTGAAGCGGCTCCGTGAGATGACCGGGGCCGGCATCATGGATTGCAAGCGCGCGCTGGAGGAGTCCGGAGGCGACTTCGACGCCGCGGTGCTCTGGCTGCGCGAGAAGGGCCTTTCGACGGCCGCGAAGAAGGCGGGTCGGGAGGTCCGCGAGGGGGTGATCGCGAGCTACATCCACCACGGCTCGCGCCTCGGCGTCCTCGTCGAGCTGAACTGCGAGACGGACTTCGTGGCTCGCACCGACGACTTCCAGAAGCTCGCGCAGGCGATCGCGATGCACGTCGCCGCCCTGGAGCCGCGATGGATCAGTCGGGATGACATTCCCGCCGATCTCGTCGAGGAGCAGAAGCGTCTGTTCACCGTCGATGCCGAGCGCGAGGGGCGCCCCGCCGATCGGCTGCCGATGATCGTCGAGGGCCGGCTCAACAAGTGGTTCGAGTCGCCGGGAGTCGCCCTCCTGGATCAGCCGTACCGCGATACCGACCAGACGGTCGGCGACCTGATCACCGAGAAGGTCGCGCTGCTCGGCGAGAACATCAAGGTGGCGCGCTTCGCACGCATGGCGGTCGGGGAGTCCACGCCGGCCGAAGCCGAAGCAGACGAGGCTCCCTGAGCCCATGACCGATGCGGCCGCCGCAACGGCGACGACGCCCACGCGCCGGGTGCTCTTGAAGCTGTCCGGCGAGGCGTTGCTCGGCGATCACGAGTACGGGATCGATCCCGGCGTCGTGCGCGAGATCGCTCGGGAGGTGGCCGGCGCGGTGTCCGAGGGGATCGAGGCCGCGATCGTGGTCGGCGGCGGCAACATCTTCCGCGGCCTGGCCGCCAGCGCGGAGGGAATGGACCGTGCGACCGGCGACTACATGGGGATGCTGGCGACCGTCATGAACGGGCTCGCCCTGCAGGACGCGCTCGAGCAGCTCGGCCAGCCGACGCGCGTGATGAGCGCGATCGCGATGAACGAGATCTGCGAGCCGTACATTCGAAGGCGCGCCGTGCGCCATCTCGAGAAGGGCCGCGTGGTCGTGATGGTGGCCGGAACCGGCAACCCGTACTTCACGACGGACACGGCCGCGACCCTCCGCGCCGTCGAGGTCCACGCGGAAGTCATCCTCAAGGCCACCCGCGTGGACGGGGTGTACGATGCCGACCCGGAGACGCACCCGGAGGCGCAGCGCTACAGCCGCATCGGCTACACCGAGCTGCTGAGCAATCGGCTCCAGGCGCTCGACGCGACCGCCGTCAGCCTGGCGATGGACAACGACATGCCGATCGTCGTGTTCGACATGACCGTTCCGGGGAACATCGCGCGGGCGGTCCGCGGCGAGCGTATCGGTACGCTGATCGCAGGAGAGGAATCCCGATGACGCACGAGGCGCTGACGGCGGTCGAGCCGAAGATGCTCCGCGCCATCGAGGCCATGGAGCGCGACTTCGCCACGATCCGGACGGGCCGTGCCTCGACCGGCATGGTCGAGCGGATCACCGTCGACTACTACGGGACGCAGACGCCGCTGAACCAGGTGGCCGGCATCAGCACGCCGGATCCGCACCTCATCGTCATCCAGCCGTGGGACCGATCCGTCCTGTCGGCAATCGAGAAGGCGATCACGAAGAGCGACATCGGCCTGGTGCCGAACGTCGATGGCACCGTCGTGAGGCTGAACGTGCCGCCGCTCACCGAGGAGCGGAGGCGGGACATGGTGAAGCAGGTGCACCGGCGGACCGAAGACGCCCGCGTCGAGGTCCGCAACCATCGCCGAGAAGCCGCCGACGCCCTCAAGAAGGCCCTCCGCGACGGCGACCTCGGCGAGGACGAGGAGCGGCGTGAGCTCGAGAACCTCCAGAAGCTGACCGACCGGCACATCGAGGCCATCGACTCGCGCGCCGACCGCAAGGAAACAGAGATCCTGGAGGTCTGACCGGTGGCGGAGCCCGGCCGACCTCGCCACGTGGCGATCATCGCCGACGGTAACCGTCGCTGGGCGCGCGAGCGCGGCCTTCCCGTCCTTGCCGGGCACGTCCAGGGCATCGAGGCGATTCGCCCGGTCGTCCGCCGCGCACGCGATCGCGGCGTCGAGACACTGAGCGTCTACACCTTCAGCACCGAGAATTGGGCTCGTCCCGACGACGAGGTCTCTGGGCTGTTCGGGCTGATCGACGGCGCCGTGCGCCAGTACACGGACGAGCTCGTCACGGAGGGCGTGCGCGTCCGCGTCATCGGCCGGCTGCACGAGGCTCCGTCGGACGTCCAGCGATCGATCCGGGCGGCCGAGGATCGCACGAGCGGGGGATCGGACCTGACCCTCAACATCTGCTTCAACTACTCGGGGCGGGCGGAGATCGTGGATGCGGTGCGGGCGCTGATGGCGGCACGAGTGGACCCGAATCATCTCGACGAGGCGCACTTCGCCGACCACCTGTACACGACCGGCCAGCCGGACGTGGACCTCGTCATTCGGACCGGCGGCGACCAGCGCACGAGCAACTTCCTCCTCTGGCAGGCCGCCTACGCTGAGCTCATCTTCTGCGACAAGTTCTGGCCCGATTTCACCGCCGATGACCTCGACGCCGCGCTGGCGGAGTACGAGCGCCGCGAACGCCGGTTCGGGGGCTGACGGATGCTTCGCACGCGGCTCGTCACCGCCCTGCTGCTCGGGCCGCTGATCCTCGCGATCGTCTTCCTCGGCGAGCCGTGGCTGTCCCTCCTGGTCGGCATCGTCGCCTTCCTGGCCCTCGTCGAGGTGGTCGCCCTCCTCGACGCGGCGGGCTATCAGCCGCCGCAGGTCCTCGGGATCATGGCCGGCATCGCACTCACCGCGGCGGGCCTCGTCAGCGCCAACGAGGGTGGCGTCGGCGGAGTCGTCACCGCGCTGCTCACCGCGCTCGATCCGCCGGGCCTCGTGGCCGCGACCCTGATTGCCGCGATCCTCCTGCTCGCGGTCGTCGCATTCACCCGAAGCGATCCGGTGGCCGGCTTCCAGACCTGGGCGATGACGACGTTCGGCATCGCGTACATCGGCCTCCTGCTCCCGACGATCGTGCTGGTCGCGCACCTCGCGCCGCCGGGCGGATCGTGGAACACGCCGGTCGGGGCGTTCGGCCTGGGCTCCGGGGCGGCCTGGGCGTTGACCCTCGTCCTCGTCGTGTGGGGCTACGACACCGGCGCGTACCTGACCGGATCCATGATCGGGCGGCGGAGGATGCTCGACCACATCAGCCCGTCGAAGACCGTCGAGGGGCTTGCCGGCGGCCTCGTGCTCGCGACGCTGGCGGCTGGGCTCGGCGCGGTCCTCATCGGCCTGGAGCCGTGGCATCCGCTCGTCATCGGCCCCGCGGTCGGCATCGCCGCGCAGGCCGGCGACCTCGCGGAGTCGATGCTGAAGCGGGCGGCCGGCCGCAAGGACTCCGGGTCCCTCGTGCCCGGCCACGGCGGAATCCTCGACCGCATCGACTCGTTCCTGTTCGCGGCGCCCGTGCTCGCCGGATACGCGCTGCTGGTCGCCGGGCGGGTGGTGTGACCGGCCTGGCCGTCCTCGGCTCGACCGGGTCGATCGGGCGCCAGACTCTGGAAGTCGTGACCGCGCTCGGGGATCGCTTCAGCGTCCTCGGCCTCGCGGCCGGCCACACGGACGATCGGTTCGCCGCGCAGCTGAACGAGTGGCCGCGGGCTCGTGCGTGGGCTCCGGGTGAGCGGCCGGGCGACGTCGCCCCCGCGCGCTGGGCGACCGGTGGCCTCGAGGAGCTGGCGACCGCCGAGGGAGTCGAGCTGGTGGTCGTCGCGACGACCGGCATGGCCGCGCTCGCCCGCGGTGCTCGCGGCTCTTCGAGCGGGGAAGCGCGTGGCGCTCGCGAACAAGGAGACGCTCGTCACCGGCGGGCATCTCGTGGCGTCATCGCTCGACGAGATTGGGGGCGACCCGCTCGACCGCCTTCGCCCGGTGGACAGCGAGCACTCGGCCATCTGGCAATGCCTGGTCGGGGAACGCATCGGCGACGTCGCGCGTCTGGTCCTGACCGCCAGCGGCGGCCCGTTCCGCGGTCGTGACGCGTCCGACGTCGCATCGGTCACCGCCGCGGAAGCGCTCGCGCATCCGACCTGGCGGATGGGCCCGAAGATCACGATCGACTCGGCGACCCTGGTGAACAAGGCGTTCGAGGTCATGGAGGCTCGATGGTTGTACCGGCTCCCGTACTCTAAGATCGATGCAGTCATCCATCCCCAGAGCGTCGTGCACTCGCTCGTCGAGTTCGCCGATGGCTCGTACAAGGCCCAGCTCGGCCTGCCCGACATGAGGCTTCCCATCCAGTACGCACTGACTTACCCCGAGCGCCTGCCGTCGCCGGCCGCATCCGCCGGGCCCGCCGAGTGGGGCAGCCTCGACTTCGCGCCATTGGCCGATGCGGACTATCCCGCCTACGCCGTCACTCGAGCCGCCGCCGAGGCCGGCGGCAACCGCGGCGCCATCCTGAACGCCGCCGACGAGGTCGCCGTCGAGGCCTTCCTGGCGGGGCGCATTCCCTTCCCGGCGATTGCCGAAACGATCGACTCGGCCGTCGATCGCTGGGGCGCGGCCGGAGGAGCCCGACCTCCCGGGGATCATCGCCCTCGACGCCGAGGTCCGGAGCACCCTGGCCGAGACGCTCGCCTGATGGAGGTCATCGGCACCGTCGGAGCCTTCGTCGCCATCCTCGTCGTCCTCGTGCTCGTCCATGAGCTCGGGCACTTCATCACGGCCAAGCGCGCCGGGATCACGGTCGAGGAGTTCGGGATCGGCTTCCCGCCGCGAATCACGTCGATCACGTGGCACGGCACGCGGTACAGCCTGAACTGGATCCCCCTCGGCGGCTTCGTGCGCATGCTCGGCGAGGACGGCGACGTCGAGATCCGACGGCTCCGCGAGAGCGGCCTCACCGATGCCGAGATCGACCACGCCATGGAGGGCGCGTTCAACCGACGACCGATCTGGGTCCGGGTCGGCGTGCTCCTGGCCGGCGTGGCCATGAACTTCCTCCTCGCGGGCGTCGCCTTCTCGTGGGCTGCAGCCATGCCGCAGCCGCTGAGCCTCGGGCCGCTTCACGTGCTGGAGATCCAGGCCGACAGTCCTGCGGAGGCCGCGCTCGAGGTGGGCGACACGATCACCGCGGCCGATGATCAGACGTTCGAGCAGTCGCGTGACCTCACCGCCTACGTGTCGAGCCGGGCCGGCGAGCCGGTCACCCTGACGATCATCCGCGATGGCGAGACGATGACGGTGACGGTCACGCCGCGCGAGCTCACCGATGAGCAGCTGGCCCAGGGCCTGGGCGCCATCGGCTTCAGCTGGCAGGCGGACAGCGTCGGCGAGGGGCCACCGCAGGCCACGAACCCGATCGATGCCGTGGTCGTCGGCTTCACGACCGCCGGCCGGGCGGCGATCGAGATCCCCGGCGGTCTGGCGGGCGCCATCGGCGGGCTCGTGGGGCTGAACCCCGAGGGTGCCGGGGACGCGCGCGGGCCGATCGGCATCGCCCAGATCACCGGCGAGGTCATCGACGCCGGGCTGCTGGCCGTCGTCCAGTTCATCGGCATCCTCTCGATCAACCTCGCCATCCTCAACGTCCTGCCCTTCCCGCCGCTCGACGGCGGCCGGATCGCGGTCGTGCTCATCGAGGCGGCGCGCCGGCGACGGATGCCGGCCGAGCGGGAGGCCCTGATCTACCTGACCGGCTTCGCGCTCCTGATCGCGCTCGTCATCCTGATCAGCATCCAGGACATCCAGAGGCTGATCACGGGCGGCTAGGAGCACGAAAGAGCCCCGCCTGCGGTCGGCCGTAGCGTTCGGCTCGTCGGCTACGGGCCGTAGGCCGCCCAGATCGTCGCGCGAAGGGTGAGTCCGGTTGAGCGGAGCGCGGAAGCGATCGGCTTGCCGACGTATCGGTAATGCCACGGCTCATAGGAGTAGCACGTGACCGCGGTCATGCCTTTCGGGTACGACATGACGAAGCCGTACTTCCAGGCTTGCTTCTTCATCCACGCGCCCGCCTTGGTTGCCGCCCAATCGGCGTAAGTCCATGGGGCGGCGCCTCCCTGGGAGGTGACGTCGATCGTCGTGCCAAGCTGGTGCTCGGAGTGTCCGGCTCGGGCGCTCGTGAGCAGGGCCTGGCTGTAGCCGCCGACACTCACCCAGTGCTGGAAGGTCGCCGCCTGCTGCGAGTAGCTGCGGTATGCGCTGGCCAGCTGAATCGCCGCACCCACCGCGCGCGCTGCCCGCGCCATCGCCCGGAGATCCGACCCGATGATCGATCGCACGCGGTGGCCGCCGTTCAGAGCGTAGTTGCCACTGTCCCGCAGATCGCTCGGCGCGTACTTCGGGCCGACCTTGTAGATCGTGTCGAGCAGCGTGATCGCGTGCTTGATTGCCGAACGCCGGCTGGTGAGGACGTCGGCGTAGCGGCACGCCGGAGGTGGCGGCGTCTGGCCGCGGGCGAAGGTGAAGGATGGATCGACGCGCACCCAGAGCCCGGAGAGCGGGCCTGCGAGGATGTGGGCGTACTCGCGCCCGCTCACGAGCTGCGTCTCATTGGCGGAGGCGTCGACCCGCCGATCGTGCCGAACCACTCCTGCACGGTCGTCACCGACCCGCTTGCGTTGAACGTCACGCCCGCGAACCGGGCGGGGCCGACGAAGCCGATGGCGATTGGTGGCGAATGGGTGACGAGCTCTCGGATCGCCGGCCTCTCGATCGTCTCGTGCACGCCCGACGGCGGCTGGACTGCACCGAGCGCTGCGGATTGAGGACCGGCAAGCACCGATCCGCCTGCCGCGACGAGAACGGCGACGGCGACATGGATGGCCCGGCGAGTCATGCCCGCAGACGATAGCCGCCGCGTCGGCAGACGCAAGACATTCGAGTGGGTGGGGCACTCTCTACCTGGGTCGCACAACCTGAGCTCCGATCGATGGCGACCCACTCCAGCCTCTCCGGCTCTTCGTGACCTTCGGTCATCTTGATGACAGTCGGGACCGCGGCCGAGGGCTAGCATGGCCGGTGCGCCCCGTGCCCCTGTGCTCCCCCCACCGTGGCCGGGCGCTCTTCGTTGTCCTGCCCTCGGTTGGCGTTGAGAGGGGGGTTCGGGTATACTTCAGCACGGTTCGACCGGCCATTGCGAACCATTAATACTGAACTGAGCGCCTGAGACGTGGGTCGGTTCGCCTCCCACGTCTCTGTTTGTCTGCGGGTACGAGGAGCGGGGCATGAATCGAGACTTCATTGGAGCGCTGCTCCAGCTGAATGCCGAGAAGGGCGTGCCCCAGGAAATCCTGATCCATACGTTGGAGCAGGCGATCGAGTCCGCCTACCGACGCAACGCCGACGCCCCCGAAAACGTGGTCGTCACGGTCAACCCGGAGACCGGTGAGATCAGCGTCGCCCGCGAGTACGAGGTCGTGGCGGGGAAGCAGGAGATCGAGGATCCCGAGCTCCAGATGACCGCGGCCGCCGCGCAGAAGATCGATCCGACGACCGGCGTTGGCGGCAAGGTCCGGATCCCCGAGAACGTGACGCAGGCCCAGCTTGGGCGGATCGCCGCGCAGACGGCTGGCCAGGTCTACCGGCAGCGCCTCCGCGAGGCGCAGCGGGACGTCGTCTTCCAGCAGTACGCCGCCCGCGAGGGCGAGATCATGACCGGCAACGTGCAGCGCACGACCGATTCGGCCGTCGTGCTCGACATGGGCAAGGACGTCGAAGCCGTGCTGGCGGTCACCGAGCAGCTGCCGAACGAGACATACCGCATCGGTCAGCACCTCAAGGTCTACGTCATGGAGGTGCGGCGAACGACGCGCGGGCCGGTGATCGTCGCCAGCCGCACGCACCGGGGCTTCCTTCGTCGCCTGATGGAGATGGAGATCCCCGAGATCTACAACGGGACCGTCGTGATCCGCGGCATCGCCCGGGAGGCGGGGAGCCGCTCCAAGGTGGCAGTCGAGAGCCGCCAGACCGGCGTCGATGCCAAGGGCGCGGCGGTCGGGCAGCGGGGGGCGCGAATCCAGTCGATCGTCGCCGAGCTGAATGGCGAGAAGGTCGACATCGTGCTGTGGGACGAGGATCCCGGTCGGTTCGTCGCCGAGGCGCTTAGCCCGGCCGAGGTGCTGAGCGTTCGGATCGACGAGGAGCACAAGATCGCGAACGTCATCGTGCCGGAGCGTCAGCTCAGCCTGGCCATCGGCAAGGAGGGGCAGAACGCGCGTCTCGCGGCCAAGCTGACCGGCTGGCGGATCGACATCCGTTCGGAGGCCGGCGTCGCGACGGCCGCCGCCGGCGGCGGTCACCTCGAGCATGGAGACGACGGCGAGGAGGCCGGGCTCGACGGCCTCGAGCCGGAGGCGGAGGCACCGGCCGATGCCGAAGCGACGACCTGACCACGTTCCGACCCGCAGCTGCGCGGTCTGCCGCACCTCGCGCGGGAAGCGCGAGATGATCCGCCTGGTCCGCACGGCCGACGGCACGGTCGTCCGCGACGACACCGGACGTCAGCCGGGTCGGGGAACCTACATCTGTGACGATCCCGCCTGCCGCGACCAAGCGACGGCCGCGGCGGCCATCAAACGGGCGCTCGGCGCGGAGCCCGTGCCTTCCGCGCTCGCATTCGAGGTAAACGATGCCGCCAAATAGATACCGACAACGCCGCGGGCCCCGTCCGCAGCGCAAGCGCACCGGCGCGCGTCCGGGCGCCGTCCTGACCGAGACCGCTCCCGTCCGTCCGGCCGGTCCGGTCGAGCTGCCGAACCCGGTGGTCGTCAAGGACTTCGCCGAGATCCTCGGCGTCAGCATCGCCGAGATCATCAACGTCCTGATCCGAACGGGATCTTCGCGACCGTCAACCAGTCGATCGACTTCGACACCGCGTCGCTCGTCGCCGGCGAGCTCGGCTTCGAGACGACCGAGCGCGGAGCCACCGAGCGTGCCGCGGCCGCCGAGGCAGCCGAGCACGAGATCGTGGCGCCGGGCGCGGCGAGCGAGACGAACGGCCGCACCCCGCTGTGGGTCGATGACGACCCCTCCAAGCTCGTCGCCCGCGCGCCGATCGTGACCGTCATGGGCCACGTCGACCACGGCAAGACGAGCCTGCTCGACGCGATCCGCGAGACGAAGGTCGCCTCGGGCGAGAGCGGCGGGATCACGCAGCACATCGGCGCCAGCGAGGTCGATCCACAACGGCAAGCGGATCGTCTTCCTCGACACGCCCGGCCACGAGGCGTTCTCCGCCATGCGCGCGCGCGGCGCCCAGGTGACCGACATCGCGATCATCGTCGTCGCCGCCGACGACGGCGTCATGCCGCAGACCAAGGAGGCGATCGACCACGTTCGCGCCGCCCAGGTGCCGATGATCGTGGCCATCAACAAGATCGACAAGCCCGATGCCCAGCCCGACCGGGTCAAGCAGGAGCTGGCCGACAACGGCGTGCTCATCGAGGAGTACGGCGGCGACATCATCGCCGTGGCGGTCAGCGCGAAGCAGCGAACCGGGATCGACGACCTGATGGAGATGGTCCTGCTCGTCGCCGACCTCCAGGACCTCAAGGCCAACCCGGACCGCGACGCGATCGGCACGATCGTCGAGTCGAAGGTCGACAAGGGCCGCGGCAACGTCGCGACCGTGCTCGTCCAGACCGGCACGCTGAAGGTCGGCGACGTCGTGAGCGTCGGACGGACCCACGGCCGCGTTCGAGCGCTGAACAACGCCGCCGGCAAGCGCGTGAAGACGGCCGAGCCGGCGACCGCCGTGGAGATCATCGGTCTCCAGGGACTTCCGGAGGCGGGCGACACCCTGCGCGTGGTCGCCGACGAGAAGACCGCACGGGACGCGGCCGAGACGGCCGAGATCGCCGCTGCGGGCGGCGAGGGCCGGACGGCCAGCACGCTCGAGGAGGTCAGCGCCCAGATCAAGGACAGCGAGGTCGCCGAGCTGCGGGTCGTGCTGAAGACCGACGTCCAGGGCTCGCTCGGCGCGATCCGGCACGCCCTCGAGCGGCTGAACACGGACGAAGTTCGGGTCAACATCCTGCGCGAGGGCGCCGGCGACATCAACGAGAGCGACATCAACCTCGCCTCGGCGTCGGACGCGGTCGTCATCGGCTTCAACACCGAAGCTCGATGCCGGCGCGCAGCGCTCGGTCGAGGCGACCGGGGTCGACGTGCGGATCTACGACGTCATCTACAAGCTGACCGACGACCTCGGCCAGGCCCTCTCCGGCCTCCTCACGCCGAAGCTCGTCGAGCAGGTCGAGGGCCATGCCGAGGTGCGGATGGTGATCAAGGCCGGGCGAGCGGGCAACATCGCCGGCTCGTACGTCACCGATGGTCGCATCGTGCGCGGAGGACAGGCACGGCTCTTCCGCGGAGGCGAGCTGATCGCGGATACCCGCATCACGTCGCTGAAGCGGTTCAAGGACGACGTTCGCGAAGTCGCCACCAACCTCGAGTGCGGCATCGGTCTCGACGCCGAGGACATCGCCGAGGGCGACGTCATCGAGTGCTACCAGATGGTGGCCGAGCAGGCCTAGGGACCGATGAGCCAGCGGACCGATCGGCTCGACAGCCAGATCCGGGCGGAACTGATGCAGCTGCTCCAGCGTGAGATGAAGGACCCGCGCATCGGGTTCGCGACGATCACGCGGGTCGAGACCGCACGCGACCTCGGATCGGCGAAGGTCTGGGTCAGCGTGCTCGGCACGCCCGACGAGCAGACAGCGGCGCTGAAGGCGATGACCGATGCGGCCCCATGGCTCCGCCGCCAGCTGGGTGGCGCGGCTGACGATCCGCCACGTGCCGCAGCTGGTCATCCGCCACGATGACTCGATCGAGGCGGGGGACCGCGTGCTGCGACTCCTCAACGAGATCGCCGACGAGCGTCCGGAGTGAGCCGGGAGGCCGTTGCCGAGGCGATCCGCGGCGCAGCCGGATCACGATCATCTGCCACGAGAACCCCGATGCCGACACGCTCGGCTCGGCGCTCGCGCTGCGGATGGCGGCGGAGCGCCTCGGGAAGCAGGTCGAGGTCGTCGCCGCCGATCCGGTGCCGCCGGCGCTTGCCGGGCTTCCGCACATCGGCGAGGTGCGAACGACCCCGGCCCTCGAGCCCGACATCGCGGTCGTGACCGACGGGCCACCCTCGCGCACGGGGGCCATCGCGCGTGACTGCGCCGAGTGGCTGGCGCGGGCCACGATCGTGAACGTCGACCACCACGTGTCGAACGACGGGAGCGAGGCCGCGATCGCATGGGTGGACGCCGAGGCGGCGGCGACCTGCGAGATCGTCGCGCTGCTCGTGCCCGACCTGGGCGTCGAGATCGACGCCGACATCGCGACGGTGCTGCTCGCGGGGATCGTGCAGGACACGCACACGTTCGCGCATCCGAATGCGACTCCGCGCACCCTGCGCATCGCCGCGGACCTCGTCGAGGCCGGGGCCTCGCTCTCCGCGATCCATCGGTCCATCTACGCCGACAAGCCCTTCAGCACGCTGGCCCTGTGGGGACGGATCCTGGCCGGTGCCACAGAACGCCACGACGGGCGAATCGTGCACGCGACGATGACCGCAGAGATGCTTCGCGAGACGGGTACCGATCCGGTGGCGAGCGAGGGGTTCATCGACCTGCTGGCCTCGACGAAGGCGCGCCGACGTGACGATCCTCCTCAAGGAGTCCGATCCCTCGCGAGACGCGGGTGAGCGTCCGCACCTCCTCGCGCGCCGACGCGGTGGCGATCACCTCGGCGTTCGGGGGCGGCGGCCACGCGCGCGCGGCGGGCGCCACCGTGAACGCCCCGCTCGAGGAGGCGACGCGCCTCGTCCTGGAGGAATCCGAGCGCGAGCTCGACCGCGCCGATGCTCGGGGTCGTTAACCTCGACAAGCCGGTCGGGCCAACCAGCCACGACATGGTCGGCCTCATGCGGCGCCTGACCGGCACGCGGCGAATCGGCCACGCCGGCACGCTCGACCCTCTGGCATCCGGCGTCCTCCCGATCCTCGTCGGAGCCGCCACCCGGTTCAGCGAGGAGCTGACGGGCGGCCGCAAGCGCTACGACGCCGTCATCCGTCTCGGCCAGGCCTCCGCCACCGATGACGCTGAGGGCCCGATCACCGCGGTCGAGGCTGCATTGCCGTCGGAAGATGCGATCTCCGATGCACTGTCCGGATTCGTCGGCACCTTCGAGCAGCGGCCGCCGGCATTCAGCGCCCGCAAGGTCGCGGGTCGCACGGCGTACCGGGCCGCGCGCGCGGGTGAGCCGATCGATCTCCCGCCGCGGACGGTCACGGTCGACTCGATCGCCGTGCTCGAGATGAGCCCCGGAGAGGGTTGGCTGGATGTCCGCGTCGACCTGCGCTGCGCGCCGGGCACCTACGTCCGGTCGATCGCGCGCGATCTCGGTGAACGGCTTGGCACCGGGGCACATCTTCACGCTCTGCGCCGCACGGAGGCCGCGGGCCTGCGTGCCGAGGACGCGTTGACACCCGACCGGCTCGAGTCGCTCGCCGGCGAGGGACGCCTGGCGGAGGCCGTGCGGCCGGTGGGTGCGTTGCTCCCGTTGCCGGCGGTGTCGCTGGACTCCGACGGCGCTTGGCGCTTCCTGCACGGTGCGGCGCAGTCCGTCGACGATGGAGCGGCCGGGCGGGTCAAGGTCTTCGGCGAGGCGGGTGAGCTGATCGGCATCGGGTCGCTGAGCGGCGGCGAGCTTCGTCCGGAGAAGGTCCTGCCGCAGGACGCGGAGGCGTGACGCTCGACATCCCGGTCATCGGGCCGGCCGTGGTAACGCTCGGCGTGTTCGACGGTGTGCATCGAGGACACCGGCATCTGCTGGACGCGACGGCAACGGCCGCCCGCGAGCGTGAGGCGAGCGCGGTGGCGATGGTCTTCGAGCCGCATCCCGATGAGGTCATCCGGCCCGGGACCCGGATCGCGCGCC
>CAWCQX010000008.1:0-100420 GCA_963797855.1 uncultured Chloroflexia bacterium | reverse complement strand
CGCCGTCACGGCTGAGGCGAGTCTCATGGTGCCGCTCACGTTGCGGGCAGCGCGTCGCGCGCTCCCACCCGCATGAAGATCCTCCTCGCGGCTCAATGGTACGAACCGATCATCGGCGGTGAGGAGATCCAGCCGTTCGTACCCTCGCCAAGGCACTGTCGGCGCGCGGCCATCAGGTGACGGTGGCCGCGCTGGCGCCGTGCGGACATTGCCGGAGCGCTATGTCGAAGACGGGGTCGAAGTGCGTCGACTGCGCGGGTCGCTGCAGGGCGTGCCCCGCCTCTACGCTGATGCCGCTCGGCAGTCCGTCCCGCCGTTCCCCGATCCAGGGCTTGCCCTGGGCACTCCGAGGGCTGATTGACGAAGTGCGCCCCGATGTCATCCATGCGCACAACTGGATCGTCTATTCGCTGCTCCCAATCAAACCGTGCCGACGACGCCGCTCGTTCTGACTCTCCACGACCGCGATTCTTACGTGCGCCACGAAGGTCCGGTTGTATCGCGGCCGAGCGTGCGATGGTCCCGCCCCGGCCAAGTGCATGCGCTGCGCCGCCGCTCATTACGGACTGCCCAAAGGGATGGCGACCAGTGCGCAGGTCTGTGGGCTTCGAAGCCAGCCATCCGCCGACGTGTCGACAGCATCGTCTGTGTGAGCAATTCAGTCCGCGCGCGACAGCGATGTAGCCGCGCGCTTCGCCCCGGAGGCGCACACCGTGATCCCGAATTTTCTCGATGACGACTACAGGAATCTCCAAGCCGTCCGATGAGCCGGAGGGCCTCCCGGACGGCCCGTTCATCATGTACGCCGGCAGCCTGTCGCGCATCAGAGGGTCTCGAGCCGCTCATACGCGCGTACCGCACCCTCGACGGTAACACCCGACCCCCACTTGTGGTCGTCGGCTATCGCGGACACGAGCGCCTCCAAGTGTTGGATCGCCTGCCTGCAGACGTCCACCTCGTCACCGACCTCCCCCGGCGCTCTGTCGCTGCTGCCTGGCGTCGTGCGCTCTTCGCCGTGGTGCCGTCGATCTGCCTTGAGGCCTTCGGCCTGGTTGCCCTCGAAGCCATGACGTTGGGCCGTCCGGTCGTGGCGTCGGACATCGGCGGGCTCCCAGAGCTGATCGCGCACGAGCAGTCGGGGCTGCTGGTCGAACCCGGCTCGGTGTCCGCGTTACGTGCTGCGATGCAGCGGCTCATTGACGACGCGAAGCTGCGCGCGGCCCTCGGATCGGAAGCGGAAATCGTGGCGCGACGGTATCGCGCCGGTACGGTTGTGCCCGCGATCGAGTCGCTCTACGAGTCGCTACTTGGCTGACGCGGGCACATTCGACGCCGCCTGTCCGACGACGACCTCCAGCTCGCGATACGCCTCACTGACGTCGGGTACCCGGTAGAGCGAGATCCGCAGCCTCCTCGAGCCGGCCTGGGGCGGGCTTCGAGCTGGTACTGCCACGATGCGGCATCCGCCAGAACGCGGCGGTCGCTGGCGATGACCGTCCCGTCGGTGACATCCGTGACGTCAAGTTGGTACGCGACCGGATTGCCCTCGGCATTGAGGACCTCGACGGTGATCGCGCCACTCGCGACCGTCGCCGGGTCGACGGCCAAGGTCGTGTACGAGGTGCGCGTCGAGTCGAGTCCCTGAATTCGTACCGCGAGCGCCACCCCGAACGCCGCGACCGCCGCAGCACATAGCAGGATCGCGAGGACGGGGCGGAGAGGTTGGAACGGTCGGGTTCGCCGTTGGCCGAAGGCGGGTGCACCTCTCCAAGCACCGACGAGCACCGCGAGTATCACGATCACCAAGGCTATGACTGCCAAGGACGTCCGTTCGATCGGCACTCCTCCCAGCGTAAGCAGGAGCTCGATGGCCGCCGGAACGCCCAGCGACACCGCAATCGTGAGCACGAATCGGGCTCCTAGCCGCATCGACTGTGGCACGAGCGCGATGCTGACGGCGAAGCCGAGCGTTAGCGCGAGGACCAGGGTCGCAGCGACCCGCAGTGGCGCGGGCAGCCACGCTCCCGCCAGAACGACCATCGTCGCCCCGATGCCGATGGCCAGGATGGGGATTGCTCCGACCCACGCGCGACGCGCGGCCGGCACCGCGGTCTCCCGCACAGCTGCGCCCGCGCTTGGCTCGTTAATGGCCGCTGGCGAGCGGGCATTCACGCTTCGTGCGTTCAGTGGATGAAGTTGATCCATCGTGACGAGCCTGGCGCCGAAGTGTTCGACGATGTATGCGTTGATTGCGCAAGTGACCAATCGCGGATATCCCAAGTGTTGCGGGTCGTGGTCGGGGGGCGACCGAACCTGACCACCGGTCCACTAGTCGGTCGCTCTCGCACCTTCTCGAGGTGGAGCGACGGCGCCTGGGCCCCAGTGTGCGCGGTCGCCTGGACGACTAGGGTGGCCGCCGTTGCCGCGGTCGTGCTCGTCTAATCGGGGATCGACTCACGTGGAACGTGGCTGGTCTCGACGCGGCGGATCGCCTCCACAACGACTTGACCGTCGGCTTGTTGCCACCTGGTTGGTGAGCGGCGGAATGGTCCCGTCCAGGCGTTCGGGCCCTTCATTTCCCGGAACATGCTCAGTCTGTCGCGCAGTCCCTTCACCGGGATCGCCGTTTCCGGAGTCAGTTGTGACACGACACGAACCGGTACCCGGCAGGGAAACGCGTCGTCCTCCAAGATCGGCGTCGCATCGTCGAGGGCTCCCCGGTGACCTCCAATGCCCCAACGAAGCGCGAAACGCCGGTGAGGTAGCACAGCAGGTAGTCACCCGGCCGCATCTGGTGGACGGTGCGAGAGCGGGCCAATCGGAAGGCAGACACTGTCGCCCTTGCCGCCAAGAACTCCTGCCACGTTGTCGGCGTGAACAGGCAGAGCCAGTCGGTGCGCAGGGTCCCCTCGTTCACGGGCGCCAGATCCTTCCCGGGCTGGAGGCCGAGACGGTGATCCGCGACCACCCCGGCGTTTGGCTTGTCGTTCGGCTCATGGCTCTACCCAAAGCCCGGACACGTCGTACACGCGGATGTGCCCGTTGTCGTAGACAGTAGGGAGATCAGAATCCTCGAACTTCGCGAGGGCTTCGGCGATCGTCCAGTCGCCGATGTACTCGTCGAACGCATCCGGGTCCGTCGCGACTCGATCGTCCACCACGATGTATCGCACCTTGCCGGCAGTCAGATCGGCGCGAACCTGATCATCGAACGTGCGCGCGAAGATCACCCAGTTCGGATCGATGCCGCCGCTGAGAGTGGTGGTTGCCTCCTGTCGTCCATACGAGCCGATCATGAGATGGTCCAACGGATCGGCGCCGACGTGCGAGAACCAAGGCAAGGTATCGCGCATCCACAGGGCCATGGACAGCGACTCGGCGTTTACGCCACGCGGCGGAGAGCAGCAGCGATACGGCCCTGGCAGGCGGTCGTCGATGCTCCACCCGGCCACGACCCCACCCACAAGCAGGGCCGTGGCAGCACTCACGGCGAGCGCGACGCCGAGTCTGCGGCGCACTTTTTTCGCGATCACGATCAATGCGAACGCGATGGGGACCGCAAGCCCAACGAATAGGAATTCGGATGACCGATTCGCCGTTTCCCATCCGCGAGGCGTGAGTCGGAGGACGAGCGTCGCGGGATAGACGGGAACGGCGGCGAGGAGCGCCCACATCAGCGGGCTGCGGATCCTGCGACGGATGAGCGCCCACGCTCCCCAGACGCTTGACAGGATGGCGATCCCAACCGCCGCAATTGCCACCACCCGCTCCCACGGCGGCGGTCCTCCTGCCTGGCTGCCGCCGAACAGCTCGCGGGCGCTCGGAGTTGCATTGCTGACTCCCAGGAGCCGGGCGACCAGGGCGAATCCCTCGCCGACCGCGCCTCCGAAGACCGGTGCCAGATAGGCGACCGTCACGGGAGCTGCCAGCAGGAGCCAGCCGATCGCCATCGTGCCCACCACCGCCGTGAGCGCCCACGGGGCGGGCAGCTGTGGCGTCGCGCCTCTTCGATGCATCCACGTGGCAACCGCGGACCAGATGAACAGTAGGCCGGTCAGGGCGATGGCGGTCAGATGGTGCGAAACCGCCGTGGCCCCTCCGGCGACCGCGGCCGCAACCCACAGGCTACGTCTGTATTTCGGACTGGCACGGGTGTATTCCTGAGCGAAGTAGAGGCATGCCACCGCGAAGGCGAGCGCAATCGCCTCGTAGTTGAACGCTGCGTTGAAGAACAAGAAGTTGGGATTGGCGACGTAGACGATCGCGCCCGCGGCGCCGAGCCTTCGTGACCCGGAAGCCGTGGCCAGAAGGAAATAGAGCGTCACCACGAATGCGACCCGCGCGACCCCGATTGTGACAACGCCGGCAAGGAAGATGTCCACGCCGCCGAGATCCGCCAAGAAGGCCGTAGCCGCTTCCAGGGCCGGGTAGCGGGCGCTCGTCGGCAGGAGCGGGTTATCGCTGAAGAGGCGACCGGTCTGCAGAATGTCGTCGGTCGTGCGCCAGTGCAGGAACTCGTCGTGCAGCGCGAATTGCGTCGGGCTGTGGAGAATCTTGACGGCGTACAGGGCCAGCGTCAGTGTGACGAGCAGGGCGATCGTCTCCGACGGGCGCGTCCTAGCCATCAGGATGCGGACGGCAGGTGGGACGAAGATCAAGAGTGTCCCGGCCCAGAACAACGCGTTCGGATGGAATCCTTCCGTTGCGGACTGATTGTCGGCAATGGCCACGATGATCAAGCCAATGCCGGCCATCAACGCGATCGGCGGTGCCCAGCCGAGGAATGCATGACGCGGCCGTGCTGGCACCGGTCGGAGAGGAGCAGGCAACGACGATGATCCTCGGCGTGGTTGCTGCCAGTGTCCGGCTGAGCAAGTCCGCCCACCGCGCGGACCATCAGGGATGGACGAAACAAGCCGTCGGCCGCACGTGCGGCATCGATCACGGAGTCGCGCTGCGCGCGATCGGTGGGCTTGCTTCGTCGACACGCACGGCATGGTAGACGCTGGGTTGTCCGGTGCCGTTTTGCCTGTCTGTCGCGGCCGGCCCGGCGCCGAGCCGGGGACCTATCGTCATCGGGTTATGGCCAGGTGGCGACCCAGTCGACCTCGAGAGCTGGGTTGGTCGGTGTTGTACTGTCCGGCGCGACGTTCTTGAACCAGACTCCGACGGCCATTTGGAGCAGCAGGAACTGCGCGCGCATCTCGGGGATCGCATGGCGCGCCACCTCGATGCCGTCGAGGCGCGCGATCGCGACGCCAGGTCGCCACTCCATCTCGTAGACGTGGAAGGACGAAGCGAAATCGGCCGGCAGACTCATCCCAGCGCACGGTCTGGCGGCTGTGTTGAGCATGCAAAACGTGTAGCCGGGATTGCCAGGTTCGGGGTACGCCTCGATGACGTCCATCTCGTCGAAGCGCGTCGGGTCGAGCATCCAGAACGCGGGCCACAGGGCGTGGCCGGCGGGAATCCTCATGGAAGCGCGGAAGATCCCGTACTGCTGCATGTATCGCCCTCGCGACGAGATGTACGACTGCAGCCATGTGCCATCGGCTTGGCGAAGCGCCTTGAGCTTGAGCGTTCCGTTGCTCACTTCGAGGAGGTTCGGATTGGTCGAGAACATGGCGTAACGGTTCATGTTGTCCGATGTGCCCACCATCGCCATGTCCCAGCCCCACCGGGATGCATTCAGGGCACCGCCGTCAAAGGAATCCGCCCAGATGGCCCCCGCCGGCATCGCTGGTCGGCCACTGGAAGGGATCGGGGCGGGTGTCGGCGCCGCAGTCGGGGCAGTCGTCGGCACTGGCGTCGGTACCGGGGTCGGCGCGGGTGTCGCCTTGGGGCGTGGCGTTGGTGAGGGCGTCGGCTCGGCCGTGGGCTGCGGCGTCGCTCCGACGCTCGGCGGCGGTGCCGCGGCCGCGAGGGTGGTCACGGTGAAGCTCGTCTCGGCCACGGGCCGCGGGACACTGACGCTCCGCGTTCGCACGGTGGTCGCGACCGCGCGGATGGCATGCGGGCCGGGAGAAGTCGCGGGAATCGCGAACGTGAGCTCCGCATGCCCGCCCGACTGGGTCACTGCCGTCGCGATCGGGGTCGTCGAGCGATCCCAGTAGAGGGCGACCTGGGCGCGCTGCGGAAGGCCCGCGACCGTCGCCAGGACGTTCGCGCCGATCGCGCCCTTGCCGGGGCTCACGCTCAGTGACGTGGACCGGGCCTCCGCGGAGATCGACGGGACGACGAGCACGACGAGCATCAGGAGGATGAGCCCGGTCGCGATCCAATCGTGCGGGCCGCGCCGCGTAAGCGCCGGCGAAGGCCGCGGCGGGCGGCGTCGGTCGATCCAGCGGGTCCCGTCCCAGAACACAGGCGGCCTCCTCGTCCCATTGGCGGAGGGGTGAGCGAGACCCGTGTCGGGCCGCGCGTCGGACAACGCAGTCGCGGGGCCCAAGTCTGTGAGGAAGGGAGGGACGGGACCATGGGGCGTAAGTACCGAAAGCACCGAGGCGTGCGTAATGGCCCAAGCGGACCCCACCGGTCCAGCAGAGGGGCTATCCCCTGGGGAGGTTCCGCGGGAACTGATTGGCCTCGATTCGGGCACGCGAAGACTTCTTCCCGAGGCGGGGACGGCATGTTCCGCCTCGGGACGATGCTATCAGAGGAGCCAGCGCCCAGACCCGCCGCAGCGCGCGAGACGCCGGGGATCTGGTCTCAGCCGCTCCGACTGGGGCGAGGGAATGGCTCTCGCGGAAGCGATGCGCCGCAGGTTCGACAGTAGGTCCCTGACCGCTCCACAGGGTGGAGACACGTCGGACATCGAAGGTCGTCGGCCTCGGGCTTTGGTCGTGCGGCAGCGGATGCTCCAGGGATGAACGTGTTCCGCAGCTGCTCGGCGCGCATCATCGGCTCGCTCGAGTCTTGCGCGTCCTGGCGCAGCGAGCGGCGGAACGCCAGATAGACGAGAGCGGGGACGATGGCCCCCACGGCGATGCCGATGAACAGCTCCACGACTCAGCTCTCCGCGCGACGTCCAGGCATCGTCCACCTCCAGGTGCGCAAGGATGCGGCCACCGCACCCCTCTCGCAAGTTCTCCACCAATCGGCCATTGCCGCCGGATTCGTGGATATCCCCATGGCGCGCGCCGGGCCCAGTTGTCATACTCGACCGGTTACCTCGCGCTCCAATCGCCGAGGCGTGCCCGATCCCCGATCTCGACCCACCGTGCGGGCATGCGCCGGCGCTTGTCTTATACGCGAATTGGAGGTGCCGCCACGTCGTCCCGTCCCGTAACTGACCGGCAGCTCGAGATCCTCAGGAATGTGGCTCGTGGTCGCACGAACCGCCAGATCGGGGAGATCCTCGGGATCAGCGAGAAGACGGTCCGCAACCACCTCCGGACGATCTCGCACAAGCTCTCGACATCGGATCGGACGCACGCCGTCGTCCTCGCGATCGGCAACGGCTGGATCCCGATCCCGATCGAGCCGGAGGCGAGCCGGCACCCGCCGCTGAGGCCCCATCCCGATCGAGCCGGAGAGCGAAGCCAGTCCAGCCCTCGGGATCCCTCCGCAGCCGGCCGCCGCCGAGTGGCGTCGGCGCCACGCGCCCTCGTCTACGTCCGGGCGCGGACCGTCGTCTCCTGGCCGTCAGGCGTGTCGCGCACCTCGACGCCGAGGGCGGCGAGCTCGTCGCGAAGCGCGTCGGAGGCGGCGAAGTCGCGGGCGGCCCTGCGCGGCGGCGCGACGCTCCAGCAGCTCGTCGGCCCCCTCGGGAAGCGGCGCCTCGACCTCCGCGGGTCGCTCGAGCGAGAGGCCCGAGCACGCGGTCGAAGTCGAGCAGCAGGGCGCGTCGCTGCGCATCGGTCAGGGAGGCGTCCGCGGCGACCTCGTGAGCGATCGCCAGCGCCCTCGGCGTGGCCGAGGTCGTCGGCGACCGCATCGGTGAAGCGCGCGCGGTAGCCGGCCATCGGCTCCGTCGACAGGTCGACCGGCTCGTCCGGCCCGGCGGCGGCACGGCGAAGCCGCGCGAGGCCCGAGGTCGGCGGCGTGCATCGCGTCCTCGGTGAAGTCGAGCTTCGACCGGTAGTGGGCGGTCAGCGCCAGGTAGCGGAAGGCGAGCGGCTCGTAGCCGAGGTCGGGCAGCTCCGCGACGCGGATGATGTTTCCGGTGCTCTTCGCCATCTTCGCGTCGTCCATCGTCAGGAACTCGCCGTGCATCCAGACGCTGACGACCGGATGGCCGAGCGCGCCCTCCGACTGCGCGATCTCGTCCTCGTGATGCGGGAACTTCAGGTCGATCCCGCCGGTGTGGACGTCGAAGCGCTCGCCGAGGTGCTTCAGGCTCATCGCCGAGCACTCGATGTGCCATCCGGGGAAGCCGTCGCCCCACGGTGACGGCCACTTCATCAGCCGCCGCTCGCCCGCGCGCTTCCAGAGCGCGAAGTCGGCCGGGTCGCGCTTGTCGGACTCGACCTCGACGCGATGGCCGGCGTGCGTCTCCTCGACCTTCTGCCCGGAGAGCTGGCCGTAGGACGGGGAACTCGCTGACGTCGTAGTAGATCGTGCCGTCGACCTCGTAGGCGAGGCCGTTCTCGAGCAGCCGCTCCGTGAGCGACACCATCTCGCCGATGTGCTCGGTCGCCTTCGGCATGACGTCGGCGCGGCAGGATGTTCAGGAGCGCCTCGTCCTCGAGCCAGGCCTCGGTGTAGAAGTCGGCGATCTCCATCGGCGACTTGCCCTCGGTCTCGGCGGCCCGCTCGATCTTGTCCTCGCCGTCGATCGCGTCGAGCTGGTCGTCGCGCATGTGGCCGACATCGGTGATGTTCTTCACGTAGCGCACCTCGTAGCCGAGGTACTCGAGCGTCCGGTGCAGGAGGTCGCCGAAGAGGTACGTCCGCAGGTTGCCGATGTGGGCGTACTTGTAGACGGTGCTGCCGCAGGTGTAGATGCCGACGCGGCCCGGCTCGAGCGGCACGAGCGGCTCGGTGCGTCGCGTGAGCGTGTTGTGCAGGCGGATCGGCGGGAGGGTGGCCATCGGTACCGCGATTCTACCGACGCGGCCTTCAGATGGCGGATCGGCGCCCCGGACTACCATGGCGCCGATGCCGTCGCCCGAGCCCGCCGACGCCTATCCCGCTGACCCTCGGCGAGGAGCCGCGCTTCTGCCCGGCCTGTGGGCGGCCCGTCGAGCCGCGCGTCCTCGAGGCGGATCACCGGCCGCGCCTGGTCTGCGCCGAAGGGCACGTCACCTGGCGCAACCCGCGCGTCGTGGTCGGCACGCTGCCGGTGGACGGCGGGCGGGTGTACCTCGCGCGGCGCGACATCGAGCCGGCGCCGCGGACGGTGGAGCTATCCGGGCGGGTTCCTCGAGCTCGGCGAGGCGGCCCAGGAGGGCGCCCGCCGCGAGACCGAGGAGGAGACCGAGCTGCGCGTCGAGGTCGGCCGGCTGATCGGGGTCTACTCGCGGCCGCACGCCGGGGTCGTCACGATCGTCTTCGAAGCCGCGGTCGTCGGCGGGCGCGCCGGAGCCGCGGCCGAGACGAGCGAGGTGCGGGCCTTCGGCCCGGACGAGATTCCCGTGGGACGAGCTGGCGTTCAGCACCACCGAGAGCGCGCTGCGGGACTGGCTCGCCGGGCTGCCCGGCCGCGCGTCGGCGTTCGAGCCGGAGCTCTACGTCGAGGGCGACCCCGACGGGTAGGTCACCTCGCCGCGGACCGGAACGCCGGCGCCGAGCAGGACGCCGTATCCGATCGTCGCGAGGATCGGCGCGACTTCCAGGGTGCCCATCGGCACGCCGAGGCCGCGGGCCAGGCCGGCGGCGATCAGCGCCCACGCCAGCAGCGCGACGACCGGTGCCGCCACCGAGAGCGTGGCGCGCACGGTGAAGAATCGGGCGAAGAAGTAGGCGAAGCACATGCCGACGAGCGCGCCCCCGGCCTGGATCGCGATGAGGCCGAGGACGAACGCGAGCTCGGGCGAATCGGCCACCGGTGAGATGGCGATCGCCAGCGGGCGCAGCGGATGCAGCGGATCGCCGTGGATCGCGGCGCCGAGCAGCATCGCGATCGCCGCCCACACGTAGGCGCCGGCGAGGCCGGTCACGAAGCCACGGTAGGCCAGCCGCAGGCCCATCACCTCGGTCATGTGGCTGAGCGTAGGCGCCGCAGCGCGCCATCGGTGAGCGTGCCGAAGGTCCGGTCCCGACCCGTACGACGGCCGGGGAGTCCTCAGGCCAGGCGGGTGAAGGCCGCGACCGCGTTCTGGCCGCCGAATCCGAACCCGTTGACGAGGATCATGTCGAGGTCGCCGCGCCGGGCGACGTTCGGCACGTAGTCGAGGTCGCAGTCGGGGTCCGGCGCCTCCTGGTTGATCGTCGGCGGGAGGACGCCGTCGCGAATGGCGAGGACCGCGGCGAGGGCAGAGACCGCGCCGGCCGCACCCAGCGTGTGGCCGACCATGCTCTTGTTGCTCGTCACCGCCAGCCGGTCGGCGTGGTCGCCGAAGGCGGCGCGGATCGCGCGCGTCTCCGTCGCGTCGTTGAGCGGGGTGGACGTGCCGTGGGCCATGATCGCCTGGACCTGCTCCGGCTCGAGGTGCGCGTCGCGCACGGCGCGCTGCATCGCGCGCGTCGCGCCCTGCCCTGACGGCTCCGGCGCGGAGATGTGGAAGGCATCCGCCGTCAGCGCGCCGCCGGCGATCTCGGCGAGGATCGGCGCGCCACGGCGCCTCGGCGTGCTCGGCCGACTCGACGACGAGGACCCCGGCCGCCTCGCCGAAGACGAACCCGTCGCGGTTCGCGTCGAATGGGCGCGAGGCCGCCGCGGGATCGTCGTTGCGCTTCGACAGCGCGCCCATGTTGCCGAGCGCGGCGAAGGCGACCGGCAGGATGGCGGACTCGGTGCCCCCGGCGACGACGACGTCCACGTCGCCGTGCTCGATGAGCCGCTGGGCCTCGACGAAGGCCTGCACCCCGGCGGCGCACGCGGCCACCGAGGTGATGACCGGGCCGGTGATCCCGTTCTGGATGCTGATCTGGCAGGCCGCCATCGACGGCGACATCATCGGCACCATGAAGGGGCTGACGCGGTCGGGCCCCTTCGTCATGAGCGTGACCTCGCCGCCGGCGACCTCCTGGAGGCCGCCGCCGCCGGTGTTCATGACGACGGCGACGTCGTCCCGGTTGTGCGCGCCGATCTCCAGGCCGGCATCGTCGATCGCCTGGCGGGCCGCGGCGACGGCCAGCTGGCTGAATCGGCTCATCCGGCGCGCCTGCTTGAAGTCCATCCAGTCGCGCGGCTCGAAGTCCTTGACCTCGGCGGCGATGCGGACCTCGTAGTCGCTCGCGTCGAACAGGGTGATCGGCGCGACGCCACTGACGCCGTCGGTGAGATTGCGCCAGAACGTCGCGACGTCGTTGCCGACCGGCGTGATCGCGCCGAGGCCGGTGACGACCGCGCGGCGAGCCGGGTCGCGCGGCGGTGGGGGTCGCATCAGGTCCGGGGTCGCCTGTCGACCGAGCTCGCCCGACTACTCATCCCAGCGGCGGAAGATGACCGTGCTGTTGTGCCCGCCGAGCCCCATCGAGTTCGAGAGCGTGACGCGCGCGTCGGAGGCGCGCGCCTCGTTCGGCACGTAGTCCAGCGTCAGCTCCGGGTCGGGATGGCGGTAGTTGATCGTGGGCGGGATGCAGCCGGTCGCGATGACCTTCACGCAGACGAAGGCCTCGATCGCGCCGGCGGCCCCCATGGCATGGCCGGTCATCGACTTCGTGCTGGAGACCGCGAGGCGGTCGGCGTGCTCGCCGAAGACGTCGCGGATGGCCATCGTCTCGTATCGGTCGTTCAGCGGCGTGCTCGTGCCGTGCGCGTTGATGTAGTCGACGTCGTCCGGCCCGATGCCGGCGCGCTTCAGGGCCGCGCGCATCGCGCGCTGGTTGCCCTCGCCGCGCTCCGCCGGCGCCGCCATGTCGA
The DNA here is from genome assembly GCA_963797855.1 of uncultured Chloroflexia bacterium. Lineage (GTDB taxonomy): Bacteria > Chloroflexota > Limnocylindria > QHBO01 > QHBO01 > JACDBZ01. Next base: position 88,452 of record CAWCQX010000008.1, on the reverse strand, counting down.
AGGCATCCGCCGCCGACCCGTAGCCGATGACCTCGGCGATCGGCCGCGCGCCGCGCGCGAGCGCGTGCTGCAGCTCCTCCAGGACGAGGACCGCCGACCCCTCGGAGACGACGAAGCCATTGCGTGTGGCGTCGAACGGGCGCGAGGCGATGGCCGCGTTGTACTCGCCGGTGTCGGGGTCGCGCGGCGTGCCCAGCGCCCGCATCTGGCCGAAGCCGGCGAAGGCGAGCGGCAGGAGGGGCGCCTCCGTGCCCGCGCCGAGCATGATGTCCGCGTCGCCGCGCACGATCGTCTCCATCGCCTCGCCGACGGCGTGGCCGCCGGTGGCGCAGGCGCTGACGACCGCGGTGTTCGGCCCGCGGATGCCGAACTCGATCGCGACCTGGCCCGACGGCGAGTCGGGGAGCATGTGCGGCAGCATGAACGGGCTGACCCGACGCGGGCCGCGCTCGAGGAGGGTCTTGTGGCCGTCGAGCAGCAGGCCGATGCCGCCGATCCCGGTCCCGAAGACCATCCCGAAGCGGTCCGCATCCACGTCGCCGGTGACGTGCCCGTCGTCGCCGAGCAGCCCGGCGTCGCGCAGGGCCTCGCCCGTGGCCGCAACGGCGAGGTGCGTGCTGCGGTCGTGGCGACGAGCGTCCTTCGGATCCATGTAGTCGGTCGCCTCGAAGCCCTTCACCTCGCCGGCGACGTCGACGTCGAACGGTGTCGTGTCGAAGAGCGTGATGCGGTCGATTCCCGAACGGCCGGCCACCAGGCTGTCCCACGTCGCCTCGGCACCGATCCCGACCGGCGAGACCACGCCCAGGCCGGTCACCACCGCGCGGCGGTCGGTCACGCCGGCGTCTCGCGGAACGCGTTCAGCCAGGCGCGCGGATCGGGCAGGTCGACCGCGTGGGTCACGACCTCGGGGTTGATGCGGCGGATCAGGCCGGAGAGGACGCGGCCCGGGCCCGACCTCGACGAAGTCGGTGACGCCGCCGGCGGCCATGCGGCGCACGCTGGCGGTCCACTGGACCCCGTGGACGAGATGCTCGGTGAGCTCGCTGCGCAGCCCGTCCGCCGTGTTGATGACGGTGGCGTGGACGTTGCCGAGCATCGGGACCTGCGGATCGCGGAAGGGGACGCGAGCGAGGATGCGGCCGAACTCGTCGTGCGCGCGGCGCATGAGCGGCGAGTGGCTCGCGACGCTCACGGTCAGGCGCACCGCCTTGCGGGCCCCGACGGTCTTGCTCATCTCGAGGGCGAACACGAGGGCGGGGATGACGCCCGAGAGGACGATCTGGCCCGGCGCGTTCTGGTTGGCGACCGCGATCTCGCCGTGCTCGCTGGCGGCGTCGAGGACCTCCTCGACCTGCTCGTCCGAGAGTCCGATGACGGCTCCCATGCCGCCCTCGATCCCGCGCTCCTGCATGATCCGCCCGCGCTCGCGGACGAGGCGGAGGGCATCGGCGTAGTCGATCGCGTTGGCGGCGACGGCGGCGGCGTACTGGCCGGCCGAGTGGCCGGCGAGCGCCTTCGGCGCGATCTCGATGCCGGCCTCCAGCGCCTCCTCGCGCATCGCCTCCAGGAAGGCGTAGCTCGTGGCGAGGATGGCGGGTTGGGCGTTGACGGTCAGGTCCAGCTCCTCGGCCGGACCCTCGAGGATCATCTTGGACAGCGGGATGCCCAGCGCCTCGTCGGCGCGCCGATAGGCGTCCGCGGCGGCGGGTGAGCGCTTCACGAGGTCGGCTCCCATCCCCACGTACTGGGAGCCCTGTCCGGGAAAGACGAAGGCGACGGTCCGCCGGCGAGGGGCGTCAGCGGCGTCGCGCGTCTGCGTGGTCATGCGCGTACTTCGAATCGGTTGCCTGCGGGGAGATGCGCGGGAGTATAGCCGAGCGTGCACGAATGGCCGAATCGGGGAGCCTGGTCCGCCACTCGGTTGAGCGTGAGCGCGGCCTCGTCAGCGGGTCGCGTATCCCGCCACGACGTCGGCGAGCACGGGCAGCCCGAAGGCGAGGGCCGACACCGGTACCCGCTCGTCGTGGCCGTGGAAGAGGCTGAGGAACGGCATCTCGGGTTCGAGGCGCAGCGGGGCGAAGCCGTAGCACGGGATCCCGAGCTGCGCGAGCGCCTTCGCATCGGTGCCGAGCGTGATCATCATCGGCACGGGAGTCCCCTCGGGATCGCGCCCGAGTCAGCGCCGACTCCATGAGCCTCACGATCTCGGCGTCGGCCGGCCACTCGATCGACGGGCAGGGACATGACCGATTCGACGGTCGCGTCGTCGCCGACGAGCGCCTGGAGCTGCGCCAGGAGCGCGGCCTGGTCGGTCCCCGGCAGGGTGCGAATGTCGACCTCCGCCTCGCCGGCGCCGGGAATGACGTTGACCTTCTTCCCGGCGTGGAGGACGGTGGGCGTGACGGTGTCCCGCAGCATCGCGTCGATCGAGCGGCGCAGGACCGGGTCGGCAACGCGATCCTCGAGCGCCGCGCTCGCGCCGGCGGGGTCGGTCTCGGCCAGCTCGGCGACGGATCCCAGCCCGAGCGCGCGGAGGAAGTCACCCACGACCTCGATCACGCGCGCCGGCCGCTCGGCCTGGTCGGCCGCCAGCGCCGTGACGGCCCGAGCGAGGCGGATGGCGGCGTTGGCGTCGTGCGGCATCGAGCCGTGGCCGGTCGTGCCGGTCGTGCGCAGCCGCGTCCAGGCGATCCCCTTCTCCGCGACCTGGATCGTGTAGAACCGCCGGCCGCCCAGCGTGATCGAGTAGCCACCGACCTCGTTGAGCGCCGCGGCGGCGGGGCGTCCGGCGGCGTCGTGGAAGAGCTCGGGCCGCTGCTCGACGAGGCCGCGTGCCCCGTGCTCGCCACCGGCCTCCTCGTCGGCGACCGCCGCGAAGATCACGTCTCGGCGGAGGTCGGCGCCGGAGCGGCGGAGCGCGAGCATCACCGCCAGCTCCATCGCGACCATGTTCTTCATGTCGATCGCTCCGCGGCCCCAGACGACGCCGTCGACGAGCTCCGCGCCGAACGGGTCGCGTGTCCAGGCCTCCGCGTCGACCGGGACGACGTCGATGTGGCAGAGGAGCACGAGCGGGGGCTCGGTGGCCGGACCGGACGCAGCGAGGCGAGCGACGCACGAGCCGCGGCCGGGTGTGAGCTCGATGACCTCGGACGCGATCCCCGCGCCCTCGAGCACCTCGGCGCAGTAGCGCGCGGCCGCCGCCTCCCCGCCGCGCGGATCGCGGCCGGCGGCGACGTCGGTTCCGCCGTCGGGCGGGTTGACGGAGGGAATCCGGATCAGCCCGCGCAGGTGCTCCACGCAGGCGTCGAGGTCGAGGAACGGACGAAGATCCGCGGTCATGCGGTCGACGGTAGCGGGCGCGGCCGGTAGGCGAGCATCGCCGCGCCGGCCACGAAGGGCGCGATCACGCCGACCATCATGCCTGCCACGATGTCGACGCGCGTCCACAGCTCGGCGGCCGCGATGGATCCGGCGACGATCCCGAGCGTCGAGAGCGCGTTGATGATCCCGAACGTGCGGCCGAGGCGCCGCTCGGACGCGGTGTCCGCGAGGAGCGCGTACCACGAGGCGCTGAAGGCGGTCAGCCCGCCGCCGGCCAGGACCGCGAGCCCGTAGATCGCGGGCTGGGGGAGCCCGATCACGAGACCCAGCCCGAACGCGGCGACCGCGATCGGCGACACGATCGCCACCGGCTGCCGGCCGATCCGGTCGGCCAGGTGGGCGAGGGCCGGACCGAGCAGGATGCTGCCGGCGCCGAAGAACGAGAATGCGATCCCCACCTCGACGATCGACCACCCGAGCTCGGTCGTGGCCAACGGCGCGTAGGTCGTGATGAATCCGCCGTACGAGGCCAGCAGCGCCAGGTTGGCGACCAGCAGCGCCGCCAGGGCGCCGACCCGGATCGGCTCATCGGGCTCCCCATCGTCCTCGGCGGAGGTGGTGGCTCGACCCCGAGAGGGGAGGAAGAGCGTGCCGACCAGGGCGACCGCGCTCGTGATCGCGACGATCACGAACGGCGCTCGCAGCCCGCCGATCGCCGCGGCGAAGCCCCCGAACGCCGGCCCCATGACCGTTCCCGCCGACTGGGCCGCCGAGATGATGCCGTTGGCGAAGGCGCGTCGCGCGGGCACGATGGACTGGGCGAGGTAGATCCGCTCCGACACGATCATCGCCCCGCCGCCGAACCCCGCGGTCGTGCGCCAGGTGAGCAGCCACGCGGCGGTGGCGGCGGTCGCGATGAGCGCGTTCATCGCCCCGTACAGCGCCAGCCCGGCCGTCATCAGCCGCCGCGCTCCCCAGCGCTCGGAGAGGAACCCGGCACCGAGCTGGCCGAAGGCGTTCGTGACGGCGAAGGCGCTGGTCAGCAGCCCGAGGACGATCGGCGGCGCGCCGAGCTCGGTCGCGTACAGCGGCAGGAGCGGGAGCATGACGCTGATCCCGACCTGGCTGACGAAGCCGATGGCGGCCAGCAACCCCAGCGCCGGATCGACGGCGCCGACGACGCGACCGACGCGAGAGCCCACCGCGCGATCCGACACGCCGCGATGGTAGCGCCGCCCACCTCAGGCCTCCGGGAGGGGCTCTCCGATCGGCGGCCGCCTGGGAACCGCGGTCGCGTGCCGCCGCTCGGTGAGGAGCGCCAGCGGCACCTCCGCCGCGAGCATGACGAGCGAGACGACGAGCAGGATCGGCGCGGTCTGGGCGAGGCCGAGCCAGAGGAGCGCGATCAGGAAGAAGCCGTGGATCGCGAAGCGGATGACGAACGCGATCCGCAGGTCGAGGATCGCGACCGACGCGCCGTCGGGGTGGCCGCGGTCCGGCCCGAAGATGCCGATCCAGCGCGACCGCGAGGAAGGCGGCAAACGTGATGACGAAGAGGACCAGCCCGCCGCCGGGGGCGGGATCGACGAAGGGCAGGATCAGGGCGAACGGGATGATGCAGGCGACGAGGAAGACGAAGGCCGGGATCGGCACCAGCAGCTGGAGCCATTCGAGCGACGGCCGGTCACGCGCGGCATCGCGCAGGTAGCGGGTGAAGATGCTGAAGCCGAGGGTGACGAAGAGCCACGAGTAGAAGTTGCCGGCCGGCACGCCGAACCAGCCGTCGGCGAGTCCGACGTTGCGCCACGTCCAGAGGCCCATCCGGATCGCGACCGCATCGAAGGCGAGGTCGAGCATGACGACCAGCACGGCATCGACGAACGGCGCGTAGCGGCGTCGCACGCCGAGCGCGTCGGTGATGCGCATCGCGCCGGCGATGATCAGCGCCCACGTGAGACCGATGACGACCGGTGCCCGGTCGATGGCCAGCAGCCAGTCCGACGAGTAGTGGTACGTCTCGAAGATCAGCTGGTCGCCCTCCTCGAGCAGGATGCCGAACGCCGCCGCGCTGATCAGCTCGAGGAACGGCAGGCGCCCGCGTCGGAGCGCGAAGACCGCGGCGATGACGAAGAACGTGGTCGCTCCGAGCTCGAGGACGACGTAGAGCGGGTTCATGCGCCCCCATCGTAGCAAGTTTTCCCGGCGACCGGGCGGCTCGCCTCAGGCGGGGTTCGTCGACGCTCGCGGTCGAGGAGCGAACCGGACGCGGCTCGGCAGGGTCGGCAGCCGGCCGCCCTGGACGAGCCAGATGCCCGCCAGCACGACGGCCGCGCCGATCGACGGCGGTGGCGGCGACGTGCTCGCCGAGCACGAGCATCGCCTGGAGCATCCCGAAGACGGGGATCATCAGCGCGAATGCGGCCGACCGCGACACGCCGAGGCGGCGCATGCCCTCGTTGAGCAGGACGAACGCGGCGACCGTCGCGAGGATGGAGAGCTGGCCGATGGCGAGCCACGTCTGCGGGCCGGCGTCGAGGAGCTTCGACAGCCCGCCCTCCGCGATGGCCAGCGGCAGGAGCATCAGCGCTGCCCCGGTGGCGCCGTACAGGCTCACGCTGATCGGGCTGAACCGGGCGCCGGCCACGCGGCTGATCAGGAAGTACGAGCCGAACAGGATCGCGCAGCCGACGAAGAGCGCGTCGCCGGCGAGGCGATCCGCGGCGATCGAGCCCGACGGGTCGACGACGAGCAGCACTCCGACGGCCGCGACCGCCAGCCCGATCGATGGCGGTCCGGTTCGGCCGGTCGCGCAGGACGATCGCGGCGAGGACGGTGCTCACGATCGGGGCCAGCCCGGGGATGATCATCGAGGCATCGGTTGCGGGGGAGAGCCGCAGGCCGTTGAGGAAGAGGATGTTGTAGCCGGCGCTGGCGCTCAGTGCCAGCGCCGCGATGATCGGCAGGTCGCGGACGCCCGGGCGCGTCGAGCCGCGATTGAGGGACGGCCAGGCCAGGCGGAGCGCGAAGAGCAGGACGGCCGCGATCGCGAACCGCGCCGCCGCCACCGTGAACGGCGGCACCTCGGCGACGGCGACCTTGCCGGCGACCATCGCCCCGCCGAAGAAGAACGCCGTGGCGGTGAGCATCGCGAGCCCGGTCGCGCGCCGCGCGCCTTCCGGCGAGAGCGTGATGAACGAGGTGACGGCCATGGATCGAAGCATCGCCCTCGCGCTGCCGCCGCGCCATCGGGCGAGCGGCCTTCGCGCGGTACGTCGTTCGTCGCGCCGTGGCGGTCACGGGCCGATCCGGTCGTAGAATCGGGCCATGACGACCGAGGTCCAGGCTCCCAGCGTCCCGATCTACCTCGCCGGCGAGTTCGTGGAAGCCGGCACGCCGCTCGAGGTGCGGAACCCCGCGACGGACGAGATCGTGGCGACGACGTTCCAGGCCGGTGCCAGACGAGCTCGAGCGCGCGACCGAGGCGGCCGTCGCGGCCTTCGAGGAGACGAAACGGCTCCCGAGCTACGCGAGGCGGGATGCGCTGGCCCACGTCGCGGCCTGCATCGAGCGCGACGCCGACGAGCTCGCCACGCTGCTGAGCCGCGAGTCGGGGAAGCCGATCCGCGACGCTCGCGGCGAAGTGGCGCGCGGAGCCCTGACGTTCCGGACCGCGGCGGAGGAGGCGCTCCGCATCAACGGCGAGTGGCTGCCCCTCGACTGGGCGCCCGCGAACAAGGGCCGGCACGGGATCGTGCGCCGCTACGCGATCGGTCCCGTGGCGGGGATCAGCCCGTTCAACTTCCCGCTCAACCTGGCCGCGCACAAGGTCGCGCCGGCGATCGCGGCCGGATGCAGCATCGTGCTCAAGCCGCCGTCCAAGGACCCGCTCGTCATGCTGCGGATCGCCGGGTACCTGTCCGAGACCGACCTGCCGGCGGGCGCGGTCAGCATCCTGCCGATGGATCGGCCCACCGGCGATCGGATGGTCTCCGACGATCGGTTCAAGCTGCTCTCGTTCACCGGCTCGCCATCGGTCGGCTGGAAGATGAAGGCGGAGGCCGGCAAGAAGAAGGTCGTCCTCGAGCTCGGCGGCAACGCCGGGGCGATCGTCGACGAGACCGCCGACCTCGACTGGGCGGTCGAGAGGCTGGTCTTCGGCTCGTTCGCGTACGCCGGGCAGGTCTGCATCAGCGTCCAGCGCATCTACGTCGTGCGGGCGATCTACGACGAGTTCGCGAGCCGCTTCGTCGAGCGCGTGGAACGCGTGAAGATGGGCGACCCGCTCGACCCGGCCACCGAGCTCGGACCGATGGTCGACGAGAAGGCGGTGCAGCGCACGCACGGCTGGGTGACCGATGCGATCCGCGACGGCGCCCGCGCGCTCGTCTCCGGCGAGCCCGACGGCCGCTGGTACCCGCCGACGGTGCTCGTCGACGTGCCGCGGGACGCGATGATCTGCTCCGAGGAGGCGTTCGCGCCCGTCGTCAACCTCTTCGCCGTCGACACCTTCGCCGACGCGCTGGCCGCGATCAACGACAGCCGCTTCGGCCTGCAGTGCGGCGTGTTCACGGCGTCGCTCGACCACGCGCTCGGCGCCCACGACGAGCTCGAGGTCGGCGGCATCATCGTCAACGACGCTCCGACCTGGCGAACCGACGCGATGCCGTACGGCGGCGTCAAGGACTCCGGGCTCGGACGCGAGGGACTGCGCTGGAGCATCGAGGACATGACCGAGCCGCGGCTGCTGGCGTTCGCACCCACGCCGTCGTCGTGACCGTCGCGGCCCCGCGCTACGCGCGCATCCTGCGCGCCGACGAGCTGCGCGACGGCGAGCTGATTCCGGTCGAGATCGACGGGACGCCCGTCGTCCTCGTCCGCCACGCCGGCGAGTTCTTCGCGGTCCAGAACAACTGCTCGCACAAGGACTTTCCGCTGAGCGAGGCGGGGTTCGACCCGCGCGACGGCGTCCTCGTCTGCGCGTGGCACGGGGGCTGCTTCGACGTGCGAACCGGCGATGCGGTCGTGCCGCCGGCCACCGAGCCGGTCGAGACCTTCGGGGTCCGCGTCATCGACGGCTGGGTCGAGCTCGCCCTGACCGGCAGCCTCGCACCGCGCCAGGGCGCCGCGTAGCCACCGGGCCGATGCAGATCGAGGCCATCCTCTTCGTCAACTGGATCTTCTGGGCCGCGCTCTCGGCCGGCACGCTGCTCGTCGTCGGCATCACCGAGCGCCTCGGCGGCACGACCCGCGGCTATCGGCTGTTCATGGCCTGGCTGCTCGTCGCGTTCGCCGCCGTCCTCGTGGCCAGCGACCTCGCGTTGCCGGCCGGGGTCGAGGCCTCGGCCACGGCCTCGGTGCGGCGGCCGCTCACCCTCGCCTTCGCGGCCGGCGCGGTCGCCTACCTCGTCGCGTCGCTGGCTCGATGGCCGCGGAGCGGCCTCGCGATCGCCTCCGGGCTCGTCGGGCTCGCGGCGCTCGTCGTGCTCGCCGCGGCCGGTGGGACCGACAACGCCGCGCTGTTCGCCTGGCAGCTGGTCCTGGCGGCGCTCGCGCTCGGTGCGGTGAACGCCAGCATGCTGCTCGGGCACTGGTACCTCGTCACGCCGAAGCTGTCGCCGGCCCCGCTGCGGCGGATGATGTGGCTGCTCGTCGGCTGCCTCGTCCTGCAGGGGATCGCCTTCGTCGTCGCGGTGAGCGCCGGGCCCGAGGCGCTCGAGGGCGGGCTCGGGCTCCTCACGTGGCTGCGGCTTGGCGGTCGGGATCGTCCTCCCGCTCGTGGCCGCCGGCCTCGCGATCGCCGCCTCCTCGGCGGCCTCGCTGCAGGCCTCGACCGGCCTGCTGTACATCGGCCTTGCGCTCGTCATGGCCGGCTCGATCGCCGGCGCCAGCATCGCCTACCTCACCGGCGTGCCGGTCTAGGCCGATGCGGATCACGGCGCGCACGTTCGCCTCGCTGCGCGAGCTGTCGGTGGACCGATGCGAGCTGGAGCTCGGTTCCGCGGCGACCGTCGACGACGCCTGGTCGGCGTTGCAGGCCCGATTTCCCGCGCTCGAGCCGCAGCGGCCGTACGTGCGAGCGGCCCGCAACGGCACCTACGTCGCGTGGAGCGAGCCGGTCGCCGAGGGCGACGTCGTCGCCTTCCTTCCGCCGGTCAGCGGCGGAGCGTCGTCGCTGACCGAGGCTCCGATCGACGTCGCCGCGCTCGAGCGCTCGGTGGCCGGGTCGGGGATGGGGGCGATCGTCACGTTCGTCGGTCGTGCCCGCGACGTCGCCGACGACGGGCGGACCGTCATCGAGCTCGAGTACGAGGCGTACGCCGAGATGGCCGACTCGGTCCTGGATGAGATCCGCGCCGAGGCCGAGCGGCGCTTCGGCGTGGCGTGTGCGGTCGTGCATCGCTCCGGGCTGGTCCCCATCGGCGAGGCGGCGGTGGCGATCGTGACCGCGGCGCGCCATCGCGCGGAGGCCTACGAGGCGAATCGGTTCGTGATCGAGGCGATCAAGGAGCGGCTGCCGATCTGGAAGCGCGAGCGCTTCGCCGACGGCAGCGAATGGAAGCGGCCCGGCGCCTAGACCGTCGCCAGCCACCTCCGCGTCTCGGCCGGTGATCGCAGTCGCACGACCTGCGAGGTCGGGCCGGAGGGCGAGCCGCTCGACCATCCGCCGGCGACGTCCACGATGCGTGCGGAGGATCCACCACAGCAGACCGTCCGGCCGCAGGGCGTTGCGGAGCGACTCGCGGTTGCCCGTTCCGGGCCAGAACTCCTCCTGGGTGCGGATCCGCCTGACCGTTCGACGCGACCAGCGACCGAGCACCACGGCGAGGGAATAGTCGAGCCAGACGACCGACTCGGCTCGGCGCCAGGTGATGTCGCGGGCCATCTCGTAGCCGCCATCGGCGATCCAGGCGTCGGCGGCGAGGGCGTCCTCCAGGCGGGCGCGGAAGGTGGCCATCGGCAGTCCCTTCCACCCGGGTCCCCAGTACAGCGCGTCGATCTCCACGTGGGGGAGGCCGAGCCGAGCGGCCAGGTCACGGGCCAGCGTCGTCTTGCCGGAGCAGCTCGTGCCGACCACGTTGATTCGACGCATGGACGACGGAGCGTAGCCGACCCACTGGCGCGTGCACGCACCTCCCATCACGGGCACAATGCGCGGGACATGGCGACCCCCAAGCCGGGCGAGATCCGCTGCCCGACGTGCCACCGCTCCACGCCACCCGCCGCCTTCTGCACCCAGTGCGGCTCGGCGATCCCTTCGGACGCCCGCATCCGCCCGCGCGGGATGGACCGCGACGAGCTGCAGGATCGCATCCGCGCTCGACGTTCCGGCGGCGATCCGTACCGTCGCGGGGGAGCCGTGGAGGACGATCACGGCGGGTACGAGCGCTTTGAGCCGGATCCGATCGACACCCAGGCACGACGCCCCGACGCCGGCGAGGCGGCACATCACGATTACCTCGACGAGGGAGCCGCGGCGGCTGCTGCCGGGATGGCCGCCAGCGACGTGACCCGCGATCGCGACGAGTGGGCGCGCCCGGCCGCCGCGCCGATCTCCGCCGCGGCGCCGCCGCCGGACTGGGGCGCGCCACCGTCGGACGTGCCGATCACCGATGCCCCCGAGCCGGAGCACGTCGACAACTTCGATGATGCCGCCTACGACCAGGAGGACTACGGCTATCCCTACGAGGAGTGGCAGGAACCCTCTGAGCGGCGGGCCGGCCTCGGAGCCGTCGCGATCCTCGGCTTCCTCGCGCTCGGGGTGCTGGCGCTGCTCAGCGGCGCCGTGCTGGCCGGCGTCTTCGTCCGACCGGGAGTCGGCCAGGTCGACGCCACGCCGTCGCCCTCGGCGACCGCGGTCGCGACCGCCGAGCCGACCCCGTCAGCGAGCGCGGGGGCGAGCGGATCGCCGGATGCCAGCGGGTCGCCGGGGGCGAGCGGCGAGCCGGTCGTCTTCCCCGATGGCTTCACCGCCGACGCACAGCCCTGCATCCGCGGCAGCGTGACTCCGACCGGCTGCGACTCGAACGGCGCCAGCAACTCCGGCTCGGTCGACATCTGGGTCGGCTTCACGAACGGGACCAGCAATGACGTGGTCGGCGCCTCGCTCATCGCGCCGGACGGCTCAACCGTCGACGGGTCGATCGACCTTGCGGACATCGGTTGCACCGCGTCGTGCGGTGGCTACACCTTCTTCCCGTTCGACGGGCTGACGCCGGGCACCTACGAAGTGCGGGTCACGCGCAACGGTGAGCTGGCCAGCACGACGACCTTCGAGGTCTCGTAGGGACTCTCTGGCGCGGCGCGTGCAGGAACGGACCGGGCGATGTCCGAGCCAACGTTCGAGCAGCTTCGCATTCCCGCTGCCCTGATCCTCATCATCACCGTCGCCTTCATCCTCCTGCCGCGGTCGGGGGATGAGGAGTCGACCGCGACGACCGCGACGCCCGCCGCGCGCTCGAGCCCGACCGCGGGCCAGCCGGGCGGAGCGGTCACCGCCACCGCGCCGCCAACGCCGCAACCGACCCTGACGCCAGCTACCGACCCCGGCGCCGACGCCGACCGCGACGCCCGTCGCCGACAACTTCCAGGCCGAGGTGCTGGCCTGCCGCCTGATTGCCGGGTCGAGCTGCATCGGCCGCCTCGGCGTCCTTCCGGCCCGCGCGGGCACGTTCACGGCCCTGGTTCGGTTCTCGGATGCCAGGGCCGGCGACGCGATCAGCGTCGCGCTCGCTGGGCCGGGTGGCACGATCGACGGTGGCCCCTACACGCTGCAGGGAGGCGGCGACGGCTACTACTACTCGACGTTCACGATCGGCGGACTGCCGAACGGCGAGTACACGCTCGTCGCCACCCGCAACGGGACCGAGGTCGCGCAGACCTCGTTCCAGCGCGGACGCTGAGGCTCAACCGCCGCCGGACGACTCGCTGCCCGCACCGAGGTGGGCGATCGGGGAGCCGCCCGCCGCACGCCGGCGAGCCGCGAGCGCGCTGATCGCCTCGAGGACGCACCGATGCGCGGCCGCGGCCGTCACCTCGGCATGGTCGAACGGCGGGGCGACCTCGACGACGTCCATTGCCGCCAGCTCGACGCTGCCGACCACCTGGCGGACCGCGCGCAGGAGCTCGCGCGTGAGCATCCCACCCGGCTCGGGCGTGCCGGTCCCCGGCGCCATCCCCGGGTCGATGACGTCGATGTCGACGGACAGGTAGATCAGCTCCGGCCCGTCGAGCGCCTCGGCGATCGCGTCGGCGATGACCGCCTCGGCTCCGCGCTCCTCGATCTCGGTCATCAGGTGCCAGCGCAGGCCCTGCTCGCGCATCCACTCCAGCGTCTCGGGTCCGGGCCAGTAGCCACGTAACCCGACCTGGACGAAGTTGCGGCCGGCGACCGCCCCGGACTCGATGAGGCGGCGCATCGGCGTTCCGTGCGATCGCAGGTTGCCCCACGTCGCGTTGGCCGCGTCCGCGTGCGCGTCGAAGTGGACGATGCCGAGCGTGCGCGGAGCGACGGCCCGCGCCACGGCCGATGCCGAGGGAAACGTGATGGAGTGGTCGCCACCCAGCACGATCGGCACCGCGCCCGAGCGGGCGACGTCGAAGACCTTGCGCTCGATCACGGCATGTGCCCGGTCGATGTCCATCGGCGTCACCGGGGCGTCGCCGGCGTCCACGACGTTCAGCCAGTCGTACGGCTCGATATCGAGCTGGAGCGAGTTGATCGCGCCGGCGTGATAGCTCGCCTGGCGGATCGCCCGCGGGCCGAATCGCGCGCCGGGTCGATGGCTGACCGAGTCGTCGTACGGCGCGCCGACGATCGCGACGTCGGGTCGCTCGCGGGCGAGCGCTTCGGCATCGGTCACCCAGGGCAGCTTCTGGAAGCTCGGGAGTCCGACGTAGGCCGGGAGGTTGAAGTCGGCGTAGGCGGTGTACGGATCGGCGCCGGGCGGCGCCTCGTCGTTGATGCCGTTCGCGTCGCGGCGGTCCTCGTCGGCCATGGCGCCTCAGCGTCACCTCCGGCGTTCGTCGGGCGCCGTCGCGTTGCGGAGCAGGCCCGTCGGGTGCCCGATCCTAGCACTACCATCGGCTACCGAATGGCCAGCGAGGTGACGTACACGGTCGATGAGGCGCGGGACCTCGTGCCGGTCGTGCGCTCCGCCCTGCTCCAGGTCGCCGTCGAGCGCCGACGGCCCGATCCCTCGACGGAGATCCTGCGCGCGCTGCTCGATCACCTCGAGTCGCTCGGGATCCTGGTCCGCGACCTCGACGAGGGCCTCGTCGACTTCCCGACCGTGCGCGGCGGGGAGCGGGCGTGGCTGTGCTGGAAGCTGTCGGACGGCGATCTCGGCTACTGGCACACGACGCGCGAGGGCTTCGCCTCTCGCCAGCCGCTCTAGCGGCCGATGACGACCGCGATCACCGTGGTCGGCGACGCCCTGCTCGACGTCCACGTCGTTCCCGCCCGGCCTCCCCGACCTGGCGGCGACGTGCCGGCCGAGATCCGGCTCGAGCCCGGCGGGCAGGGAGCCAACGTCGCCGTCCGCCTCGGCCGCCGGCGCCTGCCCGTCCGGCTCGTCTGCGCGCTCGGCGCCGATGCGGCCGGGGGCCTCCTCCGCGAGCGGCTCGCCGCCGACGGCGTGGAGGTCGTCGGGATCTCCGCGCCGGCATCCGGGGCGGTGGTGGTCCTGCTCGATGCGATGCGCGAGCGCACGATGCTCAGCCAGCGCGTGCCATTCGCCATGCGGCCTCGGCCGCGAGCTCCTGGCCGAGGCCGGCTGGCTCGTCGTTTCCGGCTACCTCCTCCTCGAGCCCGACGCGGGCATCTCCGGCTCCGGCGAATCGCCGCGTCGCGTCCTCCTGGGATGCTCGCTCGACTCGACCCAGGTCTCCGGCTGGCTGGATGCCGCGGCCGACCTGCGGCCGCACCTCGCGATCGTCAACGCGGACGAGGCGGGCGCGATCTCCGGCTTCGACGCGGAGCCGTCCACGCTCGCGCGCCGACGTCGCCGAGCGGCTCGGAGCGATCGCGGTCGTCACGCACCCTGGCGGGGCGGCCGCGTCCCTCGACGGGGTGTCGGTCGAGATCGCGGCCACGAGCGCGGAACCGGCCGTCGACGCGACCGGCGCCGGCGACGCGTTCAGCGCGGGGCTGATCGCGGACCTCGCCGACGCGCGATGGCCGCCCGACGCCGGGCAGCTCGAGCATGCGATGGCGTCGGGGGCGGACCTGGCGTCGGCCGTGGCGAGCGTGCCCGGCGCGCAGGGCCGGGTCGCCGCGGAGCCGCCGGCATGACGATGGCCTTCCTCGCGGTCGCCGACGAGGTCCGAGACGCGCTCGATGCCGGACGGGGCGTCGTCGCGCTCGAGTCGAGCCTGATCGCCCAGGGCCTGCCCGTCCCCGACAACCTCGAGACAGCACTGGCGGCCGAGGCGGCGGTCCGCGAGGCCGGCGCGGTCCCGGCCACCGTCGCCGTCGAGGACGGCCGGATCGTCGTCGGTGCCGATCGCGCACTCCTCGAGCGACTGGCCGACCCGGGTCGCGAGGTCGCGAAGGCCGGGTCTCGTGACCTGGGGCCGCTCCTCGCCGCGCGCGTCCTGGCCTCGACGACGGTGAGCGCCACGATGCGCGCGGCGCACCTCGCCGGCATCGCGATGTTCGCCACCGGTGGCATCGGCGGCGTGCACCGGGGCGCCGCGTCGACGCTTCGACGTGTCGAGCGACATCGACGAGCTGGCCGCGACGCCCGTCGCCGTCGTCTGCTCGGGCGCCAAGTCGATCCTCGACCTGCCCGCGACCCTCGAGCTCCTCGAGACGCGCCGCGTGCCGGTGGTCGGCTATGGGACCGACGAGCTGCCGGCGTTCTACAGCACGACCTCCGGGCTGCGGTTGGCGCACCGCGTCGACGGGCCGGCCGCGGCGGCCGCCGCGATCGCGGCGCATCGGTCGATCCCGGGCGCCGGCGGCATCCTCGTCGTCCAGCCGCCGCCCGCCGATCTCGCCATCGACCGCGACGAGGTCGACGGTTGGATCCGCGAGGCGATCGCGGACGCCGAGAGCCGGAGCATCCACGGCGGGGCCGTGACGCCCCACCTGCTCGGCCACCTGGCACGGGCGTCGGGCGGGCGGACGCTCCGCGTGAACATCGGCCTGATCGTCGCCAATGCGCGGACGGCCGGGGCGATCGCATCGGTCTTGACCTGATCGCCCTCGGCGGTATGCTCCGCGGACGCCATGCGCATCTACGAAGGCAGCCCGCGTCAGCAGTGGGAAGAGGTCCTGCGGAGCATCGGTGCCTTCGCCGATCGGGAGCAGCTGAAGGAGCTCCTCCTCCTCGAGCTCGAGGTCGGCTTCGTGCTCCAGGGCCTGGGACTCCAGTCCGGCGGCGCGGACTCCGACAGCTTCGGCTCGGCGGTGAAGCGAACGTATGAGCTGACCGATGACCAGGTCGCCGAGCTCATGGATGTCGCCGTCGCGCAGCGCGGCACCGCGCCGGACAGCGTCCCGCACGCCGAGATCACGAACTATTACGAGCACGCGATGCGGGTGCTCGGCAGCTACATCGACTCGCAGAAGGCCCATGACGTCTTCCTCTTCGAGCAGGAAGGCTCGTTCGTGCTGAGGCTCTTCGGCGTCGTCGGGGTCACGCGTCGCCCACCAGCTCGCCGAATTCACGCGAGACGAGATCTTGGCTATGATCGAGTCCGCGCCCGAGCAGCGACAGCAGCCAGCGCCAAAGCCCACCGGCGCGCCCTAGCAGGGAGTTCCCATGAAGGCGATCAAAGTCTTGCTCATTGCCATCGCCGGCGTCCTCGCCGCGATGATCATCGTCCCGCTCACCGTCCTCGCGGGCCTGTTCGTGTGGCTGAAGCTCACCGAAGAGGCCGATGACGAAGACATGGAGCTCGACGACACGATCTGATCCTCGCTCGGCCCGCGATCGCGGCCGGACCGATCACTGAGGAACCGGCGCCGGACGCGCCGGTTCGTTCGTCTCCGCGATCAGGCCGTGGCGAGCGCCCAGGCGGCAGTCCAGCACACCGCCGCGACGAGCATTCCGGCCCAGAGGCGCTGCGGGCCCGCACGTCCCTGCGCCACCGCCGCGAGACCGGCGATGCCCAGCCCGACCGCCACCGGCGCGACCGGGCCGCCGACGAGCAGCGCCGCTCCAACTCCCAGGCCGACCGCCAACGCCAGCGCCCAGGCGAGCCGGAAGGCGGTCGCCCGCCCCAGGACCTGCGCCAGGTTCCGTGAGCCCAGCCGCGCGTCCGCGTCGAAGTCGCGCAGCGTGTTCGCGAGATGCGCGGCCGCGGCGAACGGCCCGACCAGCAATGGCGCCGCGGCAACGCGCCCGAGGTCGACGCCGACCCCCGCGGCGATCCACAGGGGGAGGATGCTGAAGCTGACGAGGTACGGGACCACCGAGTACGGCGTGCGCGACAGCCACAGGTTGTAGGCGGCGGCCGACCCGGACGCGACCGCGCCGAGGAGCAGCGGAAGGGGACCGAGCGGGAGCGAGGCGACCATCTGGAGGCCCGCGCCGACGCCGGCGACCTCGAGGGCCACCCCGGGCTTCACCATCCCGGACGGGATCGGCTTCGAGGGCTGAGCGACGAGGTCGCGATCCCGATCGGCCCAGTCGTTGAGCGCGCCGGTGAGGATCTGCGATCCCGCCACCGCCAGCGTCGTCAGCGCCAGCCTCCACCCCGGCACCCCACCGGCCTGGGCAGCCAGGATCGCGCCGAGCGCGGCGCTGAGGGCCACGACCGCCGCCGCCGGCGCCGGGTGGATCAGCCTGACGACGCCGACGACGAACCTCATCGGTCGCGCCAGTACTCCCCGGCGGCCCGCGAGAGCAGGCCGTGGTCGACGAGGAGGCGACGCAGGGTGGCCGGATCCGGGGCATCGTCGGCGAGGATCGCCGAGACCTCGCGCTCGGCGTATCGGTGCCCTGGCTCGAACCGTTCGGCCAGGACGGCCAGTGCGGCGAGACGGTAGCTCGATCGGCTCGGCAGCGATGTGAGATGCCCGTCGCGGAAGAAGGCGAGCTGGACGTGCGTGGCCGGGTCGTGCTGGGCGGGCATCGACGAAGGATAGGCGGCCGCCCGCGCGTTCGGTGCGCGAGGTCAGCCGCCATGCCGTGGACGGTCCGGCGGAGCCGGCTACTTCCCCGGATAGAACCCGATGACGGTGTAGGCGTTGCCGCTGACCGCGCCGGTGTAGGTGCAGGTCACCGTCGGCTCGGCCGCGAAGCCCTTGAGGCCGCGCGTCAGCACGCCGCTCTCACCGGCGGAGTCACGAACTGGATCTCCTTCCAGATGTACAGCCCTCCGGTATCGAGATGGAAGGCGACAGGTCCGCCGTTGAAGCTGGCCTGGTAGACGTTGCCGTCGTTGCAGGTGAGCTCGAAGTGCAACGTCTGATCGTTGTCCGGGGCGGCCGACGCCGGCGCGGCCAGGACGACCGCCATCGCACCGGCGGCGACGAATGCAGCAAGGGATCGGCGCATGGATCGCTCCTCAGGTATGAACGTGGCGCGTGCCGCACGATCCATGCCGATCCGATGCGACCGATGCGCTATGATTGCGACCCGAGCAGACCCCACGGCGTCCCTGCTCGCGTGTCGCGCCTTCCGCCACGCCCAGCCGCACGCGGAGGACCTACCCCGATGCCCAAGTACGTCTTCGTGACGGGTGGCGTCACCAGCTCGCTCGGCAAGGGCATCACCGCGGCCAGCATCGGTCGCATCCTCAAGGCCCGCGGCGTGCCGGTGAGCATCCTCAAGCTCGACCCGTACATCAACATCGACCCGGGCACGATGTCGCCGTACCAGCATGGCGAGGTCTTCGTCACCGATGACGGTGCCGAGACCGATCTGGACCTCGGCCACTACGAGCGCTTCATCGACGAGAACCTGTCGCAGGCCTCGAACGTCACGACCGGGCGCATCTACCAGAGCGTGATCGCCAAGGAGCGTCGCGGCGACTACCTCGGTGGGACCGTCCAGGTCATCCCGCACATCACGAACGAGATCAAGGAGCGCATCGCGCGCGTCGCGCGAGAGGGCACCGGGTCGGTCGCCGCGAGCGGGCTGGCGGCCCACGGCGTCGTGATCGTCGAGGTCGGCGGCACGGTCGGCGACATCGAGTCGCTGCCATTCCTCGAGGCGATCCGCCAGATGCGCAAGGACGTCGGCCGCCGCAACGTCCTCTACGTCCACGTCACCTGGCTGCCGTCGATCGGCGCGACCGGCGAGCTGAAGACGAAGCCGACCCAGCACTCGGTCAGCACGCTGCGCGGCATCGGCATCCAGCCCGACATCATCATCCTGCGCAGCGACGAGGCGATCGACGAGGAGATCCTCGACAAGGTCAGCCTCTTCACCGATGTCGACGTCCACGCGGTCGTGCCGCTGCGCACGGCGCGCAGCATCTACGAGGTGCCGCTCCAGCTCGAGCGTGCCGGCCTGGGCAAGCTGATCACGCGCGAGCTCGAGCTTCCCGGCGGAGAGCCGGACCTTGCCGACTGGCAGGAGCTCGTGAACCGCATCCGCGCACCGCGCACGCCGGTCGAGATCGCGATCGTGGGCAAGTACACCGAGCTGCCCGATGCCTACATCAGCGTCGGAGAGGCCCTCAAGCACGCGGCCCTTCATCACAACGTCGACGTGAACGTGCGCTGGATCCGCTCCGAGCACCTCGAGCGCGTCGAGCCTGGCCAGGTCGCCGATGAGCTGGCGGGCGTCGCCGGCGTCATCGTGCCGGGCGGCTTCGGCTACCGCGGCGTCGAGGGAAAGATCCGGGCCATCCGCTGGGCGCGCCGGAATCACGTGCCGTTCCTCGGGCCTGTGCCTCGGCCTGCAATGCGCGGTGATCGAGTTCGCGCGCGAGGCGCTCAGCACCGAGGATGCGAACTCGAGCGAGTTCAACGTCTTCACCGAGCATCCCGTCATCGACCTCATGCCCGACCAGGCCGACGTCACCGACAAGGGCGGCACGATGCGCCTCGGCCTCTACCCGGCGCGTCTCGAGGATGGGTCGAAGGTCCGCGATGCCTATGGCACGGAGATCGCGTACGAGCGCCACCGGCATCGTTTCGAGGTCAACAACGCCTACCGCGAGCGCCTCGATGCCGCCGGCATGCGCTTCAGCGGCGTCTCGCCGGATGGTCGCCTCGTCGAGTACATCGAGCTGCGCGACCACCCATGGTTCGTCGCGACGCAGGCGCATCCCGAGCTGAAGAGCCGTCCGAACCGGCCACATCCACTCTTCCGGGACTTCGTCGGCGCCGCTGCCGGGATCACCGGCACGCAACGGCCGGCGCCGTCACGGCGGCGGAGCGCCTCGGCGACGGTCGAGACCACCCCGTGACGAGCCGCGCCCCGGCTCGACGCCGCGCCTCGGCTTCCCGCCGCGCGCCGGCGACGCCGGCGCTGGATCGACAGATCGCGGACGCCCGCGCGCGCACGATGGTCGTCTGGCGCGGGGAGCGGATCGGATTCCCATCCCTGCCGGAGCGGATCGCCCGTCTCGACGACCGGATGGCGCGCGAGCAGGCGTACGCCGCGTACGGAGAGGCGCTCGACGCGCTCAGCCCGCTCTATGAGGCGCGCCTGGCCGCCTGGCGCGAGGCCGGAGACGTGCGTGCGTTGGCCGCAAAGGAGGGGACCGATCCGGTGGCGATGGCCGCCGACCTCGAGCGGCTGTCGTTCAACATCGAGACGCCGTACTTCGCCGCGCTCCGTCGCTACCTCGCGCTCATCGGGATCGAGCAGGGAGACGCCGCGGAGGCCGACCTCTGGTACATCGAGCGCGGCAGCAGCTGGTCGAGCTGGTTCGGACCGCGCGAGGTGCGTCGCGCACTCGGTGCCGCACGGCGCGAACTGTTCGAGGTCGTCGACCTCGACGGATGGCGAGCCGTCGGCGCCCAGCTCCGCGGCGAAGAGAGCGACGTCATCGGCACCGCGGTCGTCGGAGCCGCGTACGCGACCCTGATCGCCGACCCGGCGTGGCTCGCCGGCGAGATCGGCATGGGCGTCCGACCACGTCGCCGCGTTCGTCGACTTCGCGACGTTCGTGCGCCTCCTCCACCTGAGGCGTGCGCAGGCCGAGCTCACCTACGAGCTCCGTCTCTACCCGGCGACGGACGCCGCGCTCGAGCGCGCGTACTTCGCCGGCATCGTCGGCCACCTCGTCGGCGCGGCGGTCGCGGAGTCCGGCTACCTCGCCGGCATCGATCGGCCGTTCGGATCGGTCCGCGGCCTGGAGACGGCCCTGCTGGGGGCCATGCTGGTCGAGGTCCTCGAGGCCCGGCACGGCGCGCGCTGGTGGAGCGATCCGGATGCGATTCCGCTCATCGAGCGGGTCGGTGCGGCGACGTCCCTGGCGGACACCCTTGTCGAACTCGGGTATGATGCCCTCGACTGGAGACCCGTCCTGCGTCAGATCCGGACGCGGCTCATCGGCGAGATGAGCGGATACGGCGGGCCCAACATCACCACCCGTGCCGGGACCCGCAAGGTCTGACCGTTTGACCGCACGCGATTCCCGAACCCCACTGCTGCGACCGACGGTCGTGTCCGCCCAGAGGTCGCCCCTTCAACACCCGGTCGTGCCGCCGACTCTCGGCCCGCAGGAACGGCTCTCCCCACCCACATCGAGGTCATCTCCCAGATGAAGCACCGCTGGCAGGCGAGGCGATGAACGACGACGCACGGCCCCAGCAGCAGCGTCGCCGGTCGCGACGCCGCGCGGACAATGCCCCTCGCCGTCAGGGCGGCTAACCAGCGCGGCTTCAGCCAGCGCCGCCGCAACGACTACGCCTCGGGGCAGTACTCGTCCATCTTCACCGGGCCCTTCCCGACCGATGCCGACGAGGACGGCCTGAACCTCGCCGACCTCCAGGCGAAGTCGGTCGATGAGCTGCGCGAGCTCGCCGCCGAGCACGACATCGAGGGCCACGAGGAGCTCGAGCACTCGGACCTCGTCCTGAAGCTCCTCGACGTCGTCCCCCTGGCGCCCACGCAGCCGCGAGACCGCAACGGCCAGCCGGCGGTGGCGGAGGGGATCCTCGAGATCGTCGACGAGGGCTTCGGCTTCCTGCGCGTGAACGGCGTCATGCCCTCGCCGCAGGACATCTACGTCTCCTCGTCCCAGGTGCGTCGCTTCGGCCTGCGCACCGGCGACCGCGTCGCCGGCCAGACCCGCCAGCCGAAGGACCAGGAGAAGTACTGGGGCCTGCTCCGCGTCGACATCGTCAACGGAGTCGAGCCCGAGATCGCCAAGCGGCGGCCGAACTTCGACGCGCTCGTCCCGGTCTTCCCGGACGAGATGTTCGATCTCGAGACCGATCAGAAGAACCTCACCCAGCGGCTGGTCAACCTCATCAGCCCGGTCGGCAAGGGCCAGCGCGGCCTGATCCTCTCGCCCGCGAAGGCCGGCAAGACGACCGTCCTCAAGCAGATCGCGTCCGGCATCACCGAGAACTCACCCGAAGCCCTGCTGATGGTCGCCCTCATCGGCGAGCGACCGGAAGAGGTCACCGACATGGAGCGCTCGGTGAAGGGCGAGATCTACTCGAGCACGTTCGACGAGCCGACCGAGAACCACACCCGCGTCGCCGAGATGTGCCTCGAGATCGCGAAGCGCCAGGTCGAGACCGGCCGCGACGTCGTGATCCTGCTCGACTCGATCACGCGCCTGGCGCGCGCCTACAACCTCGCTCTCCCCGCATCGGGCAAGACCCTGTCCGGCGGCGTCGATCCCGTCGCGCTCTATCCGCCGAAGCGATTCTTCGGCGCGGCGCGCAACATCGAGAACGGCGGATCGCTGACGATCATCGCGACCTGCCTGGTCGACACCGGCTCGCGGATGGACGACGTCATCTACGAGGAGTTCAAGGGCACCGGCAACATGGAGCTGGCCCTCGACCGCAAGCTCAGCGAGAAGCGGATCTTCCCGGCGATCGACGTCCTCCGCTCCGGCACCCGCCGCGAGGAGCTGCTCCTCGACGAGAACGAGCTGCGCATGGTCTGGACGATGCGCCGGATGCTGTCCGCGGTCGGCCCGAACGAGGGCATCGAGCTGCTGATGCAGCGACTCGGCAAGACGAAGAACAACGCCGAGTTCCTCGTCTCGCTGTCGAAGAGCGTCGAGGCGTCCGAGCGGGCCTGAGCCCGGCCCTCCGCGCGACCGTGCGGCATGCTTGAGCCGATGCGTCTCTGGCGCCGACTCGCCGTTGCCATCCTGGCGGTCCTCCTGACCGCCGCCTGCGACGCGGGCGACGCCACCCAGACCGCGTCGCCGATCCCGACCGTCCAGCCCTCGACCACCCCGGCAGTCGACGGCCACGCCCGAGGCCGGCGCCGTCGAGCCGGCGCCCGGATCCGACAGCGCCGTGTATGAGCCGAACCCGCGCGCGATCGTCGTCGCGATCGACGCCGGCCACGGCGGGTGCCTCGACTGGGGCGTGCCCGACCCATCGCGACGCGGCGTCGAGCTCGCCGAGAAGACGCTCACGCTCGGCATCGCCCAGCGGCTCCGCGATCGGCTGGAGGCGGACGGGATCGGCGTGGTCATGATTCGCGACGGCGACGTCGCGCTGGCCGGGGACGACTACCCCGAGCTCGGCTGCGACGGCCCACCCTGGCGCGACGTCGACGGTGACGGCAACTCGGGCTTCGAGGAGTCCGGCCGCATCCGCACCCGGGACGAGCTCCAGGCCCGGATCGACCTCGCCAACCTCGCCGGCGCCGATGCGTTCGTGAGCATCCACATCAACTCGCCGACCGAGGGCGGACAGGTGATCGAGGTCGCCTTCGGCCAGACCTTCTACGACGACGAGACGCCGTGGGGTCCGGATGCCAGCGCCAGCCTGGCCGATGCGATCCAGCGCGGGACGGTGGCCGCCATCGATCCGCTGACGACCTACACCCGCCAGGACCGCGGCACCGAGGCGGTCGCCTACTACGCGATCAGCCGCGCCTGGGCCGACGGCGACACCTGCGAGCACGAGGGCGACACGTACTGCAAGCCCCACCGCGGGCTGCTCATGCCGTCGGCGCTCGACGAGGTCGGCTCGATCTCGCTGCGCGCGGAGCACGACCTCCTGGCTTCGGATGCCGGCCAGGACGCCGTCGCCGCGGGCCTGTTCGATGGGCTGACCGACTACTTCGGCTCGCGGGAGATCGCGGGGCGCGTCGAGCTCGTCGGACGTGCCCGCGGGCGTCGCACCGCAGCCGGTTGCCGGGCGACGGGCCGCCGTTCTGGCCGCCGGTCGTCCCCGACGGACCGATCGAGCTGCGGGTGACGAACACCGGGACCGAGGCGTGGCCGGCGGGCTCGCGCCTCGAGGCCGGCTGGGAGGCCTCGGACGCGCCGTACCTCGCGCGGCCGCCGGAGGATCTCCAGCCGATCGGTCCCGAGATCCCGGCGCTGGGCCCGGGAGAATCGGTCGTCATCTCGATCGAATTGCCCCCGAAGTCCGGCGAGGGCCGTGCGTTGGCATGGATCTCGCTATCGGTCGATCGTGCATCCCTGGCGGACAGGGGGTCGCCACCCGCGCTTCAGCTCTCCAGCGAAGCGCCCTGAAGTGATGCGCACCGCACCGAACTCGATGACCCGCAGGTACCGCCGAGCCGGGGTGCGGATTGCGGTTGCCGCCCATTTGGCACGCTGTTACCATGCGCCGAGCATGAGATCCGGCCATCGGCCACCGGCGCGGGATGCGAGCCCACCGGGTCGGACCGACAGGAGATTCGTGCGGCAGCGTTGACCCTTCAACCCGTGTAGGCGGAGTTCAGTTTCCTATTGCCTGATCCGCGACGGCTCTATCGCCGAATTACGAACAGCAGCTCTGCCGACACGGGTGATCGCTCACCTGTCCGTCGTCAGCCTCGTCGCCGCCGCCGGCTTCGCCGGGATCTCGGGGACCGCCGAGACCGCCTCACACGACGGCCAGTTCGGCGGGTCGGCCCCCTTCGTCACCACCGTCTACGGCGCGGCCATCCCGAGCCAGCAGCTCCGAGACGAGCCGGTTCGACACGCAAGACGCCGACGAGAAGGTCGCCATCCTCGACCGCAGCGCGCGCTCCGTCATCCCGCAGACCAGCGGCCCGCTGCCAGAGCCCGTCCCCGTCGATCCGGACGCCACGCCGCTCCCCGGGCCCCAGAGCGTCGGCTCGACGTCGACCGCCGCCGGCGTCACAACCACGACCCGTGCCCCGGCTCCCGCCCCGGCGACCCTGCTATGGCCGGTCCCGGGAGGCTCGATCAGCCAGTACTACCACGCCGGCCACCTGGCGCTCGACATCGCCGCTCCGTACGGGACGACCGTCGTCGCCGCGCAGGCCGGCGTCGTCACGTGGGCCGGATGGCGGAACAACGGAGGCGGAAACGTGATCTCGATCGATCACGGCAACGGGATGATCACCGTCTACAACCACCTCGGATCCATCTGGGTCTCGCCCGGCCAGTACGTCGCCGCCGGCCAGGGCATCGGCGGCGTCGGCTGCACCGGCATGTGCACCGGTCCGCACGTTCACTTCGAGGTGATCGTGAACGGCGTGATCGACAACCCGCTGCGATACCTCTAGCGGCGATTCGCCTCCTCGGCATCTCTCCGGAGCACCGCGGCGCCAGTGCGCGCGTATGCTCCGTTCCTGATGCCCGGCTTCGCTGACCGCGCGCGGATCCTCGTCGCCGCTGGCGCCGGTGGCGACGGCGCGAGCTCGTTCCGCCGCGAGGCACACGTCCCGCGGGGCGGCCCCGACGGCGGCGACGGGGGCAAGGGTGGCGACGTCGTCCTGGTCGTCGAGGCTGGTCAGACGACCCTCGGCGATCTCCAGCGCCGCCGCCACTTCCGAGCCGACCCGGGCGGCCGCGGCACCGGGCGCAGATCCCACGGTCGCAGCGCCGCGGACGTCATCGTTCGCGTGCCGCCGGGGACGGTCATCCGCTCTCATCCCGAAGGCGAATGGATCGGCGAGCTGCTCGATGCCGATTCCCGCCTCGTCGTCGCCCGCGGCGGTCGCGGCGGTCGCGGAAATGCCCGCTTCGCGACGCCGACCAACCGCGCGCCGCGCCACGCCGAGAAGGGCACGCCCGGCGAGGAGCGCTGGGTCGAGCTCGAGCTGAAGCTCATCGCCGACATCGGCCTGGTCGGCGCGCCGAACGCCGGCAAGTCGACGCTGCTGGCGGCGCTCACCGAGGCCCGGCCCGAAGTCGGGGCCTACCCGTTCACGACGATCAGCCCAAACCTCGGCGTGATCGCGCTCGATTCCGACGGAGAGCGGCTCGCGGTCATCGCGGACGTGCCCGGGCTGATCGAGGGCGCCCACGAGGGCAAGGGCCTGGGCCACCAGTTCCTGCGCCACGTCGAACGCACCCGGATCCTCGTGGGTGTCGTCGACGGCGCCGCGCGGGAGCCGGTGGAGGAGTGGGAGGCGGTCGCCGAGGAGCTGCGACTGCACGATCCGGCGCTCGCCGAGCGACCGATGCCGCTGGTCGTGACGAAGCTCGACCTTCCCGAGGTGCGCGAGGCGTGGCCGGAGCTGCACCGATCGCTTCCCGGCTCCATCGGTGTCAGCGCCCACGACGGGACCGGCCTCGACGAGCTGCGCGCCCGGCTGGCGACCGCGCTCGACGAGGCGGCGGATCGAGCTTCGGTCCAGCCTGCCGACGAGGAGCGCGTCGTCCATCGCTTCGACCCGCTCGCCGAGGGATGGCAGGTGGTCGCCGACGGCGTCGGGCTCCGCGTGCAGGGCCGGCGCGTCGAGACGGCCGCCGCGCGCACCGACTTCGAGAACGACGAGTCCCGCGATCGGTTCTGGCGCCTCCTCGAGCGGCTCGGCATCGACGCGGAGCTGCGGCGACACGGCGCCGGGCCGGGGACCACCGTGCACATCGGCTCGGCCGAGCTCGAATGGGGCGAGGACGAATGACGGCCGAGCTGACCGCCGCTCCCGCCGTGCAGCGCGCCGCGGAGTCGACGGACGATCTCCCGCGACGGATCGGGATCCTCGGCGGGACGTTCGACCCGCCGCACGTCGGGCACCTGTGGCTGGCCACCCTCGCGGCGGACGCGATCGGCCTGGACCGGGTGCTCTTCATGCCGGCCGCGCAGCCCCCGCACAAGCAGGACGGCGGGGTCACGAGCGCCTCCGACCGGCTCCTGATGACCCGTCTCGCGATCGCCGGCAACGACGGGTTCGAGCTGACCCTCATCGAGATGGAGCGCTCGGGCCCGTCGTACACGATCGACAGCGTCGTCGAGCTGCGGCGCCTCTACGGGGACGATGCCGAGCTCTACCTGCTCATGGCCGCCGACTCGCTGGCGCAGATCGACACGTGGCGGCAGCCCGACCAGCTCCTCGAGCGGATCGAGTGGGTCGTCGGGCCGCGCCCGGGCGTGGCGCTCCCGGATCCGGCCTCGCTCGAGGATCGATTCGGGGTCAACGCGAGCCGGATCCACCTGCTCGACGGGCCGTCGCTCGACGTCAGCAGCACCCAGGTCCGCGAGCGGGTGGCGGCCGGCCACGCCATCGGCTACCTTGTGCCGCGCGGTGTCGAGGAGCTGATCGTCGATCGCGGGCTCTACCGCCGCGAACGAAGGAGTGGCCCGTCCTGACCGATCCCGACCGCGTGGAGATTCCGCCCGATGCCGCCGAGCTCGCGCATCGGATCGTGGAGATCGCGTCCGACAAGAAGGGCAACGACATCGTCCTGCTGCGGACCGCCGAGCTCACGACCATGGCCGACTTCTTCGTCATCGCGTCAGGCCGATCCGATCGCCAGGTCCAGGCCCTGGCCGGCGCGATCGTCGACGAGCTGCGAGATGCCGGGGTCCGGCCGATCGGCGTCGAGGGCAAGGCCTCCGCTCGCTGGGTCCTGCTGGACTACGGGTCGGTGATCGTCCATGTCTTCGCGCCCGAGGAGCGCGAGTACTACGGCCTCGAGCGGCTGTGGGGCAAGGCCGCGCAGGTCGTTCGCGTCGTCTGAAGCGCCGCCGGAAGTACCGGGTCAGTCCCTGAGGGGTGGCCCATCGGTCCCATTGAGGCGGACTGCCCGGATTCGCATGCTCGGCGCCATGACCGCCCACGCGCGACGTCCGCGCCCGATCGAGTCCTGTCGCTTCTGCAACGGGGCATTGCTGACGTCGGTGTTCGACACCGTCTTCCGCGATCCCGCCGCCGATGAGCGCCTCTTCTTCGCGATTCCCGGCGCGCTCTGCGTCCCGTGCCGCCAGCTCTACGTCGACCAGCAGCTGATCGGCATCCTCGGCCTCGACGGAGCGCGCTGCACGTTCGCGATCGAGTCCGATCGAGTCCTCCAGACCGGCCACGCCGACCAGGCCCCAGCCGCCTAGCTCCGCCGGGCGAGCAGGTGCTCGCCGAGCCACGCCGTCAGCGCCGGCTGTTCCTCCATCACGTTCGACTTGATCGCCAGATCCGTTTCCCAGAGGCCGATGAGCATCGCCTCGAGCTCCTCGCCCCGGTAGCGCTTCGCCGCCTCCACCAGCCGCTCGGCGACCCGGGCGTTGCCCCGCGCGACGCGTTTCGCGATCTCGGTTGGTGGCGCCCGGCGGGCGGCGAGATCGCGCACGGCGATCAGATCGCTGACCCGGCCCGCCAGGGAGGCGAGGATCCGCAGGCCCGGCTGGCCCTCCGCCAGCGCTCGCTGAAGCGCGGCGGCAGCGGCCGCGGGCTCGCGGCGGTCCACGGCGTTGGTGATCGCGAAGACCGACGCCGGGCGCGTGTCCACCGTCAGCACCTCGACGTCCTCGGCGGTGATCGGCCGATCGCCGGCGTACGTCGCGAGCTTGCGCAGCTCCGAGTCGGCGATCCGGGTCATCTCGCCGCGTTCGACATCGGTCTCCCAGATGCCGCCCCCGATCCGCTCGGCCAGCACGTGCGCCGCTCGCGTTTCGATCTGCAGACCGATGCGCGCCGCGTGCGCCGTGATCCAGCCGCGCAGCTCGCCCCGCCGAGGGGCTGCGTGCTCCTCCACCCGCCCGCCGCGTGCGGTGACCGCTTCGGCGAGCCGCTTCAGGAGCGCGGGCGGCTTCGTGATGTCTCGGGACGGGCGCTCTTCGAGCAGTGCCAGCGCGCAGCCGTCGGGCAGGTCGGTGACGAGGGCCACGAGCTTCTCCGCGGCCGCGGTCGAGCGACCGGCGGCTTTCAGCGGTTGGCGCAGCACGGTGAGGTGCGCGCCGAAGAGGCTCATCGTGCCGGCCTCGAGCTGGGCGCGCTCGATCGCGCCATCGGGAGCCGAGCCGGCGTTGATCTCGACCGTGTCGGTCGCGTCGATCTGCGTCGCGAAGTCCCGAACCGCCGCGTCGAGGCCGAAGCCGTCGTCGCCGTGGACGAGCAGGAGTGCGACGGTCATGACGCCGCCTCCCACGCAGCGCGAAGGCGAGCCACGAGGTCGTCGACCGACAGCCCGGTCGCCTCGGCGAGCTGCTCCTCGAGGGCATGCGCGGGCCGCCGCGCGGACTCGATCGACTCGGCGTGCTCGGGATGCCGGACCTTCATGTCGTCCAGCCGCTCGTCGACGGTCATGAATTCCTGCCCGACGTGCCGGTCGGCGACGGCAACGAGGACCGATGGCCAGCCGATCGGGAAGCGATCGTCGTCGAGGAGCGCGTGCAACGGGTGGGAGGCGACCGGCATCGCGAGCTCCGCGAAGCCCGCCGCCTCGAGCCGCCGTGCCCCGACGACGCCGTGCTCGCCACCGCTCCGGCGGATCTCCACCTTGTCGATGTCGTGCAGCAGCGCCGCCGCCTCGACCAGCGCGCCGTCGACCGGGATCGAGGCCTCGGCCACCAGGCCGGCACCCGCGCGGGCCACGCGTGCCACGCCCTCGGAGTGGACGACGATGCCGTGGGGCAGCCCGGCGTCGGCCAGCAGCTGACGGACGGTGTCTCGATCGGGGACGGCCACGGTCCGATCCTACCGGCGGCCGACCGCCGGTGCACGGCGATCGCGCCGCGCTCCAGCCGTCTCGCGGCGCCGAGGGTCCCGGCAGGTCTTGACTGAAAGTCCTATGCTCCGCCGCAGGACCGCATCCGCGGTCGACCGAGCAGATTGAGGGACCAATGGTCCATTCCCGAGCTTCCCGTATTGGCGTGCGCCTCGCGCTCGCCCTGGGCCTTGCCCTTGCCGCCATCACCCCGGTTACCGCCGCGCCCCCGGTCGCCGACTACAACATCACCGCGACCGTCGCCACGTCGTCGCCGCTGATCGCGACCGTCGGGAAGCCGGTGGCATTTCCCGGTCACCGTGAAGAACACCGGCAAGAACACGCTGAACAGCATCGTGGTCACCGGCCAGGCGGCCGCCGGCTTCACGTACCTTTCGTCGACACCACGTGCCGCGTCGTCGTCGACGGACGGATGCAGCCAGACGCAGCCGGTCTGCACGTTCCGCCAGCTCGCCTCCGGCAAGTCGCTCCCGCCGATCGTCTTCTACTACCGGGTGCCGACCACCGTCGACCGTGTACCCGTTCAAGGTCGAGGTCAAGGTGTCCGAGGGCGGCAAGGACAACTCGGACGGGACCGCAAACAACATCGACACGTTCATCTCGAACGAGATCTCGACCGACGTTCGCGCGTTGAGCGCCTGACTTCGTCGCAGGGCACTCGCTGGCCGTTGGCCGCTCATTCAGCACCGGCGGCATCGACTGCGCCGGCGCCAAGCTGCCCGCGAACTGCAACGATGCGTCGTTCCCGCTTGGGGACCTGAACCGGCACGGGACCGCGGTCACCGTTCCGGTCAATGCCGAAGTCACTGCGACCGACGTCGCGCCGGCAGTCGGAACTGCCCCGCGGCAGTCACCACGTGCTTCGGGTACGGCTCTCAACTCTCCATCGCGAACGGCGAGGACATCGCCGGCGGCATCGTCGTGACGATGCGCTGGGACGCGACTCGACCTGCCGAGTGGCATGAACGCGTCAAACCTGAATGTCATCCACCTCTTCGATCCGGGCAAGACGCTCAACGGCAAGCCCTACGCGCTGATCACCGGACCTCTGCACGTCGTCGACGGAGACCCACTGCTTCGTCGTCGAGCCGTTCAAGCTCGGCGACAAGGACATCCAGGCGACGTTCCGGATCCCGTTCAACGGGGTATCCAAGGGCTGGAACTGAGTTCGGTCAGGACAGCAACGAGCGGAGACGGCCGGCGCTGACGACGTCGCCCTTCCGCTCGTAGAGCTTCAGCGCCTCGGTGCGCACCGCGCGCACCTCGTCCTCGCGCCCGGTGAAGCGCAGCACCTCGGCGAAGTCCGCCAGGGCATCGGCGAGGAAGACGATGGCGTCGCTGCGCCGACGCATGTCGATCGCCTCGAGCGAGAGGGTGACGGCGTCCTCCACCTCGCCGCGGCGAGCGAGGAGCATCGCACGGACCGAGCGCCAGAGGGCCTGGGCGTCGATATCGTCCTCGATCGCCATCTCGCGCACCGCCATCGCCAGCTCATCGGCCTCGTCAAAGCGATCGAGCGTGTAGAGCACGCGCGCAAGCAGGCCGTCCACCGATGGCAGCAGGTAGCGCTCGCCCATGGCCGTGAGCGCGTGGTGATCCTTCCAGAGAAGCTCCTCAGCTCCACTGAGGTTCCCGGCGAGGATCTCAATCCGCGCCGACTCTGACGAGCTTGACGACGCCAGCACGTTCGACCCGAGCTCCGCCAGCTGGCTGACCGATGCGGCGAGGAGCGCGCGCCCCTCGTCGATCCGGTTGTCCATCGCCGTGAGCTCCGCGAGCACGCTACGGATGAAGGCGCCGGTGCGCCGATCCGAGTCCACCTGTTCGAGCAGCTCGTAGCAGCGGGCGATGGCCTCGGAAACGGGTGTCGGTCCGAAGAGCGCCGCCTGGGCATACCCGGACGCGCCGCGCGTCTCGTAGCGGCGGTTGCCGGCCAGGCGGGCGTGATGGACGACCTGCTCCGCCGCCCGAGCGGACTCCGCGAACTCGGCGGCGATGCCATGACGGCCGACCCGCAACCGCCACGCCAGGGCGAGGCCGTCGTGGTCGTCGGCATCATCGAAGGCGCGAAGGCTTCGCGGGACAGCCTCATCGACACGCGCTCCCCAGTCGTCGGCCGCACCGAGATAGAGGGTGGTTGCGAGCCGCGCGAGCTCGGCTTTGGCGCCCAGCCGGCCGTCGCCGGCCTTCGAGGCCGCTTCTGCTGCAGTGATGAGTGCCTCATCGGCGTCTTCGAAGGAGCCAAGCTCGGTCAGGGCCTCGCCGAGGTCCACCAGGAGCGCCGCCCGCTCGGCGCCGTCCTCGAGGAGCGCCGAGGCCCGGCGCAGGAGGCTCGCGGCCGCCGACATGTCGCCTCGTGCGAGTGCTCGCCTTCCCGCCGACCCGAGCCGCACCGACGCTCGGCTGCGAAGTTCTCGGCCGTGGTCGTCGAGCGGGCCGAGGTCCACGAGATAGCGGTATGCCTGCTCGAGGTGGTGGCCCAGGATCTCCTCGAACTCGGCACCCCGCTCGTTCGCTCGGTTGACGCCGTCAACCCAGTCGACGAACCGCTCGTGAAGCTGCGAGCGCTCTCGCTTGAGGAGGCTCTGATATGCGGCGTCGCGGATGAGGATGTGGTGGAACCGGAAGCCATCCTCGTCGAGCGCGGTCGTCCGCCCGCCTTCGATCAGGCCCTTGCGCTCGATTTCACGGAGGTGCTGCGGGACGTCATCAGACCAGCGACTCGGTCACGAGCGCCACCACCGCCGCTTCGCTGAATTCGAGGCCGACAACCGACGCCGGCTCGATGACCGCCCGCTCCTCGGGTCGGAGGAGGTCGAGCCGTGCGGCGATCAGCGCTTGGATCGTGGGCGGGATCTCGATATCCGAGAGGTCCTCGCCCGCAACCGTCCACCCACCGTCGGTGGGGCGAAGCTTGCCGGAGTCGACGAGCATTGACGTCAGCTGCTCGACGAACAGGGGGTTGCCCTCGGCCGCGGTCACCACGCGATCGGTGACGCTCGTGGGGATCCCACTGCGGCCGAGAAGGTTGGCGACGACCTCGCCGGCATCCGCATCCGCCAGCGGCGCAAGGATGACCCGGCCGCCATCCTGCCCCCAGTCGAGAGCGCGGTCGAGAAGCTCGCGGCGCGCCGAGCAGACGACGAAGATCGGATGGCCGATCGCCGTCTCGACGACGTGCTGCAGCAGCGTGAGGAACGTCGGCTCGGCCCAGTGGATGTCGTCGACCACCCAGCAGATCGGCCCGTGCCGTTCCGTCATCGTCTCGAGCCAGCGGCGCACCGCCCAGAAGAGCTCGTCAACGCTGAACGGTTCCTGCGACAGGCCGAGGATCGACGCGAAGCGTTCGACGACGGCTGGATCGACCACGAGACTGGCGAGCTTGTCGAGGCCGACGTCCGGCCCATCGTCCGGGCTGATCCCGGCGGCGTCGCGGACGGCCTCGATCACCGGCCAGAACGTCGTGCCGTCGCCATACGAGAGGCATCGGCCGCTGACGACCGTCGCCTCATCCGCAACCGAGGCGACGACCTCGCGGATGAGCCGCGACTTGCCGACCCCCGCATCGCCGATGACGGTGGCCATCGTCGGCTTCCGCTCGTCGACCGCGGTCCGGAATTGGGCCAGGAGGAAGGCGAGCTCGTCCGTACGTCCCACGAGCGGCTGGCGCCCGTCGCGCGCGGCACCCTCGATGCCCGCGGCGACCTCGAGCAGGCGATACGCCGCGACGCGCTCCGCCTTGCCCTTGAGCTCGAGCGGCTCGATCGGCTCGATCTTGACCGCGTCGCGCACGAGGCGCCACGTGAGCTCGCCGATCAGCACCTCGTTCGGACCGGCCGCCTGCTCGAGGCGGGCGGCGGTGTTCACCGTGTCGCCGGTCACGAGGCGCTGGGCGGTCGCCGCGTCCCCGGTCACGACCTCGCCCGTGTTGACGCCCGTGCGGTTGGTGAGCCGGACTCCGAAGTCCCGCTCGAGCTCGTCGTTGAGCGCGGCAAGGGCGGCTTGCGTTTCGTATGCGGCGCGTACGGCCCGGAGCGCGTCATCCTCGTGGATCCGCGGCAGCCCGAAGACCGCCATGATGGCATCGCCGATGAACTTCTCGATCGTCCCTCCGTGCCGGCGCAGTGCGGCGGTCATGGCGTCGAAATAGCGGCTCATCACCGCGCGGACGGACTCGGGGTCGAGGGCCTCCCCGAGCTTCGTCGAGCCCTGCAGGTCGCTGAACACGATCGTGACCGTCCGGCGCTCCTCGCGCGCGGCGACGGCCGCGGCCAGGGGAGTTCCGCAGAACCCACATAGACGGAAGCGGTCGGGATTCGACTCGCCGCAGCTCGGGCAGACCAGCATCGCCCGATTGTAGGGACCCTGCCGACCTCGCTCGCTCAGCGAGCAAGGCGGTGGCCGACCTGCGCTGGTGCACGGCGATCGACGGCGACCACCCGTCATCGGTCCGGACCCGGAGGGTGGTGCCATCGGTGACGACCTCGACGTCGCCCTGCAGATCGGTCCGGAAGACCGCGATCCCCGGGCGCGACGCGAACGTCGCGAGGGTCTCCGGCGCGGGATGCCCGTACTCGTTGCCCGCTCCCGACCGAGATGATCGCGACCGACGGATGGATGGCGTCGACGAGCGCCGGGGTGGTCGAAGAGTTCGAGCCGTGGTGGCCGACCTTCAGCACGTCGACCGCCTCGAGCAGGCCGCGCGAGGCCAGCAGCGGACTCGATCGGCGCCTCGGCGTCGCCGGTCAGCAGCGCGGCGAAGCCGCCGAACTCGAGTCGAAGCACGACGGAGCCGTTGTTGATGTCGCCCTCGGGAAGCGGCGCCTCGGCGTCCGCCTGCGTGGGATAGAGGACGCGCGCCGTCGTTCCGGCGCCGAGCGTCGAGCGCCTGGCCGGTTCGGAGCACGGCGACCGCGCACGCCGGTCCTGGCCGCATCGGTCAGGAGGCGGTCGTAGGCCGGATTGCCGAACGGAATCCCCGCGTGCAGGACCGCTCCCACGCGGAATCGGTCGAGGACGTCGACGAGCCCGGCGACGTGGTCCTGGTGCGGGTGGCTGAGCACGAGCAGGTCGATCCGCCGCGCGAAGAACGGCAGGTTCGCGCCGATGCGTCGCAGCGTCAGCTCCGGGTCCGGACCGCCGTCGACCAGCATCGTGCCGCCGTTCGGCGCCTCGACGAGGATCGCGTCGCCCTGGCCGATGTCGAGCACGGTGAGATGGAGGAGCCCGTCCGGACGCGAGGCGATCGAGATCGCCAGCGAGCACCGCCACCAGCGCCGCGACCGACCGGCAGCGGCCTGACGACGTGCCGGATCAGCCTGCCGAGCGCGGCCGGGAGCCTCGTCGGACGGCTGGATGCCGCCGGAGCGGCGTCGGGTCGCGGATCGCCCAGCTCGCCAGCGCGAGCATCGGCAGCCAGGCGATCGCCAGCGCGGGCGGCACGGCAACGTCGACGGCCGCGTGCGGGACCGATGCGACCGTCGTCCCGAGCCAGACGATCACCCTGAGCACGAGCCACGCGGCACCTCCCGCCAGCCAGGCCAGCGCGTCACCCACGACTGGCACGTGGACGGAGCCGTCCAGCACGCCCGACGACGGAGGCGAGCGCGCTGAAGAGCATCGCGATCGGCACGAACGGGACGACGAGCACGTTCGCGATCGGCGCCACGAGCGAGAGCCGCTCGAAGTTCACGAGGATCACCGGCAGGGTCGTCAGCTGGGCCGCGAGCGTCAGCGCGACCGGCTCGCGGATCCAGCCCGGCCATCGGTGCAGGCGGCGCTCGACCGGCTGCCCCGAAGAAGACGAGGCCGGCCGTCGCGAGCAGCGAGAGCTGGAACCCGACGTCCCACAGCACCGGCGGAGCGGCCAGCAGCATGACGAGCGCCGCGAGGGCCAGCGCCGACGCCGCGTGGGCGCGAGAGCCTCCGAGGCGGGCGACGAGCATTGCCGCGGCCATGAGCGCGGCGCGGACGACGGACGGACTCGCGCCGGTGAGGAGGACGTAGCCGCCAACCGTCGTGGCGGCGACTGCCGCGGTGGTCCATCGCCCGCCGGGGCGCCTGCGCAAGCGGCCGGACGGCGGCCGCCACCAGGGCGGCGACGATCGCGATGTTCCAGCCCGAGATCGCGACGACGTGGGTCAGCCCGGCGGTCGCGAACGCGTCGTTGATCTCCGGAGCGATCGCGCTCCGCACGCCGAGCAGGATCCCGGCTCCGAGCGCGGCCTCGGGCTCCGGCACGAGGTCGTTCAGGCCGCCGAGCAGCGTCGAGCGCAGGCCGGCGAGCACGGCCGTCGGTCCGCTCGCCTCGCCGATGACCTCCGCCGAATCGGCGCGGGCGATCGCGGCGATTCCCTGCCGCGCGAGGTACTCGCGATACGCGAAGCCGTCGAAGTCCTCGGCCAGCTCGATGCGCGAGATCACGAGCAGCCGATCGCCGGCGCCGGCATCGACGCCGCGCGGCAGCCAGACGAGCAGCCGGTCGCCGAGGCCTGCGGACCGCGCCGTCCTTCGCGGTCGCGAGGTCGCCGAGCACGAGCTGCAGGCGGTCCTCGCGCGGCCGCGGGTCGTCGACGACCGTGCCCGACACCTCGTGCTCGTCGCCGTCGACCAGGCTCGCCACCGAGGTCGGTCCGGCTCCGACCGGCTCCGCGGCCTGGCTCCGCCACGAGCCGAGACCGAAGGCCGCGAGCGCGACACCGATGACGAGCAACGTCCGCCACCGGAGCGCGAGCCCGATCCCGTGAGAGCGATCCCGCCCAGCAGCGGCAGCGGAACGAGCGCCACCGAGTCGGCGGCGAGGATGCCGGCGGCCACGCCGCCGAGGACGGCGGGCAGGACGAGAGACGTGGCGGGCATCGGTCAGCCCGCCGTCGCGACCCCCTGGATGTCCTCGAGCTGGCCGCGGTGGATCACGCCCCGCTCGACCGCATCCTCGAGCGAGGTGAACGGGCGTTCCTGGCGCGCGGCGACGATCTTCTGGACGGTGACGGCGCCGATCCCCGGGAGCGCCTCGAGCTCCTCGGGCGTGGCGGTGTTCAGGTTGACGAGCCCGGCCGCGCCCCGCCGCCAGCGCCCGCGCCGGCCGATGCCGGCGCGCTCGGCGCCTGGACCGGCGCCGCGTCGCCGACCGCGGGCACGCGCACCTGCTCTCCGTCGGTCGAGCGGCTGCGCGAGGTTGATCGTCGCCGCCGCGGCCTCGAGGTCCGCATCGGTTGCCGTATCCACCGGCGGCCGCGATCGCGTCCGCGACCCGGGATCCGGCGGGCAGCTCGCGGATCCCGGGCTCGGCGACGGCTCCCTCGACGTCGACGAAGATCGTGCCGCTCGCGGTCACGGGCTGGCCAGTCGAGCGTCGGCGGAAGGGCCGATGGCGTTCCGACGAGCAGGCCGACCCCGGGGTCGGCCGTCGGCGCGGAGCCTGGCGCAGCCGTCGGCGCCAGGAGGATGAAGACGGCGACGGCGGCCAGCACGACGGCGGCGCCACCGGCGGCGACCAGGATGCGATCGGATCGGGACACGGCGTTGCCTCCAACGGAGGGAGGCGAGGATCGCGGTGAGCAGATCTGCGTCCGGAGTCCGGCACCCGGGCACTCGGCGCCGGGCTCCGGAAGCAGGAGGCGAGCCTACGCGCGGCCGGGCTTATCCGCCGGTTACGGACGCCTTATCGGTCCGCCGGCTCGCCGGGCGTCACGACGTTGACGAGGCGGCCGGGGATCTGGATGACCTTGCGCGGGCGCGCGCCCGCCCAGGTAGCGCTGGACGTGCTCGGAGGCCAGCGCCATGCGCTCGATCTCGTCGGCCGGCGTGTCGGGCGTCACGACCAGCCGGTCGCGCAGCTTGCCGTCGACCTGCACCGGCAGCTCGATCGTCTCGGCGACGACGAGCGCCGGATCCGCCACCGGCCACGGCTGGAGGTGGATCGAGTACGGGTGGCCGCGCCGCTCCCACAGCTCCTCGGCGACGTGCGGCGCGATCGGCGCCAGCAGCTTCAGCAGGACGTCGACCGCCTCGGCATACGCCTCGGTCCCGGCCAGGCCGGACTCGCGCTCGCGGATGAGCGCGTTCGTCAGCTCCATGAGCTTGCTGATGGCGGTGTTGAAGTGGAGCTCGTCGATGTCGTTCGTGACGGCATCGATCGTGGCGTGCGCGGCCCGCCGCAGCGCCCGCGTCAGCTCCTCGGACGTGCCCAGCACCTCGTCCGCCGGCGGCCCCGCGCCCCGGCCGCGGACGGCAGCGCCGCGCCCCAGACCCGGCCGAGCCAGCGATGCATGCCGTCGATGCCCGGTCGGGTTCCACGGCCCGCCCTGGTCCCACGGGCCGATGAACATCAGGAAGGCGCGGATCGTGTCCGCCCCGTAGCGCTCGACCAGCTCGTCCGGCGCCTGGACGTTGCCGCGCGACTTGCTCATCCGGTTGTGGTCGGCGCCGAGGATCTGGCCCTGGTTGCGCAGCTTCAGCGTCGGCTCGTCGAACGACAGGTGGCCGAGGTCGCGCAGCGCCTTCACGAAGAAGCGGTAGTAGAGCAGGTGCAGCACCCCGTGCTCGGCGCCGCCGGTGTACAGGTGCATCGGCATCCAGGCGTCGCACCTGCTCGCGGTCCCAGGCGACGTCCTCGTTGGTGCGGGGAGCAGTAGCGCAGGAAGTACCACGCCGAGTCGATGAACGTGTCGAGCGTGTCCGTCTCGCGCCGCGCGGGCTTGCCGCAGACCGGGCAGGTCGCCGCCAGCCACTGCGCGTGGTGCTGCAGCGGCGAGACGCCGGTCGGCGCGAAGTCGACGTCGCTCCGGCAACGTCACCGGCAGCTCCGACTCCGGCACCGGCTGCGCCCCGTGCTCCTCGCAGTACACGATCGGGATCGGCGCGCCCCAGTAGCGCTGGCGGCTGACCAGCCAGTCGCGCTGGCGGTACGTCACTGCCGCGCGGCCCAGCGCCTCGCTCCTCGAGCGCCTGCGTGATCGCGCCGATCGCCTCCGAGGCCGGCATGCCGCTGAACTCCCCGGAGTCGACCAGCACCTCGTCGTCGGTGTGGGCCAGGAACGCCTCGCCCTCCGGGACCGATGCGCCCGCCGGCACGACGACGTAGCGGATCGGCAGGTCGTACCTTCGAGCGAACTCGTAGTCGCGCTCGTCGTGGGCCGGGACGCCCATGATCGCGCCGGTGCCGTAGCCGGGCAGGACGTAGTCGGCGATCCAGATCGGGATGCGCTCGTTCGTCATCGGGTTGATCGGCGGACGCGCCGATGAAGACGCCGGTCCGCTCGCGCTCCGTGCTCATCCGCTCGATCTCGGTCTCGCGCCGCGCGTTGGCGACGTAGGCCTCGACCTCGCCGCGCCGGTCGTCCGTCGTCAGCACCGACACGAGCGGGTGCTCCGGCGCGAGCACCATGAACGTCGCGCCGAACACCGTGTCCGGGCGGGTGGTGAAGACGCGGATCGGCTCGACGTCGTCGGCCTCGACGCGCGAAGTCGATCTCCGCGCCCTCCGATCGGCCGATCCAGTTCGTCTGCACCAGGCGGATCGGCTCGGGGTAGTCGATCCCGGAGTAGTCGAGCAGCTCGTCGGAGTAGTTCGTGATCCGGAACCACCACTGCTCGAGGTCGCGCTTGACGACCGGCGTGTTGCAGCGCCAGCAGCGCCGCTCGGTGCCCAGCACCTGCTCGCGCGCCAGGACGACCTGGTCCTTCGGGCACCAGTCGACGGCGCCGAGCGCCCGGTACGCCAGGCCGGCCTTGTAGAACTGGAGGAAGATCCACTGCGTCCAGCGGTAGTAGTCCGGGTCGCTGGTGACGACCTCGCGCGACCAGTCGAACATCGCGCCCATCGTTCGGAACTGGGTCCGCATCCGCTCGATGTTCGCGTTCGTCCACTCGGCCGGGTCGATGCCGCGGTCGATCGCCGCGTTCTCGGCCGGCAGCCCGAAGCTGTCGAAGCCCATCGGGAACATCACGTTGAACCCGCGCATGCGATGCATGCGGGCGACGATGTCCGGACCGGTCGCGGCGTACCAGTGGCCGATGTGCAGGTCGCCGGACGGGTACGGGTACATCGTCAGGATGTAGCGCTTCGGGCGCGGGTCGTCGTCGCGGGCGACGTACGAGCTCGTCGGCCTCCCATCGGTCGCGCCACTTCTGCTCGAACGAGCCCGGGTCGAAGCGGTCGGGCCGGGTCTGCGCCGGCGTCTCGGCCGTCATCGGTCCGGCTCCTCCATCTCGGGCGACTCCTCGGGGAACCAGGCCATCAGCACCTCGTCGCGGAAGGCCGAGCCGGAGCGGTACTGCATGCGGCGCAGGCCCTCGCGGACGAACCCGCGCTTCGCGTAGACCGCGATCGCGCGCTCGTTCTCGGGGAAGACGCCGAGCGAGAGCTTGCGCAGGCCGCGCTCGCGGGCCCAGCGCTGGGCGGTCTCGACGAGCTCCGTGCCGATCCCGACGTCGCGCCAGCCGTCGGCGATCGTGATGCTCAGGACGCCGATGTGCTCGGTGGCGACGCCTCGGTCGACGCTGACGAGGATGTTCCCGACCACCTCGCCGTCCGCCTCCGCGACGAGCACGAGGTGCTCGGCGGCGCGGATCATCTCGCTGATCCAGAAGCTCTCCGACGGCTCGCTGACGGCCCCGGGCGCGGTGATCAGCCAGCGGCCCTCGCTGCGCACGTCGGCGAAGAGCCGGGCCAGCCCGCGGCCGTCGGTCGGCCGTGCCGGGCGCAGGGTCCAGCGCCGCCCGTCTCGGGCGGTCCTCGCCTCGCCGGTGCCGGTCGCGATCATCCGCGTGCCTCCCATGCAAACAACGAGCCCCTCCGTCTGCCAGGACGAAGGGGCGCTTCGCGGTACCACCTGAGCTTGACCGCCATGAGGAGATTGGTGGAGCTGGGGGGACTCGAACCCCCGACCCCCTGCATGCCATGCAGGTGCTCTCCCAGCTGAGCTACAACCCCACGCGAACGTTCCGTGTCGGTCCACTCGTCGGCGCTCTATCGGTCGCCACCCGGCCTCCGGCCTGCGCCTTCGGCTGCTCTGCGGGCGAGTTCCGCGCTCCTCGAACGCCGGCTTGCACCGATCCCGGCTCGCTGTGAACGAGGCGCACGCGTACTGCTCCCGCGTCAACGCATCGATTTCGAGGATAGCACAGGCGTTCTGGTCGCCTCAATCGCACCGATTCGGTGCCTGGCCCGCTTGACAAATGCTATGTGAGTCTTGTTGACTAGAATACTCAACAAACCGTACGAGATCGAATGCCTCATGCGCGCACCTCCATCGCCGCTCATCGGCATGGTCCTCCTGGCCTCCTGCGGCGGCGGCGACGGAGCCGAAGGCAGATTCGGTCGACCCTGCGACTCGGCTACTTCCCGAACGTGACCCACGCGCCGGCCATCGTCGGCATCGAGAATGGCATCCTGGCCGAGGCGCTCGGATCGGGCGTGGTGCTCGAGCCGCACGCCTTCAATGCCGGCCCGGAGGTGGTCGAGGCCATCTTCAACGGCGCGCTCGACGCGAGCTACATCGGTCCGAACCCCGCGATCAACGCCTTTGCCCAGTCGGATGGGCAAGCCATCCGCATCGTGTCGGGCACGACTTCGGGCGGCGCCGCCCTCATCGTGCGCGACGACATCACGTCCCCCGACCAGCTGGCCGGCACCGTCCTCGCGACGCCGCAGCTCGGCAACACGCAGGACGTCGCCCTGCGGGCCTGGCTGCTCGAGCAGGGCTACGAGACCGACCTCGAAGGCGGGGGCGATGTGTCGATCACTCCGCAGGCGAACGCGGACGCGTTGAATGCGTTCATCGCCGGCGACATCGACGGCGCCTGGGTCCCCGAGCCGTGGTCGACGCGCATGGTCGAGGAGGGCGGGGGGCGGGTCCTCGTCAACGAGGCCGATCTCTGGCCGGACGGCGACTTCGTGACCACGCACCTCATCGTCGCGACCGAGTTCCTCGAGGAGCATCCGGACGTCGTCAAGAGGCTGGATCGAGGGCCACCTCGCGGCGATAGACTTCACGAATGAGGATCCCGAGGCGGCCCAGGAGACGGTGATCGCCGCCATCGAGGAGCTCAGCGGCAGCCAGCTGTCGCCCGAGACCGTGGCAACGGCCTGGGAGAACCTCGAGTTCACGGTCGATCCGATCGCCGCATCCCTGGAGACCTCCGCGCAGCACGCGACCGAGCTCGGGCTCCTCGACCCGCGTCGATCTCGACGGCATCTATGACCTGTCGTTCGCTCAACGAGGTGCTGAGCGAGGCGGGCCAGGCGGAGATCCCGACGCCTTGACCGCGGCCCCAGCCGAGGCGATCGTCGCGAGGAACGCGTCGGCCGGCAGGCCGACCGCCATCGCGGTGCGCGG
Organism: uncultured Chloroflexia bacterium; assembly: GCA_963797855.1. Lineage (GTDB taxonomy): Bacteria > Chloroflexota > Limnocylindria > QHBO01 > QHBO01 > JACDBZ01. The sequence goes on along the minus strand of CAWCQX010000008.1, from coordinate 46,813 downwards.
CCTCCACAAGGTCTACGGCCCGCGCGGCAACCATGTCCTCGCCCTCCGGGACGTGACGATGTCCGTCGAGCGTGGCGAGTTCGTGTGCCTGGTCGGCGCCTCCGGTTGCGGGAAGAGCACCCTGCTCAACCTGCTCGCCGGGCTCGACCGGGTGCAGGCGGGATCGATGGAGGTCAACGGTCGCGTCAGCCTTCTCTTCCAGGAGGCGGCGCTCTTCCCGTGGCTGACCGCACGCGAGAACGTGGAGCTCGCGATGCGCTTCGCCGGCGTGCCGGCTCGCGAGCGACGCGGAGCGCGCCGATGCGCTGCTGTCGACCGTCCGCCTCGACGGCTTCGGCGACCGGCGTCCGCACGAGCTGTCCGGGGGGATGCGGCAGCGAGTGGCCCTTGCCCGGGCGCTCGCGCAGGGCGCCGACTCCTGCTCATGGACGAGCCGTTCGGCGCGCTCGACGCCATGACGCGCGACATCCTCCACGACGAGCTCGAGCGGATCTTCATCGAGGGCGGGCTGACCGGGTGTGTTCGTCACCCACGACGTTCGCGAGGCCGTGCGCCTCGGCGACCGCGTGATCGTCCTGACCAGCCGCCCCGGAACCGTTGCCGAGGCCTTCGACGTGCGACGTCCCGCGTCCGCGGCAGCATGGCGATCCGGAGGTCGCCCGGCTGACCGAGGTCATCACCGAGCGCCTTCGCGCGGAGGTACGCCGCCACGCCAATGACTGAGGCGCTCGCGCGCAGCACCGAGGACGAAGAGCTCAGCGGGCTGGACCGACTCGAGCTGCCGATCGCTCCGGCGCCGTCGGTGGCGAGCCGGGCATGGGCCGCCGCGTGGCCGCAGTTGGCGGCCGTGGCGCTGCTCATCGGGCTGTGGCAGTTCGTGGTCATCCTGCAGCTGTACCCGCCGTGGGTCCTCCCCGGACCGGCGGACGTGTTTCCACGGCTCTTCGATGACCTCGGCGGGAACCTGCCGTCGGCGATCGGGACGACGCTGCGGCGGGCGGGGTTCGGCTACCTTCTCGCGATCGTCATCGGGATGGCGATCGGCTTGGCGATCGTCCGATGGCGGCTGCTGCGCACGGCCGTCGCCTCGCTCATCACCGGGCTGCAGACGATGCCCTCGATCGCGTGGTTCCCGCTCGCGATCCTCCTCTTCGGCCTCTCGGAGGCCGCGATCATGTTCGTGATCGTCCTCGGGGCCGCGCCGTCGGTCGCCAACGGACTCATCAACGGCGTCGACCATGTCCCGCGCATCCTCCTGCGGGCCGGGGAGGTGCTGGGCGCACGGGGGATCGACCGCTACCGGTTCGTCGTCCTGCCGGCCGCCCTGCCGACGTTCGTCGGCGGGATGAAGCAGGCGTGGGCCTTCGCGTGGCGCAGCCTGATGGCCGGCGAGCTGCTCGTGATCATCGCCCAGCAGCCTTCGCTCGGGGCCCAGCTCCAGCTGCAGCGCGATCTCTCCGATGCGGAGGGCCTGCTCGCCACGATGGTCGTCATTCTCGTCATCGGCATCGTCGTGGACCTGGCCGTGTTCGGCACGCTCGAGCGGCGGATCCGAGCCCGCCGCGGGCTGGTCGAGTCGCCCTGACGCGGGCCGGCGCTCACGCGCGCCGGGCAGCGTTCCGCCGGCGGGGAGCCGCGGTCTTGAACGGCGTGGGCCCGCGGACGCGCCCGAGCGAGATCCAGGCGTCCGGAGCTTCGGTGAGCCGCACGATCTCCGGCGAGAGGGCGCCGTCGACCAGGTCCTGGAGCGACGTGCCCTCGAGGATCTCCCGCAGGCTGGCTCGGACGGCGATCCAGACGTGCTGGAGGTGACGAGCCGGCCCGCGGTACTCGATCCGCTCGGGACGGTCGCCGCGGACGTCGGCGATCGGTCCGTCGACGGCCCGAATGACGTCCGCGAGGCTGATCTCCGCCGGAGCCCGTGCCAGCCGAAAGCCACCCGACGCCCCGCGCTGGCTCTGCACGATTCCCGCGTGCTTGAGGTCGAGCAGCACGCTCTCGAGGAACTCGACCGGGATGTCCTGTCGCGCGGCGAGCGCATCGCGCTTCAGCCGCTCCTCCGGGGCCGGCCACCGCCAGCTCCGCGGCGGCGCGCAGCGCATAGTCAGCTCCGTGCCGAGACCCGCATGCTCCGATTCTGTCACCGTCCGGGCCGTTGAGCGGCCGATCCTCGACCGAAACCCTATCCTCGTCGCGTGGCCTCCCGACCCGACCCCGACTGCTGCCCCCGTCCGCCGACCCGCGGATCGCCCGCCAGTTCGACGCGCGCTACGACGGCTGGACCGAGGACGAGGGCTTCCCCGAGCTCGTCGACGTGTCCGGCGCGATCCTCGACCTGCTGCGCGACACGGCCCTGCGCCGGCCGAGCGTGCTCGAGCTCGGCTGCGGGACGGCAGCGCTGGGCGTGGCGCTCCTCGAGATGGGGGCGGCGAGCCTGACCGGCGTCGACCTCTCGCCCGCGAGCATCGACCTCGCCCGCCAGCGAGCCGACGCCGCCGGATTCGCCGAGGCGGCGACCTTCGAGGTCGGCAATGCCGTCGCGACCGACGCGCGGATCCGCACGACTGGGTCGATCCTGGATCGGGTCATCTGCTGCTACGGAGACGTCGCCACGCTCGTCGAGCGTGCGATCTCGCTCGCCGGGGAGCGGATCGCGATCAGCGTGCCCGAGTCGCGTGGCTGGCGCGGGCTCGTGAACCGTCCGCTCTGGCTGGCGGAGTTCGCGTGGGACCGATGGCAGGGCGGATGCCGCGGCTACGTCCACGACCTGCGGCGGATCGAGCGCCGCCTGGCCGCCGCCGGCTTCAGGCCGGCCGGGAGCGACCGGATCGGCCTGTGGCACATCGGGATCTACGACCGGCCGAAGGTCTCGACCAATCCCGACTCCAGGTCTCGCGGCGCGTAGCCGAGCTCCCGGCGCGCCTTCGCGTCGGTCGCCCAGTAGGTGACGCCGGCGCTGGCGCGGACGAGCTCCCCGACGTCGGGACCGATGCGCCGCGCGAGCGGCGCGGCCGCGCGCAGCATCCACGTCGGCGTGGCGATGCGCGGCGGCCGGTGCCCGGCGATCGCCGACACCCGCCGCACGAGCTCGGCCGAGGGTCGTGAGCTCGCCGCCGAGGACGTAGGACTCGCCGATCACGCCCGCGCTCGCCGACGAGCGCGATCCCCGCCGCGATGTCCTCGACGTGCGCCATGTTCAGGCCCGCGTCGCCGAAGGTCAGCGCTCGGAGCCGCCCGTCTGCCGCCTCGCGCAGCTGGCCTCCGAGCGACGAATGGTCGCCCGGCCCGTACACGCCGCCGGGCATCGCGATCAGCACGGGCGCTCCCGCGTCGATCCGCTCGTGGGCGGCGAGGTGCGCCCGGTGCTTCGTCTCGTCGTAGAAGGAGACGTACCGATATGGCCGCGGTCGCTCGTACGTCTCGTCGACGACGCGGTAGCCGGTGTCGCCGAACGCGTTGATCGTGGAGACGTGGACGATTCGCCCGACGCCGGCCGCCACCGCCGCGTCGAGCAGGCGCTCGGTGGCGGTGACGTTGGCGGCTCTCCATCGCCGGGCGGTCGGACTCGCGGATCCCGACCCGGTAGTCGCCGGCCAGGTGGTAGGCGACCTCGCAGCCGCGGAGCGCATCGGCCAGGGCGGACGCGTCGAGGACGTCGCCGACGACCACCTCGGCGCCGAGATCGCGGAGCTTCGCGGCCGAGCCGTCGGACCGGGCGATGGCGCGGACGTCGACGCCGGACGCGACCAGCCGGCGCACGAGGTGGCGCCCGATGAACCCGCCACCGCCGGTCACGAAGGCGCGCATCGGTTCAGCCCGCGGCGAAGCGCGCGCGAATGCGCTCGAGCGTCACGTCGATCTCGCCGCCCGCCGCGCCGGCGATCATCGGCTCCATGAAGCGGGTCAGCATCGAGCCGCGGATCTCCATCGCGAAGCGCAGCTCGGTCGCGTCGCCGTCGTGCGGGCTCGAGGTCGAGCGACGCGGCGATGCGGACGCCGGAGACCTCGCTGCCGATGACGATGTGCCGGGGCGGCTCGTACTCGTCGACGGTCAGCTGCGCCTCGACGCTCTGGCTGCCGAGCGCACGGACGACGCGGGCCGTCGTGCCGACGCCGATCTCGCCGGGAGACGTCACCTCGGCGCTGACGATGCCCGCCATCCACTCGTCGAGGTTCTCGAGGTCGGCGAGGTAGGCGAAGAGCTCGTCCGGCGGTGTGGCGATCGTCGCGGTGCGTTCGACGCGCTTCATCGGCCTAGGTCACGAAGAAGAAGGCGATGGCGATGATCAGGTAGACGCTCATCAGCTGGAGCCCCTCGACCCAGTTCGAGCGTCCGTCGAGCGCGATGTAGGACGCGATGAAGACGCCGACCGCGACGCCGACGACCTCGAGCGGCGTGAAGACGAGCGTCAGCGGGTTCCCGACGACGAGGCCGAAGAAGACGAGGATGGGCGTCGCGAAGAGGGCGATCTGCGTCGCCGAGCCGATGCTCGTGATCAGGCTGAAGTCCATCTTGTTCTTGTAGGCGAGGGTCACGCCGACGACGTGCTCGGCGAGGTTGCCGATCAGCGGGATGATGATGATGCCGATGAACAGCTCGCTGACCCCGAGCGCCTCGACGGTCGGCTCGAGGGCGTTGACGAGGATCTCGCTCGTGACCGTCAGCGCGGCGGCGGCGCCGAGCAGGATCACGAGCGCCCGGCGCCAGCTCCACTGCGCGACCTCGTCCTCGGCCTCCGCGGTCGGGCTCGTCGGGGAGGTGAGGAAGAACCACATCTGCGCGCCGTAGGTGATCAGCAGCAGGATCGCGACGCCGACCGTCAGGCTCTCGATCTGGAAGAACGCCGGGTCGCCCGGGTCGGTCTCGGGACCGCCTCCGACGATGAGCGCGAAGGTGGCGGGGACGATGAGGCCGATCGTCGCCAGGATCAGGGAGGCGGCGTTCATGCCGACCACCTCCTGGTCGTACTGCTGCACCCCGTTCCTCAGGCCGCCGACGAGCAGCGACGCGCCGAGGACGAGCAGCAGGTTGCCGATGATCGAGCCGGTGATCGACGCGTGGACGACGTCGATCTGGCCGTCGAGGATCAGGAACGCGGCGATGATGATCTCGCCGATGTTGCCGACCGTGGCGTTCATGATCCCGCCGATCTTCGGTCCGGCCGAGATGCCCAGCTGCTCGGTGGCGTGGCCGAGGAGGTAGGCGAGGGCGAGGATCGTGAGCGCGGCGACGCCGAAGGTGAGGGTCGGATCGGCGTTCAGGAGGCGCAGTGCGAGGGACGCGACCGTCCCGATCGCGGAGACGGCGAATGCGGCGATCAGCACCGTCGGATGGTACCCGGAGAAGTGGTGGAGATGAGGGGACTCGAACCCCTGACCCCCGCGATGCGAACGCGGTGCTCTCCCAGCTGAGCTACATCCCCACGGGCCGGCGGGAGTATAGCATCCCTTCCCGAAACCGAACATCTGTTCTATCATCGGCAGTCCAATGCCACGGACCGATGTCGCCGTCTCCCCGTCCCTGGCGAACGCCCTCGAGAGCCTCCGCGCTCGGGGTCTCGGCCTGCGTCGCGGCAGCGAGCCGGAGCCGCTGGAGGCCTCCCGCCCGGCGGTCCCGAGCGGCCATGCCGCGCTCGATGCGGCACTGGCTGGTGGGCGGGGGGCATCGGCGGCTGGCCGCGTGGCGCGCTCGCGCTGCTCGACGCGCCCTCCGGCGGCGGGGCGACGACGCTGGCGCTGACCTCGGTGGCGGCGGCACAGGCGGCCGGTGGGCTGGCGGCCTGGCTCGACCTCGATGGCACCTTCGACCCGGCCGTCGCCGCGTGCGCCGGCGTCGGCCTGGAGTGGCTTCTCGTCGCGCGCCCGCACGATCCCGCCGAGGCGATCGAGCTCGCCGCCTGGCTCGGTCGCTCGAGCCTGATCGACGCGCTCGTCCTCGATCTCGGGGAGCGGGGCGTGCCGGATCGGCGTGCGGTGGATCGGCTCGGCTCGGTGCTGGCGCGCGCCGAGGCCACCTCGGCGCTGGTCGTCGCGCCGGCGGGTCGCGTCGTGGTCGGGGCGGTGGCCGGGGTGCGGGTGGCGCTGCGTCGGTCCGCCTGGCTGGCGGCCGGGCGCGATCTCGTCGGGCAGCGCGTCCATGCCGTGGTCGAGCGCCATCGCTGGGCGCTGGCGGGTGGCTCCGCCGAGCTCGACCTGTGGTTCGGCGAGGGGCGGCGCATCGATCCGCTGCTGGCGACGGCCGCCGAGCCACGGCCGGTCGAGTCGGTGGAGGAGCGCCCCGCCCTGCGGGTGGTGAGTGCCTGATGACCGGCACCGCCAGAATCGTCGACGTCATCGGCGCATGAGGAGAGAACGTGCGATACGCGATCAGCATCCCGAACTTCGGCGATTGGGCCGATCCCCGAACGATGGTCGACCTGGCCGGCGAGGCCGAGGCGGCGGGCTGGGACGGCTTCTTCCTGTGGGACCACATCCGCTTCAGCGCCACGCCGCTGCCGGTCTCCGATCCGTGGGTCCTCCTCGCGGCGATCGCCACGACGACCGAGCGCCTGGTCATCGGGCCGATGGTCACGCCGCTCCCGCGTCGACGCCCATGGGTCGTCGCGCGCCAGGCGGTCACGATCGACCACCTGTCGGGCGGGCGGATGATGCTCGGGGTCGGCCTCGGTGAGCCGCTCGACATCGAGCTCGGCGCCTTCGGTGAGCCGACCGAGCTGAAGGTGCTCGCCGCCAGGCTCGACGAGGGCCTGGCGATCCTGGACGGCCTGTGGAGCGGAGAGGAGTTCAGCTTCTCGGGAACCCACTACCAGCTGGGACCGATGACCTTCCTGCCACGCCCGATCCAGCGCCCGCGGATCCCGATCATCGTCGCCGGCTACTGGCCGCACCGCGGACCGATCCGCCGCGCGGCGCGCTGGGACGGGATGAACGCGCTCTTCCCGAACCCCACCGAGGACTGGGAGGAGAAATCGCGCGCCCTCCTCGCCGAGCTGCGCTCGCTGCGCAGCGATCCCGACGCGCCGTTCGAGTACTTCGACGGTGGCCGCACCAACCCCGGCGAGACGACGACCCGGCGGTGTCGGCCGAGATCGGCGCCACCTGGTGGATCGAGGGCATCGACCCGTGGCGCTACGACTGGGACGGCACCGCTGCCGGCTGGCCATCGGCCGAGCTGCCGCGCGAGCGCATCCGCATGGGTCCGCCGAGGGTGGCGTGATGCGTCTGCTCGCCCTCGTCTGGCCGGAGCTGCGCGAGCCGGAGGCGGACGTGGCGCCCTTCGAGCGGATGCTCGACGCCCTCGACGACCTCTCGCCGCGGGTCGAGGCGGTCGACGCCGGCGTCGCGATCGTCGAGATCACCGGCCTCACCGCGTTGTGGGGCCCGGAACGCCGGATCGCGGCGCGCGCCGCGATGCTGACCCGGGCCGTGGCGCCGCTCGCCGTCCGCTGCGGGGTCGGCGACAACCGCTGGCTGGCGACGCTGGCCGCCCGGCTGGCCCGCTTCGAGCGCGAGGGCGCGCCGGCCGCGTTCCGCACCCTCGAGCGCGCGGAGCTGCGCGACCTGCCGCTGGCCCTGCTGCCGGCCGATCCCGCCACGCGCCAGCGCCTCGCGCTCTTCGGCCTGACGACGATGTCGCAGCTCGCCGACCTGCCGCGCTCGGCGGTCGGCGCCCAGTTCGGCGCGATCGGGGAGCGGCTCCAGGACCTGGCTCGCGGGCACGACCCTCGGCCGATCGTCCCGCGCCGGCGTCCCGAGCGGGTCGAGGCGAGCGTCGTCTTCGAGACGCCGCTCGACGGGGTCGGCGCCGCGGGCCTCACCCTGCGTCGCCTCGCCGCCGACCTGTGCGATCGCCTTCGCGAGCGGAACCTGGCTCCCGGCCGCGCGGTCCTGGACCTGCGCTTCGAGGACGCGCCCGACCTCCACGTGGGCCAGCCGTTCCCGCAGCCGGCCCTCGAGCCGGACTGGATCGCGCGGCTGCTCCTCTCGCGCGTCGAGGCCGCAGCCCGCGCTCGCATGCAGGCGGATGCCGAGGAGGAGCCGCGGGTCGCATCGGTCCATCTGCGGTTCGACCGCCTGGCCGATCCCGCGGTCCGGCAGCTGCCGGCCTTCGAGGCGCGTGCCGGACGCTGGGAGGAGCTGCGCTGGTCGCTGGAGCGGATCCGGCATCGGTTCGGTCCCGGCCGCCTCTGGCGGGCCACCAGCGAGCGGCCGACCGCGGCGCTGCCGGAGCATCGGTCGCGGCTGGTCGACATCGGCTCGTGACCCGGCGCTACCTCGACCATCCGCTGGTCCAGGTCGAGACCGATGCCGACGGCGCCCCGATCCGCCTCCGCATGGACGGCACCGATCACGGCGAGGTCGGCATCTGCAACCGCTGGCGGGTGGACGACGGCTGGTGGCGCGACCCGGTCGCGCGTGCCTGCTACAAGGTCGTCACCCGCTCCGGCCTGCTGTGCACGATCTTCCTCGACGAGATCCGCGGCACCTGGCACCTGGAGCGCGTGTTCGACTAGCCGCTCGATCGGCGCCGCTCCGGCACCGCTCGTGCGACACTGGCCGCATGAACGACATCGACCGAACGCAGTCCGGCGCCGCCGAGCTCGATCTTCCCGGTCCCGACGACCCGGTGGCCTGGAGCTACGTCCAGGCCGAGACGCTCGTCGTCGGGCCCGAACGGCGAGGATCTCGGTCGCGTCGCCGCCATGCTCGGCACCGAGTCGGAGGGGATCTTCCACGGCGTCGCCGTGACGCGCTATGCCGACGGCACGACCCGCGTCGTGCCGGCCGACGCGGTCACCGGGCTGACCTCGTCGCGGGTGGAGATCGCCTACGACGCCGACCAGCTCGCGGCGTGCGAGGAGTTCCAGCTCGTCGAGTAGGATCGGCCGCGTGACCGACGCCCGTCCACCGCGTCGACCGCCTCTGGCCCGACCCGACCGCGGACCTGGCGCTGGACGATGCGATGGCCGCCTTCACGCTGCCCGCGCCGCCGCCGGACCGACCGCTGGTCGGGGTGAACATGGTCACCAGCATCGACGGCCGCGCACAGCTGGAGGGCACGGCCGAGGGCCTCGCCGGCCGCGCCGATCGACGGCTGATGCGCCTGTACCGCGCGGCCTACGACGCCGTCGGCAGCGGAGCCGGCACGCTGCGCGCCGCCGGGCTCTGGCTGCGGGTGGGGGACGGCCTCGCCGCGCGGCGCGCCGCCGACGGCCGCTCGCCGAACCCGATCGGCGTCGTCATCGCCGGCCACGACCCGATCCCGCTCGATGCGCGCTGGTTCAGCGGTGACGAGCGCCGGATCCTCATCGTCGGTCGCGACAACCCGATCGAGGCCGCGCCCGAGGGCACGGAGCTCGTGCGCGCCTCGGACGCCCGCCCCGCCCCGCGCTGGATCCTGGCGACCCTCGCGGCGCGGGGAATCCGATCGCTGCTCCTCGAGGGCGGTCCGCACCTGAATGCCGCGTTCCTCGCTGCCGGGCTGATCGACGAGCTGTACTGGACGGTCGGCGCGCACCTGCTCGGGACGGACGCGCTGCCGATGTTCGCCCCGATCGCCGGCGGCTCCCCGTACGCCACCGATCCATGTCGCGGCCGGCTCGTCAGCGTCCTGCGCCACGACGACGAGCTCTTCCTGCGCTACCGGTTCGGATCCGACTGAGCGGGTAGCATCGGTCCGTGACCTCCCTCGACCTCGGGCGCGTCGGCGTCTGGGGCCACCTCGATTCGCTCCCGGTCGCCGCAGGCCAGGAACTACGCCCGCCGCGTCGAGGCGCTCGGCTACGGCGCCCTGTGGGTGCCCGAGACGGTCGGGCGCGAGCCGTTCGCGCTGCTCGGGCTCCTGGCCGGCGAGACGTCGCGCCTGGTGCTCGGGACGAGCATCGTCAGCATCTGGGGACGCGACGCGCAGGCGACGCGGATGAGCGCGGAGACGCTCGCCGAGGCGACCTCCGGCCGGTTCGTGCTCGGCCTCGGGGTCAGCCACCCGCACCTCGCCGCGAAGCTCCGCGGCCACGTCTTCGATCGGCCGCTCACGCGGATGCGCGAGTACCTCGCGGCCTATCGCGCGGCGGTCTACAAGGGTCCGCGCGATGACGGCCTCGAGCCGCCGATCCTCGTCGCCGCGCTCCGCGAGCGGATGACCGACCTCGCCGCCACCGACGCCGACGGCGCCTTCCCGTACCTCGTCACGCCGGAGCGCGTCGCCTGGATGCGCGCTCGCCTCGATGCCGCCGCCGACGGCCACCGCCCGATCCTGGCGGTGACGCTGCCGGTCGCCCTCGATGGGCCCGATGCCGCGCGCGCCTACCTGAAGCCGTACCTGCGCACGCCGACCTACCACGCCTCGTGGGAGCTCCAGGGCTTCACCGCCGACGACTGGGAGGCGCCCGGCAGCGATCGGCTCGTCGAAGCGATGGTCGCGACTCGGCTCGGTCGCCGATGCCCGGCAGCGGATCGAGGAGCTGCACGCGGCCGGCGCCGATCACGTCGCGGTCATCCCCGTCGCGCCGGACGGAACGACCGAGCACCTTCCGACGCTGGAGGCGCTGGCGTGACGCAGCCGGCGGCGGTCGCGCGGGCGATGGCGACCGCGGCGCGGATCCCCGCCGACGACCTCCCGCGCCTGCGGAGGCGGATGAGCTGGGTCCTCTTCACCGTCGCCGCGTTGGGAAGCACCGGCTACATCGCGGCGGTGACGGTCGGAACGCTGGTCGCGGCGGAGATGTCGGGCGGCGCGGCGCTCGGCGGCCTGCCCACGACGACGACGACGATCGGGACCGCGGTGGCGGCGAGCCTGATCGCGATGATCATGCTGCGCCGCGGCCGCCGGATCGGCCTGCTGCTCGGGCTCGCGGTCGGGGTCCTCGGCGGCGCCATCGCGTTCGGCTCGATCCTCGTCGGCTCGATCCCGCTGCTGCTCCTCGGCAGCGCCTTCACCGGCTTCGCCAACGCGGCCGGCAACCTCGGCCGCTACATCGCCGCCGACATGGCGACGCCGGAACGACGTGCGTCGGCGCTCGGCCTGGTCGTGTGGGGCACGACGATCGGCGCGGTCATCGGTCCGAACCTGACGGCTCCCGCCGGCGAGATGGCCGTCGCCCTTGGCTTCCCCGAGCTCGCCGGGTCGTACCTGCTGACGGTCTTCTTCATCGGCCTGGCCTGGATCGTGTCCGTGTTCCTGCTGCGCCCGGAGCCGTACGCGCTGGCCGATCCGTCGGCCCTGCCCGGTCCGGTCGACCCGCTCGTCAAGGCGCCGGCGCTGCGCGTGATCGCCGCGCGTCCCTCGGTGGCCGTGGCGCTCGTGACGCTGGTCGCCGCCCAGGTCGTGATGGTCCTGATCATGACGATGACCCCGATCCACCTCATGGACCACGGGCATGGCCTCGCGACCGTCGGCCTCGTCCTCTCGGCGCACACGTTCGGGATGTTCGGGCTCTCGCCGATCACCGGAAGGCTGACCGATCGGTTCGGCAGCCCGCCGGTGATCGCCGCCGGGTTCGTCGGGCTGGCCGCCGCCGCGCTCATCGCGGCCCTGGCTCCCGCCGACGGCGGCATCGGGCTGACGTTCGCCCTCTTCCTGCTCGGCTACGGCTGGAACCTCTGCTTCGTGGCCGCGTCGTCGATGCTGAGCTACGGCCTGGCGCTCGCCGAGCGGACGCGGATCCAGGGCGTCGCCGACACCCTGACCTGGGGCACCGCCGCCTTCGCCAGCCTCGCGTCCGGGCTGATCGTGGCGGCCGCCTCGTACACCGTGCTCGGGTTCATCGGCGTCGGATTGACGCTCATCCCCGCGCTCTTCCTGGCGGTCCAGATTCCCCGGCTGCGCCCGGCCGCCGCGGCGTGATCCGCACGGAGCGACTCCTCCTCCGCCGCTGGACCGATGCGGACCGCGACCCCGTTCGCGGCGATGAACGCCGACCCGGTCGTCATGGAGCACATGCAGGGGCTGATGTCGCGCGAAGCCGTCGGATGCGTTCGTCGATCGGATCGAGCGGCACTGGGAGGAGCACGGCTGGGGCCTGTGGGCGGTCGAGGTGCCCGGCGTCGCCCCGTTCGTCGGCTACGTCGGCCTGTGGCCGGCCGACTACCTCGCCGACGGGATGGTCGAGGTCGGCTGGCGCCTGGCGAGCCGCGCACTGGGGCCACGGCTACGCCACCGAGGCGGCGCACGAGGCGCTCCGCGTCGGCTTCGAGGAGGTCGGGCTCGACGAGATCGTCTCGTTCACCGTTCCCCAGAACGTGCGCTCGCGGCGGGTCATGGAGCGGATCGGCCTCGTGCGCGACCCGGCCGGCGACTTCGACCACCCGCGCGTCGACCCGGTCGCCTATCCGCATCTCGTGCGCGCACGTGTTCTACCGGCTCACGCGCGACCGATTGGGAAGCTCGACGCGGACGAGCCTCTTCCCTGAATAGAACAACCGTTCTATCATCGGTCGTCCGATGCGGACGCCGGACGCCTACTGCGAGCTCCACGCGCACACGAACTTCAGCTTCCTCGACGGCGCCAGCCATCCCGAGGAGCTGATCGCGCGGGCCGCGCTGCTCGGCATGCCGTCGCTGGCCATCACCGACCACGGCGGCCTGTACGCCGCCGTGCGCGCCTGGAAGGCGGCGCAGGAGACCGAGACCGATGCCGCCCGCGCGGCCGGCCTCTCGCCGGTGCGCCCGATCATCGGCCTCGAGATCGCCGTCCCGCGCACCGACGACGAGCTGCGCCTCGCCCATCGCGGGCGGAAGCTGAACGACCCGCTGCGTGGCGAGCGCGCGAGCCGAGGCTGGCCGGGCGAGTTCCACGCCGGACCGATGCCGGGCGATCACCTCGTCCTGCTGGCGCGCGACGTCGACGGCTACACCGCCCTCTCCCGCCTGACGAGCCGCGGCCACCTGGCCGGGGAGAAGCAGTACCCGGTCTTCGAGCGCGGGCTCGTGGAGGCGGCCCTCGACGAGGCGCGCGGCCACCTGTTCGGCCTCTCCGGCTGCCGCAACGGCGAGGTGCCGCGGCGCCTGCTGGCCGGCGACCGCGACGCGGCGCTCGACGCCGCGCGCCGCTGGGCCGGGCACTTCGCCGACGGACGACTTCGCCGTCGAGCTGTCGCACCACCTCCAGCCCGACGACGACTGGCTGGTGGACCAGCTCGCGGGGCTCGCGGCCGAGCTCGGCCTGCCGACGGCCGTCACCAACGAGGTCCACTACGCCGAGCCCGGCGGGCATCGGCTCCAGGACGTGCTCGTCTGCATCCGTCACGGCGCGACGCTCACCGAGGCGCGCGAGCTCCTGCTGACGAACGCCGAGTACCGGCTGAAGACCGGCGCGGAGCTGGCGGCCATCGGTGCCGGGCTGCCGGACGAGCGCAGCCGCCGTGCCTGGGCCGACGGCATGGCGCGCAGCGCCGCCATCGGTGAGGCCTGCCGGCTGGAGCTCGGCTTCGAGCGCTATCGGTTCCCGGGCTTCACCGTGCCCGAGGGGGAGACCGCGTTCTCGTACCTCTACCAGCTTGCGCACGACGGACTGCTGCGCCGGTACCGGCCGGTGACGAAGCAGGCGCTGAAGCAGCTGGCGCACGAGCTCGACGTCATCGAGCGCACGAACCTCGCCGAGTTCTTCCTGATCGTGTGGGACCTGATGGAGTTCGCGCGGCAGCGGAAGATCATCGGCCAGGGGCGGGGGAGCGCCGGCGACTCGATCGTGGCCTACTGCCTGGGGATCACCAAGGTCGACCCGATCGAGCACAAGCTCCTCTTCGAGCGCTTCATCAACGAGGCGCGCGCGCTGCCCGACATCGACATCGACTTCGACGTCAACCGGCGCGAGGAGGTGATCCAGTACCTCTACGACAAGTACGGCGCCGATCACGCCGCCATGGTCTGCACGATCGTCACGTACCGCGCCCGCAACGCCGTGCGCGAGGTGGCGAAGGCGCTCGGCTTCCCGCCCGAGGGGATCGATGGGCTGGCCAAGGCGCTCGACACCCGCGAGGCCGGCGACGTGGCGCGCGACCTGGCGCTCGACGGCAGCTTCGCGTGGCTGTTCGACCGAGCTCGGGATCGACATGGCCGCCGCCGCGATCCCGCCGGGGCGCGACGGACGCGCCGATCCGGGCCTCGTCCACAAGTCCTCCGACTCGTCGTGGAACCACCGGCCGCGGCCGATCCTCGATCCGCAGCCGGTCGGCCAGGGCCATTGGGCGCCGCCGCGCAAGCCGCGGGTGCTCGACGCATCGGTCACGTCGGTGCGCCACGAGTCGGAGACGACGAAGCGCTACGCGCGGAGCGGGGAGCTGGCCGGCGCGGAGCTGGCGGTCCCGACGCCGCGCGACAACGGCTCGCCCGGACCGTCGAGCGGGCGCCCGTCGCTGGTGCGCCTCGACCCGGAGTCGGGGATGCCGGTGGAGCCGCGGCGTCGCGTGCGGGTCGTGCCGGAGATGCCGGAGGCGGAGTCAGCCGAATCGGGCCCGTCCGACGTCGAGGCCGATCACCGATCACCCCGTGCGGAACCGGTGGCAGTGGCTCCTCCAGCTCTGCGCCGAGATCGACGGCTTCCCGCGCCACCTCGGCATCCACGTCGGCGGCATGCTCGTCACCCGGACGCCGCTCATCGAGCTCGTCCCGATCGAGCGCGCGACGATGCCCGACCGCGTCGTGACCCAGTACGACAAGGAGGACATCGAGCAGCTCGGCCTCGTGAAGATCGACCTCCTCTCGCTGCGGACGCTCGGCGTGGTCAGCGATGCCCTCGACCGGATCGAGCGCGACACGGGCCGGCGCATCGACCTCGACAGCCTCCCGCACGACGATCCCGAGGTGTACCGCGACATCCAGGCCGCCGACACGGTCGGCATGTTCCAGATCGAGTCTCGCGCCCAGATGCAGGCACTGCCGAAGGCGCGCCCGGAGCGATTCGAGGACCTCGTCGTCCAGGTCGCGATCATCCGCCCCGGCCCGGTGCAGGGAAACGCCGTCCACCCGTACCTGCGCCGTCGCGCCGGGGAGGAGCCGGTCACCTACGCGCACGAGTCCCTGCGCCCGATCCTCGAGGACACCCTGGGCGTGATCCTCTACCAGGAGCAGGTGATGCAGGTCGCGATCGAGGTGTGCGGCTACACCGCCGTCGAGGCCGACATCTTCCGCAAGGCGATGGGCAGCCATCGGTCTCACGCGAAGATGCAGGCCGAGCGGCCGCGGTTCATCGGCGGCGCCATGCGGACCGGCCTGACCGAAGGAGCAGGCCGAGGAGCTGTTCCAGAAGTGCAGTGCCTTCGCCGAGTTCGGCTTCGCCCGCGCCCATGCCGCCGCCTTCGCGAAGATCAGCTACGACACCGCCTGGCTGAAGCGCAACTACCCGGCGCACTACACGGTCGGCGTGCTGAACAACCAGCCGATGGGCTTCTACTCGCCGGCGGTCGTCATCAACGACGCCAAGCGCCACGGGATCCGGGTCCTGCCGATCGACGTCAACGAGTCGGCCTGGGAGCACGACACGCGCCCGCTCCCGGACGACGTCGCGCACCCGTACGCCATCCGCCTCGGCCTGCGCCAGGTGAAGGGGATCGACGAGCGGGCGCGCGAGACGCTCGAGCGCGAACGCGAGCGCGGCCCGTACGCGAGCGTGCGCGACTTCGTGGCCCGCACGCGCCTCGGCGAGCAGATCGTCGAGCGCCTGATCAGCATCGGCGCCTTCGACTGGACCGATGCGCCCCGCCGCGAGCTGCTCTGGCAGCTGCGCACGACCCTGGCCGATGCCGACCCGGAGCATCCCGCCCTCGGCCTGACCGATGACGCCCAGCGCGCGCTGGGCGCCTCCCTGCCGCCGATGACGGCGGCCGAGCGGGTCGCCGCCGACTACCGCGACACCGGCGTCGCGCCGAACCTCCACGCCGTCGAGCTCTTCCGCGAGCGCCTTGCGGCGCGCGGGGTGATCACGGTGGCCGATGCGGGCCGGCGGCGCGATCGGTCCAGCATCCGGCTGGCCGGCCTGGCGGTCAGCGTCCAGCACCCGATGACCGCGAAGGGGTTCGTGTTCATCGCGCTCGAGGACGAGACCGGGATGATCAACGTGACCCTGCGGCCGAAGGTGTACCAGGCGCATCGGGCGCTGCTGCACCGGCATCCGCTGCTCGTCATCGACGGGCGGCTCCAGGTCGAGGGGGCGGTGCTCAACGTCGTCGCCATGCGGCTGCGGAGCGTGGACGAGACCCTCGACCACCCGCCCGAGCGCCTGCCGCTGGCCAAGCAGCAGCGGATGTTCCGCTGACCGCGAGCGATCGGGCCGTCGCGCCGAACGCCTGGTCGCCGCCATCGACGAGCGCTAGCCGCAGGGAACCGATCCCGGCGCACGGGCGTCAAGCCCGGACGACGCTGCGCAGCATCGATCCGAACGCCCGCACTCGAAGGAGACGGCTCGATGCGACGTCCATGGCTCCCGCTCGTGGCGGCCACCGCCGCCCTGCTCATCACCGCCGCGCCCGCTCTCGGCTGCGGCGGCCTCATCGGCCCGAACGGGGCCGTCAACCTGCTTCGCACGACGACCTTCGCCGGCTACCACGGCGGCGTCGAGCACTACGTCACCGCTTCGAGTTCGCCGGTGGCGGCGGAGCGTTCGGCTCCATCACGCCGCTGCCCGACATCCCGAGCAAGGTCGAGCGCGGTGGCGACTGGACGCTCCAGCGCCTCGATCCGCGAGACCGATCCCGTGCCCGAGGCCGCGTTCTTCGCGACTGGCGGCCGCGGCCGACGTGCGCGCGAGGCCGAGGTCCTGCTCGAGACGACGATCGACGCGCTCGACATCACGATCCTCCGCGGTGGCGGCGACGAGGTCGGGCTGTGGGCCAAGAACCACGGCTTCCGCCTCCCGCCCGATGCGCCCGAGGTCCTCGACTTCTACGCCGAGCGCTCGCCGATCTTCATGGCCGCCGCCTTCGATGCCGACGCGGCCGCCGAGCGCGGCCAGGCGATCGGCGACGGCACGCCGATCCACCTCACGATCCCGACCGACAACCCGTGGGTGCCGCTGCGGATCCTCGCCCTCGGCAAGTCGGCGGCCGAGACCGTCCAGGCCGACGTCTACCTGCTCACCGATGAGCGCCCGGCGCTGCTGCCGAACGCCGGGGCGTTCGGCGAGTCGGCGGGCCTGATCCTCGACCACAGCGACGCCGCCAGCGAGAGCCTCCTCGCCGACCTGCGCTCCGACGCCGGCATGGAGTGGGTCCCGGACGACGCGTGGCTGACGAAGGTCGTCATCGACGCGAGCGCCGAGCGAGCTGAACTTCGACCTCGCCATCGACGCGTCGGGCGCGGGTCGAGCCGTCGCCGATCGACGCGGGCTTCGCGCCGTTCCGGCCCACGCCGGTTCCGCGGGCGCCGATCGCCCTCTACCTGGGGCTGGCCGCGATGCTCGTCGTGGCCGTGCCGATCGGCCTCGAGCGCGCGACGCGAGCGAGCTCTCGCCGCCCTCCGCTGGCCGGCGCATGAGCCGGCTCCCTCGCCTGGCGGTCGCCGCGCTGCTCCTCGCGGCGACGGTGACCGCCGGGTGCGCCGCCGGCGGCCCGACGACGGTGACGATCACGATCCACTACTCGGCCTTCGACCTCACCGAGGTCAGCGTCCCGCGCGGCGTGCCGGTCACGTTCGTCCTCGTCAACGAGGACCCGATCGACCACGAGTGGCTGATCGGCGACGAGGCATTCCACGAGAAGCATCGGACCGGGACCCACGAGGCGCACGGCGACGTGCCGAACGAGGTGACGATTCCCGCGCTCGAGACGATGCGCACGACGATCACGTTCGATGAGCCCGGGACCCTCCAGTACATCTGCCACCTGCCCGGCCACGAGGCCTACGGCATGGTGGGAACGCTCACGGTCGAGGGCTGAGCGGGACCTATACTCCGGCCGTGCTGAATCCGAACCCGCCCCGGATGATCACCGTCGTCATCGCCGTCGCCCTGATCCTGGTCGGGCTGTCCGCGACCGTCTTCCCCTCGACTTCGTCAACGCCGCGCTCGACGTCGTGCAGGACACGATCGGGACGAACCTCGAGATCACGACCGAGGTCGGCTGGCTCTTCCTCTTCGCCGGCGACGCGCTCCTCATCGCCGGCTCGCTGCTGCCGGGGATCTGACGATGGGACACGGATGAACTTCGCGCCGCGGATGCCGACGATCATCGTCGCGCGCGCTCGTGCTGATCGGCCTCTCGGCACGTTCGTCGGGGCGATCCCGGAGATTGCGGGCTGAGCGGCGAGTCATCGGCGCCTGGTCATTCGTCGCGCGGCCGTCGTCCTGTGCTCGGGATGGTCTTCGAGGGGATCTAGGCCGCACCTGCGGGGCGCCGAGGAGACCGGCAGGACGGTGCCGAAGAAGTAGCCGGCGACGCCGGCGATCGCGCCGATCGCCAGGATCTCCAGCCGGACGTCCACCAGGACCGATGCGTCCAGCGGCTCTTCACCACGCCGATCCCGAACAGGACGGCGAGCGTCAGCGCGACCGACACGACCACCGCCGCCCCGTCAGGAACAGGTGCGGGAGGATCGGCGCGATGCTGCCGAGGCCGAAGGCGGCACCCATCACGAGGCCGCCCTGGAGCGGCGACCCGTACGGCTCCTCGACCGCCAGGCTGAGCTCCTTCTCGACCATCGTCTTGAGCATCACGTCGGGGTGGTCGGCCATGATGCGCGCCACCTGTCGGGCCTTGTCGGGCGGCAGGCCGTCCTCGGTGAACATGTAGGCGACCTCGGCCTCCGCCTCGCCCGGCCGCTCGTGGACCTCCTCGCGCTCGTCGACGATCTGGGCGTCGAAGATCTCGCGCTGGCTCTTGCTGCTGATGTACTCGCCGGCCGCCATGCTGAAGATCCCGCCGAGCGCGGTCGCGAGCCCGGCCACGATGACGTAGTAGTTGTCCTGGGACGCGCCCGCGACGAAGTTCACGACGGCGACCGTGCTGATCAGGCCGTCCTGCGCTCCGAAGATCGCCTCGCGGATCTCTCCCAGCAGCGCGGACTTGCGGCGCTCGTCCGACAGGTGCGCCTGGAGGAAGTCGCGCGTCGAACTCGCTCGCCGCCATCGACGCGCGCGCCTCCTCGTCACCCAGCAGCGCCGCGGTGCGTTCGTCCATGAACCGATGCTAGCCGGTGGCCGTATCCCGCGTGAGGGAACGTTCGATGTCGGACTCGGTCGCACCCCCGCCGGCTGCGCTCAGTCGCGGCCGACCCGCCAGGCGTACGGGAGCAGCCACGCGGCGAGCAGGACCTTGGCGAGGTCCGACGGCAGGAAGACGAGCGCGCCGACCTGGAGGGCGTCGGCGAACGGGAGCCCGAGTGACGCTGGCGAGCACCGGCACGCCGATGGCGTAGACGATCGAGCGTGCCGATCACCATCAGGCCGGCGGCGGTGCCGAATCGCCGATCCCAGCCCTTCTGGGCGAGACAGCCGACGACCGCCGCGGCGACGATGAACCCGACGAGGTATCCGCCGGTCGCGCCGATCAGGTGCTCCGCGCCACCGGACCCCTCGGCGAACACGCGGCAACCCGGCCGCGCCGACGAGGACGTAGAGGAGCATCGACGAGGGCGCCGCGCGCCGACCCCAGCGCGGTGCCGACGAGCAGCACCGCCCCGGTCTGCAGCGTGTACGGCACCGGCGTCCAGGGGACGGTGAAGGCGAGCTGCGCCGCGAGCGCGGTGAGCGCGGCGCCGCCGACGACGAGCGCGACGTCCCGCACGCCCGGCGTGATGCGCTCGAGCGGCAGGAGATCGGCGAGCGTGATCGGCCGTCGCAGGATGCCGGGCGTCGTCATGCGAGCTCATCGGCGCCGATTCTAGACCGACCGGGATGGCCCGGATCGGCTAGACTCCGCCCGTCCTTTAAGGCCGGCACCGTGATGCCGGAAAGGAGACCGATGCCGAGCGCCGTGCCCCACGCCGCCCCGACCGCCGCGCCCAGCGCGGCACGGCGGCGCTTCCGCCCGGCCTCCTGGCGCTCGAGGGCGGCCACGTCCTCTCCGGGGCCCTCCACGGCAGCCGGCTCCCGGCAGACGGCGATCTCGTCTTCACGACCGCCGCGACCGGCTGGGGCGAGATCCTGACCGACCCCTCCTACGCCGGCCAGATGGTCGTCC
Organism: uncultured Chloroflexia bacterium; assembly: GCA_963797855.1. Taxonomy (GTDB): domain Bacteria; phylum Chloroflexota; class Limnocylindria; order QHBO01; family QHBO01; genus JACDBZ01. The sequence goes on along the minus strand of CAWCQX010000008.1, from coordinate 26,701 downwards.
TGACGCACCCGATGGCCGGGCAGCTACCGGATCTCGCGATCCGAGCTCGAGTCCGCGCGGGTCCATGCCCGCGGCCTCGTCGTCACCCGCCTCGTCGAGCCACCGCCGGGCCCGGGCGTCTCGCTCGACGAGCTGCTCGCCGATGGCGGCATCCCGGCGATCTCCGGGATCGACACGCGAGCGCTGACCCTCCTGCTGCGCAACGGCGCGGCCCGCCGCGCGACGATCGTGCCCGGCCGAGGTCGGCGAGGCCGACGCCATCGAACGCGCGCAGGATCAGCCCGACCTGGGAGTCGGTCGACCACGTCGCCGCGGTCGCCACCCGCGAGCCGTTCCGCATCGCCCCGGTGGGGGAGCGGCGCGCTCGGGCGGTCCTCGTCGACTACGGCGTGAAGCGCTCGCTCCTCGCCGCGCTGGCCGGGCGCGGAATCGAGGTCGTCGGCGCTCCCGCCTGACGCCACGGCCGCGGATGTCGCAGCCCAGGCCCCCGACCTCGTCGTGCTGGCGCCCGGCCCGGGCGACCCGTCGCGAATGGCGCGCCAGATCGAGACGGTCCGAGCGCTGGCGAGCGAGCGCGGTCGCCGGCGGGACACCGATCCTCGGCATCTGCCTGGGCCACCAGCTGCTCGGCGCTGGCCGCGGGCGCCGAGACCCGGCGTCTGGCGGTCGGCCACCACGGCGGGAATCACGCCGTTCTGGAAGCGGCCACCGGTCGGGTCGACATCGGCGCCCACAACCACGAGGTCGAGGTGGTCGACGGGCCGGCGCTGGAGGCGGCGGGCTACCGGGTCAGCCATCGCGACCTGAACGACGGGACCGTCGAGGGGCTCGCGCACTCGAGCGGCCGGATCGCATCGGTCCAGTTCCATCCCGAGGGAGCGCCGGGGCCGATCGATGCGACGCGCGTCTTCGATCTGGCGCTGGAGGCGGCGCTGGCGTGAGCATGCCGCGCAAGGTTCTCGTCATCGGCTCGGGACCGATCCTCATCGGCCAGGCGGCCGAGTTCGACTATGCCGGCGTCCAGGCCTGCCTGGCGCTGCGTGAGGCGGGCGTCGAGACCGTGCTCGTCAACTCGAACCCGGCCACGGTGATGACCGATCCGGACGTCGGGGGCACCGTGATCCTGGCGCCGCTCACGCTCGAGCGGGTCACGCGGGTGATCGAGGAGCATCGGCCCGATGCCCTGCTCCCGACCCTCGGAGGACAGACCGGGCTGAACCTTGCCGTGGCGCTCGACGACGCCGGGGTGCTCGACCGCTGCGGGGTGCGGGTGCTCGGCACGCCGCTCGACGCCGTTCGGGCCGCCGAGGACCGCGGCGGGTTCCGCTCGCTCGTGACGGGGATCGGCGAGCCCGTGCCGGAGTCGGCGGTGGTCGAGTCGGTCGAGGACGGGCTGCGCTTCGTCGAGATGCTCAACGCGCCGATCGTCGTGCGGCCGGCGTTCACGCTCGGCGGCGGGGGCGGCGGCTTCGCGACGACGCTCGAGGAGGCGCGGGCGCGGATCGCCGCCGGGCTGGCCGCGAGCCCGATCGGCCAGGTCCTCGTCGAGCGCAGCCTGCTGGGCTGGTACGAGATCGAGTTCGAGGTCCTGCGCGACGCCTCGGACACGACGATCGCCATCTGCGGGATGGAGAACCTCGACCCGATGGGCGTCCACACCGGCGACTCGATCGTCGTCGCGCCGATCCAGACGCTTCCCGACCCCGTCGTCCAGCGCCTGCGACGCTGCGCGCTGAAGATCGTCCGCGCGCTGAAGCTCGAGGGCGGCTGCAACGTCCAGCTCGCCGTCGCACCGGACGGCAGCGACTACCGGGTCATCGAGGTCAACCCGCGCGTCTCGCGCTCGTCGGCGCTGGCCTCGAAGGCGACCGGCTACCCGATCGCGCGGATCGCGGCGCTCAGATCGCGCTCGGCACGCGGCTCCACGAGCTGCCGAACCCGGCCACCGGCGGCAACAGCGCCGCCTTCGAGCCGGCCGTCGACTACGTCGTCGTCAAGCTGCCGCGCTGGCCGTTCGACAAGTTCCCGACGGCGGACCGGTCACTCGGCATCCAGATGAAGGCGACCGGCGAGGCGATGGCCATCGATCGCGAGTTCGGCCCGGCCCTGCTCAAGGCGATCCGCTCACTGGAGCCCCGCGGCCGCGGCTGGCTGTGGGAGGACCCGGGATGGGAGCTCGCCGATCGGCCGCCGGCCGACCTCGCGGCGTTCCTGTCGCCCTCCGACACGCGCCTGTGGCGGATGGTCGCCCTCCTCCGCCACGGCTGGGCCGATGCCGCCGCCATCGCGGCCGCCACCGGCATCGCGCCGTGGTTCACCGATCGGCTCGCGGAGATCGTCGAGGCCGAGCGGCGGATCGTCGGGGCGCCGCTGATCGAGGCGAAGCGCGCGGGATTCGGCGACGCGGAGATCGCGGCCATCTCCGGAGTGCCGGCGGTGGCGGTCCGGCGCGCCCGCGTGCGCGCCGGCATCGGTCCCTCCTACCGCCGGGTCGACACCTGCGCCGGCGAGTTCCCGGCCGAGACGCCCGTACTTCTACTCCTCGTACGCCGATCCCGAGGTGCGGCCGCCGGCCGAGCGGCGCAGCGTGATCGTCGTCGGATCGGGACCGATCCGCATCGGCCAGGGGATCGAGTTCGACTACTGCTCGGTGCGCGCCGCGTGGGCGATTCGCGAGATGGGCCTCGACGCGGTCGTGATCAACAACAACCCCGAGACGGTCTCGACCGACTACGACGCCTGCACGCGCCTCTACTTCGAGCCGCTCGACACCGAGTCCGTGCTCGACGTCATCGACCACGAGCGAGCGCTGACCGGGACGCCGCCCGCCGTCGTCCTCACGTTCGGCGGGCAGACGGCGATCGACCTCGCGAAGGACCTCGCGTATGCGGACGTCCCGATCGCCGGGCTGACCGCCGAGGTGATCGAGATCACCGAGGATCGCGAGCGATTCGCCCGCCTGCTCGAGGAGCTCGAGCTCGACGGGCCGCGCGGGGGGCTGGCGGGATCCGCGCCCGAGCTCCGCAGCGCGATCGACGCGCTCGGCGGGCTGCCCGTCATCGTGCGTCCCTCCTGGGTGATCGGCGGACGCGGGATCGCGGTGCTGCGCTCGGAGGAGGACGTCGTCGACTACCTCCGGACCGACGTCGGCTGGCCGCTGCGCGTCGACGAGCTCATCGCCGGCGTTGAGCTCGACGTCGACGTGATCAGCGACGGGGAGCGGTGGTCGGTCCCGGGCATCCTCGAGCAGGTGGACCCACCGGGCGTCCACTCCGGAGACAGCGTCGCGGTGCTCCCGCCGCAGCGACTCTCGCGCCGACGCCCAGGAGCGCGCCGCCGAGGCGGCTGGACGGATCGCGCTCGCGCTCGAGGTGCGCGGCATCCTCAACGTGCAGATGATCATGGCGGGAGATCGCGTGGTCGTCATCGAGGCGAATCCGCGCGCCAGCCGCACGGTCCCGATCGTCGCCAAGGCCACCGGCTTCGACGTCGTGGCCGCTGCCGTCCGCTGTGCGCTCGGCTCGACACTGGCCGAGGTCGGGCTCCAGGAAGGCCTCGCCTCCGACGGCTTGCTCGTCGCGGTGAAGGCACCGGTCGGCTCGCTCTGGCGGCTGCCGGGCGTCAGCGATGCACTGGGGCCCGAGATGCGCTCGACCGGCGAGGTGCTCGGCCTCGCGGCAGATGCCGGCGATGCGATGCGGCTGGCCGAAGAGGCCGTCGCGGCCCATGCGATCGGAGCCGGGCGCGGGCCTGACGTCGCCAGGCGCGGGCATGAAGAGGGGCCGCCGGTTCCAGTACGGAGGGTCCTGGAACGCGACGGCCCCGAGAAGACTCGAGAGAGAGTCGGAGTGGAACGGGTGAGACCGCACAAGGTCGCGTCAGGCCCGAGCTTCCGTCGGCGACGGGTCTCACCTGGGCGTCCGCTGACGACCCGTGATCTCTCGATGTCTACGCCCCGCATCCTAGCAAGACCCATGCCGTCCGTCGGTCGCGGGTCATACCGACGGAAGCCCGCGCGTCACCGGCGTCGCGTCTGTCGCGCGCGATCGGCGCTCAGCTGAGTCTGGCGTCGACGCAGGTAGCCGCCGTACCACCCACCCAGGAACCCGAGCGCAGCCTGGTAGATCCCCTTCAAGACGACGTCGGTGACGTATTCGCGGGTGCCGAATTGCTCAGGCGTCAACGTAAATGCAAGCACGACGACCACCAGGAAGCCGAAGATCGCCGCTGCGGTCCCGAACAGGGCTGGTCGTTGCCAGCCGAACCACCCAGCCGCGATGAGCGCGCCGAACATCACGAACGTGCTGATGAGCGAGAGCGTTGGCTCGCTGACAAAGGCGTTCGAGCCGAAGAACCCGACGGCCGCCACGAGCCCGGTGCCCAGCCACGCCAGCGGGTTCCGCCGAAGGAGGAAGGCGCGGACCCGGATCGGTCGAAGCGGTCCCGACTCGTCGAAGCCGGCCAGCGCCGGCGGCCGGTTCGGGAGCTCCGGCGCGGGCGGGAAGAGCCGTCCAAGGAAGCCGCCGCGCCCCGAGTCGGCCGGCGGCTCGGAGCTCGGCCTCCTCTTCCTCGGGCAGCTCGCCACGAGCGGCCAGGCGCGACCGGCGACGGGCCTCGGCGCGCGACGCGGCGGAGTCGCGAGGTGGGGTGGACATCGGTCGCCGATTGTACTGTCAGCGCGCGGTAAGCGACCGGTAAGCGCCCGATAACGTCGCATCGCGCATCGTTTCGCGGCCCGCACGCCTCCCGCCTACGAGGTGTGCCGTGTCCGTCTCAAGCCGAACCTCATCCGGTCGCAGCCGTCATCGGGCCCGGCCGGTCTTCGTGATCGCGGGGCTGGCGGTCGCGCTCGCGCCGGCGACGATGCTCGACGTGGCACGTGGCGTGGGCCTGGCGGCGGCGACCCACCTGGTGGTCAGCGAGGTCGTCACCGGCGGGGCATCGGCCTCCGACGAGCTCATCGAGCTCCACAACCCGACGACGTCGGCCCTGCCGCTGGAGGGCCTCGAGGTCATCTACGTGACGTCGAGCGGCGCGACGATCTCGCGACGCGCGGCATGGGAGGTCGGAGCGCCGAGCGTTCCGGCAGGCGGCCACGTGCTCATCGCGAACGCATCGGGCATCTACGCCTCGATCGCCGATGCAACCTTCGAGTCCGGGATGGCCGCGACCGGTGGGAGCGTCGCGATCCGCATCCTCGGCGCGAGCACCGCGGTCGACGCCGCCGGCTGGGGAACGACCACGAGCACGTGGCGAGAAGGGGCACCGGCCACCGCTCCGGCGGCCGGTGCGAGCATCGAGCGCCGGCCCGGCGGTGCACTCGGCTCCGCCAACGACACGGATGACAACGCTGCGGACTTTGCGGAACGCCTCGTCCCCGGACCGCAGAATCTCGGCTCGCCGCCGACGCCAGATCCGGCGGCAACGCCCATGCCAAGCGCGACCCCTGGCCCGCCGGTGGTCACGCCCGCGCCGACGGCGACCGACCCGGTCCCGACGCCGTCCGCATCGGTGACCCCGATCGCCGAGGCTCGCGCGGCGCCGGATGGGGCGACCGTGACCATCGAGGCGGTCGCGCTCACCGAGTCCGACTTCCATGACGGTGGCGGCTTCGTCGCCGACGCGACCGGCGGGATCGCGGTTCTCCTCGCCGATGGAGGGTTCGGACCGGGCGAGCTGCTGCGGATCACCGGCGACGATCGATGATCGGTTCTCCCAGCGCACCCTGCGCGCCGACTCCGCCGCGGCCGTGAGACTCGGCACCGCCGCCGAGCCCGCGCCGATCGCTGCGACCACCGGCGCGGTCGACGAGGACCTCGAGGGTCGGCTGGTCCGGATTGGCGGCACCGTCCAGGGCAGTCCGACGACGCTCACCTCCGGGCTGGCGTTCGACGTCGACGACGGCAGCGGCTCGATCCGGGTCGTGGTCGGCACGTCGACCGGCATCGACCCAGCCGCGTGGCATTCCGGGGCGCGCGCTCGAGCTCGTTGGGGTGGCCGGGCAGCGCGACTCTTCCGGATCCGGCACCGACGGCTACCGCGTCTTCCCGCGCGATCCCGGCGACGTGCTCGGTGTCGTGGCTCCCGGAGCGTCGCCGACCCCAGGGCAGCACGCCGGGCGGCGAAGGAGTCATGCCGATCTCCGAGGCTCGCGCGGCGGCGATCAACACGCAGATTCGGATCCGTGGCGTCGTGACCCTCCCGCCCGGTCTCATCGATGAGCAGACGGCCGTTCTGCAGGACGCGAGCGGGGCGATCCTCCTCCGCCTTGGAGAGGGAGCGAGTCGCCTTCGGCTCGGCGCCCGGGTCGAGCTCATCGGCACGCGATCCACGCTCAGTGGCATGGAGTCGCTGCGAGTCACCGACTCGATCACGTCGCTCGGGACCGGCTCCGAGCCGGCGACAAGGAGCATCCGCACCGGCGAGGCCGGCGAGGCTGACGAGGCGAAGCTCGTCGAGGCTCGCGGCGCGATCGTCGCGTCGGCCCGCAGCTCGTCGACCGGGACGGTCTATTTCGAGATCGACGACGGCAGCGGGCCGTTGCGGGTCACCCTGTCGGCCGCCCTGCGCGCCGACCGAGGCCCGCTCGTTGCCGGCACATGGGTCGAAGTGGTGGGCGTCCTCGGCCAGGAAACGAGCCAATCGAAGCCGGACGAGGGATACCGGATCTGGCCGCGTGCGGCCTCCGAGGTGCGGGTCACCGCGCCCGTCGACCGGTGGCGGATCCGCAGGCTCGGGCGTGGCGGTCCGCGGGATGGCGGGTCCGGCGGTCGGCGGGCGTCCCGACCGGCTCGCTCGACGACCTGGGGACCGCCGACCTCTCCCGGCTCCGGATCGGCGCGACGCTCGTCGTCGGTCCGTGGGAGGAGATGCGGGTCGGAGGGCTGCTCTGGGACGGAACCCGTCTCGTCGCGGTCGCACCCCTCGTCGGCCCTTCTCGTCGCGCGGCTGACGCGCGAACGGCGTCCGCCCTTCGCGCTCGACCTCGGCGGTCTCCAGGCCATGGGGTCGGAGCCGGTGACGGGTGTCCCGATCGTCCGCTCGGCGACGGCAGCCGGCCAGACGGCGGTTTTGAGGGACGCGCCCGCGCCGCCGCGTGTCGAGTTCTCCGGCGACTTGCCCGCCTGGGTTTCGGTGGTCGGTCGGCTGGCGGGCCCGCCCACGCGCCGAGTCCTCGTGGTGGATGGTGAGCGAGTTCCTCGTGGACGATCGCTGTCAGGACGACGACAAGCGGCGGCGCGACGGTTCGGTGGCCGTCACCGGAGTCGCACTCGGCGAGCCCTCTGCGGCTGCTCGTCCCGTGCGGCGGCATCCGACAGGCACCGAGCGTCGTCGCAGGCACCACGCGCACGGGGCTCCGCGACACCCCGACGCGTCCCGGCCGACGTTCGGTTCGACCGCCGCCGACGTCGCGTCGGATGTCCGCCGACCGATCGTGGCCGGCCTGCTGCTGTTGGCTGCGGTCGTCCTCGTTGGCGGCGCGGCCGTCGGACGCCGACGCTCGCCCGACGGTGACGTGACGGCCGGCGCGGCGGATCTCGCCGACGAGACCGAGACGGCCCCGCATCTCACGCTCGTGCGAGTGCCGCCCGAGAGCGGCCCGTGAGCGTGAGCGTGAGCGCTATACTCCCGCGCGTTCATCGACCGAGCGCACGCACGAAGGGAGGCGCCGCCGACTTGACCGGCCTGAGCCAGGCCGACGCCCCTCGCACGGGGGCGCGTCAGTACCACATCGGCCTCGAACGAGGGGAGCTGGCCGAGTACGTCCTGCTGGTCGGCGACCCGGGGCGGGTGGCCAAGGTCGCCTCACGCTGGGAGTCGATCGAGCTCGAGCGCTCGAACCGCGAGATCACGACCGCGACCGGCACGCACCTGGGCATGCGGATCAGCTGCATGTCGACGGGCATGGGCACCGACAACGTCGAGATCGTCATGGCGGAGGTCATGGAGATCACCGACGCGGCCACCTTCATTCGCATCGGGTCGTCCGGCGCGCTGCAGCCGGAGATCGCCCTTGGCGATCTGATCATCTCGACCGGGGCGGTCCGGTTGGAGAACACGACCGACTTCTACGTCCACCCCGGATTCCCGGCGGTGGCCCATCGGGACGCCGTCTGGGCGCTCGAAGCGGCCTGTCGACAGCTCGAGTGTCCGGTACCACGTGGGGCTGACAGCGACGGCAAGCGGGTTCTACGCTCCGCAGGGACGCCAGATGCGCACGCTCCCCGTTCGCTATCCTGAGCTCGCAGATGAGCTTCGCCGCCAGCGTGTGGCGAATCTCGAGATGGAATCGTCGGCACTTTTTGTGCTGGCGCATCTTGCGGGACTGCGGTCCGGCACGATTTGCGCGGCGTATGCGCAGCGGACGGACGGCACGTTCCTCGAAGGCGCGGCAAAGGAGGCCGCGGAGGCTCGTTGCATCGATGCCGGATTGGCCGGCATCCACCTGCTCTGGCAGGTCGACACCGGGGGTGGCGACACGCTCGCCGCACGCGGGAACCTGGTCGGCCCTCAGGCGGGGTGGTCACAAGGAACGTCCGGCGACGATGCCGGCCACTAGGAGGCAATGATCACCAATGGCGACCGAAGCCTACTGCGTCAAGTGCAAGACCAAGCGTGAGATGCAGGACGCAACGAAGATCACCATGAAGAATGGCAAGCCGGCGACCCAGGGCACGTGTCCGGTCTGCGGCACCAAGATGTTCCGAATCGGCGGCTGACAACCCCGACATCGATCACTCGACGGGCGCGCCACAGGGCGCGCCCGTTCTTCGTGTCCCGGGCCGCGCCCGCACGCGCGGCCGGTAGAATCCGCGTGGTGGAGCGCAGAGCCGAACGCCCGATCCTCGCGATCGACCTCGGCGGCACCCAGATCCGCGCGGCCCTTGTCACCCCTGACCGCGTTGTCCATTGCCGCCGCGCAGTGCCGACCGCCGACGAGGAGGGAGTCGAGGCCGTCCTGAACCGGATCGTCGAGGTTGCCGCCGCCGTCCGCGACGCAGGCGGCCGCGGACGGCCTTCCCGAGCCGATCGGCATCGGGATCTCGTCCCCCGGCCCGCTCGACCCGTGGCGCGGCGTCGTTCGCCTGGCCCCGAACCTCCAGGGCTGGCGCGACATCCCGCTCGGCCCGCGCGTCGCCGCAGGTCTCGACCAGCCGACCTTCCTCGAGCGCGACACGAACGTCGCGATCATGGGCGAGTGGCGTTACGGCGCGGCGCGGGCACGCAGGACGCGATCTACCTCACCCTCTCCACCGGGCTCGGGGGCGCCGCGATCATCGACGGCCGGCCGCTCGTCGGCACCAGCGGCACGGCCGGCGAGTTCGGCCACATCACGGTCGAGCTCGATGGGCCGCGCTGCGGCTGCGGTGGCATCGGCCATGTCGAGTCGATCGCCTCCGGGACCGCCCTCGCCAACCTCGGGCGGGCGCTCGTCGAGGACCGCCCGACTCGCCCCTCGCGCGGCTGGCGGCGGATGGCACGAAGATCGATGCGCGCCTCGTCACCCTCGCGGCGGAGCAGGGCGACGCCGGCGCGGCGGCCCTGCTCGACCGGGCGTGGGTCGCGTTCGGCGCCCTGTGCGCCTCGCTCGTGAATGCCCTTGACCCCGAAGTCATCGTCATCGGCGGAAGCATCGCCGAGCATCACCATGGCCGCTCTTCGACCAGATCGCCGTCGAGATGGAGCGGCGCGCCTTCCCGATCCTCCTCGACAAGGTACGGATCGTGCCTGCCGCACTCGGAGCGGATGTCTCGCTGATCGGCTCACTGCCGATCGTCAACGAGCGCATCGACGACCCCGCATACGCGACCGGGCCGACCCCGTCACAGCAAGGAGCTTCCATTTCGTGACCACCCGCATCGGTATCAACGGCTTCGGGCGCATCGGCCGCCAGACCCTCAAGGCCATGCTCGAGCGCCATCCGGACGAGCTCGAGGTGGTCGCCGTCAACGACCTCGCCGACGACGAGACGAACGCCCACCTGTTCAAGTACGACTCGACCTACGGCCGGTTCGCCGGCGAGGTCCGTGCCGGCGACAGCGCGATCGTCGTCGACGGGCGCGAGATCCGCTCCTTCAGCGAGCGGGACCCGGCCGCGCTGCCGTGGGGCGACCTCGGCGTCGACATCGTCGTCGAGTCGACCGGCATCTTCACCGATGCGACGAAGGCGAGCGCCCATCGCGACGCCGGCGCCCGGAAGGTGATCATCAGCGCGCCGGCGAAGAACGAGGACGTGACGATCGTCCTCGGCGTCAACGAGGACCGGTACGACCCGGAGCAGCACCACATCGTCAGCAACGCCAGCTGCACGACGAACGGGCTCGCTCTGCCGGCCAAGGTGATCTTCGACACGTTCGGGATCGAGCACGGGCTGATGACGACGGTCCACAGCTACACGAACGACCAGAACGTGCTCGACGTGTACCACAAGGACCTCCGCCGCGCCCGCAGCGCCGGCCAGAACATCATCCCGACCACCACGGGCGCGGCGAAGGCGCTGGCCCTCGTGATCCCCGAGCTGAAGGGCAGGTTCGACGGCTTCTCGCTGCGCGTGCCGACCCCGACGGTCTCGGTCATCGACTTCGTCGCGGTCACCGAGCGGCCGGTGACGGCCGAAGCCGCGAACGACGCCCTGCGTGCGGCTGCCGACGGACCGATGAAGGGGCTGCTCGGCGTGGTCGACGAGGAGCTGGTGAGCATGGACTTCAAGGGCGACGAGCGCTCGAGCATCGTCGACGCGCCCTCGACGATGGTCACCGGCGACAACCTCCTCAAGGTGATCGCCTGGTACGACAACGAGTGGGGCTACTCGTGCCGAGTCGCCGACCTCGCCGCCTTCATGGCTGAGCGGCTCTGAGCCGCCCGCCGATGGACGCCAAGACCATTCGCGACGTCGACGTCGCCGGACGCCGGGTCTTCGTCCGCGCCGACCTGAACGTGCCGCTCGAGGATGGGCGGATCACCGACGACACCCGCATTCGGGCCAGCCTGCCGACGATCGTCAACCTCCTCGAGCGCGGCGCAACGGTCGTGCTTGCGAGCCACCTCGGCCGGCCGAAGGGCAAGATCGTCGATCCGCTGCGCCTGCGCCCGGTCGCCGAACGGCTGAGCCAGCTGCTCGGGCGGCCGGTGCGCATGACCGGCGACGCGCTCGGGCCGGGGGTCCAGGTGGCGGTCGACAAGCTCCGTCCGGGCGACCTGCTCCTGCTCGAGAACCTCCGCTTCCACGCCGCCGAGGAGGCCAACGACCCGGCATTCGCGGAGTCGCTCGCGAGCCTCGCCGAGCTCTACGTTGACGACGCCTTCGGTGCCGCCCACCGCGCACACGCCTCGACGGAGGGGATCACCCACTACCTTCCCGCCGTTGCCGGGCTGCTGATGGAGCGCGAGGTCGACGCCCTCACCCGACTGCTGCGCAAGCCGGCGCGTCCGTTCCACTCGATCATCGGCGGGGCAAAGGTGTCGGGCAAGCTCGAGGTGCTGAGCGCGCTCCTGACTCGCTGCCAGGCCGTGCTCCTCGGCGGCGGCATGGCGAACACCTTCCTGGCCGCGAAGGGCGTCAACCTGGGCAAGAGCCTGGTCGAGACCGATCAGCTGGAGAACGCCACCGGATCATCGAGGAGGCGCGCCGCAAGCGGGTGCGCCTCATGCTCCCGACCGACGCGGTCGTCGCGCCGCAGATCCACGCGCGGGCCAAGACGCGGATCGTCCCGATCGACGAGGTGCCGAAGGACCAGATGGTCGTCGATGTCGGCCCGGCCACGCTGAAGGCGTATACGGAGCACCTGTCGAAGGCACGGACGGTCTTCTGGAACGGGCCGATGGGCGTCTTCGAGGTGGCGCAGATGGCCGAGGGCACGAACGCGATGGCGAAGTTCCTCGCCAGGCGAGCGCGTGCCGGGGTGGTGGTCGTCGTGGGCGGGGGCGACTCGGTGGCCGCGGTCGAGCGGCTCGGGCTCACCGACCGGATGACCCACGTCAGCACCGGCGGCGGCGCGTCGCTCGAATTCCTCGAGGGCAAGACCCTCCCCGGCGTCGCCGCGCTTCTGCCGGCCGATGCGGTGATCGACCTGGACAAGGAGGGCACGTGACCACGCTCATCGAGGACGTGATCGGCCGCGAGATCCTCGACTCGCGCGGGAATCCAACGGTCGAGGTCGACGTCTTCCTCGACGACGGTGCCGTCGGGACCGCCCAGGTTCCGTCGGGCGCGTCGACCGGCGCGCATGAGGCGGTCGAGCTGCGGGACGGCGACGCCGGACGGTACGGCGGCAAGGGCGTGCTCACGGCGGTCCGCCACGTGAACGAGACGATCCGCCCCGAGCTCCTCGGCATCGACGCCACTCGACCAGGTCAGCCTCGACCGGCTCCTGATCAGCCTCGACGGCACGCGAGAACAAGTCGAAGCTCGGCGCCAACGCCCTGCTCGGGGTCAGCCTGGCGGTCGCGCACGCCGCCGCCGAGTCGGTCGGGCTGCCGCTGTACCGATACCTCGGCGGCACCGGCGCCCGGACGTTGCCGGTCCCGCTGGTGAACATCCTCAACGGCGGCAAGCACGCGATCGACTCGACCGACTTCCAGGAGTTCATGATCGTGCCGCTCGGCGCCCCGAGCTTCCGCGAGGGGCTGCGCTGGGCGGCCGAGACGTTCCATGCGCTCGGCGCGCTCCTCCACGAGCGAGGGCTTCGCGACGACCGTCGGCGACGAGGGCGGCTACGCGCCGAGCCTCGGCAGCAACGAGGACGCCATCGGTGCGGTGCTCACGGCCATCGAGCGAGCGGGGTACGCGCCGGGCGAGCAGATCGCGATCGCGCTCGACCCCGCGACGACCGAGCTGTACGGCGACGGTCGCTACACGCTGGCTCGCGAGGGGCGCGCGCTGACCGGGTCGGAGCTCATCGACTTCTGGGCCGACTGGGCCGAGCGCTACCCGATCGTGAGCATCGAGGACGGCCTGGCCGAGGACGACTGGGAGGGCTGGGCGGCCCTCACCGAGCGGCTCGGCGATCGGATCCAGCTGGTCGGCGACGACCTGCTGGTGACGAACACGAGGCGGCTGGAGCGGGCGATCCGCGAGCGGGCAGCGAACAGCATCCTCATCAAGCTCAACCAGATCGGGACGCTCACCGAGACGGTCGAGGCGGTCGAGATGGCCCAGCGAGCTGGCTGGACCGCGATCATCAGCCATCGCTCCGGCGAGACCGAGGACACGACGATCGCCGACCTGTCGGTGGCGCTGAACGCGGGCCAGATCAAGACGGGCTCGATGAGCCGCTCTGAGCGGCTCGCCAAGTACAACCGGCTCCTGCGGATCGAGGAGGAGCTCGGCGACGCGGCCGAGTACGCCGGTCAGCGTGCCTTCGGCGCGGCACGTGGCTGACGCATTCGACCTGAAGGAACTCGCGGCCGCGCTGGCGCCCGATCGCCACGACTTCGCCGAGTTCTTTCGAGTCCATCGGGCTCGCTGAGCCTGACCGTGGCGCGATGGCCCGCAGGATCGGTGGACGACCAGCAGCCGCACACCGAGGACGAGGTCTACTACGTCGCGGCGGGCCGGGCGCAGCTCACCGTGGATGGCGAGCCGACCCCGGTCGAGCCGGGGTCGGTGGCCTTCGTGGCCGCGGGCGTCGAGCACCGGTTCAGCGAGATCGCCGAGGATCTCGAGGTGCTGGTCTTCTGGTCGCCGGCGCGTGGGACGGGGACCTAGCCCTCGTCCTCGGGGGTGTCCTTGGCGCGGCGGCGGGCCGCCGCGGACTCTCGGCTGGCGCGGGTGACCGCGACCTTCGCCTTGCCGGCGGCGGTGCGCGGCCGGTCGGCCGCCTTGCCGGCGGCGGCCTTCGAGGCCTTGGCGGCGGCGACCTTCTTGCGCTGCGCGGTCTTGCTCGCGGCGGTTCGCTTCTTCGGCGCGGCCGTGGCGCCATCGGTGTCGTCGAGGAGATGTGCCTCGTTGACCTTGGCCATCAGCCGGCTCTTGCGGCGCGCCGCGTTGTTCGGATGGAGGATGCCCTTCTCGGCCGCCTTGTCGAGGGCGCTGATCGCCGCCACGACCGCGGTCGGGCCGTCGCCGTCCGATCGCCCGAGGGCGATGTCGGAAGCCTGCTGGACGAGCGTCTTCGCCTCGCTCCGCGTCCGCCGGTTCACGGTACGGCGGCGGAGCGACTGGCGCGCGCGCTTCAGGGCGGAGGGCGTCCGCGCGCCTTTCCAGGTTCGGGCGGTTCTTGCCACGTGGGGTCCTCGAATGATGATGTTCGGGCCGCGCGCGCTCACGCACGGGATGCGCGCCGGCGGAGTCGGGAGTATAGCAGCGGGTCGCCAGAGGGGCCACTCGACAGGGGGCACCGGAGCGGCGACAATCCGCGCGACCGACGCCGGCGCACTGCCCGTTCGCCGAGGGAGCGGTCCGCATCGGAGGCAACCCGAGCCAGGGGAGACGCCCGGCGAGATCCCGCACGCGCCGGGTGCAGGCGCAGGACGGTGCAACGCCAGCGCGCGCTCGACCGTCTTCCACCCCGACCGCCCATGACGACCGCCACGCTTTCACGCCGCATCATTCGCCCGATGTCGACCCGGCCCGCGCGCCGCTCGATGCTGATCGGGTTCGGCGCGACCCTCGCGATCGGCCTCCTCCTGCTCGCCGCCGCGTCCGCCGCGGTCGGCGTGGCCGCCGGCTCGAACGTTCTCGGCGGCGTCAGCGTCGCCGGCGTCGAGCTCGCCGGGCTCGATCGCGCCGCCGCCGCCAGCCGGCTCTCCGACCGGCTGCCCGCGCTGGACACCGGAACGGCCGTGCTGACCGTCGGCGAGACCGAGATCGACGTGCCCTACGCCGACCTGGGACGCGGCTACGAGACCGAGGCCATGGTCGACGCGGCCTATGGCGTCGGGCGCAGCGGCAACCCGATCGCCGACGGCATCGATCGCCTCCGCAGCCTGGTCCACCCGACGGCCCTCCCGGTCATCGTCCACGCCTACGACGACGACGCCCTTGGGGCGATCGCGGCCGGCGTCGCCACCGATGTCAGCCAGCCGCCGCGTCGAGGCCGCGGTCCTGCGCGACGGCACCACCTTCACCGTCCGCGAGAGCGCCGAGGGGCGCGGCCTCGCCGCGTCGGACGTCGCTGCCGCCCTGGGTGCCGCAGTCGACAACGCGGATCCGGCGGACATCCGGGTCGGACCTGGCCGCCACGACGCTCGTGCCGGTCGTCGACACCGCCTCGGCCGAGCGCGCCGCAGCAACCGCGACCGCGATGGCCGCCGACCTCGACGTGACGATCCCCGGAGCGGATGACGAGGAGCCGCTCGTCATCGGCGCGGACTCGATCGCCGCCGCGCGTCTCCTTCGGACCGCAGGGCGCCGACGTGTACGCCGCGCGCATCGACCCGGCGGCCATCGAGGCGGCCGTCGAGGCGCGCGCCGACCGACGTCAACCGGGCACCGGTGAACGCCCGGATCGCCGTCGCCGCCGGCGGTGGGCTCGGCGGCGTCATCCCCGGCGCAGGATGGCCGCGGCTCAACGTGGCCGGCTCGTCGGACGGCCTGCTGGACGTCCTGGCGCGCCGGGCCCGCGGCGCGACCGTCGGGTCGATGGCGCTGGCCGTCGGTGTCACCGAGCCGTCGCTGACCACCGCCGAGGCGGAGGCGATCCGCCCGCAGATGCAGATGATCTCGAGCTGGACGACCTACTACGTCCCCGGTGACGGGAACGGCTTCGGCAACAACATCAACATCCCGGCCCGGGACATCGACGGGCGCAACCTCGCGCCCGGCGAGTGGTTCAGCTTCTGGGGCAGCATCGGCCCGGTCACGGTCGAGCGCGGCTTCATGTACGGCGGCGTGATCATCGGCGGCCGCAGCGTCGCGGGCGGCGCCATCGGCGGCGGCATCTGCTCGACCTCGACCACGATCTTCAATGCCGCGCTGCGGATGGGCCTCGAGATGGGCATCCGCGCGAACCACTTCTACTACATCGATCGCTACCCGGACGGCCTCGACGCGACGGTCTACATGGACGACAACTTCGTCCAGGACATGACGTTCCGCAACGACACCGACAACCCGATCGTCATCCGCGGCTTCGGCGGCAACGGGTTCGTGACCTTCCAGATCTGGTGCGTGCCGACCGGCCGCACGCGTCGTCATCACCGATCCGGTGACGAGCAACCACCGCGCGGCGATCGAGACGACCCTACGTCGACTCGAGCATGGCGCCCGGCACGCGCCAAGCGCGTCGAGTACCCACACGACGGCCACGACGTGAGCCGCACGCGCTTCGTGTACGACGCCGACGGCACCCTCATCCACCAGAACACGTACTTCAGCTCGTATCGCACCGTCAACGGCATCACCGCCGTCGGGCCGACGCGCGGCGGCTCCGCCCGACGATGACGACGGTGGCACTGCCGGCGGCGGCTGAGGCGACGCGCCACCCGAGGAGTCGTAAGGGCGACGGCATCGGTCTTCGGCTAGACTCCGCCGGTGATCCCCCCGGAGCGCATCCGCAACTTCAGCATCGTCGCGCACATCGACCACGGGAAGTCGACGCTCGCCGATCGGCTGCTGGAGGCGACCCACACGATCGACAAGCGGCAGATGACAGTCGCAGGTCCTCGACTCGATGGACCTCGAGCGCGAGAAGGGGATCACGATCAAGGCCCGCGCCGTGCGCCTCCACTACGACGCCGCCGACGGCCAGGCCTACGCCCTCAACCTCATCGACACGCCCGGCCACGTCGACTTCACCTACGAGGTCAGCCGATCGCTGCAGGCCTGCGAGGGCGCGATCCTCGTCGTCGACGCGACGCCAGGGGATCGAGGCCCAGACCCTGGCCAACGTCCACCTGGCGATGGCGCAGAACCTGACGATCATCCCGGTCATCAACAAGATCGACCTGCCCAGCGCGGACCCGGAGATGGTGATGGACGAGCTCGAGGAGACGCTCGCCATCCCGCGCGAGGAGGTGCTCCTCGCCAGCGCCAAGGACGGCACCGGCGTGACCGAGATCCTCGAGGCGATCGTCGCGCGCGTCCCGCCGCCGGCGGCCGACGTCGACGCGCCGCTGCGGGCCCTCGTCTTCGACAGCCACTACGACGCAGTACAAGGGCGTCGTCGCCTACGTCCGGCTGGCAGCCGGGGACCCTCCACGACCACGAGCGCATCCGCTTCATGGCCACCGACGCCGAGTCGGAGATCCTCGAGCTCGGCTACTTCCGCCCGCAGCCGGTGCCGACCGAGCGGCTGGTCGCCGGCGAGGTCGGCTACGTGGCCACCGGCCTGAAGAGCATCCGCGAGGCGCAGGTCGGCGACACGCTGACGACGGCCGACGCGCGGCGCCGATGACGCCGCTGCCGGGCTACCGGGAGCCGCTGCCGCTCGTCTTCGCCGGCATCTACCCGCTGCGGGGCGACGACTACCCCGAGCTGCGCGACGCGCTCGACAAGCTCCACCTCAACGACGCCGGCTTCGTGTACGAGCCCGAGTCGTCCGCGGCGCTCGGCTTCGGCTTCCGCTGCGGCTTCCTCGGCCTGCTGCACATGGAGATCGTCCAGGAGCGCCTCGAGCGCGAGTTCGACCTCGACCTGATCGCCTCCGCGCCGAGCGTCGAGTACCGGGTCAAGGTCCTGCATCGAGCCGACGAGCTCGTCGTCGACAACCCGGCGCAGATGCCCGAATGCCGGCGAGATCGAGTAGATCGGCGAGCCGTGGGTGGCGGCGCAGGTCATCACGCCGACCGACTACATCGGCCCGCTCATGGAGCTGGCGACCACGCGGCGCGGCGAGTTCCAGAACATGGAGTACCTCGACCCGTCACGGGTCAACCTCCACTTCGAGATGCCGCTGGGCGAGCTGATCATCGACTTCTACGACCAGCTCAAGAGCCGATCGAGCGGCTACGCCAGCCTCGACTACAGCTACATCGGCTACCGGCCGGGCGACCTCGTCAAGCTCGACGTGCTCGTCAGCGGCGAGCCGGTCGATGCGCTGAGCCTGATCGTCCATCGGTCCAACGCGTACCGGCAGGGCAAGGCGCTGGTCGAGAAGCTCAAGGAGCTGATCCCGCGCCAGATGTTCGAAGTGCCGGTCCAGGCGGCCGTCGGCTCGCATATCATCAGCCGCGAGACGATCCGGGCGATGCGCAAGAACGTCCTCGCCAAGTGCTACGGCGGCGACGTGACGCGCAAGCGCAAGCTGCTCGAGAAGCAGAAGGAAGGGAAGCAGCGGATGAAGCGGATCGGCTCGGTCGAGATCCCGCAGGAGGCCTTCCTTGCCGTGCTGCGCATGAACGAGGACGCGACGTCGTGAGCTTCTTCGACTCGCTGCGCCTGGCGATCGCCTCGGGCTGACCCTGTTCCTCGTCCTCCTGCGCTTCGACGCCGAGCGGATCACCCGCAGCGACTACTTCCGCTACCGGACGCCGTGGATGGGGCCGGTCAGCTACTACATCCTCGTCGGCGCGCTTCGCGATCGGCATCGCCATCATCCTGCCCTCCGGTCGCGAGCAGCTCTTCCTGACCGGCGGCCAGACCGACGAGATGCTGCCGATCATGCTCCTCTTCGTGACGGTGGCGCTGCTCAACGCGGTGGCGCTCGCCTTCCTGCGCTACGGGGGCATCCTGCCGCTGCCGATCGAGCTGCTGCCCTCGCGCATCCTCGGCGCCGCCGCCAACGCGATCAGCGAGGAGATCCAGTTCCGCTCGATCGTGCTCGGCATGCTGCTCTTCGCCGGCGTCCGAGCCGGCCTGGCCATCGCCATCCAGGCGCTCCTCTACGGCCTCGTCCAACGGCGCCTGTGGCGGGACCGCGACTGGTACTTCCTCGCCGGCTCGGTGCTCCTCGGCTGGGCGGCCGGCGTCGTGACCGTCGAGACCGGCTCGGTCATCCCGGCCATCGTCGGCCACTTCGCGGTGACGATGTCGCTGTTCGGGTTCGCCGGAGGGCGCCTGCGGCAGCGACCGATCTGAGGCCGATGGAGGGCGGGTGATGAACCGTGCGCCGCACCATCTCTACGTTCACGTGCCGTTCTGCCGGCTGGTGTGCGCGTACTGCGACTTCGTGACCGTCGGCGGGCGAGCCGACGACCTGCCGCGCTACACCGATGCGCTGCTCGCCGAGCTCGCGATCCGGCCGGCGCCGGGCGAGCTGCGCACGATCTACTTCGGCGGCGGCACGCCGTCGCTCCTCGAGCGCCGATCAGGTCGGTCGAGTCATCTCGGCCGCGACGGACCGATGGGCGCGCGTCGGCGCTCGAGGAGGTCACGCTCGAGGCAAACCCGAGCCGGCGCGAGGCGCCCGACTGGCGCGGCCTGCGGGCGGCCGGCGTGACCCGCATCAGCCTCGGCGTCCAGTCGCTGCGCGACGAGGACCTGCATGCGCTGGCGCGCGGCCACAGCGCGGACGAGGCGCGCGAGGCCTTCGCCGCGGCGCGCGCGGCGGGCTTCGACAACGTCAGCATCGACCTGATCTACGGCATCCCGGGGCAGTCGGCGGGGGACTGGGCGGCGGGCCTGGAGGCCGCGATCGGCCTTGGGCCCGACCACCTCAGCTGCTACGCCCTCCAGCTCGCGCTCGCGCCGGACGAGTGGGCCGCGCCGCCGCGGCCGCGGCGCGCTGCGCTGGCGGAAGCGGATGGTGGCGCGCCAGGACGACGGCCTCGCCGCCGAGCAGTACCGGCTCGCGGAGGAGCTGCTCGAGGCGGCCGGCTACCGGCACTACGAGCTCAGCTCGTGGGCGCTGCCCGGGCATGAGTCGCGGCACAACTCGGCGTACTGGTCGCGGCGCGCGTACACCGGCATCGGCGCCGGGGCGCACTCCTTCGACGGCGTCGACGAGCGGTCGTGGAACGCGCGCGACCTCGACGAGTACCTCGCCGGCGTGGAGGCAGGCCGCCGGCCGGTGGCGGGCGTCGACCGGCTCGACGAGGCGGCGCGCGCCTTCGAGGCGATGGCCCTCGGCCTGCGGCGGATCGACGGGGTCGAGCGCCGGACGTTCGCCGCGGAGTTCGGAGCCGATCCGGTGGATCGCTTCGCGCGTCGGCCTCGCCGACGACGGCGTCCGGGCATCTGATCGAGATCGGCGCCGATCGGCTGCGGCTCACGCCGGACGGGCGGCTGCTCGCGTCGGAGGCCTGCCTCGCCTTCCTGCCCGGCCTGATGCTCTTCCGCCCGTCGACGCTGAAGGGCATCGCCGACGGCACGGTCACCCGCGCGTACCGCCGCTGGGACCGCCCGCGGGTGCGGCCCGGCGGGCGGCAGCGCACGCCGGCCGGCGTGGTCGCCTTCGACTCGGTCGAGCCGGTCGCGCGCGAGTCCCTGACCGATGCCGACGCGCGCGCCGCCGGGCTCGACCGGCCTCGACGAGCTGCTCGAGCTCGTGGACCGTCGCCGACGGGAGACGATCTACCGCATCGACCTCCACCTCGCGGGACCCGACCCGCGCGTGGCGCTGCGGGAGTCGACGCCGGACGACGGCGGAGGTCGCCGATCTGCTCCGTCGCCTCGACCGTCTGGACCGCGCCAGCCGGCACGGCCCGTGGACCGCGGCGGTGCTGCGGGCGATCGCCGACCAGCCCGGCATTCGTGCCGCGGATCTCGCGGCGTCGTTCGGTCGCGAGCGCGATCCGTTCAAGCTCGATGTCCGCAAGCTGAAGGAGCTCGGGCTGACCGAGAGCCTGCGGCCGGGGTATCGGCTGTCGCCACGCGGGCGCGCCGTGCTGGACTCACTCGAGCGTGCGTCCGACGCAGCCGGCGCGCGATCCCGGCATCGGCGATTGACCCGGGTCCGGGCGTCGTTGACACGCCGACGACAGCGGGGCGTACCATGCCGCGAAACCACTGTTAGCACTCTCGGCGCGAGAGTGCCAAAGCACCGGATACGAGGAGACGATGGAGGACGAGCGAACCGCGCGCGAGCGTGCCGCCGCTCGAGTCCGGCCCCGAGCTGACCGAGCGGCAGCGGTCGGTGCTGCGCGCCGTCGTGGAGGACTACGTCCTCACGGCGATCCCGGTGGGCTCGAAGGCCCTCGTTCAGCGCTACGGACTCGGCGTCTCGCCGGCGACGGTGCGCAGCGCGATGGCCGAGCTCGAGGCGCTTGGCCTGCTGACGCACCCGCACACGAGCGCGGGCCGGGTCCCCTCCGACCTCGGCTACCGCCTGTACGTCGAGGCGCTCATGCGCGATGCCGAGCTCGACATGACCGACCAGCTGACGATCCGCCACCAGTTCAGCCAGGTCTCGCTCACGAGCAACGACTGGCTGCGGCTTGCGGCCAGCGTCCTGGCCGGGAGCACGCATGCGGCATCGGTCGTGACGCCGGCGCGATCTCGACGAGCGCGGTTCGGCCACGCCCAGCTCGTGGCGCTCGCCGACGGCACGCGCCTCCTCGTCCTCGTCCTCGCCGACGGGAACGTCCATCAGCGCCGCCTCGACCGCACGACGCTCGAGCGCCGTGCTGCCCGAGGAGCCCGATCGACCAGGCCGCGCTCGACGCGGCGGCCGCCGCCCTGAACGCGGAGCTGGCCGGCCTGACCGCACCGCAGGCGCGACGTCGCGCGCCGAAGCTGTCGCCGCTCGCGGCCCGCATCGGCGAGGTGGTGGCGGCGATGCTCGAGGGCGCCGACTCGGTCGTCGTCGAGGACGTCTTCACCGATGGCATCGGCCACGTCCTCGAGCAGCCCGAGTTCGCGGAGGGCTCGAAGCTGCGGCCGATCCTCGAGATCCTGCAGCGGTCCGACTTCCTGCAGCAGCTGGTTCCGGTCCTGACGAGGAGCGGCGGCGTGCACGTGATCATCGGCCGCGAGAACACGAACGACGCGATGCACGAGGTCAGCCTCGTGTTCGCCCCGTACGGGGCTCCCGATCGGGCACTCGGCCTGCTGGGAGTGCTGGGTCCGACCCGCATGCGCTACCCGCGCGCGATTCCGACTGTCCGCTACCTGTCCACCCTGATGAACGAGCTGATCAGCAGCGAGTACGGGGAAACCCAATGACCGATCACCCGACCAATGGCGGCGCCAAGCCGCCGACGAAGACGCGCGCCGAGGAGCGGGCCGAGTCCGTCAAGACGCCGAGCCGGATCGAGCTGGCCGAGCGCATCGAGGAGCTCGAGCGCGAGCTCGCCGACGCGCGCGCCAGGGGCGAGGAGAACCTCTACAACTGGCAGCGCTCGGCCGCCGACTTCGCGAACTTCAAGCGTCGCACCGACGAGGAGCGCGCCCTGGCCGGCCAGTTCAGCACCGCGCTGCTGATCGGCAAGCTGCTCGCCGTCCTCGACGACTTCGATCGCGCGCTCGAGAGCGTCCCTCCCGACGCCGAGGACCCGTGGATCGAGGGCGTGAAGCTCGTCGAGCGCAAGCTGCGCAGCGTCCTCGAGTCGGAGGGCGTGACGCCGATCGAGGCGGTCGGCCAGCCATTCGATCCGAACCTCCACGAGGCGGTCGCCCACGAGGACACCGCCGACCATCCCGACAACGACCGTGATCGGCGAGGTGCAGCGCGGCTACCGCCTGCACGACCGGGTCATCCGGCCGAGCCTCGTCCGAGTGGCGAACAACCCGAAGGAGCACTGACGAACGATGGGCAAGATCATCGGCATCGACCTCGGCACGACGAACTCCGTCGTGGCCGCCATGGAGGGCGGCGAACCGCAGGTCATCCCCAACGCGGAGGGCTCGCGGATCACCCCGTCGGTCGTCGCGTTCACGAAGAGCGGCGAGCGGCTGGTCGGCCAGGTCGCGAAGCGCCAGGCGATCACGAACCCCGAGAACACGATCTTCAGCATCAAGCGCTTCATGGGGCGCCGCTGGGACGATCCCGAGGTCCAGCACAGCAAGGACCTCGTCCCGTACCAGGTCGAGAAGGACCCGAATTCCGACGGCGATCGTCGTCGTGCTCGGGAACGACAAGCGGTTCAGCCCGCCGGAGATCAGCGCGATGATCCTCCAGAAGCTGAAGGGTGACGCGGAGGCGTACCTCGGCGAGAAGATCACCGAGGCGGTCATCACCGTCCCGGCCTACTTCGACGACACCCAGCGCCAGGCGACGAAGGATGCCGGCCGGATCGCCGGGCTCGACGTCAAGCGCATCGTCAACGAGCCGACCGCATCGGCCCTGGCGTACGGGCTCGACAAGCAGAAGGAAGAGAAGATCGCCGTCTACGACCTCGGCGGCGGGACGTTCGACATCAGCAACCTCGAGCTCTCCGAGGGCGTCTTCGAGGTCCGATCGACGAACGGCGACACCCACCTCGGCGGCGACGACTTCGACCAGCGGATCATCGACTGGCTGGCCGAGGAGTTCAAGAAGGCCGAGGGCATCGATCTCGCGAAGGACCGGATCGCCCTCCAGCGGCTCAAGGAGGCGGCCGAGAAGGCGAAGATCGAGCTGTCGAGCACGACCAGCACCGAGATCAACCTTCCGTTCATCAGCGCCGATGCCTCGGGCCCGAAGCACCTGGTCATCACGCTCACGCGGGCCAAGCTCGAGGACCTCGTCGCCGACCTCATCCAGCGCACCGAGCCGCCGGTCAAGCAGGCCCTGACCGATGCCAGCATGAAGCCCGGCGACATCGACGAGATCATCCTCGTCGGCGGCATGACGCGCATGCCCGTCGGTCGTCGAGGCCGTCAAGAAGATGTTCAACGGCAAGGAGCCGCACAAGGGCGTCAACCCCGACGAGGTGGTGGCGGTCGGTGCGGCGATCCAGGCCGGCGTCCTCGGCGGCGAGGTCAAGGACGTCCTGCTCCTCGACGTGACCCCGCTCTCGCTCGGCATCGAGACGATGGGCGGCGTGGCGACGAAGATGATCAACCGCAACACGACGATCCCGACGTCGCACACCCAGATCTTCTCGACGGCGTCGGACAACCAGCCGTCGGTCGACATCGTCGTGCTCCAGGGCGAGCGCGAGATGGCCGCCGACAACAAGAAGCTGGCGACGTTCCGCCTCGACGGCATCCCGCCGGCCCCGCGCGGCGTGCCGCAGATCGAGGTCACCTTCGACATCGACGCCAACGGCATCCTCAACGTGACGGCCAAGGACAAGGCCACGAACAAGGAGCAGAAGGTCGCCGTCACCGCCTCCTCGATGCTCGCCAAGGAGGACGTCGACAAGATGGTCCGCGAGGCGGCCGAGCACGCCGAGGAGGACCGGGCCAAGCGCGCGGCGACCGAGTCGCGCAACGAGGCCGACGCCCTCGTCTACCAGGGCGAGCGGCTGCTCCGAGACCTCGACGACAAGATGTCGGACGAGGACAAGGCCGAGGTCAGCGCACGCATCGAGGCGGTGCGCGAGGCGCTCAAGGGCGAGGACCAGGGCGCCGTCGATTCGACGAAGGGCCAGCTCGCCGAGGTGCTCCAGCGGGTCGGCACGAAGGCCTACGAGGCCCCCTCGGGCGGCGGCGACGGGAACGGGGCCGATGGCTCCGGTGGAGGCGAGAACGGCGACGGTGCCGCGGCCGGCGAGGGCGAGGCCGAAGAGGAGACGATCGAGGGCGAGTACAAGGAGGTGTAGCACCTCCGGGCTCTCGGGCGTCTAGACAGCGAAGAGGCCGGGCGGCTGTGGCCCGGCCTCTTTTCGTGCTCGGCCAACGGTCGAGGCAGGTGCGCCTGCCTAGTGCAGCACGACCGCCTTCAGGGCGACGACCGCCACGCCGAAGCCGAAGTCGACGATGCCGAGGCCGATGGCCACGGGCCACGCTCACGTGTGCGGCACGCCCGACCGCGAGGCCCCAGAGGAACAGCTGGGCCAGGCTCGCGGCGAGGGCGAGGCCGATCGCGAGGTCCGTCGAGACGCCGGCGAACCGATGCAGGCCGAGCAGAACCCCGGGAACGACGACGGCGAGGAGCATCGTCGCCTCGCCGAGCGCGATCGACCACGCCTGCGAGAGGGTGATCGGCCCGCGGATGCGCCGGTTCACCACCTCCGCCCACGCGTGGGCCAGCCAGAACACGCCGACGGAGATGACCAGCGAGAGCGGCGACGAGCTCCGGGACCGCATCGGCCTTCCACTGGACGGCGACGAGCGTCGTGACGAGCAGCGACCCGTAGACCGCGGGCGTGTACGTGCCGAGCCGACCGGGGCCCTCGGGGCGTGCGCCACGCCCGAGCCGGTTCATCGCGCCCGTTGCGCCCGGCTCGGGCCGTCGCCGTTCAGGAGGCCGCTTGACCGACCGCGGGCTGCTGGATCGGCGCCTCGACCGCAGGCGCCCTTCGTCGCCGGAAGAACTTTCGGATCTCGGCGATCACGATGATCGAGAACGCCACCACGATGCACAGGGCCCACTGCTGCACCGTCAGCTCGGTCGTGTCGAGCATCCTCTGGAGCGGACCGAACGTCGTGGACAGGAAGATCGTCAGCAGCGACAGGCCCGAGGCCTTGAGCAGCGTGCCGTTCTCGAGGAGCTGGCTGCTGAAGATCGTGCGTTCCTCGTCGGCCGTCTCCAGCGAGAAGAAGAGGTGGAACATCGAGAAGGTGACGAGGCCCATCGAATGCGCCACGACCTCGTCGAATGCCTGCGATGCCCAGGCGATCACCGCCAGCGTCGGTGCGGCGAAGACGAGACCGACGAACACGAGCCAGATGAAGAGCGGACCGGGAAGGATCCGCTGGTCCTTGGGGCGCGGCGGCTCCTCCATGAGCCCGGCGCGCGGCTCGCTGTAGCCGAGGCCGACCGCCTGGAAGACGGTGACCGTGAAGTTGATCCACAGCGTCTGCAGCGGCAGGAACGGAACGCCGCCGAGGATGTTGAAGATGCTCGCTCCCAGGAACGTGCCGATGAAGCCGAACAGGCTCGCCATCTGGAAGCGGATGTAGCGCAGGAGGTTGTCGTACAGCGCGCGACCGCCCTCGACGGCCTGCACGATCGTCGCGAAGTTGTCGTCGGTCAGGATCATCACCGCGGCCTCCTTCGAGACCTCGGTCCCGGTGATCCCCATCGCCACGCCGATGTCGGCGCGCTTCAGCGCGGGCGCGTCGTTCACGCCGTCGCCCGTCATCGCGACGATGTTCGCCCTTGCGGCGGAGGATGTCGACGAGGTGGACCTTGTCCTCCGGGGCGACGCGCGCGATGACGCCGATCTCGTCGATCCGCTTGTCGGCCTCTTCGTCGCTCCACGCCGCGAACTCGGCGCCGGTGATCGCGCGGCCCTCGAGCCCGAGCTGGCGGGCGATCGCCTCGGCGGTGATCGCGTGGTCGCCGGTGATCATCCGCACCTTGATGCCGGCATCCTTTGCGCGCGCGATCGCGTCGCGTGCCTCGGCGCGGGGAGGATCCACGATCCCGACGAGCGCCAGCAGGTGCAGGTCCTTCATCTCGAGGAGCAGATCGGCGTTCGCGTCGAACGTGGACGGATCGAAGTCGCGCTGCGCGGTCGCCAGGACGCGAAGGCCCTGCTCGCCGAGCCGATCGTTCTCGGCCAGGTACTTCGCGCGGCCGTCCTCGCTGATCGGGATGACCTGGCCGTCCGGCCCCTGGGCCGCCGTGGCGCGAGCCAGGAGCTGGTCGGGAGCGCCCTTCACGTAGCCCCGGATGACCTCGCGGCCCGACGCATCGGTCATGCGATGGAACGTGGCCATGAGCTTGTAGGCGGCGTCGAAGGGCAGCGTCGCGACTCGTGGGTACTGCTCCCGGGTGAGCGTCGGGTCGACGCCCCCCTTCGCCGCGAGGACGACGAGCGCGCCCTCCGTCGGGTCGCCGACCATCGCCCC